>NZ_JBICUB010000019.1:0-118700 GCF_043197935.1 Micromonospora sp. NPDC048930
ACTTGGTCGTCTCGAAGGATCACGCGATGGCCGCCTCCTATCTACGCAACACGCCCATCACGGGCAAGTCGTACACCACTCCAGTGGACGCAACCTTCGTCTTCTCCGCACAGATACCACCGGGGTAAGGACCAGTGACCCAGCCGGATGAGGACCCTGGCCCCTACAGCCGGAGGTATCAGCGCGTGACGCTAACCGTGTTCGCAACTGTCGACAGAAGAAGAGGTCCCATCATGGCACCGATCCGCCGCGTCGCCCTCACCGCCGCCCTGGCCACCACTGCCGTGGTACTGGCCACCCCGGCCACCGCATTCGCCGACGGGCCGTCCGGCGCCGACTTCGGCCAGCACGTACGCACCTGCGCCCAGACCATGGGCTTCACCGGCCAGCACAACCCCGGCATGCATTCCGGCTACGCCGGCTGGGACGGCATGACCTGCGTCATGTAGTCCGCACGGCTGCAGGAGGAGACGACGATGGTCGACACCGGGTGTGGCCGTGACCAGCCCCCTGCAGGCCCCCCACCGGTCACCGCCGACGAAGACTTGCTGTGCTGCCTCGACCCGACGTTACCCAACTTGTAAGCCCGCCCGCTGCGCATCAGCCGGATCGCCGCCCTGGCATCTTGGCCGCCGCCGACCAGGGCGTCCGCGACGCCGGAGCGTCGGGGCGCGGTCCGCGCGTACGCTGTGCCACAGGCCGTGAGTCCGGACTCCGCGGGGTCGGCGGCGGCTCGGTGGGCAGCAGCCGCGCGGTCGCCACCCGCACCAGCAGGGTGACGGCGCCGTCGATGACGAAGAGCCAGGTCCAAGACCAACCCGGAAAGCGACGTGCTCGCGAAGATCGCCGGAATGTCGGAGTCCGACCGGGTGATCGCCGAGCGGTTGCACGCCGTGATCAAGGCCAACGCGCCGGGCCTCAGGTCGAAGCTGTGGTACGGGATGCCCGCCTACGCCCGCGACGGCAAGGTGGTCTGCCACTTCCAGCCCGCGGCGAAGTTCAAGACGCGGTACGCGACGCTCGGCTTCAGCGACGAGGCGAACCTCGACGACGGCGCCATCTGGTCGACCTCGTACGCCCTGACCGAGCTGACCATCGACGACGAGGCCAGGATCGGCGCGCTCGTGAAACAGGCGGTGAGCTGAGGACCAGGCTCTCCTCAGCGGAATGAGTGACGGCCATGTCCACCACCGGCCGGCCGGCCAGCACGCCGAGGGCGAAGACCAGCGCGGAGAGGACGACCGCGGCGAGCCCGAGGACCCGGCCGAGCGAGGCCAGCCGGCGCTGCAGCGGGGTGGCGGCCGGCCGGGTGGCGGCCACCAGCGCGCTCATCCGGCCCAGGGCGCTCGCCGCGCCGGTCCGCACCACCGTCCCGGTGGCCCGCCCGGTGGTCACCACGGTTCCCGCGCTCGCCTCCTCGCCGGCGACCCGTCCCACCGGCACCGACTCGCCGGTCAGCGCGGACTCGTCCAGGTGCAGCCGGGCGGCGTCGGTGAGCAGCAGGTCGGCGGGAACGACGTCGCCGGCCTCCACCCGGACCAGGTCGCCGCGGACCAGGTCGGCGGCGGGCAGGACGAGGTCGCGGCCGTCGCGAACCACCCGCGCGGTGGGCGCGGCGAGCTGGTCCAGCGCGGCGATGGCCCGGTCGGCGCGGACCTCCTGCACCACTCCGATGGCGGTGTTGACCAGGACGACCAGCACGATCACCGCGGTGTCCGGATAGTCGCGCAGCACCGCGG
The DNA here is from genome assembly GCF_043197935.1 of Micromonospora sp. NPDC048930. Classification (NCBI taxonomy): domain Bacteria; kingdom Bacillati; phylum Actinomycetota; class Actinomycetes; order Micromonosporales; family Micromonosporaceae; genus Micromonospora; species Micromonospora sp. NPDC048930. Next base: position 1,740 of record NZ_JBICUB010000019.1, read on the forward strand.
TCACCACGGCGGCGGCCAGCAGGAGCGCCACCAGCGGGTCGGTGAGCTGGTGCAGCACCCGGGCGGCCAGATGCCGGCGAGGCGGCGCCACCGCCGTGTTCAGCCCATCCGATCGCAGCCGGACGGCAGCCTCCGCGGAGCTGAGGCCGGTGGCGACCGCCGGACTGGTGGAGGTGTCGGTGGGCCTCGGTACGCCCCGTCCGCCGCCGGTGGCCACATCACCCTCCACTGTCCGTGGCGTGCCGCGTCGGCACTCCGTCCCGCCTCCACCCTCGCCCGTTCCTGTCACAGTTGGGCAGGGGCGGAGCGCCCCCGCGGCCCGGGACCAACGGCGCTTCCGCGAGTGGCTGCCGCGCGCTGGGATGGACTGACGGGTCCGGTCCCGCCACGACGAGACAGGTGCCCACGATGACCACCTCGACGTGCTCGCCCTGCCGGCTAGGGACGGCGGTCCGGACGGCCGGGGATCAGGGTTGGAGGACCAGCCGGGCGCCACCCGCCCGGCGAGCACGTCCTCGATCGCTTCGTTGATCTCGTCGAGCTTGCGGATCTTGTACACGACACGCCCTCCGCGGCCCGTCTCGCGGCCCCGTTCGCCGGGCGGGACTTTCCGGAGCCGGGGCAACGTCCCGGACGGCGGCCGAAGCGGGACATCAAGCCGATCTACACCGCCGTCAACGCCGACGCCGCCCGGGCGGCGTTCGACGACCTGGCCGAGAAGTGGGGTGGCCGGTATCCGGCGGTGATCCGGCTGTGGGACAACGCCTGGGCCGAGTTCATCCCGTTCCTCGACTACGACCTAGAGATCCGCAAGGTCATCTGCTCGACCAACGCGATCGAGTCGTTGAACGCCCGCTACCGGCGGGCCGTGAAGGCCCGCGGCCACTTCCCGAACGAGCAGGCCGCGTTGAAGTGTCTGTACCTGGTGACCCGATCCCTGGACCCCACCGGAGCAGGCAGAACCCGATGGACGATGCGCTGGAAACCCGCCCTGAACGCCTTCGCCATCACCTTCAGCGACCGCTTCCCAGCCGCTGAAACCTACTAACCAAGATCGCCGGAAACACCGTTAGCGAGACAGCCCGATCGGAAAGGCGTCGCTGATCAGGGTCAAGGTCAGCGGCATGAGGATCGCCGCGCCGGCGCCCTGCACGGCTCGGGCGGTGATCAGCGCACCGGGGCCGTGGGACAGGGCCGCGGCGGCCGAGGCGGCGGCGAAGACGAGCAGGCCGACGAGGTACATGCGGCGACGGCCGAACCGGTCGCCCAGGGCCGCGCCGGTGAGCATGAGGCAGGCGAAGACGAGGTTGTAGGCGTTGATAGTCCATTCCAGGTCGGCCAGGCCGGCGCCGAGGTCGCGCTGCAGTACGGGCAACGCGGTGGCGACGACGACCACATCGAGGGCGGCGAGGAAGCTGCCCAGGGAAGCGAGGATCAGCGTGGCGCGGGTACGGCTCCGGGCCGGTGCCGGCGCCGGGGGAAGGACAGTGGTGGTCATGCTGCTCCATCCGGTATCGGGAGGCGGATACTTTCCGGTCTCACCAATGGAGATCCGCGCCGGCCCGGCAACTCACCGCCGGCGTGACCACTATTGTTCGGGCAGGTGGGGTGGCAGCCCGAAGGCCGACAACAGCTCCGGTTGCATGTACACGTGGATGTGGGCGATGCCGGTCGCGGTCACGTCCAGGACGTGCAGGGCGTGGACGTGGTACCGGCCATCGGGTTCGCGCAGGTACGCGACGAACGTTGGCTGGCCGTTGGCCGCCAGTCGTCCTGCCGCATCGGCCGTCAGCAGCCGGAACCGCTCCGGCGCGGACAACACCTGCGCGCCGAAGAACCCGGTGACCGCGCTGCGGCCGGCGAACCAGCTCGCGTATGGCGGCATTTCCAAGGTGACGTCCTCGCGCAGGACCGCCGCCAGCGCGGCGGGGTCGGCGTCATGGAATGCGGTCACGTACCGGTCCAGCAGGGCGCGGTGGCGCGGGTTGTCCGGCTCGCTCACCTCGTCGGCCGTCGGCGACAACTGCTGCAGGGCAGCCCTGGCCCGGCGCAGCGCACTGTTGACCGCGACAGTGGTGGTACCCAGGATGGCAGCGACCTCGTGCGCACGCAGTCCCACCACGTCCCGCAGGATCAGCACCGCCCGCTGCCGGGCCGCGAGGTGCTGCAGGGCGGCGACGAACGCCAGACGCACGTGCTGACGCCGGCCGACGATGTCGGCCGGGTCGGTGGCAGCGGCTCCACCCATTGCGTCTGCGGCGGGGCCAGCCGAAGCCGGTCCTGCCAGCCGTCTTCGGGCGCCCCCAAGCCGGAGGGCACCGCCCGGCGTCCGCGTTGCTCGATCGCGCGCAGGCAGGCGTTCGTCGCGATCTGGTGCAGCCACACCCGTAGCGATGAGCGTCCCTCGAACCCGTCAAACGCCCGCCAGGCCCGCACATAGGTCTCCTGCACGGCGTCCTCAGCGTCGACGGCCGAGCCGAGCATCCGGTAGCAGTGCGCGAGGATCTCCCGCCGCAGCGGTCCGGCCAGCCGCGCGAACTCCCGCTCGTCGGACTCGATGCTCACCGTAGGGGACATCATCACTCCTGACCGTCGACCCCGAACACTGGTACTACTGATCCGCCGACCCCGCAAAACTCATCGCTGACGCCACGACAGGCGCCAGCGAGATGGCAGACCTGGTACGGCTTGCCGGGCCCCTAGTCGGCCCAACGGATGCCAGCGGAGCCGCAGACGGCCATCGGAGCATCGACGCGGGCGTCCACGGTCAACGAGGTGGCTCACCTGCCGCCGGATCTTTGTGCCGTCGCCCACGGCAGCAAGGTGCTCGCGGGCTTCGGCGAGCAGGCCGCGCACAGGCTGGAGGCCACGCCAGGCAGTTATCCGCGCACGTGGGCGATGACATCTCGCGTCGCTGACCGGAGGACGGGAACGGGTACGTACCCGGTGAGGGCGCACCGGGAATGCACGAACGGGTACAGCATCCCCAATGCCGCTCCCTGTCTCGTTCAGGCTTGCAGGATGTGGGCCAAGCTGAGACGCAAGGAGAGGTGAATGAGACGTAGAGGAAGCCGGAGACGGCCATTGCTGGAGGCAGCGGCGCTGGTCCTGACAGCGGCGGCGGCTGGGGCGGCCGTTGTGCGTGCGAGCCGGCGACGCACCCGAGGCGATGAGACGATGGGCGGCCCTCCCGCTCCGGGCGCCGGTTCTTCCGTCGCCAAGAGCGTAGAAACGCCGTCGATGAGCACCACCATGACCGGCGACGAGCGGTCACGGCAGCAGCCATCGCTGGCTCGGGGCGTCCGCTAACGCGGTGAGGAGCGACGGTCCCACGTGGACTGCGTCTCAAGCGCACATCACGGTCGCTCCAGCGGGTGCCACATTCCCACCCGTACGGGAACGCCGGCAGACGCGTGGAGGAGGGGATCGCCGGCCGGGGTGGGCAGTCCCGCCCCCGTTAGCAGGTCCTGATCCAGCCGGAGCAACTCCACTCGGCGCAGCGGCCACACGGGGTGCTCTGCCTCGGCGGTGGCGAGCCTGCCGGCGATGACCGTGAACAGGCGATACCGGGCGGTGAGGAAATGGGCCAGCTCGTCGCGCTCCGCCTCGCTCAGCGGAGCGCCCAGCCGCACGTCGGCGTCACAACGCAGCCGCCGACGGCCGGGCCAACGGCGGACACAGCGATAGGCGACCTCGTTGTCGCCGACCCGTACCGCCATGTTCGACCAGTAGTAGGGCAACCGGTAGCCGGCCCGGGCCGCGAGGACCGCAGGTAGGCGGGCCGCGTCCAGGGACAGGAACCAGATTCCGTGCCGGCCTCGCCGGTCCTTGACGTAGGTTCGGACGTTGGTCTCGGGGAAGCTCGACAACCACGGTACGGCCGGTAGCGCTGGGCCCCGTACCCCTTGCATGAGGAACGGCGTCAAGCCGACCCAGGCTGATCCGTCGAAGGTCTCAACCGTCAGCCCGGGCGGCAGCATCGGCTGCAGCATCGACGGCGGGTAGCGCCAGTGGATGAAGGTGATCCAGCTCCACCGGTGATACATGGCGGGTCGTGCCACCTTCGGCGGCGGCGGAGCCTTCACCAGCCCTCCCTCCAGCCGTGACGACGGCCGATGAAACGGCACTGCGGGGCGGGCCCGCCGATGCGAGCCCGCCCCGTCGCCGCAACCGGCTCAGCCCTGCCGAAGCTCACCCGCAGCTCCCTGTGCCTGCCCCTGCACCTGCTGAGCAGCCGACTTGGCCTGACCCCCAACGGCGGACGCGCCGCGTCCCGCGGCGGACCCCACCGCCTGGGCTGCCTGCTTCGCGGGCTCGCGCAGGTTGTCCCGCATCTGGTGACCGACCACGCTGGCCTGCTCGCGCAGCTCGCCGGAGTGCTGGCGGGCCATCTCCTTGGCCTGACCGGCCCACTGCCGCTCGGGGCGGCTGGGCGGGATCAGCGCGGAGAGCAGCAGCCCGGCACCGAAGGCGATCAGGCCGGCCGCCAGCGGGTTGCCCTGAGCCTGCTGCCGAGACTGCTGGCCGAGCTCGCGGGCCTCGTCGCGCATTGAGCCGGCGGCGGACGACATCCGCTGGCCGGCGCCGTGCCCGTCCGTCGGTGTGCCCATCACCTTCTCCTTGGCCCTGGTGAGTGCGCCGCGCGCCTGGCCGACACGGTCGCTGGCGATCCGCCGCGGATCGACCTTGTCGGTGAGCGCGTCGACGTCGTTCATCAGTTCGTTGCGGGTCTGTTCAATTCGCTGCCGGATCTGGTCTGGATCGGTCGACATCGTCTGCTCCCTCCCGCTCGTTCATCGGCCGCGTAGGGCGCTCGGCATCTGCCGTGCGGTCTGTTGGGTCCGGGGCAGCACCGCCCGAAGCTGCCGTAGCTTTGTCCGCCCCATAGCGATGAGGATGGCGGCGACAATCGCCCACACTCCCGCCACGATGAGCGCGGCCCAGCCCTGGTCCATCACGTTGGACAGGCCCCACCAGGCTGCGTACGAGACAAACAGGATGGTCAGGAAACCAGCCAGCGCAGCACCAGCGAACACGCCACCGGCCTTGCCGGCTTGGCTCGCCTCCTCGCGCAGTTCCGCCTTGGCCAGTTCGATCTCCTGCCGGACCAGCGTCGACATGTCACGGGTCACGTCACCCAACAGCTCACCGACCGACTGGGTGCGCTCCTTCGCCGGGGCGGTCACGGTGCCACCCCACCCGGGACGTCCCGCTCCCGCTGTCCCGCCGGCGATACGCTCTGTGCCCGCGCCGCCCCGGTGTAGGGGCCTTCGCCGGTGTACGAAGCCTCGACCGCCCGCTCCTGCGGCGGCGGCATCGGCTGGCCCGGCTGCGCGGTCTGGCCCATCTGTCGGCTCGCGCGCTGCCCGTCCCCGGACGTCAGGTTTCGGGTGAGCCGACCGACCAGCATTCCGGCCACCGCCGCACCGGCAAGGAACATGCCCGGGTGCTGGCGGGCGTACCCGCGCACGTCGTCCATCACCTCGCCAGGTTCACGCTCGTCGAGCCACCCGGCGGCCCGGTCCGCCACCATCGCCGCCCGCCGTACCGCCTCACCGGCCATACCGTTATCCCCGCCGCGATCGGCCATCGCGTCGAGCTCGCGGCCGAGACCACGCAACCCCTCAGCGGCCCGATGCTGCTGAGTCCGGGCCTGGTCGTGCAGCTGCGAGGTGGCCTCCCCAGTCAGGTTCCGCGCCTGCTGCCGCGCCTGCCCGGCGACCTGCCGGCCCTGCTCGGCAGCGGCGTGACCGACCCGGCCACCCGCCTGCGCGGTCTGCTGGCCCACCTGGGACGCCGCCTGGCGGGCCTGATAGGTGGTGCCGCCCGGCGGTCTGCTCTGGTTGATCGCCGTCATCGCGTGCTCCTCTCCTCGGCTCCCGGCCACGGTGCAGCCCGGAACACCACCCGCCTACCCCGACCGCCCCACCACATTCACCTACCGCGCGGCCGCGAAAGGTTGGCAACCGATCGGGGCAAATGAGCCGAACGGTGTGACTTCCGCTTGACAGCTTGAGGACGAACAGGGCTTGGACGCCCGACAGTGACGCGCGAAGGGCCGGGAAGCGTCGAGGTGGCAGGAAATGGTGGAGTTGCGGGCGGCGGTGATGGTTCGCGCCAGGCCCGGCGACGCGAGGTCGGCCGGGCCCGCGTACCGATGATCAGTTGGCCCTTGCCGGCGTGCCGTTCACCGCGGGCCGCTCCACGGTCGGGCCGGTGGCCGGCGCAACCCCGGTGCGGACCGCGTCCAGCAGCGCCATGCCCTGACCGGCCAGCGACGCGACCACGCTGCTGAGCCCCTCGGCGCCGTTGAGCACGGTGACGTTGGCGCCCTGCAGGCCGGCGGCGGCCGCGCGTAGCAGGTCGGGCAACTGCTCGATGACCCGCTGGTCGAGGGCGATCCGGTCCTGCGCGGCGGCCGCCTCGGCGGAGAGCTTGGTGGCGTCGGCCTGCGCCTGGGCCAGGGTGCGGATCCGCTCGGCCTCGGCCTGGGCGGGACGGATCACCTCGGCGATCAGCTCGGCCTGCCGCAGCTCGGCGTTGCGCTCGGCGACCCGGGCGCGCTCGACAAGCACCTCCTGCTGGGCGCGGGCCGCTGCCAGCGGGCCAGCCTGGGCCGCGGTCTGCTGGGCCTGGTCGATTTCGGCCTGGTACTGGGCCCGGGCGATCGCGGTCTGTCGGGCGTACTCGGCCTGGTGCCGCACGCTCTCCTGCTGCGCCATGGCGCTGGCCTGGTCTGCGGCGGCCTGCGCCACCTTGGCGTCCTGGTCGACCTTGGCCTGGTGCGGCGCGGCGAGCGCGCGGATGTAGCCGACGCCCTTGTCGTCGATGCTGCTGATCTGGAGCGAGTCGACGGCCAGGCCGATCCGGGCCATCTCGGTCTTGCTGGCGTCCACGATGGCGTCCGCGAGGGTCTGCTGCTCGCGGATGATCGACTCGACGGTCATGCTGCCGATGATGCTGCGCAGGTGACCGCTGAAGATCCGCCCGACAAGCGTCGGCATCTGGCTCTGGTCGCCCTGGAAACGCCGGGCAGCGGCGGCGATGGACTCATGGTCGTCGCCGACCTTGAACGCGATGACGGCCTGTACGGTCAGGGTGATGCCCTGCTTCGTGTAGCAGTCCTCGACCACCTCGGCCTCCTGCATGGCCAGCGTGAGCCGGGTGGCCTTGGAGAAGACCGGCACCACGAAGACGCCGTGACCCGTGACGATCTTGAACGGCAGCGCCTCCGCTCCACGCTGCTTGCGTCCGCTGATGAGCAGAGCCTCGTTGGGTGCGGGCACGCGGTATCCGAACACTGGACGACCCTTCTGTCCTAGCGGGAGCCCTCGCCCCCGGCCACGGTGGGCCATGGCTCGACGTCGACTTGGCGCGCGCCACGGTTGTTGATGATCAGTACCTCGGCGCCAGCCGGAACCGGCGTCAACGCGTACGCGAGGTAATAGTGCGCGATGCCGTCCACGACGACGCGGACCTCTCCCGGGCGGTCACCGCCACGCAGCGCATGCACCACCCGCCCGACCCTGCCCACCAGCGTCCGACCGTCCACCATGCTCCCCGCGACCGTGCGCCGACGCTTGTCCGCGCCGCCCGCGAATCATTCTCCGTCCGGCCGGGTGCGAGGGGAAGGGAGGCCCCGTCGCTCCTCCTTTGTTGCTGTCGACCCTTGTCAGCCACGAGTGTCAAGCCAGGTCATCAGGCTGCCCCCGGTGGCCCGGGGTAGCCCAGATGGCTGCCGGCCCAACCGATGCTCCCAGGCGGTTGCTTCCACTCGCCGGTGCGCCTTCTCGAGATCGACAGGTGCGGCCATCGCTTACGTGCTGCTTGCCGACTGACGCCTACCGCCGCACCAAGCTCGGGATATCCGGCACGTACTTCACCGCCTCCCCGGCACTGGCGGATACGAGGTCAGCGAGAAGAGCGGCCATCTGCTCAGCTGCCGCCATCCGCGCGAGGTGAGTCCGCATTCGCTTTGCGTAGCTCGGCTCCTGGGCACCCCCGCCCCGCGCTTCCAGATCGGAATCGGTCAGCCGCTGCGCCCATTCGGCAGCAATGGCAGCCAACTGCCGACAACCCGCCCCTGCGGATCTTCTTCGGCCCCAGGGTCACGAGATAGTCCAGCAGGTCTACGCCGACCGGCTCAAGACCTGGTCCGACTGGCAGGACCTCACGGCCGAGGCTCACTGAAGGGCCACGGGGCTCAACAGACCGGGTGCCGCCTCTGCCCGGTGCACGGCCCCACTCCGCCGAAACGCGCGTACGCCTCGGCAGAGCGGGGCCGTGCGCGTCCTCACGAACGCCTGTCCCCAGGCCGTGGTGACGCCTCGTGCGCCCGCGGCCGGCCGTTGGCGCAATGCCTGGCCGCTGTCCGTCGGTCCCGATGGTGGTTCAACGGGACGAAAGCTTCTGTCGGGCAAAGCCACGGAAGGCACGTGCGGCGGGGGAGCAGTCGGTCGGGGACACCAGCAGCAGGCACCGGTGTAGCGCGGGTGCGGTGAGCGGGCGGCGTACGACGCCGGAGGCGCCGGTGAGCGCGGACCGGGGCAGCACGGCGATCCCGACCTGTTCGGCGGTCAGCGCGACCACGACCCCGAGGTCGCTGCTCTCGGCCACGATCCGGGGCGCGAAGCCCGCGTCGCGGCAGGCGGACTCAAGGGTGGTTCGCGAACGACATCGACTTCGTTGTCGCCAGACAGACAGGACGACGCTCCCCACCACCTTGCGACCCCCGCGACCGGTGGCGCACGTCACGTCGTCGCGCTGTCACAAGGATCGGGTCGCCGGCATCTCCAGGTTCGTCAGGGGCTCACGCGAACGATCGGCGTGGCCCGCAACTGCGAGGAGGGAGGAAGCGGTGTGGGAGCCCGGCATCGACCTGATGATCGACGAACTCGGCGCCAAGATCGTCAAGTGAGTCTGCAGCCGCGGCCTGGCGACCGAGCGGGCGCCGCTGCTCAACGCAAGGACCTGGTGACGCTGCGCGCCAGCCAGGTCAACGGCTGCGGTTTCTGCATAGACCCCCACACCAGGAGGCCGCGGCCGCCGGGCAAACCGCGGTCCCGGCATGTTCACAAGCAGTGCCGACCTGATCGGCGGGCGACTTCCAGCCCGGCCAGTTCGGGTAACGAGGGTTCTTCTATTGGGAAGGAACATTATGAGTTCAGTGCTTGACACACTTCGCCGTGACTTCGGCGGCGACATCATCGAACCGGGCGGAGCGGAGTACGAATCAGCTAGTCGTTCGGTATTGGCCTCGGGTAGTCCAGCCTATGTTCTGCGGCCCGAGAGCGTCGGGGATGTGCAAGCAGGTGTCAGATTCGCCGCAGCCGCAGGACTTTCGCTGTCCGTGCGAGGCGGCGGTCATGGCTTTCCGGGCTTCGGCACCAACGACGGCGGCGTTGTGATCGACCTCAGCAAGCTCGCGGACGTGCAGATCGTCGACAAGGAACGTCATGTCGTACGCATCGGCGGCGGCGCCACCTGGGGTCAGGTCGCGGCGGCCCTGGCTCCGCATGACCTGGCGATCTCCTCGGGCGACACCAAGAGCGTCGGTGTCGGTGGGCTGACGTTGACCGGCGGTATCGGCTGGAAGATCAGGAAGTATGGCCTTGCCCTGGACAGTGTGGTCCTCGCAGAGGTGGTCACTGCCGGCGGAGATGTCGCTCATGCGACCGCTGAGCAGAACCCGGAGCTGTTCTGGGCGATCCGCGGTGGCGGCGGCAACTTCGGGATTGTGACCGCCTTCGAGTTCGTGGCACACCCGACGACGGACGTCTTCTACGGCAGGATCGCCTTCCCGGCATCGGAGGCGGCCAGCGTGCTCCAGGGGTGGGCGGACTACCTCCGCACCGCACCCGAGGAGCTCACATCCGTCGCGAACTTCGCCAATCCATTCGCCGGCGGACCCGAAGCGCCCGTCGAGATCTACGTCGCCTTTGACGGCGCCGACCCGGACCTCGCGGCCCGGGCGATCGACCCGATCCGCCGGCTCGGCACGGTGATCGACGACGATGTCGCGCTGAAGCCCTACGCGGACATACTCGTGGATGGCATGGCCCTGCCGCCTGGCATCCAGCTGGAAACCCGAAGCGCCTATGTCGGCAGGGAATCGGTGCGCGAGGTCCTTCAGATCCTCACGGAGGTGGGGGCGTCGCAGCGGTCACCGTTGATCTCCGTTCGCAGCGTCGGTGGCGCGGTATCCCGAGTCCCCGAGGATGCCACCGCCTACGCGCATCGCCAGGCAGAGTTGATGTTCGTGACCACCATCGCAGGTCCGAAGCCGGTCGTCGAGGCCGCTCTTCCTGCCCTGGAAGCGATCTGGGAGAGACTCGCACCTCACGTCAACGGCGCCTACGCCAACTTCCTCAGTTCCGCCACTGAGGAGGATGTCAAAGCGATCTATCCGACCCAGACCTACGAGCGGCTCGCAGCGGTCAAGCGTCAGTACGATCCCGGCAATCTGTTCGCCGGCAACCACAACGTCCGGCCTCACTAGGTTCGCACGGACAAGCACCGTCTGACGAGGTATCGGGTAGCTGATCGGCTACGTGAGGCGTGTGGGTCTGCGTGAGCTGTAGGCCAAGGGCATGCGACGGCGCGCCGATCACGCCGGGAACGGCGTCGTCCTCCGCCACGATCGCGTGTTTCTGCACGACACGAATAGTGGCGGGGTGACGCCGGCCGCGTACTCGTGCGCCTTGACGGACGGATGCCATGTGGCAGACCTTGCCGGCGCATCTGCCGGTACGGGGACGCCACGGCCGAGTGGCGTCAACGTCTGGCTGCGGCATGCGGCGCGCACGCCCGGCTGGGGCACCACCCCGCACGTGTCGGGTGCCGCGGCGATCCTGGCCCAGCGCCACCCCGACTGGTCCGGCGCGCAGCTCAAGGAAGCGCTGATGAGCAGCGCGAAGGGCCTGGCGGCCGGGTAGACGCCGTACGAGGTGGGTACGGGCCGGGTCGACGTCGCCGCCGCCGTACGCACGAGCGTCCGGGCGGCCGGCTCGGCCTTCTTCGGGTTCTTCGACTGGCCGCACGAGCCCACTGACGCCCCGGTGACCAAGCAGGTGACGTTCGCCAACTCGGGCAGCACCGACGTGACCTTGAACCTCGCCATCACCGGTACGGGCCCGTTCTCGTTGGGCGCCTCCTCGGTGACGGTGCCCGCGGGCGGCAGCTCGGCCGTCCCGGTCACCGGTGACCCGACCAGGCCCGGCAGCGGCCAGTTCACCGGCTACCTCATCGGCACCGACGCCGTCACGGGTGCCGCGGTCACGCGTACGTCGCTCGGTCTGGTCAAGGAGGACGAGCGCTACAGCCTGAAGATCAAGCTGATCGGTCGGGACGGCAAGCCCGCCAGGTCGACGGTCATCCTCAAAGAAGGCCGGCGTGTCCGACCCCTGGCTGTTCACCGTCGATGGCGAGATGACGCTGCGGCTGCCGTCGGGCACCTACACGGTGGAGTCGTCGCTGGTCGTGCCGGGTGAGCGGCCCGATGCGCTCGGTCTCGCCGTCCTGGTGGACCCGGAGACCGTGCTCTCCGGCGACACCGAGGTGGCGCTGGACGCGCGCAAGGCGCGCCTACTGGACACCACCGCGCCCCAGCCCAGCCAGGACCGCCAGCGCAAGCTCGACTACACCGTCACGTACGCCAACGGCGACAGCTTCCGGGACGCCTACGCGGTGTCGCCGAGGTACGACGACATCTACGTCACGCCGACCGACCAGGTCACCCAGGGGTCGTTCACGATGGTCAACCGGTGGCGCAAGGGCGAGCCGCAGCTGAGCGTGGACGTCCCGGGCCTGCCGCCGGTGGACGTCACGGTCCAGCGGGGCAGCACGCTCACCGCCGGCCAGGAGACGCTGCCCGCGGTCTACGTGGGCACCGGTGCAGCCGCCGACTACGCCACGCTCGACGTGCGGGGCAAGGCCGTGGTGGTGACCCGCAGTGACGCGGTCAGCGCCATGGACCGTGCCGCCGCCGCGGCGGCCGCCGGGGCGAAGCTGCTGCTGGTCGTCAACGACGGCGTCGGCGTGCTCAACGAGTCTGTGGGCCCGTCGCCGATCCCGGTCGCCGGCGTGCGCCGCGACGCCGGGGCGCAGCTGATCGAGCTGGCCAAGACCGGCACGCTGCAGCTGATCACCAAGCAGGTGCCGTACGCGAGTTATGTCTACGACCTGACCCGCACCTACGCAGGGCAGGTGCCGGACCAGGCGCTCAGCTACCACCCGGCCCGGGAGGACCTCGCCCGGATCGACGCCCGCTACTACAACGTCACCGAGGCGAAGCAGGGCGGCGGCTACCGGTACGACCTGACCTTCAAGCCATCCCTCGGCATTCCCGAGCGGGAGTGGTACCCCGGCACCCGCACCGAGTGGGTGACCCCGGACCAGGTCTGGGCCGAGTCGCACGTGCAGGGCACCTGGACGGACGTGGCCAACGGCCACGCGTACGCCAAGGGCAGCACCACCCGGCTGGACTGGTTCGCCCCGGCGATCCGGCCGGCGTTCAACCGGGCCTTCGCGGTGCAGAACAGCCGCTGGCGTGACTACATGACCATCAACGTCCAGACCTGGAGTCCGTCGGCCGACGTGCTGGAACACGGCGGCTACCTGGACTGGGGCTCAGTGCCGGTCAACATGAAGCTCTAACCGGGCGACCGGCTGATGTACGAGAACAAGCGCTCGTCCGACCTGCAGTGGAAGTCAGTGCCGGCCGGCACCCTGCCCTACCACCTGGTGCTGGACGCGTCCCGCCCGGCCGACCAGTGGCGGCTGTCGACCCGTACGCACACCGAGTGGGACTTCGTCTCCAGCTCCAACGACTCGGACAGGTTCGAACCGTTCGCGTTGCTGCAGATGGAGTACCGCCTCGACACCGACCTGCACGGTGACGTGAAGGCGGGCAGCACCGAGCAGATCCGCCTCAAGCCGATCCCCCAGGCGGGCGGCTTCGTGTCGGTGCGGGCTACCGGCACGACCGATGCCGGCTTCGGCATCAAGCAGGAGATCATCCGGGCGTACGGCCTGCGGTGAGACCGTTCGAAGGGCCCCGGGGCGGCGACGTCCCGGGGCCCGTTCCCGCCGTTCCCCCGCCACCAGGGGCTGGGAAAGATCGATCACCGTGGCGCATACTCTCCCCGCAGCAACAGGTGCAGGGGAGGCGGCCGCCGATGCTGGGTGCGTTGGGCCTGAGCCCCGAACACGAATCGGTCTACACCGTGCTCACCAGTCGTGCCCAGGCCAGCGCGGCCGAGCTGGTCGACGCCCTGCACCTCTCCGCGTCCGCGGTCGAGGCGGCGCTGTCGTACCTGATGGCGTCCGGCCTGGTGAAGCCCACTCCCGACGGCGGATTCGCGGCAGCGCCGCCCGCGGTCGCGCTCGGCGCGCTGATCAGCGAACGACAGGCGGAACTGCGCAGCGCCGAGCTGGCGCTCGTCACCCTCGCCGAGGAACACCGCAAGGCGATGGCCGGCCGCAGCATCAGCGAGCTGATCGAGGTGGTCACCGGCGTCGAGGCGATCCGGCACCGGTTCGCCCAGGTGCAGCACGCCCGTAAAGAAGTCCGCTTCTTCGTCACCACACCGTTCGTTGCCGTACCGCCAGGCGCCAGTCCGGTGGAGTCGCAGATGGTGGCCCAAGGTGTGCGCTACCGGGTCGTGGTCGACCGGGCGGCGCTCGCCGAACCTGGCGTAGTCGCCGAGACCATCGCGTCGCTTCCAGAACTTGGCCGGAGCCCCGACCTTTTCCGTGTTCAGCGTCAGCTCGTAGGTGGCGTCCCCGGACGGGACCGTGAACACGTCGTGCGGGTAGATGCTCGTGGCGATGGTGACGCCGTCGCGCTTGAGCACCAGGTTGCCCAGGTCGCCGAAGGAACCGCCGTCGGACCAGTGACCGGCGCCGTCGGCCCAGATCGTCGGGGCGACCCCGATGAGGTCACCCTGACGCTCGGCGATCATCTGCGGCGTCCCGTCGTTGTCGTTCCGCACGCCGGGGGTGACCGACCCGCCGTACCACGAGTCGGTGATGACCTGACCGGGGGTGGAGGTTCTCTTCGCACGAGGAGCCCGACGTCTACAGCCGGCCGCTGCCGATGCTCATGCCGCGTCTGGACATCCCCGCTGACGGGCTCAAGGCGGTCCCGGCCGGGTCCATCACTATCCCGGCACGTGTCCAGGCGAACCCGGGCTACCCGGCCGGCGCCATCGTGGAGGCCCACGTCTGGACCTCGACCGACGGCGGCGCGACGTGGGTCGAGGGCACGACGAACCTGACCTCCTCGGGGACGGACCTCGTCGTGGACCACACCGGTGACTCCGGCAAGCAGGTCAGCCTGCGCGTCGAGTTCACGGACGCCAAGGGGGCCAAGGTCTCCCAGACCATCACGCGCGCCTACGACGTGCGCTGAGGATCGTCGAACGACCGGGACCCGCCGACCGCCAACCATGCGTCGGCGGGTCCCGACCGCACGACTCCCACCGCGAGGGTGATCGCCGACCCACGGCCACACCTGTGAACCGCTTATCCCCCCTCGGACAAAGCAAATCCCAACGGTGCATGGCAAGATCGAGATCTGCCCGCGCCGTTTGCGTTTTTGGTCGTAGGTGAGGCGCAGTCCAAGGTTGCCGTAGACCTCCAGCTTATGTTCGGACTCGGCGTCTCGTAGCGCGGTGACCACGTCCCCGAGTTCTTCAACGGCGATGATTTCCTTTTCGGTGAGGCGGCCGGCGGTGGCCGGCACCTCGGGGGCCGGCATGGCCTCCTCGTGTTGCTCGGCACGTTGTCGTTCGGCCTGGCTTTCGGCGATCCACCCAGCGACGACAGCTGGGTCTGCTTCTGCTCCCAGGGCCGCCGTAGCGGGCCAGCTTCGCTTCGCACTCGGCCGCTGTCGGCCCGGTCGGAGCCAGGGTAGTTACGACGGGCAGGTCGGCGGCGGCTTGGTCGAGGAGCTTGTAATCGTGTGGCGGCGCTGCAGTGGTCCGAGTTCCGCCGCCAGCCACGTGTCCAGCGGCTTGATCAATGTTTCGTCTCGCAGGAGCACGTTGCGCGGGTGGTCGACCTTGTTCGCCAGCGCGTATTCCTGAGGGAAGCGGCAGCGGTAGTAGGCGCCTCCGTGGGGGTGCTGACCCTGCATCTTCCGCCCGCAGACGCCGCAGAGGCTGCCTTCGCCGGGTTCGGATGCGGCCCGAGATCATTGAGCATGTAACCCGTGAGTAAAGAGGCCGTCCCACCGGTGGATGACGTTTCGTCGGTGAGCACGCATGGGGTGGGGGTGGGCCGTAGCGTGCGGGGGTGAACAGCGTGCACCTGCCCCGCCGGCTGCTGCTCGCCGGAATCGGCTCACACGCGGTGGCGACCATGGCCAACTGAGAGGCGCACCCTGCCACGTCGGCGACGCCACGGCCGACCACCACACCACGAGGCCGTCCCGTGCACCGCGCGGGGGCGAAGCTGCGCCGCTCGGCCGCGCGGGCCGGTGGTCAGCGAGACCTGCAGGCGGTCGCGATCACCGACCGGTACGCCGCCGCCGAAGCGGTCGCCCTGGCGTTGCAGGCCAGCCTCGACCTGCTCGCCTCGCCAACCAGCAGGTGTACACCCCGCGAGTCGTCGAGGAGACAGTCGACACAATCATGAATCTCGTCCGGACCGGGCGCGTCAGTGAGCACCGCATCGACCAATCCGTGGCGCGAATTGAGTCTCTGCGCCCGAAACGCTGACCCGACATGCTCGTGTCGCTCCAACCCCGTGGACGCGTTCGCGGCACAACAGGCGTCCGCTACTACTTCGTGATAGGAGAAGTGGGTGAGGGCACCTGCGCGGATCGGCCCGTGCCGAAGCCACGCTGGGCTTGCCTGTGCGGACGTGACGGGGTCACCGAGACCGGCGCGGTAGGCGCGCCGGCACGGGTCCCATCCGCAGGGCGACCTGCGATGCCGGTAGAGGATCTCGCAGAGTGCCTGACGTTGAAAGGCGAAGGGAGGGAACGGGGGCAGCGGGCCTGGGCGGCCGACCGCTCGGCTAGCAGCTTGGAATCGGCAGCGCGGATAGGAGCGGAATGTACGCAGGGGCAGCCAGCATGGCGTTGGTCGCCGCGCTCATCGTCGCCGGCCTGTACCTGGCCCACCGAGCTCTGGCGATCGCTTCCTCGCCGCTGGAGAGCCTGCCGTTCCAGTCCGGGTGGCGGCCTGAGGAGCACGCACTGTCGCGCTACCACGTCCGGTGGTACCTCGCCACGCTGCTGTTTCTCGCCTTCGATGTGGAAATGTTGTTCATGTATCCGTGGTCGGTGGTCGTCACCCGACTCGGGGCTACCGCGATCGTCGAGATGTTCGTGTTCCTCGGCGGAGTCTTCGTGGCCGTGCTCTGGGCCTGGCGGGAAGGCGCGCTGCGGTGGGTCTGAGCGAAGCGTTAGGTCGGATCGCCGCCCGGCACGCGCATGTGCTCGTCGCCGAGGTGCCAGGGCATTGGGTGACCCGGGCCGCGGTCGAGCGGACCGTCCTGGCCCGGGGCTGGCGGCTGGCCCTGTCCCCGGGGGACGCCGACATCCTGGCCGTCTGCGGCCCGCCGCCCCCGCACCTGGCGGAGCCGCTGCATCGGCTGTGGGAGCAGATGCCCGGCCCGCGCGCTCGCATCGAGGTCAGATCCCCGCAGGCAGTCCTGCCCGCCCTCGTCGCGGCGGAGGAAGACCTGCTCGACCTCACCGGGCAGCGGGCCGACAGCTGGGAGCGGTCACCCGACCAGGCCGCGACCGGCCATGCCCCTCCGGGTGAGCATCACCCCCACGCACGGCACGCTCCACATGACCGCCCCGGGCACGACACCGCCCACCCCGTCCCGGACCGCCGCCGTGGCGGCAGACAGCAGGGCGGGACGGTCCATGAGGCACAGGCCGACCACGGCACGCACGCCGCCTCTACGGAGATGCAGGAAGGTACCCAGCGCGAAGGGCCGACCCACGAGACGCACGGTCACGTCGGCCCCCACGAACCACCACACGGTAGCGATGAGGACGCCGACGGCGCCCGGGAGCATGGCGATCACGGCCACACGGACCACGAACAGACGGCGACCGCGCGGCAGGCGGGTCATGGCGGTGCGGCGCACTCCGGTCATGAGGGCATGCCCTCCGACGGCCACGGCGACGTGAACCACTCCGGGCATGCCGCCCATGCCGGTGCTCAGCACGCCGATCACGAGGGCATGGGGCACCCTGCCCACGGCGCGATGATGCATGGGGGCCACGGCGGCACGGGCCACGGGGGCATGGCGCATGAGGGCATGGACATGGCCCCCGGCGGCATCCCGCTCGCCTCCGGCGGTGAGGACCGCGACGGCTTGGAGATGGACCTTCTACATCTGCGACTAGGCCCCCTTCTGGCGTACTGGCCGGCGGGCCTCGTCCTGCGGTGCACCCTCCAGGGCGACGTCATCGTCGACGCGGAGACCAGCCTGATCGCCGCCGACAACCCCACTGCAGCCGGAGAGCCGAGGCACCTGCGCGAGGACCGGCGGCGGTTCGCCGCCCGACGCTGCGACAACGCCGCCAGCCTCCTGAAGCTCGCCGGCTGGGATGATGCCGCCTCCCGCGCCCGGCGGATCCGGGACACCCTGCTCTTCACCGATGACTCTGACGGGCCGGCGGCGGAACTCCACCGGCTCCGCCGCATGGTCGGCCGGTCGTGGTGGTTGCGGTGGTCGCTGCGCCGGGTCGGCCCGCTGGATGCGCAGGATCTCGCCCGCCGCGGCTCGCCGGCCACCGTGACAGGCGACGTTCGTGACCGGCTGCTCGCCATGCTCGACCGGGCCGCGAACAGTATCGCCGGCCAGCAGCCCACCGGCCCACTGCTCGGCGTACCCGTCGACGCGATCCCTGATCTGGTGCGCGGGTGGGACCTCGCCACCGCCCGCCTCATCGTCGCCAGTCTCGACCTCGATCCGCTCGCGGCGGACCGGGAGGTGAGCCATGGCTGAGCCCGCGGTCACCGTGGTCCCCGCCGGGTGGGCGCTGCCCGCCGCCGGGCTGCTCGGGCTCCTGGCGGTCGCCGCCGCCGTCTTCGACGGGTTCCTGACCGCGCGGACCACCGGCATGGGCTCATCAGGGCTGAGCCAGCCGTTCGGTGAGGTGGTCCGGCTGATGCGCCAGCGGCGGCGGACCACGGTCGCGGCGGACGGCCTGCTGTGGCGCATCGGCGGGGCAGGACTGCTGCTGATGGCGTTGATGATCATCACGGTGGTGCCGCTGGGCCGGTGGACGCTGTTCGACCTCGACGTCGGGGTGATCTGGTTCAACGCCATGGACGTGCTGGCGTGGGCGTTCGTGTGGCTGACCGGCTGGGGCGCCAACTCGGCGCACTCCCTGGTCGGCGGATACCGGTTCCTCGCCCACGGGCTGGCCTACGAGCTGCCGCTGATGTTCGCGCTCGTGGCGCCCGCGGTCGGCGCGTCGAGCCTGAACATCGACAAGATCGCCGCCGCCCAGCAGGGCCTGTGGTTCGTCGTGTGGATGCCGGTGGCCTTCCTCGTCTTCTGCATGGGAGTCCTGGCGATCGCTGTCTGGGGTCCGTTCTCCCCGGCCCTCGGCGCCGACGTGGCCGGCGGCGTGACCGCCGAGCTGTCGGGCGTCGATCGGCTGCTGTTCCAGGGTGGCCGGTACGCGCTGCTCGCCGCCGGGGCCGCGTTCGCGGTGCCGATGTTCCTCGGCGGCGGCGCCGGCCCGCTGCTGCCCGCTTGGGCGTGGGTGTTGATCAAGGCACTCGCCCTGCTGGCGGTGTTCGTGTGGCTGCGCCGCCGCCTGCCGGCGGCGCGGCCGGACGTGTTCATGGAGGTCGGGTGGCTGGTGCTGCTGCCCGCGGTGCTGCTGCAGGACCTGATCGTCGCGGTCGTCGCCGTAGGGAGGAGCTGAGGTGATCACTCACGTCGCGTTCTGGGCCCTGGCGGTCGTCGCCGTGCTCGCCGGCGCCGCCGTGTTCATCGTCGACTCGATGGCCCGGGCCAGCTACGCCCTCGCCGTGTCGTTCATCGCCGTCGGCCTCCAGGTGCTGCTGATGCAGCAGAACTACGTCGGCGTGGTGACGATCCTGATGATGGTCATGGAGATGGCCGTCATGGCTGTCTACATGGTCATGTTCATGGGCATGAACCCGGCGCTGATGCAGATGAGCATGGTCCACGACAACCGCCACGCTCTGGCGGTGTCCATCGGTGTGTTCGTGCTCCTCGCCGCCGGGGTGCTGCTCGTGCCCTGGCCCACGCGACGCGGCGCTCCGCCCGTCGACGTCACCGAGGCGTTGGGGGAGGAGCTGATGGGCCCGAAGATGCTGGCCATGGCGGCCGTCGGCGCGGTCATGGCCGCCACCATCGTCTCCGGCGTGGTGCTGGCAGCCCACCGGACCCGCTACGACCGGTTCGGCGACGACCTGCGCCGGCGGCCGGCCGACGACCCGCAGCCGGGAGGTGTCGGTCGATGACCCTGCAGACCGTGCTGCTCGTGGCGGCGGCGCTGTTCAGCGTCGGCCTCTACGGCGCGCTGTCCCAGCAGGTGGTGGTCATGGTGATGATGGGGCTGGAACTGATGCTCAACGGACTCATCCTGGCCGCCGCCGGCTTCTGGTGGTTCCTCGCCCCGGACCCGTCCGGGCAGGTCCTGTTGCTGATCATCATCGTCGCGATGACCGTCGAGATGGCGATGGGCTTCGCCGTGGCCACCCATCTGCATCGGGTACGCCGCACCGACATGACCGACATGGCCGCGGACCTGTCCCGATGAACCCACTCGCGCAGACGGCCCTGTGGTCACTCGTTGCCCTCCCCACAGCGGCGGGCACCCTGCTGACCACGACCCGGCGGGCGGAGCGCGCCGCCGCGCCGGTCTCACTTGCCGTCGCGGCAGCCACGGTCGTCCTGGCGGTGGTGGTCGCGGTGGCCCGGCCTGCCGTGGCGGTGCCGTTCATGGCGGGCGTCGACTTCGCGCTCACCGTCGACGGGCTCGCCGCGCTGCTGGTGCCCATGCTCGCCGTGGTGACCCTGCTGGTGCTCGCCGCCGCGGCAGGGGAGATTCGCCGTTCGCAGGCACGCTTTCACGGCCTGATGCTGCTGTTCGCCGCCTCCGCCGCGCTCACCGTCACCTCGGCGACCCTGCCCACGTTGCTGTTCGCGTGGGAGATCATGGGCGCGGCCTCGTACGCGCTGATCGGGTTCTGGTGGCGTGACGAGGACCGCGTGTCCGCCGGCCTGACCGCGTTCGTCACCACCCGCTCGGCAGACCTGGGCCTGTACGTCGCCGCGGCAGCCGCGCTGGCCGGCGGCGCGGGTCTGGCCCTGGCCGACCTTCCCCACGGCAGCCCCGGTTGGCGGCACGTCATCGCCGCGGGGATCCTCGCCGCGGCGCTCGGCAAGGCCGCGCAACTGCCACTGTCGTTCTGGCTGTCTCGGGCGATGGCCGGCCCGAGCCCGGTCAGCGCGCTCCTGCACTCCGCGGCGATGGTGGCCATGGGCGGCTACCTGCTGCTGCGGGTGCAGCCCCTGCTCGCCGCGACCGGCTGGGCCGCCCCGATGGCCATGTGGGTCGGCGGTCTGACGGCGCTGCTGCTCGGGGCGGTGGCGGTCGCCCAGCGGGACATCAAGCAGCTTCTCGCTGCCTCCACCGCCGCCCAGCTCGGGTTCGTGGTGATGGCCGCCGGGGCCGGCACGGTGGCCGGCGGCGCCGCCCATCTGATCGCGCACGCCGCCACGAAGGCGCTGCTGTTCCTGGCGGCAGGGGCGTGGCTGACCGCGCTGGGCACCACGCAGCTCGCCGGCCTGCGCGGGGTCGTCGGGCGGTGGCGGCTGGTCGGCTGGTCCGCCACCGTCGGCGCGCTGGCGCTGGCCGGGATCCCGCCGCTGTCGCTGTGGGCGACCAAGGATGCGGTCCTCGCGCAGGTTCTGGAGCAGTCGCCGTGGTTGTATGCGGTCGGCCTGGCCGCGTCGGCGTTGTCGGCCGCGTACGCGGGCAAGCTGCTCGTCGTCATCTGGCGACGCGACGGCGGCGACCGTGGCCCGATGGAAGCCGGGCGCATTCGCGGACTGCAACAGGCACCCCTGGTGATCCTCGCGGTGGGTGCCGCCTATGCCGGTCTGCTGGCCCTTCCACCGGTCGACGCCGCGGTCGCCCGGGTCGCTGGCGAGCCGGGCGCGCTTCACGTGTCCCTCGTCGAGCTTGCGGTCTCGGCCGTGATCGCCGTTGTGGTCGTCCTGTTGGTTGTCCGCCGCCCACTCCCCGAGCCGAGGTGGGCGTTGCGGTGGCTGGGGCTCGAGGCCGCCGCACGGGTGCTGATCGTCCGCCCGACCCTGCGCTGTGCCGAAGCGCTCGCCCGCTTCGACGACCAGGTCCTCGACCGCGGGGTCGAGGTCATCTCGGCCGGGACGCTGCGCCTGGCCGGACGGGCCAGCGGCGTGGACGACCGGTGGCTCGACCGCGCCGTGGAACGGCTCGCGGCCGAAGTTCGCCGGCTGGGGCAGCTTGCGCGCCGGCCGCAGACCGGCCAGCTGCACCAGTACTACCTGCAGGCTGTCCTGGTGCTCCTCGTCGCCGTCGTCCTCCTTGTCCTGTGGGGATAAGCCCTTGCTCAGCCTGATCGTCTTCCTGCCGCTGATCGCCGCCGTGGCGCTGGCCGCCGCGCCGCGTCTCGACGGCGCCGTGGCGCGCTGGACCTGGGTCGTCGTGGCGGCCGTCGACCTCGGACTCATCATCGTCCTCTGGCTGCGCTACGACACTCCGCCGCCCGGCGAGTTGGCCTTCGCCGAGCAGGCGACCTGGATTCCCGGCGTGAACAGCAGCTACCACATCGGCGTGGACGGTTTCTCGTTGCCGCTGGTGGCGATGACAGCCGTGATCTACCTGGCCTGCGCGGTGTACGCGCTACGCGAGCGGCACCGCCCCCGCGCTCACGCGGCTCTGTTCCTGTTCCTGCAGAGCGTCAGCCTCGGCCTGTTCGTCGCCGCCGACCTGATCCTGTTCTTCGTCTTCTTCGACCTGTCCATCGTCGGCATGTACTTCGTCATCGCCGGCTGGGGCCACGGCAACCGAGCACACTCGGCGCTGAAGTTCTTCCTCTACACCTTCCTCGGCTCGCTGGCGCTGCTCGTCGGCTTCATCGGCCTGTACGTCGCGGCCAGCCCGCACACCTTTGACATG
Source organism: Micromonospora sp. NPDC048930 (assembly GCF_043197935.1). Taxonomy (NCBI): domain Bacteria; kingdom Bacillati; phylum Actinomycetota; class Actinomycetes; order Micromonosporales; family Micromonosporaceae; genus Micromonospora; species Micromonospora sp. NPDC048930. The sequence continues at coordinate 23,914 of NZ_JBICUB010000019.1, forward strand.
CCGGAACTCATCGCCACACCGCCGCTTCAGGGCCGGCCGGTCGCTGGTGGACTGGTGCTCGCGGCGATCCTGCTCGGCCTGGCGGTGAAGACGCCGACCGTGCCCTTCCACACCTGGCTCCCGCCCGCGCACACCGACGCGCCGGCCGCCGGCTCGGCGGTCCTCGCCGGGGTGCTGCTGAAGATGGGCACCTACGGCTTCGTCCGCATCGCCATGCCGATGCTGCCGCAGGCCTGGCGCGCGTGGGCCTGGGCGGCCATCGTTGTCGGCGTCGTGTCGGTGATCTACGGCGCGCTCGTGGCGCTGGCCCAGACCAACGTCAAACGCATGATCGCCTACACGTCGGTCAACCACATGGGCTACATCATCCTCGCCGTCGGCGTCGCCGGCCTGGTCGCCGCCGACACCACCCAGGCACGCAGCGTGGCGGTCGCCGGGGCGGTTACCCAGATGGTCAGCCACGGCCTGATCACCGGCGCACTGTTCCTGCTCACCGGCGTCCTGCAGGACCGCGCCGGCACCTACGACATGCGCGACTTCGGCGGGCTCGCCGCACCCGCGCCAACCTTCGCGGCGCTGTTCGCCGTGGGAGCGTTCGCCTCCCTCGGCCTGCCCGCCTTCTCAGGCTTCATCGCCGAGTTCCAGATCTTCACCGGTAGCGTCGCCGCCGCCCCGGTCACCGCCGTCGCAGTCCTCGGCATCCTGATCACAGCGGCGCTGTTCCTGCGCGCGCTGCAACGCGTCTTCACCGGCGACACCGCCGGCAGCTCGGTCCGCTTCACTGACCTGCGTGCCCGCGAACTGTGGTCGGTCGGGCCGCTGCTCCTGCTGTCCCTGGCGGTCGGGGTTCTGCCGCGCCCGCTGCTGGATGTCATCGAACCCGCCGCACAAGCCGTCGTCGGTCTGCTCGGGCGGTGACCGGTGGAGACGGCGATGATGCGACCGCTGCTGCTCCTGCCCGAAATGCTGCTCGCCGGCGGCGCGCTCGCCGCCCTGATCGGCGGTTCCTTCGTCCCCCGCCACCGGCAGTGGATCATCCGGGTCTTCACCGCCACCGTGCTCGTCGCCACGATCGTCGCGGCCGCGATCCAGATCCGCAGCCCGGCGACAAGCGCCTTTGACGACTCGTTCGCCGTCGACACGGCCACCGGCATCGCCCGCATCCTCGCGGCGGCCGGCACCCTGCTCATCCTGGCGATCGCCGCCGACGAGATCTCCAGCAGCCCGCGGGAGAGCGAGACCTACGCCCTGCTGCTGTTCTCCACCTCCGGCACCGTGCTGCTGGCAGGTGCGAACGACCTGCTCGCCCTCGCCGTCGGGCTCCTGCTCGCCAGCATCCCGCTGTACGCGCTGATCGGTCTCGCGCACACCGGCGCAGGGGCGGAGGCGGCCATGAAGACGTACCTGATGGGGGCCTTGTTCGGCATCCTGCTCCTGCTCGGGGTGACCATCCTGTCCGGGGTCACCGGCACTACTGCCTACGCCGAACTCGCCGACCGGCTCCCCGACGCACCGCGGGCGGCGGTGACCGTCGCGGCGCTCGCCGTCATCGCTGGCCTGATGTTCAAAGCCGGCGGAGTGCCCGCCCACTTCTGGGTCCCCGACGCGGCGCAGGCAGCCACGGCCACGGCCGCGACGTTCCTCACCACCGTGCCCAAGATCGGCGCGCTGGTCGCGGTCTACCGGCTCGCCACCGTACTTCCCCCGTCATCGTCGTGGCCGCTGCTGGTGGCGGCGCTCGCGGTGGCGAGCATGACCTTGGGCAACCTCGCCGCGTACTGGCAGTCCGACCCCCGGCGGCTCCTCGGCTGGTCGACGGTCAGCCAGGTCGGCTTCCTGCTCGTACCGATCGTCGCGGCCGGCCGCAGCGAGCTCGCCCTACCGTCGCTGCTGGTGTATCTCACCGGCTACACCGCGACCAACATCGCCGCGTTCGCGGTCAGCGCCGCACTGCCCGAGCGCCGCGACCTCACCGACTACCGCGGCCTGGCCGCACAGCGGCCCTGGCTTTCCGCGGCCCTGCTGGTCGCGTTGCTCGGCCTTGTTGGCACGCCACCGACCGCGGTGTTCGTCGGCAAGCTCACCACCGCGACCGCGGCCTGGGACGGGGGATACGCCTGGCTCGCCGTCGTCGTGTTCGGCAACAGCGTGCTCAGCCTCTTCTACTACCTGCGCTGGATCACGCCCACCTACCGCCACCCTGAGGACATGCTCTCGGTGGAGTCGCGGTTGAGCCCTCGCCGATGGTCGGCGCGCCTGGCGGTGTCCGCGGCGGCGCTCAGCCTCGCCGCAGGTCTCGCCGCCGGGCCGCTCTGGCACGTCGTCAGCCGGTAGCAGGAACACCGCGTACGAAATTCGGGTGACCGCTCCGGCCTCAGGCTCGACCCGGTGACCTGGTGTTCTTCTTCAGCGACCTGCACCACATGGGTCTGTATCTGGGTGACGGCCTGATGGTGCACGCGCCTCGCACCGGCAAGCCCGTCCAGGTCACTCCGATCAGCTACATGCCCATCGCGGGTTTCCGCCGAGTCACCTGGCGCCACGAGTGATCCGGAAGGCCCCTGGCCCGTCGAAGCCAGGGGCCTTCCGCGCGCCTGCTGCGCTTCGGGGATCGCTATGCCTGGTAAGCCAGGTTCGCCATCATCCCCGACTCCGCGTGATAGATGTTGTGGCAGTGGGTCATCCACTGACCCGGATTGGTGGCGTCGAATTCGACAGCCACCGTCTGCTTGGGCACGACAATCACCGTGTCTTTCCGCGCGCCGGTGCCGGCGACCGCGAAGGTGTGCCCGTGCACGTGCATGGGATGGAACATGGTTGTCTGGTTGACGAACTCCAACCGCACCCGCTCGCCCTGCCCCACCACCAGGGGATCGAGCTTGTCGAAGGTGGTGCCGTTGACGGTCCAGCGGTAGGGCATCATCGAGCCACTCAGCACCAGACGGTGAACACGGTCCGGCTGGCGTCGCTCCAGCGTGACAGCCTCGGCGGCACGCAGCCCGCCGGTGAGCAGAACCCGGCGGTCCAGCTCCGCGGGTCGCACGGCGGCGCCAGGGAGGCCCCCCGCGCCGGTACGGACCACCGCCAGCCCTTGTCCGTCCTTGCCCTCGGCAACTGCCACGAGGGGAAAGACACCGTCGCCGAGGTCCACCGTGACATCCGCCCGCTCACCCATCCCCAGCAGCAGGGCATCGCCGGTGGTGGGCGTGACCGGGAAACCGTCGGTGTGGGTGACGGTGAGGCGGTGGCCCCCCAGAGCGACCCGGAACGCGGTGTCCGAGGCGGCGTTGACCAGACGGATCCGCACCCGCTGGCGCGGCCGACCGGCCAAGGTCACGGGAGCCTGCGGGGTCCTGCCGTTGACCAGATAGTGCGGGTAGGCCACGTCACCGGCGCCACCCAGCACGGGCGAGGTCATCGTCTCCATGCCGCCCATGGACATGCCGGTCATGCCACCCATGCTGCCGTGATCCATGCCGGCCATGTCTCCGTGGCCACCCATCGACTGCAACGATGCCAACACGTCCTCGGGTGTGCGGCCGGTACCGTCGACCCAGTCGTCCAGCACCACGATCCACTCCTGGTCGTACCGGCCGGCCTCGTGCGGGTCGTCGACGACCAGCACCCCGTAGAGCGCACGATCGAGCTGCACCCCCGAGTGCGGGTGGTAGAAGTAGGTGCCAGGGTCGGGGACCGTGAACTCGTAGGTGTGCCGTCCGCCCGCGGCGATCGCCTGTTGGGTCACCCCGGGCACACCGTCCATGTCGTTGCGCAGCGCGACCCCGTGCCAGTGCACGCTCGTCTCGGCGGCGAGGCCGTTGGTGACCTCGACCCGGAGCACGTCTCCGGCCTGCGCACGGATCAGTGGCCCGGGCGCGGACTCGTCGTACCCCCAGGTCTGCACCTGCCGGCCGCCGAGATCGAGAGTGACCGGGCGGGGGTTCAACGTCGCCGACACGGTGCGGCCGCCCGGCCGCCGCCTGGCCGCCTCCGTCCGCGCCACCAGGTCCCCGCCGGGTGCCACGAGCTGCGGGTCGAACAGGCCGCCCGCCCAGGCGGCGGCGCCGGCCGCCCCGGCGAGACCAACTGTCCCGGCGATGCCGGCCAACAGTCGTCGACGGGTGAGGGTGGGGGACATGGCTGCTCCTTCGCCTACGAGGAACCCTGCCTGCAGCCTGGCTTCCGCAGTTGGCCGGCGACCACGTCGCCCCGCATTCTTCAGTGAATCTTCATGAGCGCCGCAACGTCACCTGCGCACGACGACACCGCAGCCCGAGGCAGGATGGATCCCATGGGCGTACGTGTGCTGGTGGTCGACGACGAGCGCAGCCTGGCCAAGGTCGTCGCCAGCTACCTGGAGCGCGACGGGCACGAGGTCAGCTGTGTCTTCGACGGCCGGGCCGCGGTAGCAGCCGTCCGGCGGGACCAGCCGGACGTCGTGGTGCTGGACCTCGCCCTCCCCGGCCTCGACGGCATCGAGGTCTGCCGCCAGATCCGCACGTTCACCGACTGCTACGTGGTCATGCTCACCGCCCGCAGCGAGGAGGTCGACAAGCTCATCGGCCTCGGCGTCGGCGCGGACGACTACCTGACCAAGCCGTTCAGCCCACGGGAACTCGTGGCCCGGATCCGCGCCATGCTCCGCCGCCCTCGCGCCACCGTGGCCCCGTCGCCGCAACAGCCGGCCCGCGCCATCGGCGCCCTGCGGATCGACACCGCAGGCCGTGAGGTGTGGGTCGACGGACGACCGGTCGAACTCACCCGTACCGAATTCGACCTGCTGGCCGCGTTGTCCGCCCAGCCGGACACGGCGCTGCGCCGCCGCCAGCTCATCGACCTCGTCTGGGGTGCCGACTGGGTCGGTGACGAGCACCTCGTCGACGTGCACATCGGCCACCTGCGCCGCAAGCTCGGCGACGACCCCGCAGCCCCCCGATTCATCCGTACCGTCCGCGGCGTCGGCTACCGAATGGGGCAGGGATGAGAGGGCAACTCGGACTTCCCGGTCGACTCCTCGCCGCCCAGACCTTCGTGGTGCTCACCGGTGCCGCAACCCTCGCCATGGTAGCCGCCGCAGTCGGCCCGGCGATCTTCCGCAGCCATCTACGGCGGGTCGCCGGTCCGGTCGACCCGGGCACCGCCCATCACGTCGAGGAGGCGTACGCCTCGGCGAGCGCACTCGCCCTCGGCGTCGCGATCGCCGCGTCGCTGCTGGCAGCCCTCGCCGTCAGCGCCTACCTGGCCCGCCGCCTCGCACAACCGGTCACGCAACTCGCCGCCGCCGCGGCCGACGTCAGTCGGGGCGAGTACGCGGCGCGGGTGAACGCTCCCGGCTTCGGCCCCGAGTTCGACACGGTCGCTGCCGCCTTCAACGCCATGGCCGCCCGCCTCGCCGACGCGGAGACGACCCGCCGCCGGCTCCTGGCCGACCTCGGGCACGAGCTGCGCACTCCGCTGGCCACCATCGAGGCGTACGTGGACGCCGCCGAGGACGGGATCGCGGTCGAGGGCGAGGAAACCTGGACGGTGCTGCGGGCGCAGACGACGCGACTGCGGCGCCTGGCCGAGGACGTCGTCGCGGTGTCCCGCGCGGAGGAGCACCAACTCGACCTGCACCGCCGGCCGGTAGCGGCCGGTGAACTGGTCAGCGCCGCTGTGGCCGCCGCCCGACCCCGGTATGTCGCCAAGGGCGTAGCGCTGCACGAGCAGGTGGCACCGGATGCCGGACTGATCGACGCCGACGCGCAACGGATGGGCCAGGTACTGGGCAACCTGCTCGACAACGCCCTACGTCACACCCCGCCGGCCGGACACGTGACGGTGCGCGCGACCCGGGACCACGAAGGTGTTCACGTCAGCGTCGCGGACACAGGCGACGGCATCGACGTACGGCACCTACCGCACGTCTTCGAGCGCTTCTACCGGGCGGACGCCGCCCGGGACCGCGATCATGGTGGATCGGGGATCGGGCTGGCCGTCGCCCGCGCGATCGTCACCCAGCACGGCGGTCGGATCACCGCCGCCAGCGAGGGCCGCGGCAAGGGCGCGACGTTCACCGTCACCCTGCCCGCTGCCGGACCGCGCGCTGCCAGCTGACCGAGGCGCCGCTCTCACCCGCCAGCCGACCATCATCGCGCCCATCGCCCAGATCCAACCGTTGCCATTCACCGGGCTCCTCCTCGCTGCTTCACCCCGACATCGCTCCCGGCCGTCGCGCCGGCGTCAGCGGCTATCGGCCCTGCTCCCTGGGCCGAAAGCCCTACCCCTGCTGGGTAGCAGGAAAAGAAGGCCCTATTCAGAGGGGATTCCCCACTTGTGCCATACCCCCTAGGGGTATATGTTGATGGCGGAGGTGGACCCCAATGACACGTCACCACACCAGCCACGCCGCCGTCGCGACCACGCACGACCATTCACATGGCGCCCATGATCCACAGGTCGCACAGCCTCACGAGAGGCATGCAGCGGCAACCCACTCCCCGGGACACGACCAACACCATGACCACCACGGGGGGCATGCCGGCCACGGCGGCGGACACGACAAGCACGCCGGCCACGACCCGGAACAGTTCCGGCGAAAATTCTGGCTCAGTCTGGCGCTGACCGTGCCGATCGTGGCCACCAGTCACATGGTCATGGACTGGTTCGGCTACACCCTCGACTTCCCCGGCATGACCTGGGTCGGCCCCATCCTCGGCTCCCTGGTGTTCGCCTACGGCGGCTGGCCGTTCCTCGTCGGAGGTGTCCGCGAGGTCCGCGACCGGGCGCCCGGCATGATGCTGCTCATCTCGATGGCCATCACCGTGGCGTACGCGGCCTCACTGGCCACCAGCCTCGGCGCGTTCAGCCTCGACTTCTGGTGGGAGCTGGCGGCGCTGGTGACCATCATGCTGCTCGGCCACTGGCAGGAGATGAAGGCGATCGGGCAGGCCCAGGGCGCCCTGGCGGCCCTCGCCGCGCTGCTGCCCGACGACGCCGAACGACTCGACGACTCCGGCCGACCGCACCCGGTCTCCGTGGGTGATCTGCGGGTCGGCGACGTCGTGCTGGTCCGCTCCGGCGGCCGGGTCCCCGCCGACGGCCGCATCGTCGACGGCGCCGCGGAACTGGACGAGTCGATGATCACGGGGGAGTCCCGGCCGGTGCCGCGCGCCGTCGGGGACCGGGTCGTCGCCGGCACCGTCGCCACCGACTCCGCCCTGCGGGTACGCGTCGAGGCCGTCGGCGAGGACACCGCGCTGGCCGGCATCGGCCGGCTCGTCGCCCAGGCGCAGGCGTCCGCCGGCCGCGCGCAGGTGCTCGCCGACCGGTTCGCCGCCTGGCTGTTCTACCTGGCCACCGCTGCCGCGCTGATCACCTTCGGCGCCTGGTGGGCAGTCGGCGACGTCAACGAAGCCGTGGTCCGCACCGTGACCGTCCTGGTGATCGCGTGCCCGCACGCCCTCGGGCTGGCCATCCCGCTGGTGATCGCGCTGTCGACGGCGGTGTCGGCCAAGGCTGGCGTTCTGGTCAAGGACCGCCTGGCACTGGAACGGATGCGGGGCGTGGACGCGGTGCTGTTCGACAAGACCGGCACCCTGACCAAGGGCGCCCACACCGTCACCGCCACCGCCGCCAGCGCCGGGCTCACCGAGGACGAGGTGCTGCGGATCGCTGGTGCGGTCGAGGCCGACAGCGAGCACCCACTTGCCCGGGCTCTGGTCAAGGCAGCCCAGGACCGTGGCCTGACCGCCAAGGCCCGTGAGTTCCGCTCGCTGACCGGACGCGGCGTCCAGGCTGTCGTCGACGGCATGTCGTACGGCGTCGGCGGCCCCGCCTTGCTGCGGGAACTCGACGCCACCGTGCCCGCCGACCTCGAGGCCGTCACCGGCCGGTGGTCGGCCCGGGGCGCCGCCGTCCTGCATCTCGTGCGGCTACCGGCCGACGGCCGACCCGAACCGGTCGGCGCGTTCGCGCTCGAGGACGAGGTGCGGCCGGAGGCCCGGCAGGCCATCGCCGAGCTGCGCGAACAGGGCGTGAAGAAGATCGTGATGATCACCGGGGACGCCCGGCCCGTTGCCGAGGCGGTCGCCGCCGACCTCGGCTTCCGGCCCGGCGTGGACGAGGTGTTCGCCGAGGTACTGCCCGCGGACAAGGATCGCGCTGTGGCCGCGTTGCAGGCGCGGGGCCTGACGGTCGCCATGGTCGGCGACGGGGTGAACGACGCCCCCGCCTTGGCCCGCGCCGACGTCGGCATCGCCATCGGGGCCGGCACGGACGTCGCGATCGAATCCGCCGGCGTGGTCCTGGCCAGCTCCGACCCGCGCGGGGTCACCGGCGTGATCCGGCTGTCCCGAGCGTCGTACCGGAAGATGGTGCAGAACCTGGCCTGGGCGGCCGGCTACAACGTCGTGGCCATCCCGGTCGCGGCCGGCGCCCTGGCCTGGGCCGGCATCGCCCTCAGCCCGGCCTTCGGTGCAGTGTTGATGTCCGCCTCCACCATTGTGGTGGCGCTCAACGCCCAGCTGCTCCGGCGGGTGCGCCTCACTGCAGGACGCGACTGAGCAGATGAGACTCTGGCCCGGCCGGCACACAGCCGGCCGGGCCGACGTCGCCGGCACCCTCCCGATGGTCGCACTGGCCGACGAACGTGCCGTGTCCATCCGGGCACAGGAGCCTACGGGACGGACCTCTCCGGCTGTGGCGCAGCAGTTCGCACCACGGCCCGGGCGCGGCCCGGTGGCGCCACAGACCAGTGGTAGGCCACCGTGACGGCCAGCGACAACGCCACCAGCCACCCCAGCGCCACGATCAGCGCGTCGAGTTCGTCGAACCCCCGCGTCAGCGCGCCGTCGAGCAGCACCCTGACGCCGCCGTAACCGGGCAGCGCCTTCGCCCACGTCGGCGGCTGGGCGCGCAGCATCGGGCTCTGACTGATGCCAAGGTCGAGAAACGGCAGCAGGAACGCCATGAAGACGCCGCCGACCCGCCCGAATACCGGCGCGATGAGGGCACCGACGAGGGCGTACGTGACGGCGACCAAGACATTTCCACCGGCGTACACCGGCCAGCGGACCGCGTCGAAGACCGACGCCGTGGTGGCCAGCGACACCGCCTTGGCCAGCAACCCTGCGGCGGCGAGCACCCCGAGCCGACCGGCCAGCAACGCCGCCGGACGCAACCCGGCCAGCGCCACCCGGCGATCGCCGGCACGGCTGTCCAGCACGGTGAACAGGCCGGCCAACGCCGCCAGCGAGGCGACCGCGATCGGCGCCATCGTCGCCCCGTGCACCTCCGGCATCGGATACGTCTCGGCCAGCCGCCGGCCGTGCTCGCGCACCGTCACGATGATGGGCTGTTCCGGGGTGATCGCGTCGGCCAACAGAATGAAGATCACCGGGACCGCGACGTAGAGCGCCCACAGCGCCGGATTGCGGTACCCGTCCCGCCGCGCCGCCCGGGCGGCGCCCGCCAACTGAGCCCACCAACCGCCCGCCCGATGCCGTCGGCGGACCGCCCCAACCCGCCGGGTGCGCCACACCGCAAGGGTCCACGCGACCGCCATGGCCACGACCGTCCACACCAGGCCCCACCCGAAGTCGCCGAGCCGCCCGCCATGCCCCGATGGGAGATTCACCATCCACGAGGTGAGGAAGTGCAGCGGCAGGATCCGCGTGCCGACTCGCTCCTGGCCGCCCATCGCCGGGCCGAGGAATACGTCCAGGATCCAGATCAACAGCATCACCACCGTGCCATTGACCGGGTTGCGCTCCAGGGCTCCCACGGCCGCCCCGATCCCGACGTAGACGACCGCCGCCATGAGCGTCCCGACGACCACGTGGCCCGGCCGGTCGACGCCGGTCCGCAACGCGAGTGTGAGCAACGCGATCGCGCTGACCAGCACCGCCAGCGTCAGCCCGGTGAGGAGCCGGGCCGCGACCATGCGGGCCGGCCGCAGCCCGGCGAGCACCACCCGCTGGTCCGTTTCGCGGGTCGCGGCACTCTGGAAGTACATGCCGATCCCGGCGAGAAACGCCGCCGACCACGCGGCCGTGGCGTCCTCCACCGCCGCGCCACCACGGCCACCGAGAATCCGCGCCGCGTCGGCCAGTGTCCCGGCCACCACGACCACGAACACCACGGGTACGACGACGAGCAGCAGCAGGTTGACCCGGTTGCGGGCGTAGTCGGCGAGGAACCGCCGCACGAACGCCAGGACACTCATCGTGGTGCCGCCCGGCCGTCCGTGATGGCCACGATCCGGTCGAACCGCTCCTCGTCCACCACGAAGTGGCTGATCACCAGAGCGGCACGGCCGGCCCGGCGGCGCTCGCCAACCAGGTCCCAGAACTTCTGGTACGTGTCCCAGTCAAAGCTCGCGTACGGTTCGTCGAGCAGCATCAGCTCGGGATCCGGCAGCAGGGCCAGCGCCAGGTTGAGCTTGGCAAGCGTCCCGCCGGAGAGCCGTTCGGCCCGGGTGCGGGCGTACCGGCCGAAGCCCAGCTCGTCGTACAGTGACCGCCGCGACTGCTCCGTCTCCTCCTCGGCCATGCCGTAGGCGTGGCCGAAGAGGTCGAAGTGTTCATCGCAGGTCAGCCTCGGATACAACTGCGGGCTCTGTGGGCAGTAGCCGATCCGCCCACGGTGCGCGATCGTCCCCGCGTCGGCGCGCAGCGCGCCGACGAGGATCTTCATCAAGGTGCTCTTGCCCGAGCCGTTCTCGCCGATCACCCCGACTACCTGGCCTGGCCGCAGGTCGAGGTCCACCCCACGTAGTACGGGCTGACGCCGGCGGGACAGTCCTCGGCGGTAGGACTTGCGCAGGCCCCGGGCGGTCAGTACGGCAGCCGCCTCTGGTGGCTGCCGGCCAGGCACGGGGTCTTCGCGACCGGTCACACGTCACCTCCGTAAGCACGGGGGGTGGTGTGAGCGTTCGTGCTGGCCTCAGCTTAGGGGCGGTGGGGGAGGGGTACCGCCGTTACGACAGGGAGGTCTCCAACGCATGCCAGCTGACCCCCGAGTCGCTGCTGCGCCGCACGTCACCCGATCGGGTCGCGACGAAGAGTTGATCCCCGTGCGCGGTGAACGCCACAGGGGCTTCGGGCGCGGTCCCGCCGGCGGGCGACCAGGTCTCACCGCCGTCGGACGACAGGAGGATCCGCCCGTCCACGCCGACGGCGTAGAGGTGCTCGGCGTCCCGCCAGTGCAGGAGTAGCACCGGCGGTCCGCCGGACGGCTGCCACGTGCGGCCGCCGTCGGTCGAGCGCTGCACGCCGCTTTCGGTGGTCGCGAGGATGGTGTCCGCCCGCTTCGGGTCAATGGCGAGGTCGTACGCGTCGATCTGGGAGCGGCTGTCCCAGGCGGTCCGGTCGCTGCTGGCCATCAGCGTCCCAGAGGTGGAGTCCAGGCCGTAGGTGATCGCGCCGGTCGTGCGCAGTAGGTGGAAGTCGGCGTGCCCGGCCAGTGAGAGGGACTGCCAGCTGTCGCCGCCGTCCCGGCTCTCGATGAGGCCAAGGTGAGCGGGCCCGGGCTGTCCCGGCGCAGGGTGGCCGGAGGCGAGGAAGTGGTCCGGGCCGACGACGGCGAAGCCCATGGTGTCCTGGCGTGCGTCGCCCACCAGTGAGGCCTGGTTCTGGGACATGCGCACGACGCCGTGGTGGGTCGCGACGTAGAGCTGTCCGTCGGCCGGATTGACCTCCAACCCGTGCACGTGGCTCACCGCTGTCGTGGCGACATGGTGGTCGGTGTCCGAGCGATCGCGCCATCGGCTACCGAGCAGGGCGGCCGCGGTCAGGACCAGAACGGCGACCAGCCCGGCCGCCCAGATCCTCCTGTTGGCAGACCTGCCAGGCATCCTGATCTCCTCGTGCGTGGTCCCCTCGCCAAGTGCCCATGGTATGCCATCTACTATGCGCGGTTAGTAGAGACGTGTCGGGATAGGTGTCTCATGCCCATCTCGGCACTCGTGCTGTTGGGCACACGAGGGGGTGGGATGCGACAGGTGGCGGTGGACAGGCATCGCACGGCGCAGCGTCCGGCGACGCTGGCGTTGGCGGGCGCCATCGGCGCGGCGGCGTCTTTTGTTCTCCGGTTCAACCCCACTGACCGGGTCGCTGATCCCACTGGCCCATGCCTGTGGCATGCGCTTACCGGAATCAACGGCCCGGGTTGCGGCGGAACGCGCATGTTCTACTACCTGCTGCACGGTGATCTCGTCGACGCGGCTCGCCACCACCTGGCCGCCCTGATCGCCGTCCCGTTCCTCCTCTACACGGGCGTCCGCTGGGCCGGCATCGCCTGGTTCGGGCGGGAGCTTCCCGCGCTACGGTGGTCGCCGCGCGTCTACTGGGCCTACGGCGTCGCCTTCCTGCTCTACAGCACGGTCCTCCGCAATCTGCCGTGGCCGCCGTTCACGTGGTTCGACATCCCGAACCTGACCCCCTGAGGGGCGCGTGCGATCAGGACCCCTCTCGGCTGCATTCACACCAACTAGCCTAGGTTTGGGATGAAAAGTCCGATGGTGAACGAACCGAGCCCGCGGAGGCAGACGCTGCTGCGGCTGGTGCTGCTCGTCGCCCTGACGTTCGGCGTGTTCGGCATGCACACCTTCGGCCACCCACCCGACCTCGGATCCTCCAGCGCCGGGCATATGACGACCGCCGTCCACAAGGTCGAAACTGTGCCGTCTACAGAGCAGGGCCACCACGGCTCGCACGGCCACGGCGACGGCCTTCACGCGTTCACCGTGTGCCTGGCTGTGCTGGGCAGCGTCCTGGTCCTCAGCTCCCTTTCGGTGCTACGGCAGCGCCGGTGGGACCTCAGCCTGGCGGCCGGCACGCGGTCCTCGGCGACGGGCGGGCGTCGAGTTCCGCCTCGCCGCCCCATCGGGCTACATCTGACCGCTGTGTCGGTCCTGCGGACATAGGAAGCGCGTGAATCCGGGGACTGCCCGGATCCGACGACCCCATCTTCGAGAACCTAGCGACAAGGACTACGTACCTGATGAAGCGAACCATCCTGCGCCGCGGCGCCCTCGCGGGCGTCGCCCTGTCCGCTCTGCTCGTCACCGCGGCCTGCGGGGGCGGTGACGACATGGCCGGCATGGAGCACGGCAACAGCGGTCCGTCGACGAGCACCTCGTCCTCGGCGAACGCCACCTTCAACGACGCGGACGTGATGTTCGCCCAGATGATGATCCCGCACCATCAGCAGGCGGTCGAGATGGCCGACCTGGCGCCGACCCGGGCGAACGACCCGGAGCTGAAGGACCTGGCTGCCAAGATCAAGGCGGCGCAGGATCCCGAGATCACCACCATGAAGGGGTGGCTGACGGCGTGGGGAAAACCCACCGAGCTTCCCGGCAACCACAGCATGCCCGGCATGAGTTCGTCGCCCGGGCACAACATGCCGGGGATGTCGGCCTCGCCGGGTCATGACATGCCGGGCATGAACTCGGACATGCCAGGCATGATGTCCGAGCAGGAGATGTCGGACCTCGCCGCGGCCAAGGGCACCGCGTTCGACAAGAAGTTCGCCGAGATGATGATCGCCCACCACAACGGCGCCATCGAGATGGCCAAGACCGAGCAGGCCAACGGCAGCAACCCCGAGGCCAAGGCGCTCGCCGCCAAGATCGCCTCGGATCAGGCCGCGGAGGTGCAGACCCTGCAGAAGATCCTCGACCGCCTGTAAGCCGGGTATCTCCGGCCGGGCTTTGACGTCCTGGTCGAGCCCGGCCGGATCGCTCTCTGCCGCCCTGTGCGGCAACTCGGTCTGAGCACACGAGCGCTGCGGCCCCTCGCCGCAATAGCGAGGGGCCGCAGCCTGTCTCGGCGATCCGGCGAACGGACCCCTCCACCGCGGTCGACCCGACGATCAGGCCCAGATCACGTGGGTGACGACCATGGTGCCGTCGGCGAAGTGCCGGACGTAGGTGGAGTGCCGGTCGGCGCGCGAGCCGCTGACCAGCGTGCCCCAGGACTCGGGGGAGTTGCCGACCGACGCGGTGGCCGGCGCGGAGCCGACGGTGCTGGTCGAGTCGAGGTGCGAGTAGATGGTCACCAGCTCGTCGTAGTCGTGCTGGTTGGGGTGCTGGTTGGTGCTGGGGTCGTTGGTGTAGTCCATGCAGGTGCCGAGGTTGGCGTTGTTGAAGTTCTCGTCCTGGTGGTCCAGCCCGAAGGTGTGGCCGACCTCCTGGCAGGTGACGAGGTTGCGCCACGCCGGCGTGTTGTACTGGGCGGTGTTGAAGTAGGTGTCGTTCAACTTCACGGTGCCCTGGGTGATGTGCGTGCCGCCGGTGATCGAGATCGAGGCGATGCCGAGCCAGCCGTTGTTGCCGTAGGTGGAGTTGCAGACCTCGACCCGGCCGCTGACGCCCTTGCAGTTCTTCGGGTTGGTCGAGCCGGCCACGACGGTGGTGTCCAGGACGGTGGACTTGCTCCAGTCGGCCGAGGCGCCAGACAGTGCAGAGTCCCACTGGGAGCTGACGTTGTCACCCAGCTTCAGGGTGAACGGGTTGGCGGTGCGCGCCCAGTGGTAGCCGCCCCAGCTGTGGTTGGCCTGGGCGGGCGACGGGAAGGCCAGCAGGGCGAGGGTGGCGGCGCCGGCGGCGGCCAGCAGTTTCTTGTGCATTCCAGCTCCTCTGGGAGTGCCGTTGGGGGTGGGTACGGCATTGACCCGCATCACTTCATACGCCCTGTCCTTGCCGGGGTGGACCTTGCGGAACGCAACTTTTTCGCCCTCTGTAAATATGGACCTTCTTCGACGTCGTTGTGAGCCGGTCGAGCGCTCCTGAGGTACCAGGTCCCTGCGCCCACTAGCGGCCTCCGCCGGCCCGGCACGTCCTGGTGGCCCACCGCGTCGCCTCGCGTACGCTTACGGGCACGAAGGGGGAGCACGTGGCGGAGCTGGGCAAACTCGAATCGGCCGTCATGGACGTCCTCTGGCGCGCCGACGAACCCGTGCTGGTCAGAGATGTCCTCGAGGCGCTCACCACCGACCGTGCCCTGGCCTACACGACCATCCTCACCGTGCTCGACAACCTGCACCGCAAGGGCTGGGCGGTGCGGGAGAAAGACGGCAAGGCGTACCGCTATCGCCCCGCCGGCACGCGTGAGGAGATCACCGCCCGCGCGCTGCGCCAGGTGATCGAGACCAGCACCCACCCGGATCTGGTACTCCTGCACTTCGCACGGTCGGCTTCCGACCGCGAACTGCATATCCTCAAGCAGGTGCTGCACGAGCGGGAATCCGGCACGTGAGCCTCGCGCTCGCCCTGCTCACCGGCACCGCCGCCGTCGCCTGGTGGGGCCCCGCCGCGCTGCGCCTGTGTTTTCGCCACGTGGCTGACCCCATCGCGGTGTTGCTCGGCTGGCTCGGGTTGCTCCTCGCGGTGATCGCCACTTTCGTCCTCGCCATCGCCATGCTCCTCGCCCCGGGGACCACCCACGAGTGGGCGCTGCATGACCTCGCCCGCATCTGCTGGCACTGGACTCGGCCCAGCCGCCCACCCGCCCTCGACGAGGTTGTCGGGGCAGCGGGGGCGCTGATCATGCTCGCCGTGCTCGCCAAGTTCGCTGCCACGTGTGCCCGCCGGGCACGCAGCGCCCACCGCGCCCGGCGGGCCCACGCGGATCTGCTCACCCTCGCCGGCGGGGTGTCCATCCCCGGCGAGGCGGCGGTGCTGTGGATTCCGCACCCGACCCCGTTGGCCTACAGCCTCGGCGGATCCGGTGGAGTGACGGTCCTGGCCAGCTGTGCCCGTGACCTGCCGGCAGACCAGCTCGCCGCGGTCCTCAGCCATGAGCGGGCCCACCTGCGCGAGCGTCACCATGTCCTCGTTTCCGCCGTGGAGGGGCTCGCGGCGGCCGTACCCTGGCTGCCGTTGACCCGGGAAGCGCCGTCGGCTGTCCGTCTGCTCGTCGAGCTGCGTGCGGACGCCGCTGCCGTGCGCGAATGCGGCCACGCGGCCGTGCGAAATGCGCTGCTGACCTTCGCTGGCGCGCCGCATCCGCCGTCCGCTCTGTCGATGGCGGGCGCGGACGTGGCAATCCGACTGCAGCGACTTCACGCGCGGCGCCCGCACGAGCGAAACGTTGCTGCTCGTGCCGTGCTCGCTTCGGTCGCCTTGATCGCGCCCCTGAGCATCGGCCTGCTCGCCGGCATCATCTCCTGCCTGTAGACGTCAGTCCCGAATCCTCCTGGAGGCGTCGGCGGGTGAGCGCAAGGACGTCGGTCAATTAGCCAGGGTCGCCGATGATGTCGTGGCCGCGCGGAGAAGGGCATCGACCTCGTAGTAGCCGTTCGGGCCGATGCTGCGCCGCTGGCGACATCCACGGAGCCCTCGACCGGGCTCTTCGAAGACGTCCTCGCCTTCGAGGAGTCGTTTGGCGCTGCACGGCGAGCGCAAGGAGGACGCCGCGCTGCCGGTGAGCTGGCGGCGATGGGCTCCTGTGATTCAGCGCGCGCGGCGGTAGTGCATGGCCACCGCGCCGTTGCGGAGCGGCTCCGCTGAGAGCAGCTCGAGCTGGCGCGTGCCGGGCAGCCCGCCCTGGTGCAGCGTCGGGCCGTGGCCGGCGATCCTGGGATGGACGAGCATCTTGTACTCGTCGATCAGGTCCAGCCGGTCGAGCTCGGTCGCGAGCTTGCCGCTTCCGAGGAGGACCCCGGCCGGGGTCGCGTCCTTGAGCTTCTGCACGCCCTCGCGCAGATCACCGGCGATGTGGTGGCTGTTGGCCCACGGGAAGTGCTTGCGCGTCGACGACACCACGTACTTGGGTTTGGCCTCCAGCTTGACCGCCCACTCGCGCATGGCCGGCGGCGCCTCCTCGTCGCCGCGGGCGACGGCCGGCCAGTAGCTCTCCATCATCTCGTAGGTGACGCGACCCCACAGCATTGCCCCGCCCTCGTCCATGAGACGGGTGAAGAAGGCGTGCGTCTCGTCATCAGCGATCCCCTCCTGGTGGTCGACGCAACCGTCCAGGGTGAGGTTGAGGCTGAAGATGAGCGGTCCCATGGCCAGCGAGTCTAACGCCACTACGGCGTCGGCCCAGGCACGCGTCGCGTCAGCGAGCTCGCGGTACACGCGGCCTGTCTCGTTGAAGTCGTCGGTCTGGACGAGCCTGCGCTCGCTCGCGGGCATCGCCAGCTCGACACCCACGACCAGGGCGGCTCCCAAACTCACGCCCAATGAAACCGGCCGGAAGATGCCGGGACCCAGACTCCCGCCCAGTCGGGACCGCTACTCGCGCTCAGAACCAACCAGGCTCATAGCCACCCGCCGATGACGGCGATGGTGAGGGTTGCTTGGTAGCGGACGGCCAACTTGTCGTACCCGGTGGCCATGCCGCGGTGGCGTTTGAGTCGGTTGATACCGCACTCCACGGCATGTCGTTGCTGGTAGACGACGGGGGATCGAAGGCGGGTGGTCGGCCGCACTTCGACCCTTTGGCCTTGCGGTGAGCGTCCTGGTCGCTTTTGCTCGGGATGCAGGCCTTGATCTGGCGTCGGCGCAGGTAGGCGCGGTTGGCCTTCGAGGTGTACGCCTTGTCGGCCAGGACACGGTCCGGGCGAGTACGCGGCCGGCCCCCGGGGCGGACCACCCGGATCTGTTCCAATACCGGCACGAACTGAGGGCTGTCGCCGCGTTGCCCGGCGGTCAGAAGCATCGCCATGGGTTTCTGGCCCTGCTCACAGGCCAGGTGCGTCTTGGTGGTCAGACCCCCGCGCGAGCGGCCCAACGCATGGTCGGCAGGCCCGTCCTGCAGCCCACCGGGTGGTTCCTTCTGCAGCTGACCGTCCCGGCGAGCACCCGCGGCATGCTGGTGAGCGCAGTTGGTCGTGGAGTCCACGCTGACGTCCCACTGGATACGGCCTCTCGCGTCGGCGTGGGCCTGCAACGCCGACAGGATGGTTTGCCACGTGCCGTCACGCTGCCACCGACGGAACAAGCCGTAGATCGTCTGCCAGGGCGCGTACTGCTCGGGCACGTCACGCCAGGGCGCACCGACCCTGATCCGCCACCGGATCCCGTCGATGAGCTGCCGTCTTGTCCCGAGGCGGAAACCGCCAGCTCAACGCCGCACTGCACCGCATCGCCGTCACCCAACTACGACTGCATCCGCCCGCCAAAGCACTCATCCAACGACGCATCAGCCAAGGCAACTCCAAAACCGAAGCCCTCAGAGTCCTCCGCCGCCACCTCGCCTACATCGTCTACCACCAACTGCAACTCACCACGCCACAAGGCTTGCACCGCACCACGACTTGACATAGGAGATTCACGAGGTCTCCGGTGCATGGTGCTTCTTGGTCGTTGAACCAAGTACCGGAGACCTCGCTGTCTACCGATCACCGCCACGCCGCGACTTCCCCGATCCCCAACACTTCTGAAACACGCCTTAGGTGTGCTCGTAGCTGGTCATCAGTGGGCTCGACCAGGAAGCTGCCGTCGGGCCACAACAGCGTGGGAACAAGTCGTTGGCCCCGCTGCAGCTGGCGGACGAGTCATGTCGGTCTCGTTGAGCGCTTGGGCAGCTCGGCAAGCCGCATCCCCTGGACACCGCCCGGTGGTCAGGGGATGCGGCCCTGCAGGAGGTCAGCCGACCAGGTGGTAGCCGGCCCGCTCCACCGCAGCGCGGACGTCCGCGGTCTCCAGCGGCTCGGCGCTGGCAACGGTGATGGTGCCGCCGGCCACGTCGGCCTGTACGTCGGTCACGCCCGCGACCTCGGCGACGTGACGGGTCACGGTCTTGGCGCAGCCGCCGCAGGTCATGCCGGACACCGTGTACGTGTTCCGGACGCCAGCCTCGGTGCCGACGGCGGCAGGGGTGCTGTCAATGGTGACGGTGCTGCAGCCGCAGCCTGATTCATTGCCGCACATGTGGATCTCCTCGTGATTGCTGGTGTTTCCGCTTCCACGGCGCGTCGCGGACGGCCGCGCAGTGCCTGGCCGACCCCAGCCGGCCAGCATCTTGAAGATACCCCTCCCCGGTATCTCCCTCAAGAGCCTGGCGGAACCAAGCAAACACCAGCCACTATGCGCGGGATCACTTAACAACGCCTACCGATAGGGGGTAATCGCGTTGCCGGAGGCCGTCGTCGCCCTGGCGTTCGTCGCCGTCCAGGCGGCCCGCCGCGAGCCGCTGCTGCGCCTGTCGATCTTCCGCGCCTCGAACCTCGCCGCCGCCAACCTCGCCCAACTGCTCCTCGGAGGGGTCTGGATCCCGATGTGGATCCACCGTGCCGGTCCTGCCGCGAGCGCCCATAGGCTGGACCAGCCATTGGCTTGTGCGGATGGGTCCCCGAAGTCAGGAGAGCAGGGCGCCTATGACCCACCTCGGCTCACCGCCTTGATGCGAATTCCCCACTCGCCGCCGGCTCCGGAAGCCGCCGTCGTACGCCCACGACTCGTGTGGCTCACGCGTCCTGTCGTCTCACGTGCACGTGGCGTCTAAGTCTCGGCGTTGACGAGGATCGCGGTGACCAGCAGGACGGCCAACATCAGCAACGCTTCGACCAGGACGGTGCGGCGTAGCTGGTGAGTGCCGTCCGTCGCACGGTCGTCAAGCCGAGGGACCACACGCCTGGTGTTGTAGAGCCCGACAAGGGCAACAACCGCCACCAGGGTGACCTTGACGAGAAGCACCCGTCCCCAGCTGGTTGTCACGAGATGGCCCGGCCGTTCCAGGATCAGAAGCGTCAACGCGACACCGGCGACACCGGTGAGCGCTACCGCGGCGGTGGCCGGTATGGAGAAGCGCACCGCCATCTCTGCCGCACCTGTTGGGGCTCCCAGGCGGGCTCGGCCGAGCAGCAGGACGGCGAGGAGAAGAACCCCGCCGACCCACACTGCGGCGGCGATGGTGTGGGCGAAATCGGCCGCCGCGACGACGACCCGAGGTTCCGCGGTGACGGTGTGCCCGTCGAGTAGGAAGGAACCCAACAGCAGCGCCACGGTGACACCCAAGACCACGGGGCGGACAGCTCGCGCTCGCACCCGCGCAACGCCGTCGCCGGTCGGTTCACCAGCGGCAGCAGGCGTCACCAGGTTCCGAGAGTCAGTAGGTATGGCGGCGACCGTCGGTACGGAGTGCCGCCCGACAGCGTGCCGGCCCCGGATCGGCGCCGCTTCGAGTGAACCGGACAGGAGCAGGCCTGCCCCGCCGGTGAACCGTAGGACCAGGCTGGCGGCCACGGGCGTCTGGCTGAGGGCGGCCAACGCCGGGACGCTGGCCGCCGAGGCGAAGGTGCCCTGCTCGCTGAAGACCGCCGCGAGTGCCGCCAGCTCAAGGGCCGTTCCGGCTGCTACGGTCAGCCCAGCTGCCCGCACCCAGACCTGCACTACCCGGATGTCGCTGCGAGTACCGACCAATGTGGTCAACGCGAAGACAAGACCACCGACACCGAGCAGGATCGCCCCGTAGGACAGCCACCGCCCGAGGCTGCCGACGAACTGCACGGGTCCCTGGCCGGCGTTGGCGGTATGGCCGACAGCGTGTCCGCCGGAATGGTCGGGTGGCGAAGCCGAGGGCATACCGGGCCCACCATGGTTGGCATGTCCGTGCGGGCTGGGAGCTGCCTGGGGTTTGGCGGTCGCTCCGGGCGGTGGGGGAGGCGAGGCCATCGTGAAGGTGAGGACACCTGTCAGGGGGTGGGCGTCCGGGGCTGCGACATTCCATCGCAACTTGAACGTGCCGGTGGTCAGGGGAGTGGTCGGGTGGATCAGCCATGTACGGCCCCCGTCGGGGGTGTGGCTGGTCGCTGGTACGGGGTTGTCCTTGCCGTCGGAAAGCTTGAGTCCAGCTCCCGTGGGCGTGCCGGCGGCACTGAACGTCAGTCGGATCTCTCGAACAGCGCCATCGACCCGCGCACCGTCGGCCGGCACGGCCTTCAGCAGCTTGAAATGCGCGGCGGCGGGGGAGGCGAAGCCGAGCGCCAGGATGAGGGCGGGAAACAGCGCCAGCCACAGCCGCAGTGCCCAGCGTGCGGCGCGACGTGCTGACGGCGGATGACAGGCAGGACCCGATGATGCGGAAAGCAAGGTTAGGCCGCCCGGCGACGCCGCTGGAAAGGCACTGTGGATCCTTCCGCCGAGGAAGCGTGGACTCGACGCCCACACATCGCTCCCACCTGATGCGGTCGCCATCCTAGGGCAACTACTATCTGCTAATAGTAGGGGCGTGCCAGCCCCGACGATCCTGAGAACTCCGGCCGGCGGAGAACGGAGCATGAGGGCATCGCCGACGACTCGCAACTGCGGCAGACCGCGCCGAGAGTGGTGCGCGGCGTGGCGGCAGCCCGGGTCAGGTGTGGTCAGGGCCGCTTGGCGGCCCTGTGCTGACGGATCTTGAAGCGGGCCACGGCGATCAGCGCGATCTTGACGGCGACGAGGGCTACCACGACGTTCGCGGCCAGTCCCGTCCACCGCGACGTCGCCACGACCGAGCCCGCCAGCCCGACATGCAGAGCGACGACCAGCACCACGGCCAACGCGAGGACAGCGCTCTGGAGGTGGGATCGCGCGAAGCCGCGCCGTTGCCGGGATGGCACGCCGACGGCGTCTTGGAGGGGTGCCGCGTCGGAGGATTCGAGCCGCTGCCAGGCCACGGCCAGAGGGTCCCGGCGGCTGAACCGCTCGAGATCACGGCTGATGATGTCGCGGATCTGAGTCAGGCCGCCTTCGTCCGCAGCGTCGATGCGCACCGTAAGGGAACACCCGTCGGCGGTGAGCGTCGCCTGGCCCCACGGACCAAAGGTGACCCTTCCGGTGGCGTCGCTCCACTCCGCGGCCACCTGCGCCTCCCGGCGCATGTGCATGCGGGCGACGTGGCCGCCGCTGCCCATGGCGGCGGCGTGCTTGCAGAACTGGACGAGGTAGCGGGTAGCTCTGTCGGTCTGGATCTGGGCTTGCAGGACTGGCATGGCGTTCCTTCTCGGTATAAGACGGCCTCGGCGCGGTTCGCGGGCCGGTTCCCGGTGTGGATGAGGGTCAGGCTGAAGAGTGGCGGGTCACCCGGCAGGGCATGAGACGTACCCGAAATTATAGAGACAACCTGTCTACGTCAACCGCAACCTGTTCTTATCGTGAACGATGTGTAGGATGCGAGTGTGCCCAAGCTGTGGACCGAGACGATTGACGCGCACCGCGCCGCGGTTCGGGACGCCGCCATGGATGCCATGGCCGCACTGGTGGCCAAGCACGGGCTGGTCGCGGTGACGATGTCGCAGATCGCCGAGCAGGCTGGCATCGGGCGCGCCACGCTGTACAAATACTTCCCAGACGCCCAGGCCGTCCTCACCGCCTGGCACGAACGTCAGATCACCACACACCTCGACCAGCTCGCCGCCGCCGTCGACCCCGCTGCCCCGGCCATCGTGCGCCTGGAAGCTGTCCTGCACACCTACGCCCATATCCAGCACCACTCGGCGCGCCACCATGGCGGCGAACTCGCCGCGCTGCTGCATCGCAGCGAACACGTCGACCGCGCCCAGCAACGACTACGTGGCTTCGTCCAAGACCTGATCGCCGAGGCTGCGCGCGACGGCGACCTCCGCGACGACGTGGCCACCGACGAATTAGCCACTTACTGCCTGCATGCCCTCACAGCGGCCGGCGCCGTCCCCCGCCCAGAGGCCGTCCAGCGCCTGGTCATCGTCACCCTGGCCGGGCTGACCGCCCGTCGCCGGTAACTCGCCTCTGTCCTAGTCCGGTTTCTCGGTTAGCAAAGGAAGCCGCGCGACTGACGATTTCCGGCTCAACAGCGCGGGTCGATGCAGGTGGAGTGGTTGGGAGAGCCAGTTCTGGGCGTCGGTGCAGGATGGACGGCATGAGGAAGATCTGGGAACGCGTCTTCGACGCCTTCTTCGGCCACCCTCGTGGCCTCCCTGGCCGCATCGGTGGTGCGATCATGGCCAGAGGAAACGCCGACCAGGAACGCTGGGCCGTTGAACGCATCGCACCACCGGCCGGAGCCCACCTGTTGCTGGTGGGACACGGCCCAGGTGTCGGCCTCGCCCTGGCAGCTGACCGCGTCGATGAAACCGGACATGTTGTTGGCCTGGACCCCTCGGCAACCATGCGTCAGATGGCCGCTGCCCGCTGCGCCGAGGGGATCGCCGCTGGCGTGGTGGAGATCCGCGATGGCAGCGCCGAACACACCGGCTGCGCCGACGGGAGCATGGACGCGATCATCTCGGTCAACAACGTGATGCTGTGGGACCGGCGGGCCGGCCTGGCTGAGACGTACCGTGTGCTGCGGCCCGGTGGGCGCTTGGCCATTGCGGTGCATCGCCATGTCCTGGACACCTCACCGGAACAGTTGACCAATGACGTGCGAGCGGCCGGCTTCGTCGATGTCAGCCTCGAGGTGCGTCCCAGGCGCATGAACAGTCCTGCAATCGAACTGGTCGCCCGCCGACCCGCCAGGTGACCTACGACCACAGGCCACCGGCGTGGTCGCATCACCATGACCACGGGTCTGGTGCAGGGCCGTTGACCAGGGTTCGGTCCGTTTTCGCCGAGGGTCTAGCGGCAGGTGAAGATATTTGACAGTGTGACATTCACCTGCGTGATCGCGTTATGTGGCGACACGTCCGACGTGAGGGGGCGCCGTGCGTAGACCTTCCCGAACCCGATCACTCGCCGTCGCGGGCGCGGCGATCCTGCTCGCCGTGATGGCGTCGCCAGCCGAGGCACACGAGCCGTGGGACGACGGGTCCGTCCCGCCGCCTCCGCCGAGCAGCCCCGCTGACGGTTACAGCCAGAACATGCACCTACTCTCGACCGACGAGCACACCGGCGGCGTCAACTCCGACCTCGCCTTCTCCGGCAACCTCGTCTTCGCCGGCCACTACGGTGGGTTCCGGATCATCGACATCTCAGAGCCGGGCGCGCCGGTCGAGCTGGCCGACGTGCACTGCAACGGCCCCCAGGGTGACGTTTCCGTCTGGGGCGACCTGCTGTTCCTGTCCGTGGACACCCCGCAGAGCACGCCGGGCTGCGAGGGATCCCGCAACGTCACCGCCTCCACCCCCGGCGCCTGGGAAGGGATCCGCGTCTTCGACGTCAGCGACCCGAAGGCACCGCGGTTCCTCCAGGCGATCCGTACCGACTGCGGCTCGCACACCCACACCCTCGTGCCGCGTGAGGACGGCGGCACCTACATCTACGTCGCGTCGTACCCGCTGAGCGCCAGCAACATCGGGCCGGACTGCCAGCCCCCGTTCGAGCACATCTCGGTGATCGACGTACCGGGCGGCGACGCTGACGCCGGCCTCGCCGCGGCGGTCGTCGCCGAGCCGACCATCAAGGGAATCGACCCCTTCTCCGGCGCGTCCGGCGACTTCTTCGCCTGCCACGACATCCAGGTGCTGACCCCGCGCAAGCTCGCCGCCGCGGCCTGCCTGTCTCAGGGCCAGCTGTGGGACATCAACAACCCCCTCGCTCCCCGCGTGATCGCCAACATCGACACGACGGACGTGGACATCTGGCACAGCGCGGCGTTCACCCACGACGGAAAGTACGTCACCTTCGGCGACGAGTACTTCGGGCCCGCGCAGGAACCGTTCGGGGCGATCTGGACGTACGCGGTCGACGACCCCAGCACGCCACTGAGCCACCTGCGCATCCCGCGCGCCGAGCCGAGCACGTACCACAACTTCAACTACGTGCCGGTTGCCGGCCGCAACATCCTGGTCTCCTCCGCGTACGGCTCGGGAACCTCCGTGGTCGACCTGACCGACCCGCGCAACCCGAATGAGATCGCCTACTACGACATGCGGTCCAACCAGTGGTCGACCTACTGGTACAACGGCCTGATCATTGCCAACGACATCTCGCGTGGTGTCGACGTGATCCGGTTCAGCGGCCCCCAGACGGCCGGGGCCAGGAAACTGCCGATGCTGAACCCGCAGACCCAGACGTTCCTACTCGACTGACACTGCTGCGAGAAAGCGGGCGGACGCCGACGGCGCCCGCCCGCTTTCGTGACCTGGCACCGGGTGGGCACCGGCCGGGCATCCCGATCGGCTACCGGCGAGCTACCACCAGCTGCACGCCATCCGGCAGTTCCACAGCTGCTACTCCGTCGGCGACGACCAAATCTGGGGCGTCGTCTGGCGGCGCAAGGAGCGCCGCGAAAGCTCTCGCCGCGCTCAAATCAATCCGCGCGAAGCTCCCGGACGCAGCGCCGATCTACGTCATCCTGGACAACCTGGCCGCGCACAAAGGCCCGAAAAACCGAGCGTGGGCGGCCCGGAACAAGGTCGAACTCTGCTTCACCCCAACCTACGCCTCCTGGGCCAACCCGATCGAAGCCCAGATCGGGCCGCTGCGAACCTTCGTCATCGCCGGGTCGAACCACCCGAATCACACCGTGCTGGCCCCGAAAACTGCGGCCTACCTGCGCTGGCGCAACGCCAACGCCCGCCACCCAGACGTCCTGGCCGCCCAACGCGGCGAACCCTCCCGCATCCGTCGCGAACGACAACGACGCTGGGGCCAACCCGCCACCGAGCAGCCTGACGCCAACACCGTGAACGTTCGTGGTCAGAGCACTAGCCGGAACCGCCACCAGCGTCGCCCGGGCCGGTGACGCCGTCGCTCCTCGGCAGGCAGGCAGGCAGGCGGGCCGGCTGACCTGGTGATCCGTCCCGAGGCGGCCCGTTGTCGCCGTGACGCGGCCACTGCAACCACTCGTCGGGACCCAATACCACCGCCCTCGACAGGTACGCCCGCCGGTAGGGCCCTTTGCCCCCTGGTCACGGGCCCTTCCTCCATACCCCATGGGGTAACGGGGGGCAATGTGGTAGTCGCTCCACGGAGAGGAGACGGTGATGAGACGCCAGCACCTACCGCTTTACGTCACTGCGCTGGCCATCCTGGTCATCGGCGCGCTCGCAGTCGGCGTGCCGGCCAGGTCCCTGGCGAGCGGTCTGCTCGTGCTCGCCTGCCCGCTGATGATGCTGTTCATGCACGCGGGCCACGGCGGCCACGACGCAGGTGGCTCACGTGCACCGGCGAAGAGTCAGGGTGTGCCACTGCAGGCTGGTTGGCTAAGCGGTCCTATGTGTATTTCTGTCGCTGGTGGCCGTGTTCGCTGGCCGGGTTTCTGCGGGATCCGGTCCCGTATGGTGGAGCGTCGGCTGTTGGCGGCTGCGGGTAGGGGTGTCGGGTAGTGGCGGGTTCGGTGCTGACGTCGACGGCGACGTGCACCGCGTTCCGAGGGGTGTGCGGTGGTAAGCCGGGCCCGCTCGGAGTGCAGAGGCCTGTGGCGGGGCGGGTACTCGCCGAGCGGGTGGGGTGGCTGGCGGACCTGGTGCGGGTGATGGCCGATGAGGTGCTCGCACTGGGGGGTGAACACCCTGCTGACCGCCACCGTGGCCGACCTTGAGGACGGTGCTGTTGTGGTGGACGGGCGGCCGGTGCGGTTCGACGCGACCGGTGTGTCCGCGAAACTGGTGCGGCTACGCCGCCACCGCGAACACCTCAAAACGAAAGCCGACCACCTGGCCCGGCTACGGGACGGCCGCCCCGCCCACGCCGACCTGGCGCTGACGGGGAAGCTTGCCCGGTTGGAGGGCGAGCATGCGGCGGTGTGCATGCGGATCCGGCACCTCAACAAGGCCCTCGCGTGGTCGTCGGCGCGGTGGCTGCTCGACCACGCCCGCACCGTCGGAGCCACCGTCATCTACGTGGAGAACCTCGCCACCCTCGAAGCCGGTCGCGGGTCCCGCAGCCTCAACCGGCGACTGTCCGGCGCGGTCCGCGGCGCCGTGTTCACCGCCGTCGCGCATCTCGCCGCGAAAGCTGGCATCGCCGTCGTGAGTGTTCCCGCACGCGGCACCTCATCCGGCTGCCCCCGCTGCGGCGGCCCGGTCACGCACCTGAAGGCACCGGACCGACGGGTGGCCGGGTACCGGTGGGCCACCTGCCCGTGTGGGCTGTCCCTGGACCGCGACCACGCCGCATCGCAACGCGTCGCCGCCAGAGGCCTGACCAACCAGACCAGAACCCGCCGCGACCGCAACGGGCAGGCCGCGATCCGCACCGCCACCGACACCCCAGTCCGCCAGCGCAGCCGTCGGCCCACCCCCACCGCGACGACCGCGCCCGGGCGGGACCGACGCAAAACCACACCCACCCGCAAGCAGACCCGGCCCACAACCGGCAAGACTTCACGCCTGCTGCCCTCGCGACGGCAGGTTCCCGCCCCGGCACACCCCCCACTGGGAACTGCCGGCAAGCGTCCGGCGGGACGGACACCCCAGGAAACCAACCCACCCGGGCTGGTCTGCCAGGTGCCGCACACGGTAACCACCACCCCACGACACCCCCACCGGGTCCGCGGGGCAATCCTCGGCCGCGGCTTCCACCACCACGTACACGCCACACCGATCACCCCCCCCGGGACGGCGGTACAGGCGGAATGTCCGGCTCGCAGAGGATCACATAGGAAACCAGAGACGCTTCATCAGAAGGCCATGAAGATTCACTGAAGAAAACGGCTGACTGTGGCAGCACCCAGACGGCGGGGGTCAGGCTGCAAGCGTCCCTGTCAGCCAAGGAGCAAACCAGGTCGCCCACCACCACCCGTCGCCGGCTCCTGGCCGACATCGCCGGACATGTGGAGGAGAGGCGATGAGCAAGCGAACTGGTGCCACCAGGACCGGCACCCCGCCCGCCCGGTCTGCGCCGGCGCGCCGTGGATCGGTCAAGCCACGACCGGTGGGTGCCCGGCCACGGGGCGCGGCACGACGCCCATCCGCCTGGTGGCCGCTGGTGGCCGGTCTGGCAGTCGCGGCGCTCGTGTCTGCGGTCGTGGTGTTCGCGGTACGCAGCCGAGACGGCGGTCAGGAGCGGGCGGCCGGCGTCGAGTTCGGTCATGTGCACGGCCTGGCGGTCGACCACGGCAGCGGCGTGCTGTACGCGGCGACGCATGTCGGGCTGTTCCGCATCGACGGGGAGCACACCGCGGTGCGGGTGTCCACGGAAGGACCGGACCTTATGGGGTTCACCGCGGTTGGCCCTGGCCACTTCCTGGCCTCGGGGCACCCCGATCGGCATGGCGACGGCCCCGCGAACCTCGGGTTGATCGAGTCGACCGACGGCGGGATCACCTGGCAGACGATGTCGCTGTCCGGCGCGGCGGACTTCCACGGTCTGCGGGCCGCACACGGCGCGGTATACGGGTACAACTCCACCGATGGGACGTTCATGGTCAGCACCGACCGGCACACCTGGGAACGCCGCTCCACCGTGGCGCTGGGCGCGTTCGCCGTCAGTCCGACCGACCCGCAGACGGTCCTGGCACTCGGCGAAGCAGGGTTGCAGGGCTCGACCGACGGTGGCCGGACCTGGACGCCGATCAGCGGCGCGCCAGCGGTCGGCGTGCTGGCCTGGGAGCAAGGCGCCGAGGTGTGGGGTGTCGAACGCGACGGCACCGTCTGGCAGTCGGCCGACGGCGGGGTCACCTGGCAGCGGCGTGGCCGGCTGCCGGCCCAGCCGAACGCCCTGACCACGCACGAGTCCACCATCTTCGCCGCGGTGACCGGGGACGAGATCGTGGCCAGCACCGACGGCGGGATCACCTGGACCCGCCGCTACGCCCCGGTGTAACGCGCTCCAGGGGCAAGCGGGCGGCCAGCGACCTGCCTGGGCGCGAGTCGGCTGGAACAAAGCAGATGTAGGCGCGAGGCCCGCCTCGGGATGTGGGATCGATGGAGATCCAGGAACGACCTTCGGCGGCATCGCCGGAAGGAGACAGGGCATGAGATCGCGGCGGGCACGCGTGGCCGTCATCGGTGTCGTCGTTGGACTGGTCACCCTGGCCGGGGGATGCGCCTCGACGGATGATCCAAAAGCGAACCCGAGCCCGCCGGCCGGTGGGATCGAGGGCACGGTGTGGGTGGCCAACGAAGGTGGACACAGCCTGTCGGTCATCGACGCCGCCAGCAGCACCGTGGTCACCACCATCGAGGGCATCGAGGGCCCGCACAACGTGCAGGTCGGCCCGGACGGCAGCCGGGTGTACGTGGTCAGCGGTCACGCCAGCACGGTGGCCGCTCTCGACGCCACCACGTACCGGCTCGCCTCGGCCGCCCCCACCGGTGCCAGCCCCGCCCACGTCGTGCTGACACCGGACGGGCAGAGAACCTACGTCACCAACTACGACGCCGGCACCGTGTCCGTCTACCGGCCGGATCTGACTCCATCGGGCACCATCGACCTCGGCGGCGGCCCGCACGGCATGCGCCCGAGCCCGGACGGCAGCA
Organism: Micromonospora sp. NPDC048930; assembly: GCF_043197935.1. Taxonomy (NCBI): domain Bacteria; kingdom Bacillati; phylum Actinomycetota; class Actinomycetes; order Micromonosporales; family Micromonosporaceae; genus Micromonospora; species Micromonospora sp. NPDC048930. Next base: position 53,164 of record NZ_JBICUB010000019.1, read on the forward strand.
CCCTGGTGGTGGCTAACCTCAAGGCCGGCACGGTTGACCTGATCGACACCCGCACCGACAGGAAGGTCGCCGCCGTGCCGGTGGGCGGTCCTGCCGTCCAGGTTGCCGTCTCGCCGGACAGCCGATACGCGTACGCGAGCGTCTCGCGGCCGCCGAGCGTCGTCAAGATCGATCTGCAGACCCGCGTGGTGGCTGGGCGGGCCGAGGTGCCCACCGCACCCGCGCAGGTCTACCTCACTCCGGACGGGCGCAGCCTGCTGTCGGCCGACCAGGGAAGCAAGGACAAGCCGGGCACCGCGCTATCGGTGATCGACACAGCGACCATGACGCCGGCCGGCAGCATCGCCACCGGATCAGGTCCGCACGGCGTCGTCATCGACCCCACCGGCCGACGCGCGTGGGTCACCAACGTCTACGACTCCACGGTCTCCGTCATCGACCTGCCCACCCGCACCACGGTCGCCACGATCAACATGGGCAGTCAGCCGAACGGAATCAGCTACGCCCCCCGGCCTCCCGCCCCGGCCGAACCCCGAATGTCGGTCGTCCTGCCCAGCCCGCCGGCAGAATCCAGCCACGGAGACCACGGGGGACACGGCTGACCGTGTCGGCTGAGCAGCACCCACGGGGAACCGCTTCCGCGAGGCTGCATGCTCCCCTGGATTTCACGAGGTGAGCGGCGTGACCGCCGGATGGACGCCATGAGTACCCGGGTACTGGTGGTCGGCGACGAGCAGAGCCTGGCCAAGGTGGTGTCCAGCCACCTGGAACGCGACGGCCACGAGGTGAGTTGCGTGTTCGACGGCCCCTCCGCCCGTGGAGGCCCGAGGTCGCCTCCGCTCAGTGTTCTGGAAACCGGGGGAAGTTCGGTCACGCTCGTCCGTTCACCGGCCATGTCCGGGCGGGAACAGCTTTATACCGTGCCGGACCGGTCAAGCGAAGAGCCGATGGTTCCCCTCGCCGGCGGCGGACGCGCCCGCAAGTCCGCCTCGTTCGCCGCCGGGCGCTCGGCCTCAGAGCTGAAGGGCCATGCCCACCGATTCCGGCGCGGTCTCCACGAAGCCGTACTTGGCGTAGAGGTGGCGTGCCTCGCCGTCTGCGATCAGCGAGACGTACGCGGTCCGCGGCGCTCGATCCCGCAGCCGTCGCAGCAGGGCGCCAATGATCGCCTTGCCGACTCCCCGCCCCTGGTGCTCGGGCAGGACGCACATGTCGACGATCTGAAAGGCGGTGCCGCCGTCACCGATGACGCGGCCCATGCCCACCGGCCGTTCGTCGCGGTAGGCGACGACCGCGTGCCACGTGCCGGCCAGACCCACCGCAGCCGCCTCGGCTGACTTGGAGCTCAGGCCGGAGGCGACCCGCAAGTGCCGGTAGACCTCGGCGGAGGGCGTTTCCGCACGGATGACGTAATGCACGTGTTCCTCCGAAGAATGGCCAGGGCGCGGCGACCGGCTGAATGCGCATGCTCGGCAACCCAGCTGAATCGGCTCGGATGGCGGCCCGCCCTGTTGGCTGGCTACCTGGAGCGGGCGCCCGGTGTGATCGCGAGCGCGGCGATGGCGGTGACAACGGCGACGATGGCGCCGGTGGTGAAGCCACGGGAGAACCCGACGGTGTTGGTGCCGGCGATGCTGGCGGCAGCCATGCTGGATACGACGGCTGCGCCGAGTGAGGCGCCGAACTCGTGGAAGGTGCTGACAATTCCGGAGGCCAGGCCGGCTTCGTGAGGCGCAACCTGCCCGAGCGCGGTGGCGGAGGCCACCACGAACAGCGACCCGGTGCCGGCGGCCGCAATCGCCATGCCGGCCACCATGGCTGCGGCCCCGGCCCAGATCGCGGGGAGGGCCAGGCCGGCGGCGGCGATGACCAGCCCGGCCACCGCCAGCGTGCGGGGGCCGGTGCGGCCGATGATGCGTCCGGCCACGTTGGCGCCGAGCATGGTGGACAGCGCGACGGGAAGGAAGAGCAGGCCGGTGGTCAGTGCGCCGTAGCCGTGATGCTTCTGCAAGGCGAATGTGCCGAGGAAGAACATCATGATCATGAGTGCGGTGGCGACGAGGATCAACAGGATGCCGGTTGCCACGGGCCTGCGGGTCAGCAGCCGCACGTTCATCAGCGGGCTTGCGGCGAGGCGCTGACGCGCGACGAAGGCACCGTAGAGGACCGCCGATACCAGCAGCAGCGCGGCGGTGGGCCAGGTGGCCCAGCCGTGATCGCCGGCCCTGATCAGCGCGTAGATGAGGGCTGCTGTCGCCGCGGTCACCAGGGCTGCCCCGGGCACGTCGAGGGAGCCTCGGGTCGCGGGTGCCGCCTGCGCCGGCAGGTGCGAGCGGAGGGTGAAGAGCAGCACGAGCCCGACCGGGACGTTGATGTAGAAGATCCATGCCCAGCCCGGTCCGGCGGTGAGGAGCCCGCCGAGCAGAACGCCGAGCGCGGCGCCGCTGCCGCCCAGCGCGGACCAGATACCAAGCGCTCGGTTGCGTTCGTCGCCGTCGAAGATCGTGATGATGAGTGACAGTGCCGCCGGTGACAGCATTGCTGCGGCCATGCCTTGGGCTACCCGTCCGGCGAGGAGCATCGGTCCGGAGGTGGCCAGTCCGGCCGTCAACGATGCCGCCGCGAACAGCAGAAGACCGGCGAGCACGAGCCGGCGGGCTCCGAACAGGTCAGCGGCGCGGCCGCCCAGCAGCAGCAGTCCGCCGAACGCGAGGGTGTAGCCGCTGACCACCCAGGTGAGGGTCTCCCGCGGCAGGTCGAGGTCGGCGCCCATGTGTGGCAGGGCGATCGCCACGACGGTGACGTCGAGGATGAGCATGAGTTGTGCGACGCCGACCAGCCCCAGGATTCGCCAGCGTCGCGGATGAGGGTTGTGGGTCGAGTTGGTTGTCGAGGTGGCTGCGGTTATGGATTCGGACACGATGATCGCCTCCGGAGCTAAGCCGTACAGGGTGTGTTCAACTTGCGCCCGGGTACGATAACCCGTACAGGGACTGTTTGACTTAAGGAAGTTGCATGGCTCACTCCGCTGCCAAGTCGGCCCGTAGGGCGGACGCGCGGCAGAACGCGGAAAAGATCGTCCGGGCGGCCGTTACGTGCCTCGGGCGGGACCCCGAGGCGAGCATGAACGACATCGCTCAGGAGGCGGGAGTCGGCAGGGTGACCCTGTATGGACACTTCCCGTCCCGAGAGGCGCTGGTGGAAGCGGCCATGATTCGACTATTGGCGCAGGGTGACGAGGTGTTGGAGGCCATCGACCTGTCCGGCGATCCCCGCGACGGGCTGCGGGAGCTCATGGAGTCTGGTTGGCTGTTGATCGCCCAGGCGGCCTCGGTCCTGCAGGCGGCGCAGGCCGCCCTGCCCCACGGCCGCGTGCAGGAGCTGCACGCGAAACCCGAGCAACGGGTTCACGACTTGATCCGCCGTGGCCAGGCCGAAGGCGTCTTCCGGGCCGACATTCCGGCCGACCTGCTGGCCAGCGTCCTGCACCACATCCTGCACGGCGCGGCAACGGACGTCGCGACTCGGCGGCTCGATCCAACCGACGCCCCGCGTTTCATGGCCGAGATGGCGCTGGCCGTCTGCGCGGTCCCGCCGGCGCGCGCGGGGTTGCCGGCCGCCGGGTGAGCTGGTCGGCGCCACTGCTGGCTTCGCAGCCGCGCACTCATCTCCACCGCCGCTACCCCAGCCAGCGTATCCGGGGCAGTGCTCCTGCTGCCGTACGCCATCAGCTGATCAACCTTAGTCCATTAAACCCTTTGCTGGACCCGAACGGGTTATCCCACTGAGGACGCTGGGGCTTGCGGTCCCCGGACTTGTCTCGCCACGCGAGAGATCGCCAGGCGCGGCGCGTCCATGCCACGACGTCCGAGGCCCTGATACCGAGCAGGAAGCGTGTGGACGCGGTCAGCGTGTCCGGAAGCGGCGTTCGCCGGGCGGTCGTGGGCGCCGTGCATCACGCTGCGGCCCTTGCGGTCGACCAGGCGGTCCAGCCCCTGGTAAGCGCATACGCGGCCAGCAGGACGAGGGTGATCGCTCCGTCGACGATCAGCGCCGTGCCAGCACCGTCGGTCCCGCTGCCGAAGGACAGGGCGGCCAGGGTTAGGCCGAGCTTGTTGAGAATGGCGAGTTCCCAGATCCCGGCGTAGAGCCGCGGGCGGTAGGCCAGCAGCAGGAACACGCCCACGAAGACACCGAAGCCGAGCATGCGCCAGGTCTCGACCATCCGGGTGGCCGGTCCGGCGTCCGCCACAGCGCCCGCTGCGCCGGCCACCGCAGCGACGGCGCCGCAGGCGGCGAGGACGAGGAGGGCCCGCGCGACGCGGTCACGGACCCGAGCGGAGCCGGTGCCGGTCTTCGCGGGAAGGGACGGGGCACGAGCGGGCATTGGCGTACCTTCTTCCTAACGGTGTTAGGGCTAACCTAACACCGTTAGGGAAACCTTGGGAAGGCGGTACCGATGGCTCCCTCCGCGCTGAGCCGGCTCACTCCCCGAGCCCGGGAGATCGTGCAAACCGCGCGCCAACTCCTCGAACAGGAGGGCCCCGACGCACTGTCGATGCGTCGCCTCGCTGCCCAACTCGGGATCCGCGCCTCCTCGATCTACGAGCACCTGCGCGACAAGCAGGCACTGGAAGCGGCGCTGATCTCGGTCGGCTTCGAGGAGCAGGCCGAACAGTTCGCGCAGGCCGTCCATCGATCCGACGCCCCGATCGCGGCCCTCACCGCCGCGTACCGCGATTTCGCGCGCCGCCAGCCGAATCTCTATCGGCTGATGACCGAGCGGCCCCTGCGCCGCGACCTGCTCGCCTCCGGGGTCGAGGAGGCGGCCGCGATGCCGCTTCTCGACGCGACCGGCGGGGACCGCGAACGTGCACGGGCCATCTGGGCCTTCGCGCACGGCATGGTCATCCTCGAGCTGAACCAACGCTTCCCACCCGGCGCCGATCTCGACGCCGCCTGGCGCACGGGCATCGACGCATTCCAGACGGGCTGAGCACCGCCTACTGGGCGGGCAGCGCCTGGGCAAGGCTCACCGATTTGATTAAAAATCGGCAGTGATCATAGATTGATCGTGTGGGACTTCTTCGGCGCTCATTGGCCGTGATGGGTCTTGGTGTTCGCCCTTGTGGCCCTTCGCTTTTTGGCTGGCTCGGGGAGGGTTCCGGTGACTTTGGTCGGTCGTGAGGGTCGGTTCTCCGCGTTTGGTGTCGAGGCGATGAAGGTTTCTGCCGGCGGTGAGCGCTCGTGCTTGGAAGGCGTGTATGCGCTGGCCGGGCGGTGTAGGGCTGGTGGCGGGTGAGCCGGAAGGTGCCGCTGGCTGAAGGAGAGACTTTCCGCACCGCGTGCGTCCGTGCCCTTGTGCGCGCGGGGGTGGATGAGAAGACCGGTGAGGTGCTGTCTCAGGCGGTGCTTGCCGAGCGTGTCGGCTGGTGCGCCGATCTGGTGGCGGGCATGGTCGGTGCCTTGTTGGGCGAGCATTGGAACGCCGCCGATGTGGAGGTGTTGGCCTCCGGCGTGGATGCGGGTGGCCGGAGGCTGCCGTCGAACGCGTGGATGGCGTTGCGGCGCCTGGGCTGGACCGCCACCACGCCTGTGGGCGTGAGGGTCAATGACCGGGTCGTGCGGATGGCTCAGGAGCAGGCTGGGCGTGTGCTGCGGTCGGTGAAGTGGCGTGTCGATGTGACCGCCGGGGTGCTGTCGACGTGGCCGGCCGACCCGGGTAAGCGCACCGTGCAGGAGTGGGAGCAGGTACGCAAGGCGGTTCCGGGCGGGGAGTATCTGCCGTCCAGCGTCATCAAGGGCCGAACCCGGCAGGCCGCCACGTTCGTCACCGCCAACGGTCGGCTGCCGATGGACGTGTTCGAGCTCGAAGGCATCCCGAAGATCCCGCGGATACTGCTGCTTGCCGCGTGTGACCGGCAGCAGGCACCATCGAACGCACCGACACCGACCCGGCGAAGGCGCTGCTGCGCGTGCAGCTGCCCACCCGTGCCGATCCGAGGGGGTACGGGGACTGGACGTGGGTGGCCTGTCCGATCGCCCTGCCGCCTACAGTCCCTGCGGGCGGGGTGTTGCACCTACCCACCCTCCGCGTCACCGGCCGGCAGGTCCGCGCCGATGTCGCATACACGCACGCCGTGCCGCAAGCCCGGCGCACCGGGCACACGGTGGCGGTCGGCGTGGACTGGGGTCTCAACACCCTGCTGTGCGCGGGGACCCTACGACTCGATTCCGACGGCCGGATCACCGCGTTGGGGGCCGGTGGTCAGTTCCGGGCCGCCGGCGTCCTGGCCAAGCAGCACCGCTTGCGCCGCCTGTCCGAGCGGCTGCACGCCAAGGCCGACCAGTACGTGCGGTTGACCGACGGTCGCCCGGACGAGCACCTGACCGGGAAACACGAGGTGCTGCGCGACGAGATCCACCGCGTGTCCGAGCGCCGCGCGAACCTCAACCAGGCGCTCGCCTGGGCTGGCGCCCGGTGGGCCGTGGACCAGGCCATCGCCGCCGCCGCGACCGTGATCTATGTGGAAGACCTGCGGTCGATGGAAGCCAAGGGCATGGGCGCCACCCTGAACACGCGCCTGTCTCAGCAGGTACGCGGAAAGATCGTCGACCGGATGCGGCACCTCGCCGCCGAGGCGGGTGTCGCCGTGGTCACCGCCCCCGCCCGCAACACCTCCAAACACTGCCCGCAATGCCTGACCCCGCTACAACACCGCAAAGCCCCCGACCAGCCGACCGTGGCGGGCTGGAAGTGGGCCATCTGCCCCAACCAGTCCTGCCGATGGCAGGCAGATCGCGACCACGGAGCCTGGCGCCGCATCGCCGCCCGCGGCCTCACCCACCAGGCCAAAACCGTCACCGACCGCAGCAGCGGACAGATGATGATCCGCTCTGTGGTCGACACGCTTGAAGCCTCGGCGGTCATCACGAGAACCAGCCGGGGAGACCGGTCGAAGACCGGCCCCACCCGGCGCCACACCTCACGCCCCACGCCCAGGCGACGCAGGGCACCCTCCCCCACCCGACCCCACGGTCGGGCGGGCAAGCGTCCGGAGGGACACGCACCAACGGACCGGAGGCTGCCCCGCGCAGCCCACCGGCACCAGAGCGTGAACACGATCAGCACACCCACCACCGGCCACCGGCCACGAGGAGCAGCACTGGGCGCAGGATTCCACCTGCACGCCCACGCGACCCCACCACGGTGGGAAACGATCCCGGAAACCAAATCCGATTCAGGATCACTAAGCTAATCAGAGACGCTGTTGGTGCGCAGGTAGGCGGTGACCTTGTCGGGGTCGGGGCTGCGCAGCGCGGGGTGGTGGCGGTGTACTCCGCGGTGGTGTCGGATGCGGTCCAGCAGGTGGTCTTCCCGGATGTAGAGGATCTTCGGTTGGGGAGAGGTCTTGGTGGGTGTGACCGTGGCGGCAGCGGTACCCGGGACGGCCGTGGACCCAGTGGGAGTCCATGATTCGGCCGCAGACGCCGCAGCATACGAGGCCGGCCAGGAGGTAGTGGCGACGAGCGCCATCCGCGGGGGTGGGTGCGGTGTGGATGGCCTGGGCTGCGATGAACTGCTCCTCGGTGGGTGGGGTCAAGTGTTCGAGCTGCTGGCCGTGGAAGGCGCGTTCGTACTCGCCCACGACGATCGCGTCGAACCCGCGCGCCGGGTCCGCCACCGCCGCGAGCGGCCGTGCCGCCTGCGGCCGGTCCGGTCAGGCCATCGTGCGGGAGACACCCTCTTCGAAGAACTCGACCACGATCCGACCATGACCGGCGACCAGGTCCTCGGCATAGTCGCGCTGCCACCGGCACGACGACGCCCGGTGCTGGAAGTCGACCGTGGACATACGGCCGTAGAACGCGAACCACAGCCCGTCAACAGACCGGGTGAAACGCCGCGGCCGGACCTTCTGTTGTTGGGCGGCTGAAGGTTTGTTGTAGCGGGGAGGTGGCGACCTCCACGATCGGCCCGCCGCCACCGCGTGCCGCCGGTTTCGCGGCTGGCCCCGGGGCGTGAAACCGCGATGAAACCGTGGTGATCCGCGCCGCCGGCACGCTCACCGGCATGACGACAACCTCAACCCGGCCGGCGATCGAGGCGACCGGTCTGCGCAAGGCGTACCGCGAGCACGTGGTGCTCGACGGGGTCGACCTCCGAGTGCCGGAGGCCACGGTCTTCGCTCTGCTCGGGCCGAACGGCGCCGGCAAGACCACCACCGTGCAGATCCTCTCGACGCTGATCCGGGCGGACGGCGGGGCCGTCCGGGTCTGCGGGCACGACCTGGCCACCGAGCCGGACCGGGTACGCGCCGCGATCGGCGTCACCGGCCAGTTCTCCGCCGTCGACAACCTGCTTACCGGGGCGGAGAACCTCAAGCTCATGACCGACCTGCGGCACCTCGGCCGGGTCGAGGGGCGGCAGGTGGTCGAGGAACTGCTGGCCCGGTTCGATCTGACCGAGGCGGCCGGCAAGGCGGTGGCCACGTACTCGGGCGGGATGAAGCGCCGGCTCGACCTGGCCATGACCCTGGTCGGCCGGCCACGGCTGATCTTTCTGGACGAGCCGACCACCGGCCTGGACCCCCGCAGCCGGCGGGTGATGTGGGACATCGTCCGCGGGCTGGTCGCCGACGGGGCCACCATCTTCCTCACCACGCAGTACCTGGAGGAGGCGGACCACCTCGCCGACCGGATCGCGCTGCTCGACGGGGGACGCCTGGTCGCCGAGGGCACGCCGGACGAGCTGAAGCGCCTGGTGCCCGGCGGCCACGTACGCCTGCACTTCGCCGACCCCGCCGAGCTGGCCGCGGCGGCCCGGGTGCTGCCGGCAGCCACCCGGCCGGACGACGACCTCACCCTGCACGTGCCCGGTGACGGCGGCGTCCGCGCCGTGAAGGACCTGCTGGACCGGCTCGACGCCGCGGCCGTCAAGGTCGAGACGCTCAGCCTGCACACCCCCGACCTGGACGACGTCTTCCTGGCCCTCACCGGCCACCGCACCGAGGAGAAGGTGACCACCGCATGACCACGCTCGCCCACACCGTCACCGACTCGGCGACGATGCTGCGCCGCAACCTGAAGCACGCCCTGCGCTACCCGTCGTTGACCCTGATGGTGATCGCCCTGCCGGTGGTCTTCCTGCTGCTCTTCGTGTACGTCTTCGGCGGCACGCTCGGCAACGGCCTCGGCGGCGTCTCCGGTGGCCGTGCCGAGTACGCGAACTACGTCACCCCCGGCATCCTGCTGCTCGCCATGGCCGGCGCGGCACAGGGCACCGCGATCTCGGTGGCCATGGACATGACCGAGGGCATCGTGGCCCGCTTCCGCACCATGTCCATCGCCCGCGCCTCGGTGCTGACCGGCCACGTCGTCGGCGCCGTGCTCCAGACCATGCTGGGCCTCGCGGTGGTGGTCGGGGTGGCGTTCCTGGTCGGGTTCCGGCCCGACGCCGGGGCCCTGGACTGGCTCGCGGCCGCGGGGCTGCTCGTGCTGGTCGCGTTCGCGATCACCTGGCTGTCGGTCGCGCTCGGCATGGTTACCAAGAGCGTGGAGAGCGCGAGCAATCTGCCCATGCCGCTGATGCTGCTGCCCTTCCTGGGCAGCGGGTTCGTCCCCACCGACTCGATGCCCGCCGGGCTGCGCTGGTTCGCCGAGTACCAGCCGTTCACCCCGATCATGGAGACGCTGCGCGGGCTGCTCTTCAACACCCCGTCCGGCGGGAGCGCAGTCACCGCGGTGGCCTGGTGCGTGGGGATCAGCCTGCTCGGCTACCTGTGGGCACGCCGGCTGTACGACCGGGATCCGAGCCGCTGAGCGGCTCGGCCGCCAGTGCCGCGACAGCGGCGAGCCGCAGCTCGTCGTGGTCCAGGGCGGCGTACGCCGCGCACGCCGCGTCGTACGCCGCCCGGTCGGCTGTCTCGGCGGCCTGCCGGGCCGCCACCGACGACATCGTCGGCTGGAAGTTGCGCTGGTAGCCGAAGCGCTCGGCCAGCGCGATCAGGCGAGCGCCGGAGGTCAGGGCGGCCGGATCGCCGGTCCGCCGGCCCCGGTCGAGGTCGACCATGGCGAGTGCCAGCAGCAGCGACCCGCAGACCGGGAGCTGCGCCAGGAACGCGGGCGGGTTGGCGATCGGACCGACCAGCAGTGCCGACCCCTTCCCGCGCAGGTCGTCGGCGAGCCCCGGGACCAGGTCGACCCGGCCGTGCCGGGCGTGCGCCGCCAGGGCCGCCGCCTGGATCTCCAGCGCCCACGGCGCCTCGGCGGCCGGCCCGGCCCAGATGAGCGGGTCGACCGGTGCCGCCAGCCGGGCGAGGGCATCTCGCCAGCCACGCAGCCCGGCGTCGACGTCCTCCCGGGCGAGCGCGACCTCGGCGCGGATCCCCAGTTCGAAGGCGCGCATCCCGAAGCGGTCGTCCCGACCGTCGAACGTCGCGAGCCGCAGCCAGCGTTCCGCCTCGTCCAGCTCGCCGAGCTGAAGGCTGACCAGCACCAGCGTCCAGCGGATCTGCAGCGCATCCCACTCGGGGCCGTTCTCGGCGAGCAGATCCAGCGCGGCGGTCAGGTTGCGCCGCGCCTCCTCGGCGTGCTCGGCCTGGATGCACAGCTCACCGACCCGGGAGTGGGCCAGGATGCGGACCCACGGGATCGGCCGGTGGACGAGCACGGCGAGCATCCGCCGGGCGGCGGCCAGGGCGTCCTCGGGCTTGCCCGCCTGCTCGTACACGTAGCTGGCCAGGGCGTTCGCCACGGCGGCGACCAGCGGCTGGGGGTGGTCGCAGAGCGCCGGCAGGACGGCAGGATCCGCGCCGAACTCCGGTACGGACGCCAGCACGGTGGCCATGGCGCCGATCAGGGTGTCCGCCGACGGCGTCGGCAGCCGCCGCAGGGTGACCAGGGACCGGGTGGCCCGCGGCCCCTGGATCATGAAGCTGTGCGCCAGGCAGAGTACGGCGGTGGCGCGGGCTGCCGCCACGAGCCCCGGCTCGGGGCGGTAGTGCGACAGCGTCCACTCCGTCTCGTCGGCCAGCGCGAGCATCCGCGGATAGTTGGTGTCCAGCGTCCACAGGCCGGCGAGGGCGGCGGAGGTCGCGGCGACCGTCGGCGCGTCCGCCCGGGTCAGCGCGGTCCGCAGCGCGGCCACCAGGTTGTCCTGCTCGGCGCGGATCCGCCCCACGGTGGCGAACGGGTGCGGGCCGAGCACCGACTCGTGGTGCGCGAGGCCGAACTCCCGGGCCCAGGCGAGGAAGGCACTCGTCACCGCCTCGCTCTCGCTGGCCTCGTCCCGCCGGGCCGCGCCGAATTCGCGGACCGTCTCCAGCATCCGGAACCGGACGCCCTCCGGCGCCTCCTCGACCTTGAGCAGCGAGTGGTCGACCAGATGCTCCAGCACCGGGAGCGCGTCGTCGACGTCCAGCAGCCTTCCGGCGGCCTGGGCGGAGAACCCGCCGGGGAAGACCGAGAGCGCGCGTACGGCCGCCCGCCCGTCCGGCCGTAGCAGGTTCCAGCTCCAGTCCACCACGGCGTGCAGGGTGTGGTGCCGCTGCGGCGCGTCGCGCGGACCGCCGCGGAGCAGGGTGAACCGGTCGTCCAACCGGCGGGCCAGTTCGGCGACGCTCATCGCCCGGACCCGGGCCGCGGCCAGCTCGATCGCCAGCGGCAACCCGTCGAGGTGCCGGCAGACCTCCATCACGTCGTCGGCCGGCAGCGCCACGCCGGGGCGGGCGGCCCGCGCCCGCTGGGTGAACAGCTCGACGGCGGTGGGCAGGGACAGTTCCGGCAGCGGGTGGACCGCCTCCGAGGACAGCCCCAGCGGGGTACGGCTGGTGGTGAGCACCCGCAGTTCCCGGGTGGCCGCCACCAGGGCGCTCACCAGCTCGGCGACGCCCCGGACCACCTGCTCGCAGTTGTCGAGCACCAGCAGCGCCGGGCCGTGCCCGAGCGCGTTGACGATTGCCCCCACCGGCTCCGGGGTCACGGACAGCGGAGCGGCGGGGATGCTTCGTGCCTCCCCGACGCCGAGCGCCGCCGCCACCTCGGCCGCCACGTCGCCGTCCTCGGTCACCCCGCCGAGGGTGACGAGGTGGACGCTCCGCTGCTCCGCGCGCCGGGCCACCGCGTACGCCAGCCGGGTCTTGCCGAGGCCGCCGGGGCCGACGATCGACGTCACCCGGGAGGTTCGCAGCAGCGCAGCCACCGCGGCCAGGTCGTCGTCCCGGCCGAGCAGCGGGTTCGGCTCGTACGGGACGCCCGGCCGGGCGACCGGAGCGTCGCCGTCGAGCAGTTCCCTGTGCAGCTCCCGCAGCGCCGGACCCGGGTCGGCGCCCAGCTCCTCGCGCAGCGCCCGGCGGTAGTCCTCGTACCGGGTCAGGGCCGCCGACCGGCTGGTCGCCGTCGCCTCGGCGCGCAGCAGCTCGATCAGCAGCTCCTCGTCCCGGGGTGACCGGGCGGCCAGCTCGGTCAGGACCGGCAGGGCCTCGGTGTGCCGGCCGAGCCGGGACAGTGCCAGCGCCCGCGCCCGGGACAGCGACCGGTGTATCGCCGCGCGGTCGGCGCGCAGCGCGGCGAGCGGATCGCCGACGCCCGGATCGTCGGCGGGCGGACCGGCGAACAGGGCGAGCCCGGCCTCCGCCTCGGCGAGCGCGGCGGCGTGCTCGCCGGCGCGGGCCCGCCGCCCGGCCGCCTCCGCGCGCAGCAGCACGGCCGCCGCGTCGACCTGCTCCTCGGTGAGAGCGAGCCGGTAGCCGGTGGCGGTCCGCACGATCAGGTCCGCGCCGAGTTCGGTACGCGCCCGGGAGACCAGGATCTGCAGCGCCTTCACCGGATGCCGGGGCGGGTCGTCCGGCCAGAGCGCGTCGACCAGGGCCTGCGCGCCGCAGCCCGCGCGGAGCTGGCCGGCCAGAAGCGCGAGCAGCCCGCGCAGGCGTGGCCCGCTGATCTCCACACCCCGGCAGACCACGTCCGACAGCAGGGTCAGTTCGGTGGCCACCCGCCCAGCGTAGGCCGGTCCGCGAAGGGGTCGGTACGCCGCCGCCCGGCCGGGCCGAACAGCGCTGATTCACGGAAATCGTGGCCATGGCACGTGGGATGGCCCCTCATTCCCTGAAAGCGCGTCCAACCCGGTCGCGGGTGGGGGAGGCCGCCCCCGGCAACGGCCCGTGAAAAGCGCGTCAAGAAACGGCGGGCGGCCGTCATGGTCGCGTTAATGCCCCTGTCCAACCGGCCGATACGGCGTTGTGATTGCCCGGCGCGACCGGGAGACGGTCGCAAGAGCAAACGTCCGGTAATGAGGAGTCAGCCGTGTCTGACCTGGTGTTCGTGCTGTTGACGGTGGGGCTGTTCGCAGCGCTCGCCCTCGTGGTGAGGGGTGTGGAGAAGCTGTGAGCGCGGTGAACGCGGTCGGTCTGGTGCTGGCGATCGGCCTGGGTGTGTTCCTGGTCGTCGCCCTGCTGTTCCCGGAGCGCTTCTGATGACCACCCCGACAGCCGGCATCATTTTCATCCTGTCGCTGGTGGCGGCCCTGGTCGCCGTTTACCGGCCGTTCGGTGACTACATGTACCGGGTGGTCTCCGGCACCCGGCACTCCCTGCCGGAGCGCGGTCTCTACCGCGTGATGGGCGTCAACCCGGCGGCCGAGCAGTCCTGGGGCGTGTACGCCCGCAGCGTGCTGGCCTTCTCGGCGGTTTCGATCCTGTTCCTGTACGCCTTCATGCGGCTGCAGAACCACCTGTGGCTCTCCCTCGGTTTCGATCCGGTGGTGACGCACGGTGCCTGGAACACTGCGGTCTCGTTCGTGACCAACACGAACTGGCAGTGGTACTCGGGTGAGTCGACCATGGGCCACCTGGTGCAGATGGCCGGCCTGGCGGTGCAGAACTTCGTTTCCGCCGCGGTCGGCATCGCCGTCGCGGTCGCCCTGGTCCGTGGCTTCGCCCGCAGCCGGACGGGCGAGCTGGGCAACTTCTGGGTCGACCTGACCCGGATCACGCTGCGTATCCTGCTGCCGATCGCGGTGCTCGGCGCGCTCGCGCTGATGATCGGCGGGGCGGTGCAGAACCTCTCCGGCGGCACCGACGTCACCACCCTGACCGGCGCCACCCAGCACCTCACCGGCGGCCCGGTGGCCAGCCAGGAGGTCATCAAGGAGTTGGGCACCAACGGTGGTGGCTTCTACAACGTCAACAGCGCCCACCCGTTCGAGAACCCGACGACCTGGACGAACTGGCTGGAGATCTTCCTGATCCTGGTCATCCCGTTCAGCCTGCCCCGGCTCTTCGGCCGGATGGTCGGGCAGCACCGGCAGGGCTACGCGATCGTCGCGGTCATGGCGATCCTGGCGCTGGCCAGCGTCACCCTGACCAACGTCTTCGAGCTGGCCGGGCACGGCACCGTCCCGCAGGCGGTCGCCGCCGCGATGGAGGGCAAGGACGTCCGGTTCGGCGTGTCGAACTCGGCGACCTTCGCCGCCGCCACCACGCTGACCTCGACCGGTGCGGTGAACTCGTTCCACGACTCGTTCACCTCGCTGGGCGGCATGATGACCATGCTCAACATGATGCTCGGCGAGGTCGCGCCGGGCGGTACCGGCTCCGGTCTCTACGGCCTGCTGATCCTCGCGGTGATCACGGTCTTCGTCGCCGGCCTGATGGTCGGCCGGACCCCGGAGTTCATCGGCAAGAAGATCGGCTCGCGCGAGATCAAGTTGGCCTCGCTGTACTTCCTGATCACGCCGGCCCTGGTGCTGGCGGGTACGGCCGCGGCGTTCGCCACCGGCAACAACTCGACCGCGTTGAACGTCGGCCCGCACGGCCTGTCCGAGGTGCTCTACGCGTTCACCTCGGCGAGCAACAACAACGGCTCCGCGCTCGCCGGCATCACGGTGAACACGCCGTGGTGGAACACCGCGCTCGGGCTGTGCATGCTGCTCGGCCGGTTCCTCCCGATCATCTTCGTGCTGGCGCTGGCCGGTTCCCTGGCGCGCCAGAAACCCACCCCCGCCTCCGAGGGCACCCTGCCGACCCACCGACCGCTCTTCGTCGGGATGGTCGTCGGCGTCACGGTGATCCTCGTGGCGCTGACCTTCCTGCCCGCGCTCGCGCTCGGCCCCCTCGCTGAGGGGCTGTGACCATCATGAGGAACAAGGACATGTCCGTCACACCCGTGACATCCGGCGGCACCGGCGAGCAGCCGGTCGCCGGCACCCCCGCCACCCACGGCAACCGGGTCGGCGGAGGACTGCTCGACCCGAAGCAGCTGATCCGGTCCCTGCCGGACGCGCTGCGCAAGCTCGACCCCCGTACGCTCTGGCGTAACCCGGTGATGTTCATCGTCGAGATCGGCGCCGTCTTCACCACCGTCCTGGCGGTGGCCGACCCGTCGGTCTTCGCCTGGGCTATCACGGTCTGGCTGTGGCTCACCGTGATCTTCGCGAACCTGGCCGAGGCGGTCGCCGAGGGCCGGGGCAAGGCCCAGGCCGCCGCACTGCGCCAGGCGAAGCAGGACACCATCGCCACCCGGCTCATCGGCTGGACGCCCGGCGCGGCGGCGAACGCCTACCGCGACGAGGCCGTGCCCGCGCCCCAGCTCCAGCAGGGCGACATCGTCCTGGTCGAGGCCGGCCAGATCATCCCCGGCGACGGGGACGTGGTCGAGGGCATCGCCAGCGTCGACGAGTCCGCCATCACCGGTGAGTCCGCCCCGGTGATCCGGGAATCCGGGGGCGACCGCAGCGCGGTCACCGGCGGCACCAAGGTGCTCTCCGACCGGATCATCGTGAAGATCACCCAGAAGCCGGGGGAGAGCTTCATCGACCGCATGATCGCCCTTGTCGAGGGCGCGAACCGGCAGAAGACCCCGAACGAGATCGCGCTGAACATCCTGCTCGCCGCGCTCACGATCATCTTCCTGCTGGCCGTCGTCACCCTCCAGCCCCTCGCCATCTTCTCCAAGGGCTACCAGGCCGCCGCGGCGGACACCGGTGCGATCACCGGCGCCGGTGTCACCGGGGTCGTGCTGGTGTCCCTGCTGGTCTGCCTGATCCCCACCACCATCGGGGCGCTGCTCTCGGCGATCGGCATCGCGGGCATGGACCGCCTCGTGCAGCGCAACGTGCTGGCCATGAGCGGCCGGGCCGTCGAGGCGGCCGGCGACGTGAACACCCTGCTGCTCGACAAGACCGGCACCATCACCCTCGGCAACCGGCAGGCGGACGAGTTCCTTCCGGTGGAGGGTGTGGACACCGCCGCGGTGGCCGACGCCGCGCAGCTGTCCAGCCTGGCCGACGAGACCCCCGAGGGCCGGTCCATCGTGGTGCTGGCGAAGAACGAGTTCGGGCTGCGTGAGCGGGAGCCGGGCCTGATCCCGCACGCCACCTTCGTGCCGTTCACCGCGCAGACCCGGATGAGCGGGGTCGACCTGATCCCCGAGGGCGGGGAGGCGACGCGTCGGATCCGCAAGGGCGCCGCCGCAGCGGTGATGAAGTGGGTACGCGAGAACGGCGGCCACCCCACCGAGCAGGTGGGGCAGCTCGTGGACGAGATCAGCGGCATCGGCGGCACCCCGCTCGTCGTCGCCGAGCACATCGACGGCCAGCCGGCCCGGACCCTCGGCGTCATCCACCTGAAGGACATCGTCAAGACGGGGATGAAGGAGCGGTTCGACGAGATGCGCCGGATGGGCATCCGGACCGTGATGATCACCGGCGACAACCCGCGTACCGCGCGGGCGATCGCCGATGAGGCCGGGGTGGACGACTTCCTCGCCGAGGCCACCCCGGAGGACAAGCTCGCCCTGATCAAGAAGGAGCAGGAGGGCGGCCGGCTGGTCGCGATGACCGGCGACGGCACCAACGACGCGCCCGCCCTCGCCCAGGCCGACGTCGGCGTGGCCATGAACACCGGCACGTCGGCCGCCAAGGAGGCCGGCAACATGGTCGACCTCGACTCCGACCCCACCAAACTGATCGAGATCGTCGAGATCGGCAAGCAGTTGCTGATCACCCGGGGTGCGCTGACCACCTTCTCGATCGCCAACGACATCGCCAAGTACTTCGCGATCATCCCGGCCATGTTCGCCGGCATCTACCCGAGCCTGGACATGCTGAACATCATGCGACTGGCCAGCCCGGAGTCGGCGATCCTGTCCGCGGTCATCTTCAACGCGATCATCATCATCGCGCTTATCCCGCTGGCCCTGCGCGGCGTGCGCTACCGGCCGGCCAGCGCGTCGAAGCTGCTCAGCCGCAACCTGCTGGTGTACGGCCTCGGCGGCATCATCGTGCCGTTCCTCGGCATCAAGCTCATCGACCTGCTCATCCAGTTCATCCCCGGGATCTCATGATGCGCCTCCCTACCTGGCTCGCCCAACACCTCGCCGCCCTGCGCGCGCTGCTCGTGTTCACCGTCCTGCTCGGCCTCGCGTACCCGCTGGCCATGGTCGCCGTGGGCCGGTTCTCCGGCCTCGACGGCAGGACCGACGGCTCGCTGGTGAGCGTGAACGGCCGGACCGTGGGCAGCTCGCTCATCGGCCAGTCCTTCACCGACGCGGACGGCAACCCCGTCCGGCGCTACTTCCAGTCCCGGCCGTCCGCGGCCGGCGACGGCTACGACCCCACCGCCACCGCGGCCAGCAACCTGGGCCCGGAAAGCGTGCTCGACACCATCGCCACCAACCCCGACGACTCCACGCAGAGCCTGCTCACCCAGGTCTGCTCCCGCAGCAAGGCGATCGGCGATCTCGACGGCGTCGACGGGCGGCGCCCGTACTGCACGCCGGACGGCGTCGGCGCGGTGCTGGCCGTGTTCCGGGCCGACGGACTGACCGGCCGGATCACCCGGGCGGTCAGCGTCAACCAGGTCGCCCCCGCCACTCCCTTCATGAGCAGCTACCAGGGGGTGCCGGTGGAGCTGGCCCAGCCCGGCCACGACTACGTCGCCGAGGGCGGCGTGATCACCCCCATCCGCGGTGACGCACCCGCCGAGCCGGCGGTACCGGCCGACGCGGTCACCGCCAGCGGCAGCGGCCTCGACCCGCACATCAGCCCGGCGTACGCGGACATCCAGGTGGCCCGCGTGGCGCGCGAGCGCGGTGCGGACCCGGCGGCGATCCGCCGCCTGGTGGCGGAGCACACCACCGGCCGGGCGCTCGGCTTCCTGGGTGAGCCGGCGGTCAACGTGCTCGAGCTCAACCTCGCGCTCGACCAGGAGTTCCCCGCCCGCTGACCAGGCGACCGCGGGCGGGGCCACCATCCGGTGGCTCCGCCCGCGTCGCACGACCGTCCGATGACCGGTGGCTCCGGGAATCAGGGAGGATGTATCCGTGCCAAGGGGAGAGCTCCGCATCTACCTCGGTGCCGCCCCGGGCGTCGGCAAGACGTACGCGATGCTGGAGGAAGCCCAGCGGCGGGCCGAGCGGGGCACCGACGTGGTGATCGGCCTGGTCGAGACGCACGGCCGGCCGCACACCGCGGCGATGATCGGCGACCTCGAGGTGGTGCCCCGACGCACCGTCGGCTACCGGGGCGTCGAGTTCACCGAGATGGACCTCGCCGCGGTGCTGGCGCGCCGGCCCGAGGTCGCCGTGGTCGACGAGCTGGCGCACACCAACGTGCCCGGCTCCCGCAACGAGAAGCGCTGGCAGGACGTCCACGAGCTGCTCGACGCCGGGATCAGCGTGCTGACCACGGTCAACATCCAGCACCTCGAGTCGCTCAACGACGTCGTCGCGCAGATCACCGGCATCACCCAGCAGGAGACCCTGCCCGACCAGGTGGTCCGGGCCGCCGAGCAGGTCGAGCTGGTCGACATGACCCCGGAGGCGCTGCGCCGGCGGATGGCTCACGGCAACATCTACCGCCCAGACAAGATCGACGCGGCGCTGGGCAACTACTTCCGGGTCGGCAACCTGACCGCCCTGCGCGAGCTGGCCCTGCTCTGGCTGGCCGACAAGGTTGACGAGCAGCTCGACGCGTACCGCGCCCAGCAGGGCATCTCGGCCACCTGGGAGGCCCGGGAGCGGGTGGTGGTGGCGCTCACCGGCGGGCCGGAGGGGGAGACGCTGATCCGGCGGGCGGCCCGGATCGCCGCCCGCAGCAAGGGCGCCGACCTGCTGGCCGTGCACGTGGCCCGCAGCGATGGCCTGGCCGGCGCGGACCCGGTTCAGCTGGCCCGGCAGCGGGTGCTGGTGGAGAGCCTGGGCGGCACGTACCACCAGGTGCTCGGCGCGGACATCCCGGCGGCGCTGCTGGACTTCGCCCGCGGTGTCAACGCCACCCAGCTGGTGCTGGGCGCCAGCCGGCGGGGCCGGTTCGCGCAGCTCCTCTCGCGCGGGGTCGGGGTCACCACCACCGCGCTGTCGGGCCCGATCGACGTGCACCTCGTCACCCATCCCCAGGCCGGGCGGGGCCGACGGGGCGCGGCGGTGCCGGCGGCCCTGTCCCGGCGGCGCCGGGTGCTCGGCTTCGGGCTCGCCGGCCTCGGCATGCCGCTGCTCACGTTCCTGCTCAAGGCGCTGCCCGACCTCACCCTGACCAACGACATCCTGATCTTCCTGGCCGCGGTGGTCGGGGTGGCGCTGGTCGGCGGGTTGTGGCCGGCGCTGGTCGCCGCGCTCGGCGGCTCCCTGCTGCTCAACTACTTCTTCACCCCGCCGCTGCACACGCTGACCATCGCCGAGGCGGACAACCTCCTCGCCCTCGCCGTCTTCGTCGGCGTGGCCGTCGCGGTCAGCGGGGTGGTCGACGTGGCGGCCCGGCGTACCCGGGAGGCGGCCCGGGCGTCCGCCGACGCCCAGACCCTGGCCACCGTCGCGGGCAGCGTGCTGCGCGGCGAACGGCCGCTGCCCGCGCTGCTCGACCGGCTCCGGGAGACCTTCGCGCTCCGCGCGGTCAGCGTGCTGGAACTCGCCGCCGAGGCGGAGGGCCGGCCGGGCCGGGCCCGGGAGGAGGCTGCCTGGCGGGTGGTGGCCAGCGTCGGGGACGCCCCGGCCGGCAGCCCCAGCGCGGGAGAGACGGTGGTGCCCGTCGACGAGCGGCTGACCGTGGTGCTCGCCGGCCGGCGGCTGGAGGCCGCCGACCGCCGGGTGGTCGAGGCGTTCGCCGCGCAGGCCGCCGTGGCGCTGCGCCAGGAACGGCTCGCCGAGGAGGCCGCCGCCGTCCGGCCGCTCGCCGAGGCCGACCGGATGCGCACCGCGCTGCTCGCCGCGGTCAGCCACGACCTGCGTACGCCGCTCGCCTCGGCCAAGGCCGCCGTGTCCAGCCTGTGCAGCCACGACGTGGAGTTCGACGCCGACGACCGGGAGGAACTGCTGGCCACGGCGGATGAGTCCCTCGACCGGCTCGGCCGGCTGGTGGCGAACCTCCTCGACATGAGCCGCCTGCAGGCCGGCGCGCTGGGCGTCACCACCACCGCGATCGGACTGGAGGACGCCGTACCGCTGGCCCTGGACGAGATCGGACCGGCCGCCCGGGACGTCACCACCGACATCCCCGCCGACCTGCCGGCGGCGCTCGCCGACCCCGGCCTGCTGGAGCGGGTGCTCGTCAACATCATCACCAACGCCCTGCGCTACAGTCCGGCGGGGGAGCCGCCGACGATCACCGCGAGCGCGCACGCCGGGCAGGTCGAGCTGCGGGTGATCGACACCGGCCCGGGGATACCCGAGGACCAGTGGGAACACGTCTTCCTGCCGTTCCAGCGCCTCGGCGACCGGGACAACCAGACCGGCGTGGGGCTCGGTCTCGCGCTGTCCCGGGGGCTCGCCGAGGCGATGGGTGGCAGCATCACCCCCGAGACGACCCCCGGGGGTGGACTCACCATGGTGGTACGCCTGCCGGCCGCCACTACAGGGATCGAGTCGGAAGGGCCACAGGAATGACGCGGATCCTGGTCGTCGACGACGAGCCGCAGATCCTGCGCGCCCTCCGGATCAACCTCCGGGCGCGGGGCTACGACGTCGAGGTCGTCGACAGCGGCACCACCGCGCTCAAGGCGGCCGCGAGCCACCCACCCGACCTGGTGGTGCTGGACCTCGGCCTGCCCGACCTGGACGGCGTGGAGGTGATCCGCGGGCTGCGCGGCTGGACGGGCGTACCGATCATCGTGCTCTCCGGCAGGGCCGGCAGCGAGGACAAGGTCGCCGCGCTCGACGCCGGCGCCGACGACTACGTGACCAAGCCGTTCGGGGTGGACGAGCTGCTCGCCCGCATCCGGGCGGTCACCCGCCGCCTCACCGTGGCCCCCGCCGACTCGACGGGAGTGCCGGCCACCGCCACGCACCGGATCGGCCGGCACACCGTCGACCTCGCCGACCGGGTGGTCACCCGCGACGACGGTGTCGAGGTCAAGCTCACCCCCACCCAGTGGGCCATGCTGGAGAAGCTGCTCCGCCACCCCGGCAAGCTGGTCAGCCAGCGGCAGCTCCTGCACGAGGTGTGGGGCCCCGAATACCACAACGAGACCAACTATCTGCGCCAGTACATGGCCCAGCTGCGCCGCAAGCTCGAGGACGACCCGACCCGCCCCCGGCACCTGATCACCGAGCCGGGCATGGGCTACCGCTACCGTCCGTGACTGCGGCCCGCCGCACTCGCACCCGACCGGTCAGCCGCGCGCCGCGGCCGGCAGCTTGACCACCAGGAGCCGGTCGTCCGGGCCGACCAGCACGCCGTGCCGTCGGGCGTACGCCGCTGCGGCTGGGGCGAAGGCCGGGTCCTCCGGCGGGACGATCCGGCCGAGGCCGGTACGGCAGCGGCCACCCCGGCAGACCTGCACCGCGTCGGGCCGGCGGAAGCGCCGCCACCACCGTTTGTCCCGGGCGTCCCCGACGAGCACGGCGTACCCCTCGCCGGTCACCGCGTAGCGCACCGGAAGTCGGACGGGCCGGCCGTCGCGGGCGCGGTAGCGCAGCTCACAGAGCTGCCCGTCGAGCAGGCCATGCAGGCGCCGGGAGCGCAGGACGGCGAGGACCGCCCGGTTGATCAGGGCCGGCGGCCGGTGGGTGTGCCGCCAGACGGGACGGGTGTCGGTGTCCGCCATGGTCTGCCTCCTCGCGCGGTCCCACCCCGATCCTGGCCCGCGGGCCGGGCGCCGCGCAGGGCCGTCCGGCCTGCCGGACCCGTCCGTCGGACCCCGCCGCGCCGGGGTCAGCCGGTGTGCACGTGCGGGCGCCGCGTCCGGTCGGGCTCCTGCCGGCGCAGAATCTCCCGCGTGACGGGGGCGATCTCGCCCTGCCCGAAGATCAGGTAACGCAGGAAGTTGCCCGCCGGGTTGCCCTCGGTCCACTCGAAGTAGATGTGCGGCCGGCGGTGGGTGAGGTCGCGGATGTGCAGCAGCAGCGCGGCGAGCGCGTTCGGCACGGACGAACTGGCCAGCCGCAGCACCCGGTATCTGCCGTGCACGACCGCTCCCCTGATGTGCAACTCGGTCTCGAAGTCCGACGGGTCGGTGACGGTCACCTCGACGAAGATGACGTCGCTGTCGGCCGGAAAGTCGTTGTCCTTGACGATCTGCGCGAGTTTGTCGCGGTACTCGGCGGCGTCCCCCGTACTCGACTCGTGCGCGATGAGCCGGATCCGCCGCCGGGCGCAGTCGGTGATGAACTGCCGGGCCGTGGCGTCCAGCTCGACCGTCTCGACCCGGAGCTCGAAGGCCCGGAACAGCCGGGAGAGCAGCGACACCCCGATGATGCCGGCGATGAAGGCGGCGGCGATCTTCACACCGTCGGGCCGCTCCACGACATTCGCGATCGTGGTGTAGACGAAGATCACCGTGATGATCCCGAACGCGGCCGTACGAACGTGCTGGCGTCGGTGTCGGGCGGAGAGCGTCACCGCTGTCGCCGCAGACGTGATCAGGACGAGCACGCCCGTGGCGTACGCCCCACCCTGCGCGTCGACGCTGGCTCGGAACACGATCGTGATCAGGAACGCCACGGCGGTGAACACGAGCACCAGCGGCCGTACCGCCCGCGCCCAGGTGGGCGCCATGCCGTACCGGGGCAGGTAGCGGGGGACCAGGTTGAGCAGGCCGGCCATCGCGGAGGCGCCGGCGAACCAGAGGATCGCGATGGTGGACAGGTCATAGATCGTGCCGAACACCTCGCCGAGGTGCTGGTGCGCCAGGTACGCCAGGGCCCGCCCGTTCGCCGGCCCGCCCGGCTTGAAGGCGTCGGCCGGGATGAGCACGGTGGTGACGATGCTGCTGGTGATCAGGAAGATGCTCATGATCACGGCGGCGGTGGTGAGCAGTCGCCGTGCACCCCGGATCCGCCCCGTCGGCTTCTCCTCCGTGTCCTCCGGGTCGCCCTTGACATGCGGCATGACCGCGACGCCGGTCTCGAAGCCGGACAGGCCGAGCGCGAGCTTGGGGAAGATGAGCAGCGCGATGCCAACCATGAGCAGCGGATCGCCGTGCTGCGCGGTCAGTGCGGTGGTCCAGTCGCCGACCATGCTGGGGTGGGTGAGCACCCGCCAGAGCGCGTCGACCACCACCACGGCGTTGAGCGCCAGGTAGACCCCCACCAGCCCGACGGCGATGCCGATCGCCTCGGTGAACCCCTTGAGGAACACCGCGCCGAGCAGCGCCACCAGCAGCAGCGTGATGATCACCGGGTGGCCGCGCAGGTTGTCCGGCCAGAACGGGTTCTCGTCGATGTGCGCGGTGGCGTCAGCCGCTGACAGGGTGATGGTGATGATGAAGTCGGTCGCGGCGAAGCCGAGCAGGACCAGCACGAAGAGCTTCCCCTGCCAGTAGGTCAGCAACCGCACCAGCATCGCGATGGAGCCTTCGCCGTGCGGGCTGTCGTGCGCGACCCGCCGGTAGACCGGTAGCGCCCCGAGCAGGGTGACCAGGACCAGCACCAGCGTGGCCACCGGGGACAGCACGCCGGCGGCCAGCGCCGCGATGCCGGGCTGGTAGCCGAGGGTGGAGAAGTAGTCCACGCCGGTCAGGCACATGACCTTCCACCAGCTGTGATGGTGCCGCTCCGGCGGGCGGGCGTACGGGCCCTCCGCCCGGGCCGGCCGGGCCGACGCGTCGGCCAGCAGCCAGTCCCGCAGCGGGCGTTTCTCCCGCGCCCGTACCCGGGCGCGCGCGCCGACGCTCATCGTGCCTCCCCAGTTCTCCGTCGCCGGGAGGGTGGGCCCAGCACGTACCTGCTGGCCGGGAGAGACCCGGGGTTGCCGCACGGCCACCGGACCATCGCCCGGTCGACCACGACGTTCCGTCGCCCATGATTGGGCTGGCAGGGCCGGACCGGCGGCCGCCGCTACGCGGATTTAACGCACACCGCCGGTTTTTTCACGCCTTTTTGACGCCGACGCCCTTGACCGGTCCTTCAACGACACCGGAGCTGTAGGGCAGGATCAGGCCGTTGACGGCGGCGTCGTGGTCGCGGCGTAGGCCGGCGGTAAATGAGTGCAGGTCGGGTCGCTCTGCGGTGAGGTGACCAGGCGCGTTGAGGCGGTGTGCAGTGCTACGCCCAGATCTGTCCGGGAGGTTGAATCCCTCCCGGCTACTCGACCTGAGAGCACCAGCGCTTGGTCAGGGGACCATCGACGGCCGGCTCCCGCCATCTGCCACGGCATGACTCATGGACTGCCCACGCCAACGGTGCGGACGATGCTGTCGAGTGCCCAGCCGCACCGTCGCTGCGCCCAGCAGGGTCGCGGCGGCCAGCGGCAGCCACAGCGCCGCCGCGCCCAGGCTGAGCAGACCGGTGATGATGATGGGATCGACGGCCCGGGCCAGGCCGTAGCTGAGCTGCCACCGGGCGAGCGCGCGCCCCACCAGGTGTGGCGGTGCTGACTCGATCACCAGCGGCACGCTGCTGCCGGTGTAGAGAATCTCACCCAACGTGTACGGAACGATGACCAGCGCGACGAGCACCGTGCCGGGACCGCCGCCGGTCGCCCCGCCGAGGCAGAAGCCGAGGTAGGAGGCGGCAAGCAGCAAGCCGGACCAGAACAGCACGGTGCGGTGCGGCCACTTCGCGACGCGCACTACCACGACCAGCTGCAGCACAATCACCATGACGGTGTTGGCGACGAAGATGCCCGAGGGCCACGCCAGTGACGCGTGCAGACCCTGCACCAGCAGCAGCGGCAGGGCGATCTCGAGGATGTCGGCGTAAAACGCGTACGGAATGCCGGCCAGGGCCAGGATGGTGACGGTGCGTAGGCCCGCACCGCGCGCTTCCCTCGTAGCCGCAGCCGGGGCGGGGGCCGGAACATCCTGATGGGGCAGCGGCACCCGGGCGATCATCGCCGCGCCGAACGCGCACCCGAGCGCCGTCGCCAGCGCGAGCCAGCGGAGCACCTCCGGCCCGCTCGCGACCAGAACCGTGCCGAACAGGGCGCCGGCACCCAGGCCGGCGTTGCGCAGCGAGCGGCCTGCGGCCAGCGCCGCCGTACGTTGGGCCGGGCCGGCGAGCGCGGCGACCAGCGCGGAATTGGTGGGTGGAGCGATCTGCGTGCCGACGCCGATGAGCACCGCACCGATCGCGAATCCGGCGATGCCGGGCACCAAGGCAAGCAGCAGCGATCCCACCGCCCGCACCAGTAGCGCGGCGACGGCGGGGGCGCGCCGCGCCCCGCGGTCGATCCAGCGTCCGGCGAGCGGGACGGCGCAGAGGCCGGCCAGCATGCCGACGGTCAGCGTCGTACCGGCCTGCGGCGCGCTGAGCCCGATCAGCACGGCGTAGATCACAATGAACGGGCGC
The DNA here is from genome assembly GCF_043197935.1 of Micromonospora sp. NPDC048930. Taxonomy (NCBI): domain Bacteria; kingdom Bacillati; phylum Actinomycetota; class Actinomycetes; order Micromonosporales; family Micromonosporaceae; genus Micromonospora; species Micromonospora sp. NPDC048930. Next base: position 78,883 of record NZ_JBICUB010000019.1, read on the forward strand.
AGCATCCCGGAGGTCGCTGCCTCGACTGCGGCGCTGAGCGCGTAGCGGCCGCCGCCCGGGATGTGGACCAGCTCACGAAGCGTCGTACGGGTGGTCGTCACGGCTCCGATCGTCTGGCCATACGGCCGCGAAGGGACCCAGGTTGGCCAGCGTCGTCAATCCACGGCTCGTCGATTGACAAACGACGTCAATCGGTTTGCCCGGACGTGGACCCCTGCCATGATCGGTACCGTGGTTACCTCGGTCGACGTCGCCGGCGTACCAGCCGATCGGATCCGGATAACACCGTCGCCGCTCGCGGAGCTCGGCGCGGTGCTGCACGTGCTCGCGGAGCCGCAGCATCATCCGGACACCGCCGCGGCGGTTAGGACGATGGCGGCTGCCCTTCCCACAGAGTTGGCCCCAGACCTCGAGGAATTTGGCCTGCTCTGGCACTCCGGCCGGGCCGACTTCCTGTTCCCGCCCGATCCACGGCCGAGCCTGCGCGAGGAACTGGACGGCGTCGACCGCTTGGACGACGAGCGCTGGGTCGCTGCGGCGCTCGCCGCCCATCGGGCCGCCTCACCAGCGCCGCGAATGTGGTCGCCGCTGCGTGACCCGATCGTGCGGCAGCGGGCGCTGGCTGCGGCCCGCGCCCGAGGGCCGCGGCAGGCGGCGTGGGCCGAGCGGGTGCTCGCCGATCCGGCCGCCGAGCGCGAACGGGTACGTCGCTTTCTGCTCGCCTGCGAGTCCGCCTTCTTCGGCACGGTCTGGAAACGCATCCGCCCAGCGCTCGCCGAGGAAGCCGACCGTCGACGCTTCGACCTGGCCCGCGAGGGTATCGGCGCCCTCGGCCGGATCTCGCCCGCAATCGGGGTCGACACCGAGCGCGGCATCCTGACGATCGACAAGCTGCAGGACCAGATCGCAGACGGCCGCGGCGGCGGGATGACGCTCATCCCGAGCGCGTACGGCGCACCGCACATGACCATCGTGTACGCGACCGGCTGGCAGCCCGTGCTGCAGTACCCGGCACCGGGCTGGGACCCGCGCCCGGTGTTACGGGTGGACGAGCTGGATGCTCGGTTGACCGCGCTTGCGCACCCGCTGCGGCTACGTTTCTGCCGCACGCTCGCCCGCGGTCCCCACACGACCGGCGAGCTGGCCGACTTCTGGCAGGTGACGGCGCCGGAGGTTTCCAGGCACCTCGCGGTGCTGAAAGCGGCCGGGCTGCTGATCTCGGCGCGCCGCGGCCGCTACGTGACGTACCGCCTGGACATGGAGGCCTGCACCGGCCTGGGGCAGCAACTGGTGGACGTCCTCGGGCGCTGAACAGCCAGGACCCGTCGGGCTGCAGTCCGGCGGACTCCCGTCAAGGCAGCTCAGGCGACCGCTGACGGCGGCACCGAGCCGGTGCTCGGTGGCGACATGACGCGGCCTCGGTCATGATCATGCGATGAGCATGCCCGCACCCCTGACCGCATCGCTGCACGACCCCGTCTTCTGGGCACGTTATCTGTTCGCCCACGAGGGCTGGCCCGGCTCGGAGCGCCTCGGCGATCTCGCCGACGTCATTGACGAGCAGGACGACCTTGCCGACGAGGACCACGACGGCGGCGAGGGCGACGACGGGTCGGAACCGGAGCTGACGGTCGTGTTCGACGTCGGTGGCGGCCACCGGCTCGCGCTCGAGCTCAGCCCGGTCCTCGGTTCTCACAGCCTCGGCATCCTCAGCCCGGGCGAAGCGGAGGCGGTCGAGCTGGGCTGGGACGACTGCGCGCACTGGCACCCGTACGCGCTGCGCTGGTCCGAGCTCGAACTGGTTTGCCGGGCTCTGGCTGCACGCGATGCGGAACTGCCGCATCCGGGGCCCGCGCTGGCGCTGCTGTGCCGGTTCGCCGCGGTGTTCGAGGACGACGACGTGAGCGGTGCCATGGCCACGGTGGAGGCTGCTTTCGCCTCGCTGCGCCCGGACGGCTGGACCGGGTACTGGCCGAGCGGCGCCGACTGGCTGGACCGGTCCGACTTCCGTGGCCAGAACGTGACGTGGCACCGCGACGAGGCCGGCTACCGGTGGGCGGCACAGGGCCTCGACGAAGAGCGGGACTTCTACAGCACCCGGGTTACCCCACCCGGTACCGACCAGGGCTTCCCGCACGAGCGGCTCCACGCGTTGCTGGCCGCAGCTCAGGCGACCACCACAGCCCCCTGAGCAGCTTGTCCGTCCACGTCCCCCGCCCGGCCCGACTTGGCTCATGATCACTGACCTTGGGACGGTCGGCCTGTTCTGACCTGGTGATTTGCCCGGCGGTGTGGGGAAATCTGCGCACTAAACCCGAGGTTCGTAGCGTGAGCGGCGTTCCTGCCGTAACGCGGGACCTGACCGCGCTAAGACTGTCAGGTCGAGCATGTGGCTCACCACGTCGCGCCCGCCCGACCCGCGCCTCCAGGCGCCGGAACCGGCGGCGGGAGCAGCGTTGCCGGCGAGGCTCTGGTCGCGTACGCCAACAGCTCATCGTCCCGTCGGATTGCGACGAGCCGGCGATGCGGCCACCGCAGGGTAGTAGGCGGTCCGCGGTGATGGCGAAACCAGGTACGCGAGGGGAGTTCGTCAGCACGCGGACGGACGTTACGAGGCGAGGGGTGCAGCGCTGTCCGGCCAACCCGCTGTGTTTGTTACCCCTCCAGGCCGGCGTAGGCGCGTAGCGCCTCGTGAGTCGTCGGTAGGCCGTGTTGGCGGAGCGGGCCTTGAGGCCCCGACGAGCCGAACACGTGCGGGTTATCGATGAGCCAGGCGACTGCCGCCCGCTGCGCCGCCGTCAGTTCCTCGAGGCCGCGGCCGTGATCCGATTCCATCTGCGGAAACGCGTACCCCAGCACCACGTTGAAATGGTTGTGCCAGTTCGATGTGGGTTGTTCGGCGAGCACCGCCGCAACGAGGTCGGACCGCACCTCCTCGGCCACCGGTGCGGCGAAGGCGTCGAGCACTTCGAGTGCCACGTAGCTGGGGCTCGTTCCCCAGATTGTCTGCCCGGTGTCCTGTTGGCGAGTGGCTGCCCATCCGCGTAGCTCGGCTATTGCCGAGTCCGGTACCTCTTCACCGGCCAGCTGCGCCCACGCCACAGCAGCCGCCCATCTCAAGTCGGGATCTGTACCTGCAAGGTTCCTGTCGAGCAGGTCCGCTACAGGCTGCGTCAACGCACCGCCGACCAGTCCTAACGCGATCAGCGCCGCTCCCACTATCTGCGCGGGGCGCTGGTCGTCGGAGGCGATTTCGAGCAGGCGGGGGCGGATCGACGTCATCTCCTCCGAAAACCAGGCCAAGGCGTGGATCGCCTCCCCGACCACCTCGTCGTCTGGGTCAGCCAGGCATGTCAACAGCAGCGGGACGCCGGCGCGGACGGCATCGTACGCGGCGAGCGCGTGCCGGGTTTCGAGCAGGCGCCGCTCGGGCTTGGTGAGCGGAAGAGGTTGCCTCTGCCCTGTACCAACGACCTCGTACCAGTCCTTCATCGCTTGCGACCAGCGGCGCCAGGTCTCCTCGGGGACTTGGGCCACGTCGTTGCGGATTTCGGCGATGGGGAAGCCGCCGGCGGGTATGTCGTAAGGCGTGTAACCGACAGCGAGGCAGGAGAGCAGCTGAATGACTTCGTGCCGGGCGGGCGTGGCGGGGGCGGCCAGCAGTTCCAGCAGGAACGGGACCGCGTATGCGCTGGCCTCGTAGCGGGTGCCCTGGTGGTAAATGTTGCCGTACAGCTCGTACATTGCCGCGTCACGGACCTCGGCGTCGGATGACCGCAGATCACGGATGAGGCCAGGCACGTCCTCGGCACTTCCGTACGCGTGCGTCAACGACGCCCAGTCGATGCTGTCCAGATCAAGTCGCACCCGCCGCATTCTCCACGAGGTGAGCCCACCATGGGGTACCCCTCGTTGGTCGCTGCAGCCTGCCTGCCCGTCCACGTCCTCGCCCGGCGCCGATGCCGGCACTACCCGCCCGGGTTGCCCTACCAGCGTCGGTCAATGCATCTGAACTCGGTGGGACGGACGGCACACGGTGCGTCGAGCGGAGCCTGCACGGTAGCGTCCGCACCGCCCGCGTAGCGGTGACCGCGCCCGCCGGTCGGGTGCGAACCGACGAGCACGGGCAGCCGAACTCACTGCTTGATCATGACTGCGGGCGCGGTACCGCGAATTCGGGCGCCGGTGGGGGATCCTCACCGCTGATCTGCTTGATGATCTGTGCAGCGACGTCGCGCAGCTTGCGGTTGCGGTGCTGGGACGCCTGGCGGAGCAGAGCGAACGCCTCCTTGGCGGTGCACCGCTGTTGGCCCATCAGCACCCCGAGGGCCTGGTCGATGATGCTGCGGGAGGCCATTGCGTCGGTGAGCTGCTGGTGCAGCAGCGACTGGTCGGCTTGGCGCAGGATGACGGTCAGCGCCGCCGTCGCCTGGTCGGTGAACGCCAGGGCGTGCCGGCGTGCCGTTTGGGTGAAGGCGGCGGGCTGGGTGGCGTAGAGGTTCAACGCGCCAACGGTCTCGCGATCGATCGTCATCGGCAGCGACAGGGAGCTGACGATGCCCAGTCGGAGCGCGTGTTCCCGATACCTCGGCCAGCGTCGGTCCTCGCGCAGATCGACGACCTCGACGACCCGTTCCCGGCGCAGGGCGTCGAGGCACGGTCCCTCATCGGCCCCGTACTGGATCTCGTCGGCCCTGGCGGCGAGGTCGTCGCTGCCGGCGACGGTGAAGGCGCCGCCGTCCCGGCGCATGGTCAGCCCGCAGGCCACGGCCGGGGAGATGACCTCCGCCGCGACCTTGACGACGTGGTCGAGGAACACGTCGACGTGGAGCGAATCGGCGAGCAGGGCCAGCAACTGGCTGTACGCCGAGGCCAGAGGGAAATCAGCAGCGGGGGACACCACCGTTACCTCCTGAACGTGGAATTCGTGACCGGTTGCCCGGGACGGGCAGGTGCGGATCGGGCGGGAGCCGGTTAGGGTCGGGGTGGGTTCGGACATGAGCCCAGGACCAGTGCCGCCCGCTGACGGCGGGCACCGGCGCAGACCCGGTCCCCTGACCTCCTCACCGAGGAGCGGTTCATGTCCGTGCATCACGCACCTTGCTTCCAGCCGGCGGACGCCACCACCACCCGCGAGCCACCCCTGTCCCTCGCGGTCGTCCGGGACGGCTCGGCGATCGTGGTGGAGGTCACCGGGCCGCTCGACATGGACACCGTCGGCCGGCTGGTGGATGTTGTCGACAGCCTGACGGCGAGCCAGCCGCCCGCCGTACTGGTGCTCGACCTGAGCCAGGTCAGCTTCTTCTGTGCCGCCGGGGTCACGGCGCTGTTGACGGCCCGCCGGCGGGTCGTCGCATGCGGGGGCACCATGCTGCTGCGCAGGCCGTCCCGGATCACGGTCGCCATCCTCGACATGGTCGGCCTGGGCGATGAGTTCACCACTGACTGACCTGCCTTCTCCCTCAGCTCCGTGAGCCGTCGCCGTTGCTGACGCGGTGGCATCTACCCCACACCTGATCTGCGTCAAACCCGGCTGAACGGCCGTCACAGGACCGGTTCGAGGACGGCGCCGTCGTGGCCGAGCATCTCCTCGACGACGCTGTCCCACGCCACCTGGATCTTGCGGCGGTGGACGATGGTGGCACTGCGGGCGAACCGGGGGTGAGGAAGGCGGCTTCCTCCATGGCGGTTTCGTCACGCTCACCCTCCAGCCGCAGGTCGCGCGAGGGCGTGGCCGGCGGCGGGGTGGTCGAAGGCGGCGTGGAGTCACCGGTGATCCGGTAGGTGATTAACGACGGGGCCGGCAAGCCATGCTGTTGGCGGCTGTCGGTGGTGATGGTCTAACGGCCTCGCGACGACGACGTGGTGTCACCGGCGACGCGGCGTGATCAGCCCCGACTCGTACGCCCACACGACCAGCTGGGCACGGTCGCGGCAGTGCAGCTTCATCATCGCCCGATTGACGTGTGTCTTGGCGGTCAACGGACTAATCACCATGCGCTCGGCGATCTCGTCGTTGCTCAGCCCCCGGGCGACGAGCTCGACGATCTCCTGCTCGCGGGCGGTCAGCACGTCGCGCCCGGCCGCCGGGTCGGCCGGCGGCGGACCGGCGACGAACTCGCTGATGAGCGTACGCGTGACCGCCGGGGCGAGGAGCGCGTCGCCGCGAGCCACGACGGCGACGGCCTGCAGCAGGTCGGCGGGGTCGGCGTCCTTGAGGAGGAACCCGCTGGCGCCAGCGCGAAGTGCGGCGAAGACGTGGGAGTCGAGCCCGTAGTTGGTGAGGATGAGGACGCGGACTGCGGCGAGGTCGGGATCGGCGGCGATGCGGCGAGTGGCTTCGATGCCGTCGAGTCCCGGCATCTGCACGTCCATCAGCACGACGTCCGGCCGCAGGCGTCGCGACAGATGGACGGCCGCAGCGCCGTCGGCGGCCTCGCCGACGACCTCCAGGTCCTCCTCGGCGTCGAGCAACGCCCGGAATCCGGCCCGCATCAGGGCCTGGTCGTCAGCGAGCAGGACCCGGATCATGCCGGCTCCTCCCTCCGGTCGGAGCCGCCACGATCCGTGGCGGACTGAGCTGGCTGGACCTCGCGCAAGCGCTCGGTCATGCCGGCTCCTCCCTCCGGTCGGAGCCGCCACGATCCGTGGCGGACTGAGCTGGCTGGCCCTCGCGCAAGCGCTCGGTCATGCTGGACCGTCCAGCGGCAATGTCGCCCGTACCGCGAAACCGCCGCCGTCGCGGGCGGCGGCATGCAGCGTGCCGCCCAGCCCGGTGACCCGTTCCCGCATGCCGCGCAGGCCCACACCCGGTGTCACCGGCCGGACCGACGACGCCTGGCCGTCGTCGGTCACCGAGACGATCAGCTGTGCCGGGGCGTACTCGACGTGAATCTGGGCGGTGGCGGGGCCGGCGTGGCGGGTGACGTTGGTCAGGGCCTCCTGGACGACGCGATACCCGGCCTGGTCGACCTCCACGGGCAGGTCCCGGGGCTGACCGGTGACGGTCACCTGCACCGGTACGCCGGCCGCCCGGGTCCGCTCGGCGAGCTCGCCCACCCGGGCCAGCCCGACGCTGTCCCCGTCGGCGGGTGAGCGCAGGACGTCCAGCGTCGCCCGCAGTTCCCGCATCGCGGCGCTGCTGGCCTCCTGGATCGCCAGCAGCGCGGCCGACGGTTCCTCGCCGTGCTTGCGGGCCAGGTGCACGGCGATCCCGGCCTGCACCTTGATCACGGAAATGCTGTGGGTCAGTGAGTCGTGCAGATCCCGGGCGATGCGCAGCCGCTCCTCCCCGGCGCGGCGCAACGCCATCTCCTCGCGGGTGCGTTCGGCGTCGATCGCCCGCTGCTCGACCTGTTCCAGGTACGCCCGGCGCTGCCGCGCGACGAGCCCGGCGACGCCGGCCGCCACAAACCAGCCCAGCAGCAAGGCGGTCCGCTCGGCGATCTGCAGGCCGGGCCGGTCGGCAGGCGCGAGCGAGATGTCGCGGGCCAGGAAGCCGCTGAGGAAGACGAGGCTGGCCAGGGCGGCGGCCCATCGGTGCCCCCGCCAGGCGGCGACGTAGACCGTGCCGAGGACGGGGAACGCGGCGGGCACCCCGCCGTGTACCCGGACGTGGACGACCAGCATGGCGGCGGTCACCACGCTCAACGCCACCACCGGGTACCGCCGGCACACCGCCAGGGCCGCCGCCATGACCAGGACCAGGGCGACGTCGATCGCCCGCACCGCTCCGGCGTCCGGCGTGAGCGCGGCATTGCCGAGCAGGAGGACGCCGAGGGCGAGGCCGCTGAGGGCGTACGGCAGATCGCGGTGCATGATCGAACTGTAGAACGGCCGTCATCAGGGAGCATCCCGCGCCTGCGGTAGATGAGGCGTACTGCGGACGCGGTATCGGTGACCGGGCAAGTGCCTGCGGCGGCACGACGTTTTCCCGGCCCGGCCGGGCAAGCATCGAGCCCATGTCATACCGCTTCTTCACCCCGCCGAAAGCGTGGGCTGCGACCGCCCTGACCGCGGAGGTCTACCGGCAGCTGCGGGACGAGTTTCTCGGGCCGGTGGCCACCTTCCAGGCGCTCTCGCCCGTGCCGGAGGTGCTGGCCGCGACCTGGGCGCTGATGCGCGAGGCCCTGCTCGCCGGGGACGCGTCCCGGGTCGACCGCGAGCTCGTCGCGGCGGCGGTGTCCCGGGCCAACCGCTGCGGGTTCTGCGTCGACGCCCACGTGATGCTGCTGCACGCGCTCGGCGAGCCCGAGCTGGCCGAGGTCATCGCCCGGGGCGGGACGCCACTGGAGCCGAGGCACACCGAGCTCGTCGGCTGGGCCGAGGCCAGCCGCAACCCCGGAGCCGCCGCATGGACCAGCCGGTACGGCCCTGAGGTCACCGGCACCCTGCTCGCCTGCCACTTCGTCAGCCGGATGGCCTCGGCGCTGCTCGACCCGGATCTGCCGCCCAGCGGCCCGCAGCGCTCCCCCGGAGTGCAGTCGGTCGGGGGCCGGGTCTGCGTCAGGACGGCTCGGGAGCCGAAGGAGCCCGGCCGCAGCCTCCCACTCCTCGACCCCGGCACGACGGCCCTACCAGCCTGGGCCGGGGACAGCCCGGTCGGCGTCGCGTACGCGTCGCTGAAGAGCGCCGCCACGCAAGGCGGAGACCTCCTGAGCGAAGTGGCTCGCCAGACCGTCACCGGCACCGTGCGCTGGGAGGACGGACAGCACCCGGCCCGGCCCGCCGAGTGGGCCTCCGAACTTGTCCTGGACCTGTCCGGCAAGGACCGGGCCGGGACACGGATCGCGCTGCTCGCGGCGTTCGCACCCGCCGCGATCACCCCGGCCGATGTCGCCGTCTGGCGACTGTCCTATCCAGACGACGCCGACCTCGTACGAATCGTCGCGTACGGCGCGATCACGGCCACCGACCACGTCGCCGGGGCCCTGACCCCGGCTCACGCCTAGGAGATCACCATGCGTAAGGCCTTCGTCATCGCCAGCACCCTGCTGCTCGTCGCGTTCGCCCTGCAGTTCGTCTTCGCCGCCGTGGGCGCGTTCACGAAACCCGCCGGCGACGGCGCGTATGCCCTGCACAGCGTCACCGGGACGGCGATCATCCCCGTTCTCACCCTGCTCACCACCCTGTTCGCCGCGCTGGCGAAGGCACCCGGCCGGCTCATCGGACTGGCGATCCTGCCGCTCGGCCTCGTCGTCCTGCAGGCGCTCATCGCCATGCTCGCGAACGCGTCCACCGACGCCTCAGGCACCAGTACCGCCCTCGGCCTGACCATCGGGGGGCTGCACGCGCTCAACGGGATCATCGCGGTACACGTCGTGGTCGCCGTTCAACAGGCAGCGCGAAAGTTGACCGCCCCGGCGCCGGCCGACGCCGCCCCGGTGGCCGTCCGGGAAGGGGAGCCGGCATGACCACCGGCTCGCTGCTCGCGGCCGACCTCGTGATCGCGGTGCTCGCGGCCGCCGGGTGGCTGGGCGGCGGCGCCGCGTCGGCCGCCCGGCGCCGTCCGCTCGCCCTGGGACTGGCCGCCTTCGCGCTGCTCGCCACATTCGCCCGCGCGGTCACGATCATCGCGCTCGCCCGCGCCGGCTGGTGGTTCGCGGCGGAGAAGGTCCTCATCGCCGCCCCACTGTCGCTCGCGGCGGTGGTCGTCGCCGGACCGCGGCTGCTGCGGGCCCCGAGGGACATCCGGTCCGTCGCGGTCCCGCTTCTCTTCGCCGGGTACGCCGAGACCAGCGCCCTGCTCGTGACGGTCCTGCACGGCTATCCTGCGTCGGCGGGCGCGGGGCTGCTCGCGCTCGCCGGGGTCCTCGCGGCGACCGCGGTCTCGTGGCGGGCTCTCGGCGCGCGTCCGTCCGGGACGATGTCCCGGGCGGCCGTCGCGGTCGCGCTCGCAGCGCTGGTGACCGGAACGGGGCTGGCCGTCAGCCCCGGGGCTGCTCCCGCCGTACCACATGATCACCGGTACGGGGATGCGCCGGACGTCGGCGAACCGACCAGGCGGTTCACCCTGACGGCCGGGACCGCCACGGTGCGCGTGAGCGGCCGTGACGTCGCAGCGTGGGCGTTCAACGGGCAGGTTCCCGGGCCGGAGCTGACGGCCACCGTCGGTGACGTCCTGGAGGTGACGCTGCGCAACCGGGACATCGCGCGGGGCGTCACGCTGCACTGGCACGGGTACGACGTGCCGAACAGTCAGGACGGCGTGCCCGGCGTGACGCAGGCGGCGGTGCTGCCCGGACAGGAGTTCGTCTACCGGTTCCGCGCCGATCAGGCCGGGACGTACTGGTACCACACGCATGCGGTATCCGACGTCGGCGTGCGGATGGGGCTCTACGGTGTCCTGGTGGTGCGCCCGGCGCCGGTGACCGGCGTCGACGTCACGGTGCCGGTGCACACGCTGGCGGGCCTTCCACTGCCCGCGCCCAGAACTGAGCCGGTCGAGGCGGGGGTGCCCGTGCGGCTGCGGCTGGTCAACACCGACAGCACGACACACCGGTACGCCCTGGCCGGGACCCCGTTCCGGGTCGCCGCGATCGACGGATCCGACCTGCAGGGCCCGACATCGCTGGTGGACACCGCCGTGCTGATCCCGGCCGGGGGACGCTACGACCTGGTGTTCACCGCGCCCGCCACGCCGGTGGCGCTGTTCGTCGACGGACGGGCGGTCTACGCGACCGGACCGGTGTCGGCGTCGACCGACACGTGGCCGGTGCTGGATCCGCTCATCTACGGCGCCGGTTCTCCGGCGCCCTGGTCTCGGTTCGACAGGGAGTTCACCCTCGTTCTCGACCGCGGCCTCGACCTGCACGGACTGCTTCCGCGATACGCCCACACCGTCAACGGAGCGGCCGATCCGGACATCCCGCCCCAGGTCGTACGCCTCGGCGACATCGTCAAGTTCACGATCGCGAACCGATCTCAGGTGGTGCACCCGTGGCATCTGCACGGGCATCATGTCCTGGTGTTGTCCCGCAACGGAAAGTCGGCGACCGGCAGTCCATTGTGGCTCGACTCGTTCGATGTACGCCCCGGCGACGTCTGGGAGGTGGCGTTCCGGGCCGACAACCCCGGAATGTGGGCCAACCACTGCCACAACCTGGCGCACGCCGACGCCGGGATGACGCTGCACCTGATGTACTCGTGATTCTCCGTTGGACGAACGCGGGTGACCGGTCCGCGTTCGTCCAACGGAAAGCCCGATTCCTCAGCGGCACCGCGTCGGCGAGCACCACCCGGTGCCGCAGGTCGCGGTCGCCCGACTCGGGGTTGTAAGGTCACACGCCCGCGGCCGCGGATCGGATAGATTGTTTGCCATTAATCGATGTCCCGGACGTGGGAGCACACATGCTCAACAAAAGCAGAATTGCTGGGAGATCCTTGGTGGCGACCGTAGCGGCTGCGGCGCTCGTGGCGGTGGGGTTCGCGGTGCCCGCGCCGGCTGGCGCGGCGGTCACCAGGGCGCAGCTGGCGCTGCGCTGGGCGCCGATCCACTACCAGGACGTCGACGTCACCGGCAGCCATGCGCTCGGTGGCAGGTCCGACTACATCACCAAGATCGACTTCGATGGCGATCTCAATGGGCGCAACAACTGGGACCGTGCCGGCCAGACGGGCGTCTCGTTCGCCGCGCACGCCTACTACTCGGTGCTGGAGACGAGCACGCACTGGTACATCACGTACCTGTTCTTCCATCCTCGGGACTGGACGGACAGCTTCTTCGATACCGAACACGAGAACGACGGCGAGGGCGTGCTGCTCGCGATCCAGCGGGACGGCTCCACGTACGGGGTGCTGCGCTCCGCGGTCACCGTTGCGCACACGAACTTCTTCTCGTACACCCCGTCCGGGAGCACCTGGACGAGTGGCCGGGAAAGCGTCGACGGCACCCTGCAACTCCAGGCGTCGCCACACGACGCGTTCCTGCATCCGGTGACCGCGCAGGAGGCGAAGGGTCACGGCCTGAAGGCGTACCCGCAGTACAACATCGTCGGCGACGGCATCGTGTACTACCCGTCGACCGTGGCGGAGACGCCGAGCAGCGGCGACGACCGCAACGTGCGGTACAAGCTCATTGACATCTTCGCCAGTGACGGCCTGTGGGCGCAGCGGGCCAACACCAGCCTGTTCGCGAACCTCGGCACCTTCGCCGGTGACGACTCCGGCGACTGTGGCGTGGGTACGCTCGACTGCTCGATCAACTCGGCCAACGCGCCGTGGGGCTGGGACGACGGCGACGACCTGCCCGCCCGGGGCCAGATCGCCACCGATCCGGCGAAGCTGTCCGTCGAGTACTTCACGATCCCGGGCAGCCTGTCTCGGACGTACACCTACAACCCGTACGCGGGCGCGGCGGCGGCCCTGGCGGCCGCGGCGAAGACGGCGCCACCCGTCGTCGACTGACGCGTCGCGGGCCGGCTTTGCTCGGCAATCAGTTCCCGGCAGCAGCCCATGCCGCACTGACGTGAGATGCCGCGGCCGTGGGCCGGGTTATCAACGTGATCTAGCGAGGAATCCCGGTCCTTCAGGGCCGGGAGGAATCGCGTCACGCGCCTGGACGTTTTTGGCTTTCGATGTATTCGCGGATGACGGTGAGGGGCGCTCCGCCGCATGATCCGGCGAAGTACGACGGTGACCACAGGTGGCCGTGCATGATGTGCCGGTTGATCCGGCCGGTGAACTCCTGCCGCAGGTAGTGCGCGGACACGCCCTTGAGTCGGTTGACCAGGGTCGAGATCGGCAGTTTCGGCGGGTAGTGGACGAGCAGGTGAACGTGGTCGTCTTCGCCGTTGAACTCCCGCAGTTGCGCGCCGAGTTTGTCGCACACGTCGGCCATGATCTGTCCACACCGGGTGAGCATGGCGTCGTTGAACACGTCCCGCCGGTACTTGGTGACGAAGACAAGATGAACGTGCAGGTTGTAGACGAGACTACGACCACGGCGAACGTCCGGGTCTGGAGTCCATCGTGGTGACATAGACGAGACGGTACACTGTGGACGTGAAGATCGTGGTGCAGGTTCGGCTGTACCCGGACGTCGCCCAGGAGGCGGCGCTTCGGGCGACGCTGGACATGTGCAACGAGGCCGCGAACCTTGCCTCGGCTGAGGCATTCCAGCGACGGGTCTACGCGAAGCAAGCGCTTCAGCGGCTCACCTACGGCCGCCTGAAGGCGATGGGCCTGTCGGCCCAGCCGGCGATCCACGTTGCCCGCAAGGTTGCCGGTGCGTACGCCACCCTGAAAGCCAACATCCGTGCCGGCAATCTCGGCCAGGCGGGGTCGAAACGCCGCCGCAAGGCCGAGTCGAAGCCGATCGGGTTCCGCCGCGACGCCGCGCAACCGTTCGACGACCGCTGCCTGTCATGGCAGATGCAGACCCGCACAATCTCCATCTGGACTACGGCGGGCCGACAAGCCGGCATCCGCTTCGGCTGCTCAGAGCAGCAGTACGCCACCCTGGTGGCGCACCGGCGGGGCGAGTCCGACCTGGTGTGCCGCGACGGCAAGTGGTTCCTGTACGCCACGTGCGACATCCCTGATGTCGAGGTGAAAGAGCCTGACGGGTTCCTCGGTGTTGACCTGGGCATCGCGAACATCGCCACCACCAACGACGGCACCCGACACAGCGGCAAGGGCCTGAACCGGGTGCGCCACCGTAACCAGCGGCTGCGGGCCAAACTCCAGCGCATCGGCACCAAATCGGCCAAGCGGCTCCTGAAGGCCCGCCGCCGTAAGGAAGCCCGATTCGCGGCCGACATCAACCATCGCATCGCCAAGCAGATCGTGACCGAGGCCGAACGCACCGGACGCGGTATCGCCCTGGAAAACCTCACGGGCATCCGCGACCGGGTACGGCTCCGACGGCCCCAGCGGGTCACCCTGCATTCGTGGGCGTTCCACCAACTCGGCCAGTTCATCGCCTACAAAGCGACCCGGGCCGGGATAGCTCTCGTTCACGTGGATCCGGCGTACACCTCGCAGGGCTGCTCCACCTGCGGGCACATCGCCAAAGCCAACCGCCCCAACCAGTCCACCTTCCGATGCACGTCGTGTGGCTTCGCTGAGCACGCCGACGTGAACGCAGCCCGCAACATCGCCACACGCGGTGCTACGGACTGGGCAGCAGTCAGCCTGCCGAACGCGGCGTGACCGATGCAGCCAGCACCGACCACGATCTGCAAGCTCGGCCCCTTCAGGGCCGAGAAGCTGACTGAACGTCGCGCACCGCGAGTAGCTCCACGGCGGCGCCGGACGATTCCAGCAGCGGTGTGGCGGTGTGGCGCCGAGGATCTGCCCGGTACGCGGTGAAGTCCTCCTCGGTGGGAAACGAGACCAGGTGAGCTTCGACCCGATCGTCGAGGCTGCGTAGACGTCGTTCCAGACGGCCTCCGTGCTCGGCAAGGAGCGGAAGAACAGCCCTCTCGTAGGAGTCGAAGGCGTCCAGACCCGCGTCAGGCAGCCGCGCGATCATCAAGAACGTGACGGTCATGGGGTCACCTCGTAGCGCTCTAGGTCTATTGGTGTCAGCAGAGGGTGTGTGTGGCCGGCAGCCCCACTCCACCGCCTATGGCCGCGAGTCCGCCTGTCGGGAAACGATCGACCGGGCTCGCCAGAGTAGGTGGGCCCCGTAGCCGCGCCACGGCCGCCATCGGTCGGCGCGCCGGGTGAGGCCGGCTGGGTCGGCTGGCAGCTCGTGCGCCCTGGCCGCCGTGAGCAGGCCGGGGTCGGCGACGGGAAAGGCGTCCGGATCGCCGAGCGCGTGCAGCATGAGGCATTCGACCTGGGCGGGCGCGAGACCGGGTACGGCGAGCAGGCCGCAGCGGATCGCCGCTCGCTCCGCACCCTCGTCCAGGCACAGCTCGCCGGTGGCCAGGCGCTGCGCCAGCTCCCGCACCGTGCTTGCCCGTTTCGGGGGCAGCGCGACGTCAGCGGCGGCGATGACTGCGGGGTTCGGAAACGTGTGGGTCAGTCCGCGGTCGGGACTGGGCAGCCGCTCGCCGAATGCTGCGGCCACGGTCTCCGCGTGCGAGCCGAGCACGGTACGCAGCACGGTCTCCGCACCGTCCACGGGGCCCGGTAGTCGCAGACCGGGCACCGCTCTGGTCAGCGGCGCGAGGGCTGGGTCGGCGGCCAGCACGGGCAGGTAGCTCCCCGGGTCGGCGTCCAGATCGAGCAGGCGTCGGCAGCGGGCCACGGCGGCGCCCAGGTCGGCCACCGATCGCAGCCGGAACGTCGCGTGCACGTGGTCGGGTGCTGGGCGCAGCGTTACGGTGCCGGGTCCGCCGGGTAGCCGGAGGGCCCGACGGTATGCGCCGTCGGCGTACTCCTCGATGCCGGGCAGCGCGCGGGTCGCCAGCCATGCCACCACCCCGCCCGGGTCGTACGGTGGCCGGACGGCCAGCCGCAGCGTGAGGCCGGCGCCTGGACGTGGGTGGCCGCGCCGGCGCGCAACCGCGCGCAGCTGCGACGGCGTGGCGTCGAAGACCTCGCGGAGCGTGTCGTTGAACTGCCGGATGCTGGCGAAGCCGGCAGCGAAGGCGACCTCGCCGAACGGCATAGTGGTGGTCTCGACGAGCAGTCGCGCCTGGTACGCCCGCTGGGAGCGCGCCAGTGCGAGCGGCGGTGCACCGACCGCGTCGACCAACAGGCGGTGCAGGTGCCGGACGCTGACCGCGAGTTGTCGCGCCAGGCCGGGTACACCTTCGCGGTCGACGACACCGTCGGCGATCAGTCGCATCGCCCGACCGACGATGTCGGCCCGGGTGTTCCACTCCGGTGATCCGGGCACCGCATCCGGGCGGCAGCGCTTGCAGGCGCGCAGCCCGGCGAGTTGAGCAGCGGCGGCGGTGCGGTAGAAGGTGACGTTGGCCCGCTTGGGGCAGACCGGGGACGGGCAGCTCGGCCGGCAGTAGATCCCGGTGGTGCGGACGCCGACGAGGAACCAGCCGTCGAAACGCGGATCGCGGCTTTCTGTGGCCTGGTAGCAGCGCTCGAATTCGAGGTCCGTCTCGGCGATCATGCCTGATCCCCGGCGGCGACCCTGCCGGGTGCGAGTGTCCTGCCGCCGGGGGCGCGGAGGTGCGCGCCGGCGGCGGTCAGGTCCCGGGCGAAGGCGAGGGCGGGCACCGCCATGAGCGCGCAGATCGCCAGCACCGTGGCGGTAACGCCGTCTCGCAGCGTCAGCGCAGCCAGCCCCGCACCCAGCGGCGGGGTGGCCTGCATCAGCGTCCGCAGCAACGCGAACAACCGACCATGCACGCCGGCCGGGGCGGCAGCCATCCGCAGCGTCTGCGCCCAAGTAGTCATCGCCGCCGCGCAGCCACCCAGCCCGGCCAGGCCCGCCACGGCAACCCACGGGGACGGCACCAGCACGGCCAGCACGGCCACCGAGGCAACCAGCGACGCCAACACCACCGAGCGCGTCAACGACACCCGCCGCGACCCGCGCACCAGAAGCAGCGCGGCAAGCAACTCGCCACCGGTCACGGCAGCCACCAGATAGCCGTACCCGCCGGCGCCGAGCCCGTACTCGATCGCCCGCTGCGGCAACACCACCAGCAGGGCACCCTCGCCAATGTTGAACAACGCGAACATGACCGTGGTGTCGCGCAGCACCGGCTCGCGGGCCATCAGCCGCAGCACCGGCCCCAGCCCGCCGCCACGTCGTGACACCGTGGCTGGCCGGGTGACCGCCCGCGCCGGCCTGGCGCCTGTTCGCGTGCCGAGCAGGCACAGCGCGAAGATCACGTAGCTCAGTGCGTCGAAGGCCACCACGTACCCAGGCCCGACCATCGCCACCGCAATTCCTGCACCCACCGCCCCGACGAGGCCGGCGATCCCGAAGCTCGCCGACTCCAAGGCGTTGGCGGCCATCAGCTGCCCTGGCGGCACCAGCTCGGGAATCAGCGCCGGGAACCCGGCCAGGCTGGTCATCTTCAGCAGCCCGTACGCCCCAGCGACCAGGTACAACTGGCCAGAGGTCAACCCGCCCCACACTGCGGCCAACGGCACCGTGCCGAACACCGCCGCCCGCAGCAGGCTGTCCCCGACCAGCAACCACCGGCGGTCGTAGCGGTCCAGGGCCCAGCCGGCGATCAGGCCACCGACTGCCACCGGCGCCGTGTACAACACGGCGAGCGTCGCCACGCCACCGTGCGCCAACCCCAACGCGTACGCCACCAACGCGACCCAACTCGCCGCGTCTCCTGCCGCTGACACGGTGGCCCCGATCCATACCCGACGAAACGCGGCGTTGCGCAGCGGGGACTCCCTCTCCTCGATCACCCGTCCATGCTCAAGCCGGCCGCCGGCCAAACGCTGGCGGAAATCGGCCAGCTCGGTCCAGCCGGCACACGTCCTCGCCCGAACGATCGCAAAGGTGCCGTCTTCGCCGAAGACCGCGGCGCCGGGCATGAATGCGATCTCCACCGTGACCGGCATCTGTGCTCGCCGGCCCGGTCATTGGAGGGGATTGTTCGTGGACGGACCTGCACTACGGTTCGTTCGGCCTCTGCCCACTGGCATTGATGAAGGTTGGTTACCGGGTCTCAGCTGCCAGGCGTAGGCCGAGGGCGATGAGAACCGTTCCACTGACCGCATCGAGCCGACGGCGGACCGCTGGCCGGCGGAACCACGCGCCAGCACGCCCCACTACTGCGGCCAGCGTGAGATACAGGGCGATCTCGACAACGACCTGAAGCAGGGCGAGAAGCGCAGTCGTGGCGAACAAGGGCCGGTCTGCGGGTACGAACTGCGGATAGAACGCGATCATGAACGCGGCGGCCTTGGGATTCGCCAGCATCACCACCCCGCCCTCACCGAACGCCTTCGACCAGCCGCGCGCAGAAGTCGATGGTGTGCTGTCGTTGCCTTCCAGGCCCGTGTCGGCCCTGCGGCTGCACCACGCCGTTCGCCATGCCTTCACCCCCAGATACAGCAGGAAGCCTGCGCCGACGACGCGGAGCACGATGAAGGCAACCTCCGAGGCCGCGACCAGGGCGGCCAGACCGGCGGCGGCGAACAACGCCCAGAGGTAGAGACCGGCCTCCAGGCCAAGCACCGTCGGTACGGCGGCGGAAAAGCCCTTCAGGGCGGCGCGGCGCATGATCAACGCCATCGCTGGACCTGGTGACGCGGAGATCAGCACGACTGCGGCGACAAAGGCGGGCAGCGTGGCAACAAGGTCCATAGCGGGCATCCTTCCTACGTAACTGTCGAGTTGTTTGCTTGTTGGTCTAGTGCTGTGAGCGGGCGTCGTCATGGCGGGCTGGTCGGGTCAAAACTGGCGGATGGAGTCCGCGGTCCCGCGCCGGTGGCGGCACCCACGGCTGTGCCCGTGCCCGCCCGACGGCTGATCATGGCGCCGACGAGGACGACCACGCCGCCGAGCAGCGCCGCAGGAGGGATGCTCTCGCCGAGGACGACGAAGCCGATGCCGATGGCCATTACCGGTACCAGGTACAGGGAGGTGGCAGCCGCGGCCACCGATAGGCGCGCCTGGGCGTAGGCCCAGGTTACGAAGCCGAGGGCGCTGGGAGCGATGCCCAGGAAAAGTAGGGCCAGGACGGCGTCGCCGGAGGCCTGCGGGGCCTGGCGAACCAGAGCAGGAACCAGCGGCAGGGACAGCACGGTGCCCGACCACACCACGTAACAGGTCAGTTCCAGCCCTCGGTAACGGATGAGTAGGGGCTTCTGAAGCACGAAGAACAATGCCTGGGCGACGGCCGCGCCGAGGACAAGCAGCACGTCCTTGCTGGGCGTGAATCCGTCACCTTCGGCCACGGCGATGACCGTGGCGCCGGTGAATCCCAGCGCCAGAGCGATGACGCCGCGCTGGTGCAGGCGCTCACGCAGCAGGATGAAGGCGAGCACGGAGGCAACGATCGGCGCGCTGTTGACCAACAGGCTTGCGCTGCCAGCCGGCACGCTGCGTTCGCCGGCGTTGAGCAGGATCTGGTAGGCCGTCATGCCGGTCAGGGCACAGCCGAAGATGCGGGCCAGATCGGAGCGGGCAGGTCGGCGTACGCCCAGCAGCGGGGCGATCACCGCCAGCATCAGCGACGCCACTGTCAGGCGCCCCACCGACAGGCCAGCCACGCCGAAGTCGGGCAGGGCTACCCGGATGGCCACGAACGCCGACGCCCACAGGGCCACGGTGACGCCCACTGCAACACCGACTCGTCGATCACCGACCATGCCGCTACCTTGCCGAGGCAGAGCCATAAGCGCCATTAACAAGACTTCGAGCTATCTTGTAGCGTTGCTTTATGCTCGACGTTCGTCGCCTGCGGGTCCTACTGGCCGTGGCCGAGCATGGTGGTGTCGCCGCCGCCGCGCGGGCCCTGACGTTCACCCCGCCGGCGGTGTCGCAGCACCTCGCCGCGCTCGAACGCCAAGTCGGCGTGCCGCTGGTCGACCGCAGCGGCCGCACCGCCCGGCTGACCGCGACCGGTCACCGCCTGGCCGGACATGCCCGTCAGGTGCTTGCCGCACTGGAGGCCGCTGAAGCCGACGTGGTGACCAGCGGTGACAACCCGCGCGGCAACCTCACCATCGGCACGATTCCCACTCTCGGCGCCACGTTGATGCCTGCCGTGCTGGCCACGTTGCGCGTCACCGCGCCAGAGGTGGATCTGCGCATCGAACAGTGCGAACCGGAGGAGAGCCTGCCTGCCCTGACCCGCGGCGAGCTCGACCTTGTCCTGGCCGGTGAATATGGCCTCGCGCCGCACCGGCGGCCGGTACACCAAGACCGCATCGACCTGTTCACCGAGCCGCTCCTGGCCGCCGTCGCCGCCGACCACCATCTCACCGGGCCCGACGTCGATCTCGCTGACCTGCGCGACGAACGCTGGATCGCTCCGGCCGCCGGAAGCTCCTGCGAAGCGATCCTGCAGCGCTCCTGCGCCCTGGCCGGCTACGAGCCCCACGTGGTGGCACACTGCGGCGACTTCGCCGTGGCCGCCGCCCTCGCCGCGGCTGGCCACGGCGTAACCCTGCTCCCCAGCATCGCCACACCCACCACAACCGGGCACCACAGCCCGATCAGGCTGCTACGCGTCCGCCAGCCTCAGATCCACCGCACCCTGTACGCCGCCATCCGCCACGGCACCCGCCAACACCCTCTGATCAGCTGTCTCCTCGACACGTTGACCAGCAACACCCGACAGTTGCGGCGCTGACCCCGTGGCGATTGTCTGAGTGACGCTCGGGCCTGAGGCGCTCCCACGCCGACCCTCACCCGCGTTCGCCAGCGTCGCAGCGGCCTGCGGGCCCGGCTCCGTCGTCCGCTCACCGGACCGGTCTTCCGCCCACGGCCAGGTCCGAAACGCCTACCCTCGCTGGAATATGGGCCGGCAAACGAACCGTGAACCGGATCACGACCGCCACTCACCCGCGCGGCCCTCAAGGAGTCCGGCCGGTCGCTGCTGGTCGTGACGAGCCTGGCGGCGTCGAGGAGGGACCCGTCGTCTACGGGCTCTCGTCGTTGTTGAGGGTGGCGAGCTGGGCCCGGTAGACGGCGCTCATCTCATCGTAGTGTCGCGTGAGCAGCCGGATCTCCTCCGTGCTGTGGCGGCTGAGAACCTCGCTGATGGCGTTCCCGTACGAGGCGTAGAGCCGGACTCCGCCCTCGACTCGCTCGGGTACGAGGGTGACGATGACCCGTCGCCGGTCGGCCGGGTCGCGCTCCGCGGTGACGTAGCCGGCCCGTTCCAGGCGACGGATCATGCTGGTGATCGCCCCGGTGGTGAGGTTGGTCTGCTCGGCAAGTTGCCCGGCGGTGGCCGCACCGGTGTCCATGAGGAAGTCCAGGCATTCCATGTCGGTGACGGTGAGGCCGAGCCGCGCGGCGGCGGCGTGCCGGAACATGACGGACAGCCGGGAGGATTCCCGTCCGGCCCGCATGAATTCGATGACCGCCTGCTCCCGTGCTAGGGCGTCGGTGTCGTTCACGCCGTGATTATGGACGCTTCCGGCACAGTGACCCGGTGCAGGCTGGGCAGCAGGCGCGTCATCACCATTCTCTGGACCCGTCCGCTTCCGGTGAGCCGGCGCATCATCCCGGCGGCGGTGTCGACCGCCTTGAACGCGTAGCCCGGCATTTCGGTCTGGTAGGCGGCGATTGCGGATTCCACCGATTCGCCGTGAAGGTGGGCGTCCACGAGATTGCCGCCGAGCAGTGCGGCGTCGCGTAGCGCGGTGTTGCCCCCGTGTGCGCCGAAGGGTGGCATGGCATGGATCGCGTCGCCGACGACCGTCGCCCGAGGCAGTGGCCAGGTGCCCGGGCGCTGACCGATGGCGAAGGTGCTCAGGATCGTGGTGTCGTCCTCGGCGCTCTCGATCAACCGATGGACCAGCGGGTGGTAACCCGAGGCCAGTCGCGCCGCCAACTCCCGCAGGCGCTGCGGGTCCGTACGCACGTCGAGAGGTGCCTCCTGCTGGCGCAGGACGAGACCCCACATCACGTAGTCGTCATCGGCGGGCGCGGGGCGGCCCGGCGCCAGCCGCTGGAACGCTTGTTGCGGTGCCTGCCTGAACCGCATGGTCGTGAAGAAGAACGCCCGGCCCGGCTCGTCCCCGAGCGCCAGCACACCGCTGTTGTCCAACACCTCCGGCAGCACGCTGCGACCGGCCTGGAGCAGCGGGGTGCGCCCGTAGATACCGGCCATCCCGCTGTCCAGGGGATCGGCGCCCGGCGCGATGTGTCGCCGCAACGCCGACCCGATCCCGTCGGCGGCGACCACGACGGACGCGGTCGCCGAGCTGCCGTCGGCGAACCGCAGCTCCATCTGGTCCGCGTTTCCGCGCGCCACCCCGACGGCGGCCTTGCCGTAGTGGACCCGCTCGTCCAACCCGATGAGGAGGATCGACCGCAACATCTGGCGGTCCATCTGGCGCTCACCGTCTTCCGTGGGCTTGAAGGTCAGGCTGAAAGCGTCGCGCAACCGGCTGTTGGTGAATCGGAAGGACCCGCCAGGTTCGCCGCCTGCGGCCAGGGTCAGCTCGTACAGGTGGTCGGGCAGGCTGGCGCGCAACGCGCCGATGCCGTCGGCGTCGACGGTGATCCGGTAGCCCTGCCTCCGTACGAACGGCCCGGGATCGCCCTCGTAGACGTGCACGTCGATGCCCGCTCGCACCAGCCGCTGCGCCAGGCACAGTCCGGCCAGCCCAGCTCCGGCGACAGCGACGGTGACGCCCTGCGTGTCCAGTGAAGTCATGTCGTTACCTTAATCGTTAAGATAACGCTCCGCAATAGACCAGGCCGATCAACAGCAACCGGTACTGCCGACAATGGGCTTGTCAGTGGTGATGCCAGCCGCAGAGCTTTGCCGGGCTGAGCACGATCCAGAGCATGGTGATCTTCGTGCCGGCCGCCTGGACGGCGACCACCGCGATGGCTTGGCCGCCGCGGCGCAGCGCCAGCCCGGCGCGGCCGTTGACGGCCTCGATGGTCAGTTCGGTGCCTGGTTGGCCGCACAGCAGGACCGAGACGAGTTGGGCAACGTCCTGCGCACCATGGATGGAACCCGCTGCGGTGGGCAGCCGCTCACCGCCGTCGCACACGGCGATGGCATCGGCGTCCAAGGCGGCCCGGAGCGCGACGACCTCTCCGAGCTTGCAGGCCTCGGCGAACCTGCGCACGGCATCGTCATGCCGGCCGACGAGGCGCGAAGCGGACCGGCCACTGCGCGGGCGGCCCCACCGAACCGGCCACCACCTCGGAAAGAAACGCACGCATACGGCCCTCTGTTCTTCTTGCAGTCGCCAGTTATGACCGGATGGCACGCCGGCTTGTGACATCGGCGGGTCAGGCCGGGGTGGACACCGCTCTGTTCTTCTCGGGGTTCATCATCCAGAGCACCTGATCGATACCCTCGGTCGAGGCGCTGACCGTGAGCACCGCCGCCACTTCGCCGTCGCGTCGCAGCACGGCGGACGTCTGGCCGTTCGTGTCCGCCCACTGCACGTCCAGGCCGTCCCAGAACCAGGTGATCGCGTTCAGGAACTTCGTCACGCGCACCACCCCCACCAGCAGCCGGCGGGCGACGCCCAACGCACCGTTGCCGTCGGCGAGGTTGGTGACGTCCGCCGCGAGGAGCCGCTCCAACGCGGTCACGTCCCCGGAGCGGGCCGCCGTGATGAAGGTGGTCAGCAGCTCCCGCTGCGCCGCCGCGCTCACCGGCGTACGCCGCTCACTCGCGATGCCTCGGCGTGCCCGGCTGACCAGCTGGCGCACCGCGGGTTCGGTCGACTGCAGGATGTCGGCGATCTGTGCGTACGGGTAGTCGAACGCCTCCCGCAGGACATACGCGGCGCGTTCGTTGGGCGTGAGCTTCTCCATCAGCAGCAGGGCCGCGAACTCCAGGGCCTCGCCGCGCTCGGCCCCCAGGTACGGGTCCGCGCTCGTGTCGACGGGTTCCGGCAGCCACGGCCCGATGTACGTCTCGCGCCGCACCCGCGCCGACTGCAGTGCGTTGATGGCCAGCCGGGTCGTCGTCGTAGCCAGGAACGCGGCCGGGTTGACCACAGCGCCGCGGTCAGCGGTCTGCCACCGCAGCCACACCTCCTGCACCAGATCCTCGGCCTCGGTGGCGCTGCTGAGCATGCGATACGCGATCCCGAACAGGCGTGGCCGCACGCTCATGAAGATCGCCGCCGCCTCCTCAAGATCATCCGCGCTGGCCGGCTCGTGACTCACACCGGAATCCGCCACCGCTTGCCCCTGTCTGATCGCCGCGGCTGCCTGCCGCGGAGCCAATGGTGGGTCGACCAGGCCCCAATTGCCAACGGTCGGACCGCGGCAAGTGATGTACGCGACCCCGTGTCCTGTCACAGATTTCGCGGCTGCGCTGTCTCGGCTGAATCGGCCGCAGCCGGCACCCTGGCCGCGACGACCAGGACCCCGGCCGTCTGCACCATGGTCAGCAGCGGTAGGCGATGTCGTCGGTGTCGTACGACGACACCCGCGCGCCCGGGGATCCGCCTCGTGGAAGACGTATCGCCGGAGCTGTCACAGGCCGGAGGGCTGTCCTGTCTTAGCTGACGACCGGATGGCGACCGATGCCCCGGCCAACAGGAAGGCTCGTCATGAAGATCGTGGTAATCGGCGGTACCGGCCTCATCGGATCGAAGCTCGTGAAGAGGCTCGGCGAGCACGGCCATGAGGCGGTGGCGGCGTCACCGAACACCGGCGTCAACACCCTCACCGGCGAGGGCCTGGCCGAGGCGTTGGCCGGCGCGTCCGTGGTGATCGACGTGTCGAACTCCCCGTCCTTCGAGGACGCCGCGGTGCTGGAGTTCTTCGAGACCTCCACGCGCAATCTGCTCGCGGCGGAGCAGGCGGCCGGTGTGGGCCACCACGTCGCGCTGTCGGTGGTGGGGACCGAGAGGTTGCCGGAGAGCGGCTACTTCCGGGCGAAGATCGCTCAGGAGAAGCTGATCGAGAGTTCCTCGATCCCGTTCTCGATCGTGCACGCGACGCAGTTCTTCGAGTTCGTCCCGGCCATCGCCGCTGCCGCGACGGACGGCGGCACGGTCGCGATGGCGCCCGTGCTCTTCCAGCCGATCGCCGGCGACGAGGTGGCCCAGGCGGTCGGGCGGGTGGCGGTGGGGTCGCCGTTGAACGGGCGGGTCGAGGTTGCCGGGCCCGAGCAGTTCCGGATGGACGAGTTCTTCCGGAACGCCCTGGCTGCTTCGGGCGATACGCGTGAGGTGGCCACCGACCCGCACGCCCGCTACTTCGGCGCCGAGTTGAGCGAGCGGACGCTGGTGCCGGGTGATGGCGCGATTCTCGGTGAGATCAAGTACGCCGACTGGGCGGGCCGGACCGCCTCCGGCAAGTAGCGCGCCGGCCGGGCCGGCATCCACCCACTGACGTACGGAGGACAGATGAGCACGCCTACCGGAGACAACTCACTGCACGAGCTCGAGTCCGTGGTCGAGGCGGAACTGGCCATGGCCGAGTCGAGCGACCCTGCGGACGCCGCCGAGCTGCCGGTCACCGAGTGGCTGTTCGATCCGGCCGACGCCCAGCGCGACGAGGTCGGGCTCCGCAGCCTGCTCGGCGCGGTCGAGGCGCTGGAAGGCGACGCCCCGCTTGGCGATGCCATGGACGGACGTGCCTGAGACACCCGCGCCACGCCGACCCGGCGCCGGCGGAATCCACCTCTTCGACAGCCGAAGCGAGACACCAGTGAATGACCTAGATCAGCGGGGGCTTGCTGCTGCTCCTGCCACGTCGGCGCGGATCGTCACGCTCGACGATCTTCGCGAGCACCTGCAGTGGGCGATCGAGTTGGAACACTCGACGTTGCCGCCGTACCTGTGTGCGTTGTATTCGCTCGACCCGGAGCGGAACCCGGAAGCCGTCGAGGTGGTGGCCAGCGTCTTCGCCGAAGAGATGCTTCACCTGACGTTGGCCGCGAATCTGCTCAACGCCGTCGGGGGGCGGCCGCACCTGGATACGCCAGGAATGCTGCCGCCGCATCCCCGGCGGCTGCCCCACGGCGACCGCTCACTGGAGCTGTCGCTGCTCCCGTTCGGTGCGGAAGCACTGGAGATGTTCCTGCGGATCGAACAACCGGCACCGCCCGGCGCCCCCGCGGAAGGCGATGACTACGAGACGATCGGGCAGTTCTACGCCGCGATCGAGGAAGGCCTGCGCTACCTGTGCGATCGGCTCGGCGAGCGGGAGGTCTTCAGCGGCGATCCGGCTCGTCAAGTGACCGCAGTCCATTTCCGGCACACCGGCGGGCGACTGATCGCGGTCGAGGATCTGGGGTCGGCGCTGGCCGCGCTGGAGGAGATCGTCGAGCAGGGCGAGGGCACGGCCCGTGGCGAGGTGTGGGACGGCGACCAGGACGTCTTCCACCCTGATCGGGAGGAGGTCGCGCATTACTACCGGTTCCAGGAGCTCAAGGTCGGCCGGCGCTACCGGCGCGGTGACACCCCGCAGACCGGGCCAACCGGCGAGGCGGTCGCCGTGGATCTCGCCGCCGTCCGGCCGATGAGGCGTAACCCGCGGCTCGCCGATCACGCTCCGGGGAGCGCGATCCGTACGGCGCAGGAAGAGTTCAACCAGACCTACGCCGCCGTCCTGAATCTGCTCGATCAGGCGTTCAACGGCAGCCCCAGGCTGCTCGCGGTCGCCGTCGGCAGCATGTACACGCTCAAGGCGCAAGCCCAGGCCCTGATGCAGATGCCCGACGGAGAAGACACCAGCGCCGGACCCACCTTCGACTACGTGCCACCCGAACTGCGCCGGTGGCGCATCGACGACCGGCAGCGGATCGTGGTCCTCCCTGACGGCCCGTACGTCGTGTCCGGCGAAGTCCCGCTCAGACGCAAACGCAAGATCGTCTCGGCGGAGAACGACGACGCGTTGACCTGGAAGACCGGCGACAACCTGGCGACCGAGCGCACCTACGCGCTGTGTCGCTGCGGCCACTCGAGCGCCAAGCCGTTCTGCGACGGGACACACGCTCGGATCGGTTTCGACGGTACGGAGACCGCCGACGTCCGACCGTACGAGGAACTGCAGCATGTCCACGACGGCGTGGGCATCTCGGCCCAACGGGTCGGCGAGTTGTGCATCCACGCCGCCTTCTGCATCGGACGCACCAAGCCGATCGCCGCAATGCTCGCCGACACCGACGACAGCGACGTCCGCTCCAACATCATGAGCCGGATCGACCACTGCCCGTCCGGGTCGTACAGCTACGCCCTCCACCGCGGCGGCGACTCGATCGAGCCCGATCTTCCCCAGGCCATCTCGGTCCTCGAAGAGGAGAACGGACTGGCCAGCGCGCTGTGGGTGACCGGTGGAGTGCCGGTCGTCCGGGCAGACGGCCAGCCACTGCAGACCCGCAACAGGATGACGCTGTGCCGCTGCGGGCACTCCGCCAACAAGCCGCTGTGCGACGGAACCCACCGAAAGATCGGCTTTCACGAGGAGGAAACGTGAGCAACAGCTTGCACGGGAAGGTCGTCCTCGTCACCGGTGCGTCCTCGGGCATCGGCCAGGCCACGGCGCTTGCCTTGTCGAAGGCGGGTGCCCGGGTTTCAGTCGGGGCTCGGCGGGCCGACCGGCTGCAGTCCCTCGCGCAGGACGCTCCCGGCGAGGTGCTGGCCCTTGAGCTCGACGTCACCGACCGCCAGTCGGTGCAGAACGCGGTCGCGGCGACCGTCGAGCGTTTCGGAGCTCTCGACGTCCTGGTGAACAACGCAGGCGTCATGCTCAGCGGCCCGATCCTGGGCGCGGACACCGCCGAGTGGACGCGCATGGTCGAGACCAACCTGCTCGGATCGATGTACGCGGTCCACGCCGCCCTGCCTCACCTGCTTCGTTCCAAGGGCGCCGTGGTGCAGATCTCCTCGACCTCGGGGCGTACGGCATCGGCCGCAAGC
Organism: Micromonospora sp. NPDC048930; assembly: GCF_043197935.1. Lineage (NCBI taxonomy): Bacteria > Bacillati > Actinomycetota > Actinomycetes > Micromonosporales > Micromonosporaceae > Micromonospora > Micromonospora sp. NPDC048930. The sequence goes on from NZ_JBICUB010000019.1 coordinate 106,291, forward strand.
GGCGTGTACGCGGCCACCAAGTTCGGCATCACCGCTTTCTCCGAGGCGTTGCGGCAGGAGGTCACCGCGCAGGGCGTGCGTGTCATCGTCATCGAGCCGGGATTCGTCGCGACCGAACTGGCCAGCCACATCACCGACCCCGCCGTACAGGCCGCGGCGAAGAGCATGGCCGAGTCCATGCGGACCCTCCAGGCCGAGGACATCGCCGGCGCCGTCCTGTACGCGCTCACCCAGCCCGAGCACGTCGCCGTCAACGAGATCCTGATCCGACCGACTGACCAGACCCGCTGAATCCGGTGTGCGGGGCCGGCGGGCCAGGTGAGCCCGCCGGTGGCCCAGGGGGGCTTAGCAACCAGCGCCCGTCCGCGGGCGTGTGTCCGATCACCATCAGGCCGCGCGCGGCACACAGCCAAGCCTTACCTGGTTGCACCTGGTAGCAGTTCGTCGGAGGTTGCCATGCGCAGAATCCTGATCGTCGGCGGCGGCTATGCCGGCTTCTACACCGCCTGGCGTTTGGAGAAGAAGCTTCGCCGCGACGAGGCCGAGGTCACCCTCGTCGACCCCCGGCCGTACATGACCTACCAGCCGTTCCTGCCCGAGGTCGCCGCGGGCTCGGTCGAGGCGCGCCACGTCGCGGTTTCGCTGCGCGGCCACCTGCGCCGAACCACCGTCATCGCCGCCAGCGTGACGAACATCGACCACGCGCACAAGACGGCGACCATCCGGCCGCTGGACGGCCCCGACCGCCGGCTCGAGTACGACACCATCGTGGTCACGGCGGGCGCGGTGACGCGTACCTTCCCCATCCCCGGGGTCGCGGAGGGGGCGATCGGGCTCAAGCATGTGGAGGAGGCCGTTGCGATCAGGGACCGGCTGCTCACCGCGTTCGAGCGTGCCGCGGCCCTTCCGCCGGGTCCCGAGCGCACGCGGCTGCTGACGGTGACCGTCGTCGGCGGCGGGTTCACCGGCGTCGAAGGCTTCGGGGAGCTGCTCTCGCTCGCGACGGCACTGCTCAAGCGGTACCCGGAGCTCACCTTCTCGGATCTCGCCTTCCACCTCGTCGAGGCGCAGGGCCGCATCCTCCCCGAGGTCACCGACGACGTGGGGCGATGGGTGGTCCGCCACCTCGAGGAGCGCGGCGGCCACATCCACCTGGACACGCAGCTCGTCTCGGCCGTGGACGGGCACGTCGTGCTCTCGACCGGCGAGGAGTACGACACCGAGCTGCTGATCTGGACCGCGGGCAACGGCGCCAACCCCGTCGTCGCCAAGCAGACCGACCTACCGATCGACGAGAAGGGCCGCCTGCAGGTGCGAGCCGATCTGCGCGTCGGCACGGCGGACGCCGCGGTCCCCGACGCCTGGGGCGCGGGCGACAACGCGGCGGTCCCGGATCTCGCGTCCGCGATCCCGGGCGCGCTGGCGGTGCCGAACGCGCAACACGCCGTGCGGCAGGGGAAGCGGCTGGCCGCGAACCTGGTCGCCGACCTCCGCAGGCGGCGGGTCAAGCAGTACGCGCACCACAGTCTCGGCGTGGTCGCGACCCTCGGTCTCGGTCGCGGTGTGTTCCAGTACCGCCGTCTGGTCATCAAGGGATTCCTGGCCTGGGTGATGCACCGCGGATACCACGTGCTCGCCGTGCCGACCTGGGAACGCAAGACCCGCGTCCTGCTGGTCTGGCTCAGCGCCGCGCTGTTCGGCCGCGACATCGTCTCGCTGCAATCGGTGCAGCAACCCCGGGCCGCGTTCACCGCCGCCGGCACACCGCGCCCGGCGACCGCAGGCGCTCCCCGATGGCCGATGGGGATCGCGGCCACCCCGCTACCGGCCGCCACGGCGCTCGGTGACCGGCCGGCCCCCTGGGACAGGCGATCGGCCGGCCGCGAGCGGCGTGCCTGACCTCGTGTTCTCAGGCGGGAGTCTCGTGCTGGCGGACCACCCGGGCGATGCGGCGATCGGGGACGATCCACATGACCGCGACGACAACGAAGCACGCCAGGGCGATCCACGCGCCGACCCGCCCGCTCCGGTCGACCGTCAGGGCGCTGAGGATCCCGGCGAGGTAGAACACCGGGGAGAGCTTGCCCTTGAGGTCGGCGCCGATGGCCTGGCGTAGCGGGGACTCCGGGCCCTCCTGCCGGATGATCACCGTCTGGAGCACGAAGTATGCGACGGCGGCGCTCAGCAGGTTCAGGCCGTAGACGACGAGTGGTGTCTGCGCGAACCTCGATTCGTCCACCCAGGCTGTCGTGAACGGGAACAGCGACAGGCAGAACAGCAGCGCCAGGTTCGCCCACAGCACGCCGCCACTGACCCGCCGAACCAGGTGGAACATGTGGTGATGGTTGTTCCAGTAGATGCCGACGTAGGCAAAGCTGAGCAGGTACGTCAGCAGTCCGACGCCGGTCGTGTGGACGAGGTCGGAGAAATGGTGACCCTCCGGCACCTTCAGCTCCAGCACCATGATCGTGATGATGATGGCAAGCACCCCGTCACTGAACGCCTCCAGTCGACTGGTCCTCATCGCCGCCGCCCTTCTCGTGTCGATCCGTGGATCCCGCCGTCGAACGCTTCCGGAGCGCCGTGTTCAGTGTCGGGCTCTTGTCCTGATGTTCCGTCCTCACCCAGCCAAGACAGGGCAGCCGCGGCGTCTGTGACAGCCCCGGCCGGTGAAGAACGCGCGCCGGTCGGGCGACCAGTGGCTGGGCTGTTCCAGGCCGACGGACCCGCCGATAGCGACCTTTTCGGGCCATCGCTCATGCCGTACACAGGCGTGGGGTGCGGTCAGGTGTCGCCGGGCGTGACGAGGCCGGTCTCGTAGGCCAGGACGACCGCCTGCGCACGGTCGCGGAGGGCAAGCTTGGCGAAGATCCGTGCCACGTGGGTCTTCACCGTCGCCTCGCTCAGGGTCAGTGCCTGGGCCAGTTCGGTGTTGGAGAGACCGCGGCCGACGAGCGTCAGCACTTCCAGTTCGCGGGGCGTCAGCGCGGCGAGATCCCGGTGGATGGCGCGTGTCGGTTCGTTGCCGGCCGATTGGCCCGCGCCGGCGAAGCGCTGGACGAGCCGCCGGGTGATCGAGGGCGCGAGAAGTGCGTCGCCGGTGTCGACGAGGCGCACCGCCGCGGCGAGGTGGTCCGCGGTGACGTCCTTGAGAAGGAATCCGCTCGCGCCGAGCGCCAAAGCCGCGTAGACGTACCGGTCGAGGTCGAACGTGGTTAGCATGAGCACCCGGCAGCGGGGGCTGTGGTCCAGGATGCGTCGGGTTGCCTCGAGCCCGTCCATCACCGGCATGCGGATGTCCATGAGCACGACGTCGGGACGCAGCCGCCGCTCGGCCTCCACCGCCTCGACGCCGTCGGCGGCCTCGCCGACCACGTCGATGCCGCGGGCGACCAGGATCAGCCGGAAGCCGGTGCGGATCAGCTCCTGGTCGTCGGCGATGAGCACGCGGGGGGATGCCGGCGGCGTGGACCCGGGCGGGCTGGAAGGGTCGGGCTGCGCCTTCACGGGTGCTCCACCGGGATGCGGGCGCGGACCCGGAACCCGCCGCCGAGCCGCCGGCGGGCGTCGAGATCGCCACCGTAGACCGCAACGCGCTGTCGCAGCCCCAGCAATCCCCGCCCGGCGCCGTCTCCGCCGCGCGGTGCAGGCTGGTCGCCCGTGAGCACGCTGGGACCCGTGGTGAGCACCTCCACCCGCAGTGAATGGCCGGCGTAGCGGATCGTCACCTCCGCCTTCCCCCCTCCGGCGCCGTGCTTCAGCGCGTTCGTCAGCGCCTCCTGCACGATTCGGTACGCGGTAACGTCAATCCCGGAAGGCAGCGGCCGCGGCTCACCCGATATGCGCACCTCCACCGGCAGACCGGCGAACGCGATTCGGTCGATCAACGGGCTGAGCCTGCTGAGGCTGGGCTGCGGCGCCAGATCCGCTCCCTCCGTGCCATCGTCGCCGTCCGCTGCGGGCGCCAGCAGGCCGAGCAGGTGCCGCAGTTCGGTCATCGTGGTCCGTCCGGCGCCTTCCACCGCCGACAGCGCCGCCGCGGCCTCGTCGGGCATGGCCGTGAGCACCTCGCGTGCGGCACCGGCCTGCACGATCATGAGGCTCACGTTGTGGCTGACGATGTCGTGCAGCTCCCGGGCGATGCGGGCACGTTCGGCGTCGACGGCGGTCCGGGCCACGCTCTCCCGCTCCCGCTCGAGGAGCCAGCCCCGCTCCTCCAGCGCCCGGCGGTGCCGGCGTCGCGCGCGGACGAGTGTGACACCGAGCCATGCCGCGGTCGCGCAGGCGGCGACGAGCGCGCCGACCAGCCACATCGCCCCCGATCTCATCCAGGAAGTTTCGCAGAGCCGAACCGGTGCCACATCATCCCCGGTATGCAGCCGGTACATCCCTGGGATGACAGCTCCGACGGATTACATCCCGGGACCGACGACCGGGCGCCACCCGCAGCCATAGCGTGCTGCCATGACCACTGACACGTGCGTTGTACGGCTGGACAACGTCCGCAAAGAATACGGCGACACGACCGCCTTGGACGGCGTGTCGCTCGAGATCCGCACCGGCGAGGCGGTGGCGGTGATGGGCCCGTCGGGCTGCGGCAAGTCCACCATGCTGAACATGATCGCCGGGTTGGACCGACCGACATCAGGGTCGGTGCGCGTCCACGACGAGGAGCTGAGCCGCCTGAACGAAACGAAGCTGGCGCTGTTCCGGCGGCACCGGATCGGCATGATCTTCCAGTTCTTCAACCTGCTTGACGACCTACCGGCGATAGACAACGTGACTCTCGCCGCCCAGCTGACCGGTACCAAGGCCGGCCCGGCACGCAAGCGGGCCATGGAACTGCTCGACGAGCTCGGCATCGCCGACCGGCGCAACGTGTATCCGGCCGCCCTGAGCGGCGGCGAGCGCCAGCGCGTCGCGGTGGCCCGGGCCCTTATGAACCGTCCGGAGCTGCTGCTGGCCGACGAGCCGACCGGCGCCCTGGACAGTCGCTCCGGCGAGCAGGTGATGGATCTGCTGCTGGACCTCAACCAGATCGGGCAGACCCTGCTCATCGTCACCCACGACGAGCGACTCGCGACGCGGTGCGCGAGCCGCGTGGTCGAACTCGCCGACGGCCGGATCACCCGCGAACGCAGTCTGGAACGCGCATGAGTGCCGTGTGGCGGGCGTCGCGGTCCGCGGTCCGGCGACGTCGCGTGCAGACGTTCGTCATCGGCTTGGTCGTCCTGCTCTCCACCACGACGATCGTCGTGGCGCTGGCGCTGCTCGAGGCGTCCTCGGCGCCGTTCGGCCGCGCCTTCGCCAGGCAGCAGGGCCCACACGCGATCGCCGTGTACGACCCGGCCAAGGTCACCGATGAGCAGCTCACCAGCCAGCGAACCGGCGTGGCAGCCGCAGCGGGACCGTTCGGGCAGATCACACTCGACCTCACCGACGGCGGCGGGCCGGGCCCGCGGGGCCCGCTGACCGTCGTGGGCCGCGCCGACCCGGGCGGCCCGGTGGACCGCCTCAACCTCTGGCAGGGGCGTTGGCCGACGGCCCCCGGCGAGCTCGTCCTCAACCAGCCCGAACCCGGCGGCGACTCGAGGGGATTTCCGCCGGACAGCGGAGAGGTGACCCTCGGCGGCATGCGGTACACCGTTGTCGGGCGGGCGCACAGTCTCAGCCAGTCCGCCGACGCCTGGGTGTCACCGATACAGATGGCCGCGCTGCACCCCACGTCGGTTCAGATGCTCTACCGGTTCACCGGTGACGTGTCCACGAAGCGCGCGGTCCACGCCGACCTGGCCGCCGTCACGGCCGCCCTGCCAGCGGGCGCGCTGATCGCCGCGCAGCCGTACCTCGTCGTCAAGGAGAAGGTGGCCTCGGACATCGGCGTGTACGTGCCGTTCCTCGCCACGTTCGGCGTGCTCGGGCTGATCGTCGCGGTCGTCATCGTGGGCAACGTGGTCAGCGGCGCGGTCGTCTCCAGCTTCCGGCATATCGGGATCCTCAAGGCGCTCGGGTTCACACCGCGCCAGGTGGTCGCCGTCTACCTCGTCATGGTGTCGGTTCCCGCCCTCGTCGGCTGTGTCCTTGGCACCGTCGCCGGCACCCTCGTCGCCCAGCCGCTGCTGAGCGACGGGTTCGAGGGCCTCGGGCTCGACGTCGGCATCAACGTCGGCGTCTGGATCTGGATCGCCGGGCTGATCGGCGTGCCGGCACTCGTCGCCCTGGCGGCGTTCGTGCCCGCCGTCCGGGCGCACCGACTCTCGGCCGCCGAGGCGATCAGCGCCGGCAGCTCCCCACGGGCCGGGCATGGGACGCGGATCCAGCGTCGGCTCGCCGGTGTCCGGCTGCCGCGTCCGGTCACCCTCGGGCTGGGCCTGCCGTTCGCCCGACCGGGTCGGACCGTCTTCACCGTCGTGGCCGTCCTGCTCGGCGTGACCACTGTTACGTTCGCGACCGGGCTGGCCGACACGCTGACCCGGATCTCCACGATCGAAGACCGGGCCTCGGGGCAGATCGGGGTCCGACCGTCCGACGGCCGGACGCGGATCGCCGCCGAAGGTCAGGCTCCGCCCCCGGCGCCGACCGCCACCACCACTCGGACCGACGCGCAGGTCGAGCAGTTGCTGCGTGGGTTGCCGGACGTCGCCCGGGTGACCGCCATCTTCAAGCTGCCGGTCCCCACCATCGGGCAGACCCAGCCGCTGACCGTCAACTTCGTCCGCGGTGACTTCTCGTCGATGGGCTACCAGGACGAGCTCACCGCCGGACGCTGGATGACGCGGGTGGACGAAACCGTCGCGCCGTCGGAACTCATGCGTGAGCGCGGACTGAAGGTCGGGGACAAGCTCACCCTGGAGCTCGGCGGACGACGGACGGTGCTGAGCGTGGTCGGCGAGACGATGGACGGTGCGCCCGGACCGCCCGGCATCTTCGTGGACTGGCGCATCCTCACCGATCTCGCGCCGAACCGCGTCGTCAAACCAGACGAGGTGTACTACCAGGTCCAGCTCAAGCCCGGTGGAAACGTCGCGGCGTACGTCACTGCGGTCAAGGCGGCCGACCCGGCTATCGACGCGTGGGACACCTCCCAACTCAGCGACTTCGCGGTGACCGTTATCGGCTTCTCGTCGGTGCTCTCGCTGCTGCTGTCCACCGTCGCGGCCCTCGGCGTCTTCAACACCGTCGTGCTCAACGTCCGGGAACGCCGCCGCGATCTGGGCATGCTCAAGTCGATCGGGATGGTGCCACGCCAGGTTGTCACGATGGTGCTGACGTCGATGGCCGTCGTCGGCGTGGCCGGCGGTGTGCTCGGCATCCCCCTGGGGATCGTCGCGCACCGGTACATCGTGCCGACCGCCGCCGACGCGGCCCGGATCGCCATTCCGCACTCCGTACTGGAGGTGTGGCAGGCGCCGACGCTCGTGCTCATGGCCCTCACCGGAGTACTGATCGCACTCCTCGGTGCACTGGTCCCGGCCCGCGGCGCGGCCCGGCTCACGATCGCCGAGGTGCTTCACAACGAGTGATCCGTCGGGTCGGGGCCTGCGGAGGCGATACCGCAGGCCCCGAGCCGACAGGGTCGAGAGCAGGCAGTGAGGTGCCGAAACAGGGGCCGCTTCTCGTCGAGAGAAATCGCTGGCCGCCCTCGGCCAGAGCTGTTGCAGCCTTCGGGCTGCCTCGCGGTACCGGTGGATCGTCCTACGCGGCTCGCGGTCCAGATGATCCGTCGGCGTTACGGAGGACAGCGGCTCTGACGACGTGCGCGAGGATGAATACATGCCGAATGTGAACGAGTTGCACGCTCTCCAGGATCGGGCACTGGGACGCTGGGAGTACCTCGAGAGCAATTGGCGTCGACGCGCCAGGGTCAACAAGGGCACCTCGATGCTCCTGGTCTACCTGAGCGTGACCCTGGCAGTCTTCGCCACCGTGTTGGCGGCGGTACCGGCCGTTCCGAAGTGGTTGATCGCTGCCGTCAGTGGCGGTACTGCCCTCGCGACGACCCTGCTGGCTGCTACCAAGGCTCAGGAGCACTGGGCGCTCGCTCGGTCGATACAGAACCAGCTCCATGCCGAGCGCTTTCTCTACGAGCAACAGGCTGGCCGTTACGCCCTCGCGAACGCCTCGACTGACGAAGCGCGGACTCGTCTCTTCTCGGAACGCATCACCGAGATCGCATTGGCGGCTCATGACTCCTGGGCGACCCGGATAGTTACCACGCCCGCTCCCGTCGCGGCTTCACCTGCCTCGGCACCCCAGTGACCTGATCCACCGAGCCGGTACGACGGGCGGTCCGGCGGGAGTCCAACCGCCGGCAGCGGGATGAGCCCTGATCGTGGCATTGCTGGCCCCGGTCAGCGCCGGTTCACCCGTCGAGCAGGCCCTCAACCCACGCTGTATGCGGGGCCAGCGGCTGTAAGAGCGTGTTTGAGGAGGGTACGCCTACGCGTCGGGGCAGTCGTAGATGCCGTCGGAGACCGGTTGCCAGGCGCCGTGGTCCTCGCGCGCGTTCAACCGGTCCGCCTCACGGGCGGCACGCACCAGTTGCTCGGTTGTGCGGGGGACGGCGGCCAGGAACACCGCGCCGACGTGGTGACAGAACATCGGACCGTAGTCGAGGGGCTGCAGCGGCTCGCCCGCGAGCGCGGCCAGATCCTCCGTGCTCCAGCCCAGCGGCCCGGCCACCGCCTGCAGCTGCGAGAGCCGTTGCCATGCCCCGCCCAGCATGCCTCTGATGGTGCTCATCGACAGACCGACGAACGGGAACTCCCGCACCCCGAAGCCGCGGTTACGCATGAGACCGTGCAGGACGGCCGGGAACGGGTCCAGGTCCGCAGGATCGCGAGCCGGCCGAGGCTCGGGTGCCGCGCCTTCATCCGGCATAGCGAGCAGGAACTCGCGCAGGGCCGCCAGCTGAGGGTGGTTGCAGTAGGTCACACGGTAGGCAAACGCGCGCATGATGTTGTTGTCGCGGTCGGGCGGCAGCAGGTGCCCCGGCACCGGATGGCCCGCGACCACGAGCACGTCCGCCACGGGTAGGCCGAGCTCGGCGGCGATCGCCTCCAGCCGCGGCGTGTCGCAGTCCCGGCCGTTGTCCAGCAGATCACGCAGAACCTCGGTCCGCGCCATGCCGGTCACCGTACGGCATCGGCGAGGTCGTCGAGGGTCCAGGCGTGCTGACGGCGGGCGGGCCGACCCCGAGTGAGGCATGGCGCCGGCACCCGCCCGCCTGCTCGCCGTGAACCGCTTGCCAATAGCGCCCTGCCTACTTGTTCGATTGAAGGAAACTTCCGTTCCATCTCTTGCGCATGCCAATGCTTGCCGCCGACAGTCTGGACCACCACCAGCCTTCGACAATCGTCGATGCGCTTCTCCGTGGGCAGCTGAGGAGGAAGCATGGCACCCGTCGTCCCCCGCCGCAGAAGCCGTCTCGTCGCACTCGTGATCGCCGTCCTGGCCGGCCTGGCACCGGCCACGCTGTGGGCGCTGCCCGCGCACGCGGCCGCAGCCCTCTACACCGCCCTGGGTGACTCGTACTCCTCGGGCGTCGGCACCCGCACGTACTACTCCGACGGCACCAGCTGCTACCGCTCCCCGTACGCGTACCCCGTCCTCAACGCGAACCAGATCGGTGCCAGCCTCACCTTCGCCGCCTGCTCCGGCGCGAAGGTGGCCGACGTGTCCAACAACCAGCTCGGCAGCCTCAGCGCCTCGACCAACTACGTCACGCTCACCGTCGGCGGCAACGACGCCGGCTTCTCCAGCGTCATCACGCAGTGCGCCAAGCCCTGGCCGTACACCTGCTGGGGTGACATCGACAACGCCAACAACTACATCCGCAACACCCTGCCCGGCACCCTGGACACCCTCTACAACAAGATCCGCTCACGGGCACCGTACGCCCGAGTGGTGATCGTCGGATATCCGCGCCTGTTCAACGAGAGCGACTGCCAGTCACTGGCCCGGATCAGCCCGGGGGAGCAGGCGGCACTGAACGACACCGCCGATCTGCTGAACCAAACCATCAAGGCCCGCGCGGTCGCGCACTCGTTCCCGTTCGTGGACCCGCGAACCGCATTCACCGGGCACGCCGTCTGCGACTCCATCGAATGGATCAACGGCCTGTCGGACCCGATCATGGAGTCCTACCACCCGAACCGCACCGGCCAGTCCAGCGGATACGCCCCGCTGGTCAAGAACACCATGCTCAGCACCACGGCGGCCGCCGACAAGGCATAGCCACCGCCACCGGGTACCGGCCGAAGCGTACGCCCAGCCGGTACCCGGCCTCGCCGCATCACGGCAGGCCACTGCTCGATCGGCAACCGTCTAAGCTCGCCGACCCCGCCCCTCGTGTTCGGCACCAGGACGAAAATGGGGTGGCCTCGCCAACTCGTCCCGCCCTACCTTGTATCTGGATCTTCTTCTCCGACCCACTCACGAGAGGACTTCACTCCGCGTGACGCCGCCCGCTCTTTAGACCTGACACCGTCCCGTGCATCGGTCGCCGACGTCGCCGTCGGCTCTTTTCCCATGCCTTCCGTCATGTCTTCAGAGAGATCATGTCTACGCGTCCTCATATCATTCTGTCCTGGACCGTTCGGCGCACGCGCCTTCCCCTGCTCGCGTTCCCCTGCGTCCACTACCATTCCGGCCTCGCCGGCACCGGCGACGGGAAGTTCCACGTCAATGCCAACGGCAGACTCCGCGACATCTGGCTCCTGGTCGCCTGCGTTTCCGGCAACCGGACCAGCAAAATCACCGTTCACGATCGCGTCCCGGTCCGGCACCTGGATCCGATCCTTCTGGGGGCTGCTCCGGCATCGTCTCTGCCCTCGTCGCCCGCTTCCTTCATCGACCCGCTGATCGCCCGGCGCAACCGGTTCGCCCTGGAGTGGGACTCATGCTGGGAACTGCTCGCCCCGTCCCCTCCCGAAAGCCCCTGGCCCGTCCAGGTCTCGGTCATCTTCGACGACCCCGTGCCCCTTCGCCCCGAACGGCTCATCGCCCAAGGGGTTGGGCATCAGCCGCGGGGAGATCGCTCGCCGCGTCAAGATCGGCATTCCGCTGAACCGCAGAACTCACAGGGACTTCTCGTTCGTCTTGCTATGAGCCGCCGCCGTGGGCCTGAACCGGGGCGACAGGCAAGGTGGCCTTGCCCCAGACTGCATCACGCGGCGGTCCGCGCGCGGTCGCTCCTGACCGGGCGCGAACGAAGGTCAGGGCCGGCCCGATACGGGCGACGAAGGTGAACGCCCCGAGGCCATCGTCGACCTTGACGGGGTCGGGCTACGGATCGGGGGTTGAGGCTGACTGGCAGGCTCCGTTGCCTCATCAACGCCGTCAAAGTGACGCTCGCACGGGCCGAGACCTGCGCCGTCCGGCCGGTCAGCTCGTTCCGCGCGCCGCGGTGTCCGCCTTCCTGGGCCGCTACCGTGGCCAGACTCGCATCCAGACCGAGTCCGATCTGCGAGTCTTCCTTCGCCGGTGCACCGATCACCAGCTCGATCCGCTGGCTGCGGCGCGGGTGGACATCGAGCGGTACGTGCGCCGGCTGCAAGACGTGGTGATCGGGGACTGCCGGGAGGCGCTGGGCCGGACGGAGGAGGGCAGACGCCATTGCCGGCACCCGCAGGAGCGGGGGCCGCCTTCGAGGGTGTCGCTCAGCGGGCCTTCTTCGTCGCGCGCTTGCGGGGCGGTGTCAACAGGTCGGCGATTGCCGCGATCGCGGACGGCACGAGTCGGTAGTACGCCCAGACGCCCCGCTTCTCGCGTTCGAGCAGGCCGGCCTCGGTGAGGATCCGAAGGTGATGACTCACGGTCGGCTGGGAGAGCCCGAGCGGCGTGGTGAGGTCACTCACGGACGCCTCGCCCTCGGGAGCGGACTGGATCAGACTGAGCAGTCGCAGCCGGGCCGGGTCGGCGAATGCCTTCAGCACACCCGCGAGCCGTTCGGCGTCGGCACGCTTGATCGGCTCGCCGGCAAGTGGCGAGATGGCAGGCGTAACAGCTTTTGTAGTTCCCACGTCTGTCATCGTTCCACCAACACCATCGATGGGCCGGTGGAACCAGGATCTGCGGATTGCGGCCCGGGCGCCAGGAAGGGTATCGGCACGTGCCGCCGACTCGGTAGCGATGAATGCGGCTTGACCCTGACGCAACGTGCGGCTTTACGTTCCCTCACATGGAACGTTGTGGTTGTGGGGGCCTGGTACCGGTCGAGGATGGGCCGAGGCATCCGTACATGGAGTCCGCGCCCGCCTGCTGGCGGATGTACGGCGAACTCACCACCCGGCTGCTGGCGTCCGGCCCGGCCGCGGTCACGTCCGCGTTGGTGGTGTAGGAGACGGCCATCGCGGGATCCGGTCTGATGTTATGCGGCGATCGGGGCGGGGTTGGGCTGGTCGGTGTCG
>NZ_JBICUB010000020.1:0-109589 GCF_043197935.1 Micromonospora sp. NPDC048930
GATCGCCACCCGCGGCTACTCCGCCTCCTGACGATCCGCACCAACCAGCAAAGGGCCCGACCCCACCACGGGGTCGGGCCCTTTCGGCGTCTCAGCCGCCGGAGTCGTCCAGCTCGGCACCGTCCGGCGGGGTGTCGTCGTCGCGGCTGGCCAGCCAGCCGTCGGGCAGGAAGACCTTGCCCGGGGAGTTGGTCCGGCCGCGCGGCTGGCCCAACGTCTCCACCGGGAACGGCACCGTCGGGTCGAGCTTGCCGAGCAGGTCGTCGAGCTGGGCCAGGCTGTCGATCATCGCCAGGGAGCGGCGCAGCTCGCTGCCGATCGGGAAGCCCTTGAGGTACCAGGCGACGTGCTTGCGGAAGTCGGTGCAGCCGTCCCGCTCGCCCCGGGCCGGGTTGCGGGCGCCCGCCACGAACTGGTCGACCAGCAGTTCGGCGTGCCGCCGCATGGTCACCGCCACCTCGCCGAGGCTGGGCAGCCGCCGCTCGGTACGCCCGTTGAACGCGGCCTCCAGGTCGGCGAAGAGCCACGGCCGGCCCAGGCAGCCGCGCCCGATCACCACCCCGTCGACGCCCGTGTGGGCGACCATCCGCAGCGCGTCGTCGGCCTCCCAGATGTCGCCGTTGCCGAGCACCGGCACGTCCAGCGCCTGCTTGAGGGTAGCGATGGCGTCCCAGTCGGCGGTGCCCGAGTAACGCTGCGCGGCCGTACGCCCGTGCAGGGCGACCGCCGCGACGCCGGCGTCCTGGGCGGCGAGCCCGGCCTCGACGTACGTCAGGTGGTCGTCGTCGATGCCCTTGCGCATCTTCACGGTGACCGGCACCCCGGCGGGCGACGCGGCGTCCACCGCTGCCTTGACCAGCCGGGCGAAGAGCCGGCGCCGCCACGGCAGGGCCGAGCCGCCGCCACGCCGGGTGACCTTCGGGACCGGGCAGCCGAAGTTGAGGTCGATGTGGTCGGCGAGGTCCCGCTCGACCACGATCCGCACGGCGGCGGCGGTGATCTCCGGGTCGGTGCCGTAGAGCTGGAGGCTGCGCGGCTGCTCCTCCGCCCCGAAGGCGATCATGCGCAGCGTCTTCGGGTTCCGCTCGACCAGCGCCCGGGTGGTGATCATCTCGCAGACGTAGATGCCGCCGCCCTGCTCCCGGCAGAGCCGCCGGAAGCCGACGTTGGTGATCCCCGCCATCGGCGCGAGCACGACCGGCGGCCACACCTGGTGCGGCCCGAGGGTCAGCGGACGCAGCGCGGGCAGGGTCGGGGCGGTCACCGGACAAGTGTACGGGGCCCCGACCGGCGCGGTCGGGGCCCCGTGACCAGCTCAGCAGCCGGGCAGGCGCTCGATCAGGTAGCGCTCGACCTGGTCCAGGGAGATCCGCTCCTGGGCCATGGTGTCCCGGTTCCGCACGGTCACCGCGTTGTCGTCCAGGGTGTCGAAGTCGACCGTGACGCAGAACGGCGTACCGATCTCGTCCTGGCGGCGGTAGCGGCGGCCGATGGCCTGCGAGTCGTCGAACTCGACCACCCAGCGCTTGCGCAGGTCGGCGGCGAGCTGCTTGGCCTTCGGCGAGAGCGCCTCGTTACGGGACAGCGGCAGCACCGCCACCTTCACCGGGGCCAGCCGCGGGTCGAACCGCATGACCGTGCGCTTGTCGACGCCGCCCTTGGTGTTCGGGGCCTCGTCCTCGTCGTACGCCTCGAGCAGGAACGCCAGCACCGCGCGGGTCAGGCCGGCGGCCGGCTCGATCACGTACGGCATCCAGCGCTCGCCCTTGGTCTGGTCGAAGTACGACAGGTCGACGCCGGAGTGCTTGCTGTGCGTCGACAGGTCGAAGTCGGTGCGGTTGGCGATGCCCTCCAGCTCGGCGAACTCGGTGCCGCCGAACTGGAACCGGTACTCGATGTCGACCGTGCGCTTCGAGTAGTGGGAGAGCTTCTCCTTGGGGTGCTCGTAGAAGCGCAGGTTGTCGGCGGAGAGGCCGAGGTCGAGGTACCAGTTCCAGCGCTCCTGGAGCCAGTACTCGTGCCACTTCTCGTCGGTGCCCGGCTCGACGAAGAACTCCATCTCCATCTGCTCGAACTCGCGGGTCCGGAAGATGAAGTTGCCCGGGGTGATCTCGTTGCGGAACGACTTGCCGGTCTGCGCGATGCCGAACGGCGGCTTCTTGCGGGCGACCGTCTCCACGTTCTTGTAGTTGACGAAGATGCCCTGGGCGGTCTCCGGGCGCAGGTAGTGCAGGCCCTCCTCGCTCTCCACCGGGCCCAGGTAGGTCTTCATCAGGCCGTTGAACATCTTCGGCTCGGTGAAGGTGCCCTTGTTGCCGCAGTTCGGGCAGTTGATCTCCGAGAGCGCGGTCGGCGGCCGGCCGTGCCGCGCCTCGAACGCCTCCTCCAGGTGGTCGGCGCGGAACCGCTTGTGGCAGGACTGGCACTCGGTCAGCGGGTCGACGAACTCGGCGATGTGGCCGCTGGCCTCCCACACCTGCCGGGCGAGGATGACCGCGGAGTCCAGGCCGACGACGTCGTCGCGCTGCTGGACCATGGTCTTCCACCACTGCCGGCGGACGTTCTCCTTGAGCTCCACGCCGAGCGGACCGTAGTCCCACGCCGATCTGGTGCCCCCGTAGATCTCGCTGGAGGGGAAGACGAAGCCTCGGCGCTTGGCGAGGCTGACGACGGCGTCGATACGGTCGGCTGGCATGTTTCCTCCTACGCCGGCTGGCGGTCGGCGGGGGCGATGTGTGGATGGAACCGGACGGTTCGGGACAACGGTACGACCACCGGTGTCCTGAGCCCAGCAGAATACCGGGGTCCGGTCAGCTCACCCCGCAGACCTCCATGCCGCCCGTCTGCTGGTCCGGCGCCAGCGTCACGGTCTGGGCCTCGCGCTTGCCGCCGGCCAGGGTGACGTCCACCGGCACGGTCAGCGTCTGGGTGTCGACCTTGCCCACCCGGTAGCCGGAGATCTGCGGCTCGGTGGCCACCCGCTGCTCGAACTCCTGCCGGGACTCCCGCCGCTGTGCGTCGTCGCAGAGCTGGTCGTACGCCTTGGACCAGTCCTTCTCGACGAGGGCCTGGTAGTAGTCGTCGGTGACCGCCCGGCCCTGCTCCGCGACGGCCTGCACGTTGCTCACCGCCAGCCCGACGACGGCCGCGCCGCCCCCGCCGCAGCAGAGCAGCACGGCGAGCGCGCCGACGCCGAGGCCGAGCCAGAGCCGGGACCGGCCGCCCTCGGTCGGCGGAGCGGCGAACGGCGGGGCGACCCCGGGGCCGGGGGGCGGCGCGGGGACGCCCGGCTCCACCAGCCCCCCGGGGTCCGGTGGGCCCGGCACCGCCGGCACGTCGGGCGGCTCGGGAGGCGGGGGTGGGGCGGCCGGGCCGGGTGCGGTCATACGCCAGAGGGTAGTGCCCCCGGACTCAGCGGTAAGGACCTGCGGCCCGATCACTGGCGACGACGACGATCTCGCCCTCCGGCGCGGCACTGGCGAGTGTCTCGTAGGCGGAGGGCTCGTCCACCGACTGGGCGAGCAGGGGAACCGCGGTGACCTTGACATCGAAGCCGCCGAGCGCCCGCCGGTACGCCCCGACCGACTCCCACTCGGTGAGCAGGCACCAGTGCGTGGGGTCGTCCAGGGCGCGCATCAGCTCACCGCGCAGGTAGCCGGGGCGGGCGGCGAGCGCGGCCAGCGCGGCGTGCGCCCGTTCAGTGAATTCGGGCGCCACCTCGGTGTCCACCACGAACCGGTTGGTGACCAGCACCGGCTTCCTCCTCGTAGAGTCTGTGGGATGCAGCGTACGCAGAGTCCCCTGCTGGCCCGGCTGGCCGGGCTCAACCCGACGACGGTGTTCCTGGCGACGCTGGTCCTGGTGCTGGTGGCGCTCTTCGCGCCCGGCCCGGTGGGCGGCGTGCTGTTGCTGTTGCTGGCCGGGCTGCTGGTGTGGCTGATGACGGTCACCTGGGCGGTGCAGCGGCCGGCCACCCGGGTGCTGCGGCTGGTGATGCTCACCCTGTTGATCACGGTCGCGCTGGCCAAGGTGCTCTGATCCGGGGCCGGCCCGCGCTGACATGCAATCATGCGTTTTTGACAATCAATTTCGTTATCGCGGACAGTTGACGACATGACCGTCCGACCTGCCCCGCGCGTCCTCGCCGTAGCCACCGCCGCCCTGCTCACCCTGGGCGGCGCCGCCGCCTGCTCGGACGGCGGCGGCGGGAGCGACCCGGGCCGCGTCGACGTGGTGGCCGCGTTCTACCCGCTCCAGTTCCTCGCCGAACGGATCGGCGGGGACGCCGTCACCGTCACCAACCTGGTCAAGCCCGGCGCGGAGCCGCACGACCTGGAACTCAACCCGCGCCAGGTCGGCCAGGTCAGCGACGCGGGGCTGGTCGTCTACCTCGCCGGCTTCCAGCCGGCGGTGGACGAGGCGGTCGAGCAGAACGCCGGCGGCCGGGCCTTCGACGTGGCCGGCGTCCAGCCGCTGCGCGACGCCGCGGAGGGCGGCCACCAGCACGAGGGCGAGTCCGGGCACGAGGAGGAGAGCGGCGGCAAGGACCCGCACGTCTGGCTCGACCCGACCCGGCTGGCCACCATCGGCGACCGGCTCGCCGAGCGGCTCGGCAAGGCCGACCCGGACCACGCCGCCGACTACACCGCCCGGGCGAAGACGCTCCACGCCGAGCTGGCGCGGCTCGACGCCGACCTCGCGCAGGGGCTGAAGACCTGCCAGCGGCGGGAGATCGTGACCAGCCACACCGCCTTCGGCTACCTGGCCGCCCGCTACCAGCTCGAACAGGTCGGCATCACGGGGCTCAGCCCGGAGGCGGAGCCCTCCCCGCAGCGCCTCGCCGAGGTGGCGACGGAGGCCCGGGAGCACGATGCCACCACGATCTTCTTCGAGACCCTGGTCAGCCCCAAGGTCGCCGAGACCGTGGCCCGCGAGGTGGGGGCGAAGACCGCCGTGCTCGACCCGATCGAGGGCCCGCCGGCCGAGGGCGACTACCTCTCGGCGATGCGGACCAACCTCCAGACCCTGCGTACCGCCTTGGACTGCTCATGACCGCACCCGTTCTCCAGGTCACGCACGCCGCCGTCGGCTACGACGCCCGGCCGGTGCTGCGGGACGTCTCACTCACCCTCACCACCGGCGAGGTGGTCGCCGTGCTCGGCGCCAACGGCTCCGGCAAGTCCACCCTGATCCGCGCCGTGCTGGGCCTGGTCCCGCTGAGCGGCGGGTCGGTCACCCTCTTCGGCACCCCGCAGCGCCGGTTCCGGCAGTGGCACCGGATCGGGTACGTCCCGCAGCGGCTCGGCGCCGGCAGCGGCGTACCGGCCACGGTGGGCGAGGTGGTGGCCTCGGGCCGGCTGGCCCGCCGGGGCGTGCTGCGCCCGCCGGGCCGGGCCGACCGCGAGGCGGTCGCCGCCGCGCTGCGCGCGGTCGGGCTCGCCGACCGGGCCGGCGACCCGGTGGCCACCCTCTCCGGCGGGCAGCAGCAGCGCACCCTGATCGCCCGCGCCCTCGCCGGCCAGCCGGAGCTGCTGGTGCTGGACGAGCCGACCGCCGGGGTGGACGCGGTCAGCCAGGAGGCGTTCGCCGTGGCGCTGCGCGGCTTCCTCGACGGTGGCGGAACGGTGCTGCTGGTCGCCCACGAGCTGGGCCCGCTGCGCCCGCTGATCAGCCGGGCGGTCGTGGTCCACCAGGGCGGCATCTGCCACGACGGCGCGGTGCCGGAGCCGGCCGGGCACCACGCGGATCCCGACCACGAGCACGTGCACCCGCACTGCGACGAGGAGCCCGCCGGGCTGTGGAGGAGCATCTGATGGACCTCTTCCAGTACGACTTCATGCTGCGTGCCCTGGTCGGCGCGCTGGTCATCGGGCTGGCCGCCCCGGCGCTCGGCATCTACCTGGTACAGCGCCGGCTGGCCCTGATCGGCGACGGCATCGGGCACGTGGCGCTCACCGGCGTCGGCGCGGGACTGCTGCTCAACCGCTCCCCCGTGCTGGTGGCGGTGATCGCGGCGACCCTCGGCGCGATCGTCATCGAGCTGGTCCGCTCGCGCGGGCGTACCTCCGGCGACCTGGCCCTGGCGCTGCTCTTCTACGGCGGCATCGCCGGCGGCGTGATGCTGGTCGGGCTCTCCGACGCCAGCAGCGGGTCGCTCAACGCGTACCTCTTCGGGTCGCTGACCACGACGTCGGCGGCCGACCTGACCACCATCCTGGTGCTCGGCGTGGCGATCCTGGTCACCATGCTGGTGCTGCGCCCGGCGCTCTTCGCGGTCTGCCACGACGAGGAGTACGCGCGGGTCTCCGGCCTGCCGGTCCGGGCGCTCAACCTGCTGCTGGCGGTGACCACCGCGGTGACCGTGACCATCGCCATGCGGGCCGTCGGGGTGCTGCTGATCAGCGCGCTGATGGTGGTCCCGGTGGCGACCGCGCAGCAGGTGACCCGGGGTTTCCGGGGCACCATGGCGGCGGCGATGGCGCTCGGGCTGTTCGCCGCCGGTGCGGGCGTGGTCGTGGCGGCCACCGCCGACACCGCGCCCGGCGCCTCGGTGGTGCTGCTGGCCATCGCCTCGTTCCTGGTGGTGGCGCTGGCCACCGCCGGCCGGCGGGCGCTGCGCCGGCGGTCCGGTCCGGTCGCCGTGCCGGTCCGCGAGGCGGTCGCGGAGCCGCCGGAGCACGAGGTCGCGCTCCGGTGAGCCGGCCCGGGCCGACCCAGTCGGCATTGGTTACCGTTACGGGATGACCGCCACGAACGGGTACGACGCCTTCGAGGGCGCGGGTGATCTGCTGCGCGCCCTCTCGGCGCCCATCCGGCTGGCGATCGTGAGCGAGCTGGCCGCGGGCGAACGCTGCGTACACGAACTGGTGGAGAAGCTCGGCGCCCCGCAGCCGCTGGTCTCCCAGCACCTGCGGGTGCTGCGCGGTGCGGGCGTGGTCCGCGGCTCCCGGCGGGGGCGCGAGATCGCGTACGCCCTGGTGGACGAGCACGTCGCGCACATCGTCGCGGACGCGGTCAGCCACGCCGGGGAGGGGCCGTCATGAGCGAGCGCAGCGTCGGCACGGGCCACTGCGGGGAGGTGGCGGCATGACCGAGGGGCCGCTGCGGAACACCCGGCAGCGGACCGCGGTGAGCGCGCTGCTGGCCGAGGTGGAGGGCTTCCACAGCGCGCAGGACCTGCACGCGATGCTGCGCCAGCGCGGCCAGCGGGTGGGCCTGACCACCGTCTACCGGACGCTGCAGGGGCTCGCCGACGCCGGCGAGATCGACGTGATGCGGCCGCCAGGCGGCGAGCACCTCTACCGGCGGTGCAGCGAGGGCCATCACCACCACCTGGTCTGCCGGGCCTGCGGGCGGACCGTGGAGGTGGCCGGGCCGGCGGTGGAGAGCTGGGCCGAGCGGGTCGCCGCCGAGCACGGGTACGCCGAGGTCAGCCACACCCTGGAGATCTTCGGCACCTGCCCCGGCTGCGTCCGCTGAAAACCTCGCCGTGCCGCCCCGGCCCGGTCGTGGCACGCTGTCCGGCGTGAAGATCTACGCTGATCGTTTCCCGACCGCCCTCCGTCAGCTCCTCACCGACCTGCTCGTGGTCGTCTGGGTGTACGCGTCGATCCGCTTCGCGCTCTGGCTGCACGACCTGGTCGAGAAGCTCGCCGTACCGGGGCGGAAGCTGGAGGGGGCCGGCGGCGGCCTCGCCGACAACCTGGCCGAGGCGGGCGGCAAGGTCGGCCGGGTGCCGCTGGTCGGCGACGAGTTGACCGCCCCCTTCACCAAGGCCGCCGACGCCGCCCGGGCGGTCGCCGAGGCGGGCCGCGACCAGCAGGAACTCGTCGGGCAGCTGGCCCTGGCGCTGAGCCTCGCGGTGCTGGTCTTCCCGCTCGGCCTGGTGCTCGTCGGCTGGCTGCCGCTGCGGGTGCGCTGGATGCGCCGGGCCGGCTCGGCGCAGGCCCTCGCCAGCGCCCCGGCCGGACGGGACCTGCTGGCGCTGCGCGCCCTGGCCGGCCAGCCGCTGGCGAAGCTGACCCGGATCGCGCCCGACGTGGCCGAGGCGTGGCGGCGCGGCGACGATGCGACGGTCGACGCGCTCGCCGCGCTGGAGCTGCGCAGACTTGGGCTGAAGGCCGGCCGCTAAGGTGTGGCGGTGCTGTACTTCCTGATCGTCGTCGCCGTCCTGCTGCTGATCTACGCGGGCGTCCTGGTGAGCTTCGTGCGCAAGGGCCGCAAGATCCCCCCGGCGGCGTACCTGGTGCTGGCCGCGCTGAACGGGCTGATCCTGGCCGGCGTGATCGCCTGGGCGGTCGCCCGCTCCTGACGCCGGTTAGGAGGGCCCCCTGCTATACCGGAGGCGTTAACAGGGGGCCCTCCTTTCACGCCGGCGGGATGCGGCGGCGGACGTCCTGGGTGGTGGACGGGCCCGGCTGCCAGCGGGCCACCCACGGCTTGTCCGCCGGCGGGGTGGCCACGCCCTCCTCCAGGGCGGCGTACCGGCCGGCGAGGATCCGCTTCGCGGCGGCCACGTCGACCGCGTCGGTGTTGGACCACAGGCCGGTGAACAGCTCGTCGATCCGCAGCCGGGCCTGCCGGCAGAACAGGTCGGCCAGCTCGACGTTCTCCGGGTGGGTGTCCCGCTCGGCGACGGCGCGGACGCAGACCGCCGACATCGCGAACAGCTCCGCACCGATGTCCACCACCCGGCCGAGGAACGCCTGCTTGCGCTCCATCTTCCCCTGCCACCGGGACATCGCGTAGAAGGTCGACCGGGCCAGCTTGCGGGAGGTCCGCTCGACGTGCCGCAGGTGCCCGGCGAGCGGGCCGAACTCGTGGTACGCCCCGGGCGCCTGGCCCCGCCCGACCGCCAGGGTGGGCAGCCACCTGGCGTAGAAGACGCCGGCCCGCGCGCCCGCCCTGGCCTTGCGGCCCAACCCGGCGTCCGGGTCGATGATGTCGCCGGCCACCGACAGGTGCGCGTCGACCGCCTCCCGGGCGATCAGCAGGTGCATGATCTCCGTGGAGCCCTCGAAGATCCGGTTGATCCGCAGGTCCCGCAGGATCTGCTCGGCGGCGGCCGGCCGCTCGCCCCGGGCGGCCAGGGAATCGGCCGTCTCGTAGCCCCGGCCGCCCCGGATCTGGATCAGCTCGTCGGCGATCTTCCAGGCCATCTCGCTGGCGTAGAGCTTGACCAGCGCGGCCTCGATCCGGATGTCGTTGCGGTCGTCGTCGGCGAGCAGGCAGCAGAGGTCGAGCATGCTCTCCATGCCGTACGTGGTGGCCGCGATGAAGGCCAGCTTCTTGGCGACCGCCTCGTGCTCGCCCACCGGCCGGCCCCACTGCACCCGGTCGGCGGCCCACTCCCGGGCCACGTTCAGCGACCACTTGCCGGCGCCGACGCACATGGCGGGCAGCGAGAGCCGCCCGGTGTTCAACGTGGTCAGCGCGATCTTCAGGCCCTTGCCCTCGCCGCCGATCACGTTCTCCTTCGGCACGAAGACGTCGTGGAAGCGGGTGAGGCTGTTCTCCAGGCCGCGCAGGCCGACGAAGGCGTTGCGCCGTTCGATCGTGATGCCCTCGCTGTCGCCCTCCACCACGAAGGCGGTGATGCCACCGCGCCGCCCCGCGCCGGCCGGCACCCGGGCCATCACCACGAGCAGGGTGGCGACCGTGCCGTTGGTGGCCCAGAGCTTCACCCCGTTGAGCCGGTAGCCGGTGCCGTCCTCGGTGGGCTCGGCGGTGGTGGCGAGCCGGGCCGGGTCGGAGCCGACGTCGGGCTCGGTGAGCAGGAACGCGGAGACCTCGCCGGCGGCCAGGCGGGGCAGGAAGCGCTGCTTCTGCTCGGCGGTGCCGAACATCTTCAACGGCTGCGGCACGCCGATCGACTGGTGCGCGGAGAGCAGCGCGCCGATGGCCGGGTTGACCGAGCCGGCCCGCATCAGGGCCCGGCAGTAGTGCAGGTTGCTCAGCCCGAGGCCGCCGTACCTGCGATCGATCTTCATGCCGAACGCGCCCAGCCGGGCCAGCCCGTGGAAGACCTCGTCCGGGATGCGGGCGTCCCGCTCGATCACCGCACCGTCCACCTCGGCGTCCAGGTACGCCCCGAACGCGTCGAGGAACTCCTCGGCCCGGGCGGCGTCCGCCGGGTCGGCGTGCGGCCACGGGTTGATCAGGTCCAGGCGGAACCGGCCGAGGAAGAGTTCCTTGCCGAAGCTGGGCCGGTCCCAGGATGCCTCCCGCGCCGCCTCGGCGACCTGGCGGGCCTCCTTCTCGGAGACCTGGCCGGCCTCGGTGGGCAACGGACCCGCCCCGCCCGCCTCGTCGATCGCGGCGGCGGTGCCGGCCGGCGGGTCGGTGTCGTCGATCGGGGCGACCCGGCCCGTGGGCCCGCCGGCGTTCGCGGGGTCGGGTCGGCTGTTCTGTGTCGTGGTCACGGCTGCCTCCTGGGGACCTTGGTCCGGCTGCGTCGACGTGCTCGACGAGAACGACGCTACTCCCGGGTGTTACCCAGCGGTAGCGTCGGTTGCACGTCCGATTTGGCACGGACCGCGCAGCTCAGTCGCCGGCCAGCACCTGCGGGTCGTCGTCCTCGTCGTCGATGTCGTCGTCGCCCCAGTTGCGGCGGGCGAACGGCAGGATCAGCCAGAACACCAGGAACCAGAGCGCGGTGAGCGCGCTGAGCACGAAGGCGATCGGCCGGCTCAGCACGAAGTCGGTGATCAGCAGGACCGCGCTGACCATCGACACGAGCATGAAGGCGAGGCCGCCGGTGGCCATCCGGTGGGAGAACCGGACCAGCTCCGGCTTGCGGCCCTGCCGGAACAGCGCCCGGTGGAAGGCGACCGGCGAGATGATCATCGCGGTGGCGGCGGCGGCGGACAGCAACGCGACGATGTAGACGTCCTTCTGGAAGTGCGTGACCCGGGTGAATCCGCTGCTGAACGGCAGGGTGAGCAGGAAGGCGAAGAGGATCTGCACGCCGGTCTGCGCGACCCGCAACTCCTGGAGCAGGTCCGCGAAGTTGCGTTGCCAGCGCTGCTTCTCGGATTCCTTGGACACGCGCTACCTCCGGGGACGACGGTACTGCCGGTGGGGGCCTCCCACCGGCAGTAGCGGCTGTGCCCGGTCCGCGCCGTCACGAAACCGGCTCGCGCTCAGGCCCCCCGGCGGATCCGGCCGGCGTACCGGGCCTCCAGTTCGGCGTTGTGCTCGTCGCCGCCGGTGATGTTGGCCGACAGGTAGACCGGGGGCCGCTCCCCCGCGGCGAGCAGCCGGGCCACCACCTCCGCCACGATCTGCTGGGCCAGCAGGGCGGCCGTGATCGAGGAGACCGCCCCCACCGCGCCGCCGCCGGGCAGCGGCAGGGTGGCGTCGCCGTACGGGGCGCCGTTGTCGAGCACCACGTCGGCGAAGTCGGCCAGCTTGCGCCCGGACGGGTGGCGCGAGGTCATCCGGGCCGAGTGCGCCGCCGAGGTGATCGCGACCAGGGCGTGCCCGCGCTCCTTGACGATCGCGGCGAACTCCACCATCGCGCCGTTCAACCCGGAGTTGGAGGCGAGCACGAAGACGTCCTGCGGCCGGACCGGGGCCAGCTCGTAGAGGCGGTGCGCCACCGCCGGGTCGCGTTCCAGCTTCGGACCGAGCACGTCGGCCGGTTCCCCGCCGTACAGGACCAGGTCGCGCAGGGCGATCCGGTTGGTGGGGACCAGCCCGCCGGCCCGCCCGGCGATCTCCATCGCCAGGGCCTCGGAGTGCCCCGTGCCGAACGCGTGCACCACGCCGTCGGCGCGCAGCGACTCGGCGATCAGGTCGGCCGCCCGGCCCACGTTGTCCCGCTGTCCGGCGGCCACCCGGCCGATCGTCTCGGTCACCACCGCCAGGTACGCCTCGGCACTCACGGTCATGCTTCCTCCGTCCGTCGGTTGCGGGCCAGCCAGTCCACCGCGAAGTCGACCGCCGCCCGCTGCCTCATCAACCGGCCCGTCCCGTCCCCGACCGGCCCGAGCCGCACCGCACCGGTGGCCTCCAGGTCCGCGCCGAGCCGGGCGAAGCCGTCGTCGTCCAGCCGTACGTCCTCCCACCACACCCACTCCCGGCCGCCCTCGGCGGTCAGCACGGCGGCGCCGCAGCGCTGCCGGGGCGGCGCGGGCTGCCGATACTCGGCCAGGTGCAGCGAGGTGTTGCAGCCGTGGTCGACGCCGAGCAGCAGCACGTCGGCGTCGAGGTCGTAGAGCCGGCCCAGCGGGGAGCCCTCGCCGAGCATGTCGGCCAGCGCGTGGCCGGCGACGATCCGGTCGGCGGCCGGCCCGAGCGCGGCGAAGGAGACCTGCGGGTGGTGGCTGCGCCGGGCGCCCGGCCAGGTGCGGACCAGCTCCGCCAGGGCGCCCATGAACCGGCTCGGGGTGACCGCCGGGTCGAAGCCGGGCAGCTCGGCCCGGATCACCGGCCACCACTGCGTCGGCACCGGCGGGTTGGTCCAGTCCGCCGGGTCGCTGTTGTCCGGGGTGTGGGTGGGCACCACGACCGTGCCTTCGGGGCCGAGCACGTCCCGCAGGGCGAGCAGCACCGCCTCCGGGCCGCCGCACAGGAAGCCGAGCCCCCGCAGGCCCGCGTGCACCAGGACGGTCCCGCCGGGGCGTACGCCGAGGTCGCGGAGCTGGGCGGCGAGCGACGCGCGGGTGTGCGGCCGGGCCGGCGCGGCGGTGGCGATCATCGGCCGACGCGGTCCAGGATCGCCTCGGCGAGCGGCGCGGGCGCCTCGTCGGGGATCCAGTGGGTGACGCCGGTGAGCGTGACGAAGCGGAAGTCGCCGGTCACGTGCGCGGCGCACGCCTCGGCGGCGGTCCGGCCGATCGCGACGTCCCGGTCGCTCCAGACGAAGGTGGTCGGCACGGTCACCGGCCCGACGGCCTTCATGTCCGCCCCGGTCATGGCCCGGTACCAGTTCAGGGCGGCGGTGAGCGCGCCGGGCTCGCGCATCGGGTCGGCGTACCGGGCCACCCGGGCGGTGTCGCCGACCCCGCCGAGCATCCGGCGCAGCGTCGCCGCGCGGAACGCCAGCAGCACCTTCTCCGCCTTGCCCGGCTTGCGGAACAGCGCGATGTAGGAGGAGCGGGCCTTCTGCTGCGGGTCGGTGGCGAGCGCGTGCCCCATGGCCGCCGGGTGCGGCACCGACACCGCGGTCAGGGTGCGGACCCGCTGCGGGTGCAGCGCCGCCAGACCCCAGGCCACGATCGCGCCCCAGTCGTGCCCGACCAGGTGTGCGGCCTTCACCCCCAGCGCGTCGAGCACGCCGGCGGCGTCCGCCACCAGCTCCGGGATCCGGTACGCCTCGACCGCCGCCGGCCGCGCGCCCGGCGAGTAGCCGCGCTGGTCCAGCGCGTACGTGCGCAGGCCGGCGGCGTGCAGCGCGGGCACCACCTCGTCCCACTCGCCACCGTGCTGCGGGAAGCCGTGCAGCAGCAGGACGGGTTCGCCGTCCTCCGGACCGCCGGTGCGTACCTCGAACGTGAGACCTCGCGCGTCGATCCGCATGATCGGCAGCCTACCCAGCCGGACCGGCCGCCGATCGCCCCGCTGGGCCGGGCACCGGGGTCGGTGCTAGCGTCTGCCGAGACAACTTCACATCCGACAGGGGAGCGCACAGCGCTGAGAGTGCGGGCCGGTGCCCGCAGACCCTCGAACCTGATCTGGGTAATGCCAGCGCAGGGAGTTCGGTCGACCTCCAGCCGCGCCGCCGTCCGGTGATTCCGGGCGCGGCGTGCGTCTTCTCCTGGTTCGTTCTTCTGGACTGGGAGCAATCATGGACAACCACAACCGGTGGCGCACCATCGACATCGTCGTCGCCTCGGTGCTCGGGGTGGCGTTCGGCGTCATCTTCTGGGCCTGGGGCCTGCTGTGGAACGGGCCGGCGGACGCCATCCCGCTGCCCGGCCGAGCCGTCCTGTACGGCGTCTGGCTGGTGCCGGCCGTGCTGGGCGCGCTGGTCGTCCGGAAGCCGGGCGCCGCGTTCTACACGCTCACCCTCGCCGCGCTGGTCTCCGTCGCGCTGGGCACCAGCTGGGGCTGGACCATCGTGGTGCAGGGTCCGCTGGAGGCGGCGGCCGGCGAGCTGGCCTTCGCGCTCTTCGCCTACCGGAACTTCCGGCTGCCGGTGGCGCTGCTGGCCGCGGCGCTGGCCGGGCTCGCCGCGTCGATCTACGACGTCTTCGTCTGGTACCCAGGCACCGCGTGGGGCAGTTTCCGCCTCCCCTACATCCTGCTCACCGCCGCGAGCTCGCTGGTGGTGGCCGGCCTGGGCAGCGTGGCCCTGACCCGCGCCCTGGCCAACACCGGCGTCCTCGACCGCTTCCCCGCCGGTCGCGAGCGCGCCGCCGTCTGACCGCCCACCTGCCCGCCACCTTGACCAAGGGGTTTGCGTCGGCCGAGGCGGGTTTCCCGACGCAAACTCCTTGATCAACAAAGCCGGGGCCGGAGGGAGGTGGAGTGGTGAGTGCGGTGAGCCTGCGCGGGTTCGGGTGGCGGCACGCCGGGCGTCGGCAGTGGGCCGTCCGCGGGGTGGACCTGCGGGTCGAGGCCGGGGAGCGGGTGCTGCTGCTCGGGCCGTCGGGCGCCGGCAAGAGCACCCTGCTGGCGGCGCTGGCCGGGCTGCTGCCCGAGGACTCCGGCGAGCAGGAGGGCACCGTCGAGATCGACGGGCTCGACCCCCGCAAGGCCCGGGAACGGGTCGGCATCGTATTCCAGGACCCGGAGACCCAGCTGGTGATGGCGCGCTCCGGCGACGACGTCGCGTTCGGGCTGGAGAACCGGGGCGTACCGGCCGAGGAGATCTGGCCCCGGGTGACGGAGGCGCTGCGCCGGGTCGGTTTCCCGTACCACCGGGACCGGCCCACCGCCGCGCTCTCCGGTGGTGAGCAGCAGCGCCTCGCGCTGGCCGGGGCGCTCGCGCTGCGGCCGGGGCTGCTGCTGCTCGACGAGCCCACCGCCAACCTCGACCCGGCCGGCGCCACCCTGGTCCGGCGGGCGGTCACCGACGCCCTCGACGCCGACACCACGCTGATCCTCGTCGAGCACCGGGTCGCTGAGGCGTTGCCGCTGGTCGACCGGGTGGTGGTGCTGGAGGCCGGCGGCGGGGTGCGGGCCGACGGGCCGCCCGGGACGGTCTTCGCCGTGCACGGCGACGCGCTCGCCGCGGCCGGGGTCTGGGTGCCCGGCCGCACCGTGCCGCCCCGACACGCCACCGCACCGCCCGGCGACCCGTTGCTCACCGCCGACCGGCTCGGCCTCCCGCCCCGGCTGGCCCCCACCGACCTTCGGGTACGCGCCGGCGAGGCGCTCGCCGTCCTCGGCCCGAACGGCGCCGGCAAGTCGACCCTGGCCCTGCTCCTCGGCGGCCTGCTCCGCCCGGGCACCGGTACGGTGACCGCCACCGAGGCGCTCGCCGGGCGGGACGCCCGTACGCCCCCGCACCGGTGGCGGGCACCCGCCCTGGCCCGGCGGATCGGCTCGGTCTTCCAGGACCCGGAGCACCAGTTCGTCACCGGCACGGTCCGCGACGAGCTGGCGCTCGGGCCGCGCCGTACCGGGCAGGACGAGCCGGCGGTACGGGCCACCGTGGACGGGCTGCTCGACCGGCTCGGCCTGGCCGGACTGGCCGGGGCCAACCCGTACACCCTCTCCGGGGGCGAGGCGCGGCGGCTGAGCGTGGCGACCGCCCTGGCCACCGCGCCCCGCCTGCTGATCTGCGACGAGCCCACCTTCGGCCAGGACCGGCGTACCTGGCTGGAGCTGGTCGACCTCTTCGCCGAGCTGCGCGACGCCGGCCACGGCGTCGTCGCCGTCACCCACGACCCGGACTTCGTCGCGGCGCTGGCGGACCGGACCGTCACCCTGACCCGCCCCGGAGCCGACGCGTGATCGGGGTGGAGCCGGTCGCCGTGCCGGGCGCGCCGCTGGCCCGCCGCAACCCGGTGGCGAAGCTGGCCGCCGCGCTGGTCTTCTCGTTCATCCTGATCGCGACCCTGGACCCGGTGGCCCCGGCGATCGCCATCGCGGTCGAACTGGCGGTGCTGCCGCTGTTCGGCGTGCGCTACGGCGTGCTGGCCCGGCGGGCCTGGCCGCTGCTGGCCAGCGCCGGCGGCATCCTGGTCACCCTGGTGCTCTTCGCCGCCGACCGGTCCGGTCCGGTGCTGGTCGAGGCCGGCCCGGTCGTGGTCACCCAGGGGGTGCTGGTCACCGCCCTGGGGCTGGTGCTGCGCATGCTCGCAGTGGCGCTGCCGGGGGTCATCGTCTTCGCCACCACGGACGCCACCGACCTGGCCGACGCACTGATCCAGAACGCGAAGGCGCCGGCCCGGTTCGCCATCGGCGCGCTGGCCGCGTTCCGGCTGGTGCCGCTGCTCGAACAGGAGTGGCGGATGATCAGCATGGCCCGGCGGGCCCGGGGCGTGGACGCCGGCGGCAACCCGGTGGCCCGGCTACGGCTCTTCGTGTCGACGGCGTTCGCCCTGCTGGTCGGGGCGATCCGCCGGGGCACCCGGCTGGCGGTCGCGATGGACGCCCGGGGCTTCGACGCCGGCATCCCGCGTACGGTCGCCCGGCGGCAGCGGTTCACCCGGGCGGACGGGCTGCTGGTCGTCGGGGCGGCCGTGCTGGCCGGCGCGGCGCTGACGGTGAGCGTGGTGCTGGGCACCTTCCGCCCGCTGATCGGCTGACCCGCGCTCGGATCGGTCGCCTCGACCGGGCGCCACCGGCCTCCCCCGGGCGACCACTGGCCGCCACCGGCCGCCACCGGCCGCCACCGGCCTCCGCTGGCGGGCCAGAGCGGAGCGGCACCGCCGGGCAGTCACCGGTGCGGGTGTGTCGCGGCCCGGTGGGCGTGCCCCCGGAAGCGATATGTCTCTGCGACATGAATATGTCGCAGAGACATATCGCTCAACGGCGGATCGCCTGTCCGGCTGGCAGCCCTTGACCGACAGCCCTCGGCAGGCACGCCGGACGACGCCGGATCGAGGGGCCCTGCCGCCCCCGGCGCGGGTCCGGTCAGCTGCGCCGGAACGCGTAGAACCGGGCCTGGCCGGCGCGCTGGCTGCGCCCGGCGAGGCGGGCGCCGCGCCCGGCCGGCGGGCCGGCCTTCGGCGGCGCGGGTGGCGTGGCACCGGCCGGCGTCGGCAGCGCCACCGAGCCGGCCACCGGCGCCACGGCGAGGGTGTCGAGATCCGTCGGGGTCACGTCCGCCAGGGACGGCGACGGCTTGCGGGACTTCTTCGGACTGCGCTTGGCGGGCATACGCGAACCTCCTGGCTGTCGGGGCGCGCCGGTTCCGGCGCGGCGAGCGGGCGAGCTCCGGTGGGTCCGACCACGACAGACACCGCGAGCGACGGCGGCGGGGAGGATGCGGACGCCCGGAGCAGGACGGGTCCACGGCGTACGGCGGTGGACCGGGCTCGGCGGAAGGGCGTCAGTTACGCATGCCAGCAGGCTAACCCGCCGCCCGCCCGCCCCGCACCCGATTTACTGGCACGATCGACGACATGCTGATCGCGTTCTCGATCACCCCGCTCGGCGTGGGTGAGTCTGTGGGCGACCTGGTCGCCGACGCCGTCCGGGTGGTCCGCGAATCCGGACTGCCCAACCGGACCGACGCCATGTTCACCACCGTCGAGGGCGAGTGGGACGAGGTGATGGCGGTGGTGAAGCGCGCCGTGGACACGGTCGCGGCGCAGGCGCCCCGGGTCAGCCTGGTGCTCAAGGCCGACCTCCGCCCCGGGGTCACCGACGCGATGACCGCCAAGGTCGCCCACGTCGAGGCCCGGCTGGCCGAGGGCACGGGCCCGACCGCCACGATGCCGCCCGTCCAGGAGTGACACCACGCTCACCCGCCGTCGACGTCCCCACCCGGGCCCGCGAAGACCGCGATACGGTCGCAGGACGGGCAACCGACGAGAGGTGGCGGTACGCATGGCACAGCAGGCGACGGCACAGATCGGGGTGACCGGTCTGGCGGTGATGGGCCGCAACCTGGCCCGGAACCTGGCCCGCAACGGGTTCACCGTGGCGGTGC
Source organism: Micromonospora sp. NPDC048930 (assembly GCF_043197935.1). Classification (NCBI taxonomy): domain Bacteria; kingdom Bacillati; phylum Actinomycetota; class Actinomycetes; order Micromonosporales; family Micromonosporaceae; genus Micromonospora; species Micromonospora sp. NPDC048930. The sequence goes on from NZ_JBICUB010000020.1 coordinate 18,050, forward strand.
ACAACCGTTCGCCGGAACGCACCCGCAGCCTGGTCGCCGAGCACGGCGACGAGGGCGCCTTCGTGCCGTCCGAGTCGATGGCCGACTTCGTCGCCTCGCTGGAGCGCCCCCGCGCGGTGATCGTCATGGTGAAGGCCGGCGCCCCCACCGACGCGGTGATCGACGAGCTGATCCCCCTGCTGGAGGAGGGGGACATCGTGGTCGACTGCGGCAACGCGCACTTCGCCGACACCCGCCGCCGCGAGGAGGCGTTGCGCGGGCACGGGCTGCACTTCGTCGGCACCGGGGTGTCCGGCGGCGAGGAGGGCGCGCTGCACGGCCCGAGCATCATGCCGGGCGGCTCGGCGGAGTCCTACCGGAAGCTCGGCCCGATCTTCGAGAAGATCGCCGCGCAGGTGGAGGGCACGCCGTGCTGCCGGCACATCGGCCCGGACGGCGCCGGCCACTTCGTGAAGATGGTCCACAACGGCATCGAGTACGCCGACATGCAGCTCATCGCCGAGGCGTACGACCTGCTGCGGGCCGGGCTGTCGGCGAGCCCGGCGGAGATCGCGGAGATCTTCCGGGAGTGGAACGGCGGCGAGCTGGAGTCCTTCCTCATCGAGATCACCGCGGACGTGCTCGGGCACACCGACGCGGCGACCGGCCGGCCCTTCGTCGACGTGGTGCTCGACCAGGCGGAGCAGAAGGGCACCGGCCGCTGGACCGTGCAGAGCGCGCTGGACCTGGGCATCCCGATCACCGGCATCGCCGAGGCCACCTTCGCCCGGTCGCTGTCCGGGCACGCCGACCAGCGGGCCGCCGCCCGCCGCGCCTTCCCCGACGCGGGCGAGAAGTGGCACGTCGACGACCGGGAGACCTTCGTCGAGGACGTCCGGCGCGCGCTGCTGGCCAGCAAGATCGTCGCGTACGCGCAGGGCTTCGATCACATCCGCGCCGGCAGTCGGGAGTACGACTGGGGCATCGACCTGGGCGGCACCGCCACCATCTGGCGGGGCGGCTGCATCATCCGGGCCCGCTTCCTCGACCGGATCCGGGAGGCGTACGACGCCGAGCCGGAACTGGCCACGCTGCTGGTGGCCCCGTGGTTCGCCGAGCGGGTCAACGCCGGGGTGCCGGCCTGGCGCCGGGTGGTGGCCGACGCGGCCCGGGCGGGCGTGCCGACCCCGGCCTTCTCGTCGTCGCTGGCCTACTTCGACGCGCTCCGCGCCGAGCGGCTGCCGGCCGCGCTGATCCAGGGACTGCGGGACAACTTCGGCGCGCACACCTACCACCGGGTGGACCGGGACGGCACGTTCCACACGCGGTGGGCCGGAGACCGGTCCGAAGTGGAGGCGTGAGGCTCAGGCGAGGGTGGCGTGCATCTCCCAGACCAGGATCTCCGCCGGCTCGGTGGCGGCCACCCGCTGGCCCCCGGACATCGTGATCCGGGCCGCGTCCCCCTCGTCGAGGCGGCCGGTGCCCTCCAGGGTCACCGCACCGCTGGGGACGTAGAGGTGCAGGAAGGGCGCGTCCGGCAGGTTCACCTCGTCGCCGGGGGCGAGCCGGGCGGCGTGCAGGGTGGCGTACCGGTTGCGGATCCGGATCGCGGAAGCGCCGTCGTACCGGTCCATGCCGGAGGCGACCGGGATCAGGCCGCCGCGGAGCAACTCGTCGCCGATCTCCAACTGCTCGTAGCCCGGGTCGATCCCCTCCTCGTCCGGGAGCACCCACATCTGGACGAAGTGGACGGGGGCGTCGTGCGGGGCGCCGCCCTCCAGCCGCCAGGAGTCGTTCTTCTCCGAGTGCAGGATGCCGGTGCCGGCGCTCATCCGCTGGGCCAGCCCGGGATAGATGACCCCGGCGTGGCCGGTGGAGTCCTGGTGGACGAGGGAGCCGCGCAGCACCCAGGTGACGATCTCCATGTCCTGGTGCGGGTGGGTCTCGAAGCCGGTGCCCGGGTGCACCACGTCGTCGTTGTTGACCAGCAGCAGCCCGTGGTGGATGTTGGCCGGATCGTAGTGGCGGGAGAAGGAGAACGAGTGCCGGGAGTCGAGCCAGGAGAGCCGGGTCCGGAACCGGTCCCCGGCCCGGCGGACGTCCACCTGGGGAGTGGGGGCGATCGCCGTCACCAGGCACGCTGCCCGGTCTCGGCGGGCGCCCAGGTCAGCGCCGGTTCGCCGGTGGCCCCCAGCTCGGCGATCTCGCCGGAGCGTACGGCGGGCGCGTGACCCAGCTCGGCGCAGTGCTGCTCGGCGATCTCCGCGCAGATCTCGGCGACCTGCTCGCAGATCGGGCTGCCCAGGTCCGCCGCGTTCAACGCCATGATCATCTTGTACCGGAGATCGGCCATCCTCCACCCCCGTGGCCGGCGCGTCCCGGCGGCGCGCCCTGCGCCGATCGTACGCGCGGGCGCCCCGCTCCCGGCCGGAAAACCGGATGCGGGGCGCCCGCGGAGAAGGCCCGCCACGACGCTGCGACGGGCCGTGGAGCTCAGAAGAACCGACGGCGCTTGGCCTTCTGCGGCCGGAGCATGTCGGCGCCCTTGGCGAGCAGTCGGCTCACCCCGCTCGGGCCGCGACGGGCCTCCAGCGAGTGGCTGAGCCGGCGCGCGCCGGCCGCCGCCAGCGGCACGGCGACCGCCATGACCGCCCACTGCGCGATCCGCTTCTGAATCATGTGGTTCACCTCCGCGTTCGGCTGCTGTCCCGATTGGTACCCAGCGCCGCGCGTCGGTAAGCGTGCCCTCAGGCTCCCGGGGCCACCGGGTTGGGCAGCGCGCCGCCGAACCGCCGGTCCCGCTGCGCGTACAGCTCGCAGGCGTACCAGAGGTGGCGGCGGTCGAAGTCCGGCCACAGGGTGTCGAGGAAGACCAGCTCGGCGTACGCGCTCTGCCAGAGCAGGAAGTTCGAGGTGCGCTGCTCGCCGGAGGGGCGCAGGAAGAGGTCCACCTCGGGGACCTCCGGGTGGTAGAGGTACTTCTGGATGGTCTTCTCGGTGACCTTGCCCGGGTCGAGCTTCCCGGCCGCCACGTCGCGGGCGATCGCGGCGGCGGCGTCGGCGATCTCCGCCTGCCCGCCGTAGTTGACGCAGAACTGGAGGGTCAGCGTCGAGTTGCCCCGGGACATCTCCTCGGCGGTCTGCAGCTCGGAGATCACGCTCTTCCAGAGCCGCCCGGCCCGGCCGGACCAGACCACCCGGACGCCCAGGTCGACGAGCTGGTCCCGGCGGCGACGGATGACGTCCCGGTTGAAGCCCATCAGGAAGCGGACCTCGTCCGGCGAGCGCCGCCAGTTCTCGGTGGAGAAGGCGTACGCCGACAGGTAGGGGATGCCCAGCTCGATCGCGCCCTCGATGGTGTCGAAGAGGCTGTGCTCCCCCTGCTCGTGACCCTTGGTGCGGGGCAGGCCGCGCTCCTTGGCCCAGCGGCCGTTGCCGTCCATGACCACGGCGATGTGCTTCGGCAGCGCCTCGGCCGGCAGGGCCGGTGGCCGGGCACCCGACGGGTGCGGAGTCGGTGGCACCGGCTCGCGCCGGACGGCCCTCGTCGATCGGATCACTGAAGTCTTCTCCCTGTTCACACCAGCGGCGGCGGCCCCGGCGTCGGCGGGACCACACCCGGCCCCGCGCCGCCGGGCGGCGGGACCGCGCCGGGCGCCGGGGCACCCCGGTCGACCAGCGGCAGCGAGCGTAGCGCGCGCTCCAGGTGCCACTGGAGGTGCGCCGCGACCAGGCCGCTGCACTCCCGGCGTACGCCGGTCTCGGTGGCGTCGGCGTACCCCCAGTCGCCGGTGGTCAGCGCGGACATCAGGTCGATGGTGGCCGGGGCGGGGTGGGCGGCGCCGGGCGGGCGGCAGTCCGGGCAGACGGCGCCCCCGGCCGGCACGGAGAACGCCCGGTGCTTCCCCGGGGTGCCGCAGACCGCGCAGGCGGTCAGTGCCGGCGCCCAGCCGGCGAAGGCCATCCCACGCAGCAGGTACGCGTCGAGCACCAGCGTGGTGGCGTGCTCGCCGCGGGCCAGCGACTTCAGCGCGCCGAGGGTGAGCTGGAACAGGCGCAGGGACGGCTCCCGCTCGACCGGGGTGAGCCGTTCCGCGGTCTCGGCGATCGCGCTGGCCGCCGTGTAGCGGGGGTAGTCGCCGAGGAACCGCTTGCCGTACAGGTCGATCCCCTCGACCTGGCTGATGGTGTGCAGCGAGCTGCCCTGGTTGCCCTTGGGGTCGCCGGCGAGCTGGAGGTCGACGTGCCCGAACGGCTCCAGCCGGGCGCCGAACCGGCTGGTGGTGCGGCGGACGCCCCGGGCCACCGCGCGCAGCCGGCCGTGCCGGCGGGTGAGCAGGGTGATGATCCGGTCGGACTCGCCCAGCTTCTGCACGCGCAGCACCACCGCGTCGTCGCGGTAGAGCTGTCGGCGGTACCCGGCCATCCGGTCATTCTCCCTCGGGGTGCGATCTCAGGGTCGGTTCGGGGTGGACGGGCGGACAAACCCGGATGTGCGCGCCCGGCGCGCGGCCGTAGCGTGCTGGCCATGGCTCTGCACCGGACCGTCGTCGCCACCGCGGCGGCCGCCACCCTGATCCTCCTCGCCGGGTGTGACACCCTGTCGTTCCGTCGGCTCGACTTCGACAACACCGAGGCGGTGAAGATCACCCGGATCACCGTGCAACCGGGCGGCGCCGGGGACGTCACCGTCCGCGCCACCGGCTCGGCCACCCAGGTACGCATCAAGCGGGTGGTCCGCTACCAGGGCGAGCAGCCCACCACCCGGTACGAGTTCAACGGCGACGAGCTGGTGCTGCCCACCGACTGCGGCCCCCAGTGCACCGTCTCCTACGAGGTGATCGCCCCGGAGGGCGTGGCGGTACGCGGTGAGACCGGCTCCGGGAACGTCGAACTGCACGGCGTCGGCACGGTGGACTTCACGCTCCACTCCGGCAACGTGAGCGTGACCGGTGCACGCGGCGACGTCCGCGCCACCACCAGCTCCGGCAACATCGAGGTGCTGGACGCGGCCGGCGCGGTCCGCCTGCGCGCCACCTCCGGCAACATCGACGCGCGCCGGCTCCTCGCCGGCGTGGACGCGGAGGCCGCCTCGGGCAACGTCACCGTGGAGCTGGACAAGCCGGCCTCGGCCCGGTTGCGCGCCGCCAGCGGTGACGTCGAGCTGACCGTGCCGGACGGCCGGTACCAGGTACGGGCGGGCGCCGACGCCGGCGACACCGACCTCGGCGTGCCGAACGACCCGACCGCCTCGCTGGTCCTGGACGTGACCGCCAGCAGCGGCAACGTCACCCTCACCCGCCGCTGACCCGGATGCCCGTCGCCAGTTCGGTCTCCGCGCCGGCGGGGGCGGGGCTGGCCGGGGCGGCCGCCGCGCGGTCCGCCACGGTCGTCCGGGGCCGGCCGGGAAGCAGCTCCGGCCTACGCCGGGCCGCCAGGTCCTCCAGCCAACCGACGAGCAGGGTGACCACCCCGACCAGCGCGAACACCAGCACCACCCGGACGGCCAGGCCGACCGGGTCACGCGGCGTCCAGCCGACCAGGCCGACCAGTGGGGTGAGCGCCACCACGAACGGCATGTGCCACAGGTAGACGGTCAGCGCGCGCCGGTTCAGCAGGGTGACCGCCCGGCCGACCAGCGGGTAGCGGTCGACCCAGGGTGCCCCGGCCGGGGCGCGGCCGATCGCGACCAGGATGAACGCCGCCGACCAGAGCGCGTTGCCGAGGTGGATGTCGTTCAGGTCGTAGCCGCGCGGCCCGGGGTGGGTGAAGATCCAGGCCAGGCCGGCGGTGCCGAGGGCGAGCGCGGTGGGGACGAGAGCCCGGTTGCTCATCCGGCGGAGCAACCCGTCGTGGTGGGCGAAGCCCAGCAGCCAGGCGCCGAAGTACAGGCCGAACTCGCGCAGCACGGTCGGGGCGTCCGGAAAGATGCCGAACTCGATCGTGGCGAGCAGCGCGTACGGGGCGAGCAGGATGGGCAGCGGCGTACGGCGGAACAGCCACAGGACCAGCGGCGAGGCCAGCACGAACCACAGGTAGTCCCGCAGGTACCAGATCGGGCTCAGCCCCAGCCCGCCCCAGTGGTTGGCCGGCGGGTCGCCGACCGGAAAGAGCCAGAGCAGCACCTTCGGGGTGAGCGGCAGCCCGGTGAACAGCATCGCCGGTACGAAGACCGCGGCGAGCACCCAGAGCGACGGCAGCAGCCGACGCAGCCGGCGCGCGACGGCCGGCACCCCGGTCCGGTCCAGCGACGCGGCCATCAGCGAGCCGGCGAGCGCGAACATCACCGACATCGCGGGGAACACCAGCGTGAGCGCGGCATGACCGGTGACGTGATAGACGACGACTCGAACGATGGCCAGGAAGCGGAGCAGGTCCAGGTATCGGTTTCGCATCAGCCTGCATCGGTGCCGGGGGCGGGATCAACGGTTCCCTACCCTCCGGCTCGGCCCGGGGAAACGATCAACGGGGCGGGGTCAAAAGTGAAACTTCCCATAAAATCGACCGATCCGGACCGGCCGGGTCGGGACCCCGGAAACAGCGATCGCCGGCCCGGTCGTCCGGGCCGGCGATCGGGCGTACGCCGTCAGAAGCCGAGCTTGCGCAGCTGCTTCGGGTCGCGCTGCCAGTCCTTGGCGACGCGTACGTGCAGGTCGAGGTAGATCCGACTGCCGAGCAGCTCCTCGATCTGCCGCCGCGCGGTGGTGCCGACCTCCTTGAGCCGGCTGCCCCGGTGACCGATCACGATCGCCTTCTGGCTGGGCCGCTCGACGTACACGTCGGCGTAGATCCTGGTGAGGTTGCCCTCCGCGATCATCTCCTCCACCACCACGGCGATGGAGTGCGGCAGCTCGTCCCGGACCCCCTCCAGGGCCGCCTCGCGGATCAGCTCGGCGACGAGCACCTGCTCGGGGTCGTCGGTCAGCATGTCGTCCGGGTAGAGCTGCGGCGACTCGGGCAGGTAGCCGGTCATCACGTCGACCAGCGTGTCCACCTGATGCCCGGAGACCGCGCTCACCGGCACCACGTCGGCGAAGTCGGCCAGCTCGCTGACCGCGACCAGCTGCTCGGCCAGCCGCTTCCGGTCCACCAGGTCGGTCTTGGTGACCACGGCCAGCACGGTCGCCTTGAGGTTGGCCAGCTCGCCCGTGATGAACCGGTCGCCCCGCCCGATCGGCTCGTTCGCCGGGATGCAGAGGCCGATCACGTCGACCTCGCTCCAGGTCTCCCGGACCAGGTCGTTGAGGCGTTCCCCGAGCAGCGTCCGGGGCCGGTGCAGGCCGGGGGTGTCGACCAGGACGAGCTGCGACTCGGGCCGGTGCAGCACCGCGCGGATGACGTGCCGGGTGGTCTGCGGCTTGTTCGAGGTGATCGCGATCTTGGTGCCGACGATCGCGTTGGTCAGCGTCGACTTGCCCGCGTTCGGCCGCCCGACGAAACAGGCGAACCCGGCACGGTACGGACGCGGCTGTTCCGGGTCGCGTACCCCGGTCACTCGACCACCGTGCCGAGGACGGCGCCGTCCGGCGCGGCCAGGTGGATCGGCGCGTCGGCGGCGAGGTCCCGGACGGCGGCGTGCCCCGCGCCGTCCAGCGTCGACGCCTCGGTCACCACCACCGCCGCCTCCAGCCGGGTGGCCCCGGCGGCGACCGCCGAGGCGACCGCGAGCTGGAGCGCGGTCAGCGTCAGCGAGGGCAGCGCGACGCTGGCCGCCGCGTACGTCCGGCCGTCCTGGTCGCGGACCGCCGCGCCCTCCACGGCGCCCACCCGGCCACGCGCACCCCGGGCCAGGACGACCAGCTTGGCGTCCTCGGCGCTCAGCTCGGCCGGGTCGGACGGGGTGGGCCGGGCGGCCGGCACGGCGGAAGTCTCAGGCATCGGCGGGCTGCCTCTCCTCGGAACGGTTGTGGTTGCCGCGGGAATCGGCGTGCTCGCCGCGCCCCGCGCTGTCGGACGCGTCGCTCGGCGCGACCCGGCTCACCAGCACGGTGTCGATCCGGTTGCGCCGGCCGGTAGTGCCCTCGGCGATCAGCCGGAGCCCGGCCACCTCGGCCGCGGCGCCGGGAATCGGCACCCGGCCGAGCGACTGGGCGAGCAGACCGCCGACCGTCTCCACCTCGTCGGTGGGGAGCTCGGTGTCGAACAGCTCGCCCAGATTCTCCACCGGCAGTCGGGCGGTCACCCGGACCGCCCCGTCCGCCAGGCGCTCGACCGGCGGGCGCTCGACATCGTACTCGTCGGTGATCTCACCGACGATCTCCTCCAGGATGTCCTCGATGGTGACCAGGCCGCCCGTGCCGCCGTACTCGTCCACGACGATGACCAGGTGGTTGCGGGCCGCCTGCATCTCGGAGAGCAGGTCGTCGACCGGCTTGGACTCCGGCACGAAGGTCGCCGGACGCATCAGCTCGGAGACCGGCAGCTGCGCGGTCCGCGGGTCGCCGCCCTGGGTACGCCGGATCAGGTCCTTGAGGTAGAGCACGCCGAGCACGTCGTCCACGCTCTCGCCGATCACCGGGATGCGGGAGAACCCGGAGCGCAGGAAGAGCGCGAGCGCCTGGGCGAGCGTCTTGCGCTCCTCGATCCACACCATCTCGGTACGCGGCACCATCACCTCCCGGGCGATGGTGTCGCCGAGGGCGAAGACCGAGTGGATCATCTGCCGTTCGCCGTGCTCCACGACGCCGCGCTGCTCGGCCAGGTCGACCAGCTCGCGCAGCTCCACCTGGGTGGCGAACGGACCCTCCCGGAAGCCCTTGCCCGGGGTGACCGCGTTGCCGATCAGGATCAGCAGCGAGGCGAGCGGATTCAGCGCCCGGCCCAGCCAGCGCACCAGCGGGGCGACCGCCCGGCCGACCGCGTACGCGTGCTGCCGGCCGATCGTGCGCGGCGCGACACCGACCACCACGAAGCTGACCACGGTCATCGCCCCGGCGGTGACCAGGGCGGCCCGCCAGCCGGCGCCGAAGCTGTCCACCGCCACCAGCGCGACCAGCGTGGTGGCGGTCAGCTCGGCCAGCAGCCGGACCAGGAGCAGGAGGTTGAGGTGGCGCACCACGTCACCGGCGACGGCCTGGAGGGTACGCGCGCCGCGCACCCCGTCCCGGGCCAGCTCGGCGGCGCGGGCCGGGGAGACGGCGGCCAGCGCCGCCTCGGTCATCGCGATGAGACCGGCGAGCACCACCAGCCCCGCCGCGAAGGCGATGAGTTGGAGATCGGGCAGGCCGGCGGGCGCGCCGCCGGCCGCCAAGGTAGCCATCACTTCGACCGGGTCGACCGCCAGCTGGCCAGCAGTCGGGCCTGGAGACCGAACATCTCCCGCTCCTCCTCGGGCTCGGCGTGGTCGTAGCCGAGCAGGTGCAGCACGCCGTGCACGGTGAGCAGGTGCAGCTCGTCGGCGGTCGAGTGACCGGCGGTGGCCGCCTGCTTGGCCGCCACCTCCGGGCAGAGCACGATGTCGCCGAGCAGGGCCGGCTCACCGCCGGCCGGGCTGCTCTCGCCCGGGCCGTGGTCGACGCTGCCCTCGTCCATGGGGAAGGCGAGCACGTCGGTCGGGCCGTCGCCGCCCATCCAGCGGTGGTTCAGCTCGGACATGTAGTCGATGTCGACCAGCAGGATGGAGAGCTCGGCGAGGGGGTTGACCCCCATCTCGTCGAGGGCGTGCCGGGCGACGGCGAGCACGGCGTCGGTGTCGACCTCGACACCCGACTCGTTGGCGATCTCGATGGACAACTGTCTTCCTCTGGTGGTTAGCGGCGCCGGCCGGCTCGGCCGCCCTGGGCGGTCCGCCCCGGCACGGCGTGCACGCTCTGCGCCTGCTGGTTCTCCCGCTCGGCGTCCCAGCGGGCGTACGCGTCGACGATCTCGCCCACCAGCTTGTGGCGGACCACGTCCGAGCTGGAGAGCTGGGCGAAGTGCACGTCCTCGACGTTGCTCAGGATCTCCCGGACCACCCGCAGGCCGCTGGTCGTCCCGCCGGGAAGGTCCACCTGGGTGACGTCACCGGTGACCACGATCTTGGAACCGAAGCCGAGCCGGGTGAGGAACATCTTCATCTGCTCGGGCGTGGTGTTCTGCGCCTCGTCGAGGATGATGAACGCGTCGTTGAGCGTACGGCCTCGCATGTACGCCAGCGGCGCCACCTCGATGGTGCCGGCGGCCATCAGCTTCGGGATGGACTCCGGGTCGAGCATGTCGTGCAGCGCGTCGTAGAGCGGCCGCAGGTAGGGGTCGATCTTCTCGTTCAGGGTGCCGGGCAGGAAGCCCAGCCGCTCCCCCGCCTCGACCGCCGGCCGGGTGAGGATGATCCGGTTGACCTGCTTGGCCTGGAGCGCCTGGACGGCCTTCGCCATGGCCAGGTAGGTCTTGCCGGTGCCGGCGGGACCGATCCCGAAGACGATCGTGTGCGCGTCGATCGCGTCGACGTAGCGCTTCTGGCCGAGCGTCTTGGGACGGATGGTGCGGCCCCGCCGGGAGAGGATGTTGAGGGTCAGGACCTCGGCGGGCCGCTCGGTGCTCCCCTGCTCGAGCATGCCGACGGTACGCCGTACGGCGTCAGTGGTCAGGGTCTCGCCTTTCTCGATGAGTTCGAGCAGCTCGCTGAAGAGACGCTCGGCGAGGGCGTTGTCCGCGGGCGCGCCGGTGATGGTGATCTCGTTGCCCCGCACGTGGACGTCACTGTTGACCGAGCGTTCGACGAGACGGAGGATCTCGTCGCCCGCGCCGAGCAGATTCACCATGATCTTCTGGTCGGGGACCGTGATCCTGGTCTGCACCCGGGGCGGGCCGGGAGGTGGGGTGCCGGTCATAGATCGGGCCGTCGGGCCCTACGCCACCTGCTCTCGATCTCGGCGCCGGGCCCTGCTGGCGCGGCGGACGTGACATCCATCGTATCGGTTCAACACCCACCGCACCGCGCCCATTTCCAGTGGTCGAAGGTCAACTGCCGGTGCGGAAGTCGTACCCCTCGAAGGTCTCCTGGTGCCGGCTGAAGCGGTAGGTGGCCCAGTGCATCCGGACCACCGCCCCGCGCTCGTCGCGGGTCAGCCGGAGCAGCTCGCCCACCTCCCGGCCGGACACGGTCCGGAACACGTCCGGGCGGTCCGGCAGCGGCGCGAACACCGCCGGCGGCCGGCCGGCCGGGTCGTCCGCGCCCCGGGCCCGCAGCGTCCCGTCGTGCCAGGAGAAGACGTACTCGAAGCCCTCGCCCCACCAACGGCCCAGCACGCCGCGCAGGTGCTCCGGGGCGGGCGGGCCGGGCCGCCACGGCTCGATCTCGGCCGGGTCGTGCTCGGCGGCGGCGGCGAGCAAGCGGTGCGAAAGGTCGAAAACCTCCACGCCGGTGCCCGATGAGCCGAGCACCGCGCAGCCCATCGCGCCGGCCGTGCCGTCCCCGCCACGCCGGCCGTAGACGGCGGCCAGGAAACCGGGCATGGCCCCGTCGTGCCCCACGTGCATCACCCGTCCCGGCTGTGGCACCAGGATCAGGCCGAGCCCGAAGCCCGCCCCCCAGAGGGTCTCGTCGGTGGTGGTCAGCGGCCAGCGCATCTCGTCCAGAGTGCCGGGGGCGAGCACCGCGCCGGCCGGGTCGAGCGCGGCCGGGTCGGCCAGGAAGGCCGCCCAGCGCGCCATGTCCGGGGCGGTGCTCCAGAGCTGCGCGGCCGGGGCCACCCCGCCGAAGTCGGTCGGCGGCTCCGGGTGCGCCTCGTCGGAGTACGCGTCGACCAGGAACCCGGTCGCCGCCCGCTCCCCTGGGGTCGGGCTGGTGGCGGTCAGCCCGAGCGGGGCGAGCACCCGGTCGGCGAGCACCTCCGCCCAGGTGCCGCCGCGCAGCCGGGCGACCAGCTCGCCGAGGAGCGCCATGCCGAGGTTGGAGTAGTGGTAGCGCCGCCCCGTCGGCAGCACCCGTTCCACCCGCTCCAGATCGGCGAGCAGCTCCGCCACGGCGGGGGCGCGCAGGGTGTCCCAGACATCGCCGTGCGGCTCCCGCTGCAGGCCCGCGGTGTGCGACAGCAGCCGGCGTACGGTCAGCTCGCCGTGCGCCGGCAGGTCGAGGTGCCGGCCGATCGGGTCGTCCAGGTCGAGCAGCCCGTCGTCCCGGCACTGCATGACCAGCACCGAGGTGAAGGTCTTGGTGACCGAGCCGATCCGGAACATCGTCTCCGCGTCGAGGGGGCTGTCGTTGCCGGTCCCGCCGACCGCGCAGGTCCAGAGCGGCCGGTCGGCCCGGTGCAGGGCCACCGAGACCGCCGGGATCCGGCCCTGGGCCTGCGCCTGCCGCACCATCCGGGCGAGCCGGTCATGCACCGTGATCATGGGTGCAGTCTAGGGACCGCCTCAGCGGCAGAGCATCGGACCGAGCGGGGCGCCGCCCAGCAGGTGCGCGTGCGCGTGGAAGACCTCCTGGCCGCCGTACGGTCCGGTGTTGAACATCAGTCGGAAGCCGTCGCCGGTCAGCCCCTCCTCCTCGGCCACCACGGCGGCGGTGGCGAGCACCTCGCCGGCCAGCCCCGGGTCGGCCTCGGCGAGGGTGGCCACGTCCGCGTAGTGCTCCTTGGGGATCACCAGCACGTGGACGGGCGCCTTGGGGTTGATGTCCCGGAAGGCGAGGGTGGTGGCGGTCTCGCGCACGATGGTGGCCGGGATCTCACCCGCGACGATCCGGCAGAACAGGCAGTCGGTTCCCATCGGGGCATGGTAGTGCCGCAGTCGCGGTCCGGCATGATGTGCCGCGTGACTTCTCGGGCGGTACTGGTGACGGGGGCCTCGCGCGGCATCGGCCGCGCGGTGGCGCGGGCGTTCGCGGCGGGCGGGGACCGGGTGGCCATCCACCACCGGGACTCGGCGGAGCTGGCCGAGGCGCTGCGGGCGGAACTGCCCGGCGACGGGCACGTGGTGGTCCGGGCTGACCTGGCCGACCCGGACGCGGTCCGGGCCATGGTCGACGAGGCCGCCGACCGGCTCGGCGGCCTGGACATCCTGGTCAACAACGCCGGCGTGTACGGCCCGCGGGACCTCCCGCACCCGGTCTTCGGGAACACGTACGAGCAGTGGCGCGAACAGTGGCGGCTGGTGCTGGAGACGAACCTGACGGGCGCCGCCAACGTCACCTGGTGCGCCGCCCAGCACATGCGCGGACGGGGCGGGCGGATCGTCAACGTGTCGTCCCGGGGCGCCTTCCGGGGCGAGCCGGAACAGCCCGCGTACGGGGCGAGCAAGGCGGGACTGAACGCCCTCGGGCAGTCCCTGGCGCTAGCCCTGGCGCCCTACGGCATCGCGGTGGCGACGGTCGCGCCCGGCTTCGTCGAGACCGACATGACCACCACGCACCTCAGCGGCGAGCGGGGCCATGCGATCCGGGCCCAGTCCCCGTTCAACCGGGTGGCCCGCCCCGAGGAGATCGCCGCCGCCGTCCACTGGCTGGCCAGTCCGCAGGCGGAGTGGGCCTCCGGCACCATCGTCGACCTCAACGGCGCCTCCTACCTGCGCAGCTGACCCCGCAGCCACAGGCCGCCCTCCACCCGACCGGGCCCAGCTCAGCTCGGCCCGGCCCAGCCCGGCCCAGCTCGGCCCGGGCCGGCTCGGACCGGGCCGGCTCGGACCGGGCCGGCTCGGACCGGGCCGGCTCGGACCGGCTCGGCTCGGACCGGCTCGGCTCGGACCGGGCCGGCGCCGGTGCCGTCGGCCGGGCCGAAACCCCGCCCTGCCTGACAAGACACAAGATTGGAAAGCGATATGCCTCAGAGGCATATTTATGCCTCTGAGGCATATCGCTCTCAACGAAGGTGATGGGTCACCGCGACACGCCGACCAACGCCGGAACGGGCGCGGACGGCACCGTGCCGGGGACAGGCGGGGACGGGCCAGGACCGGGGTCGAGGACGGGCCGAGGCCGAGGACGGGCCGAGGCCAAGGCCAAGGCCAAGGCCCGGCCAGGGCCGGGGCCGGAGCCGAGGCCAAGGCCCGGCCGGGGCCGGGGCCAAGGCCGGGGCCGGGGCCGGGGCCAAGGCCGGGGCCGGGGCCGGGGCCGGGGCCGGGGCCGGGGCCGGGGCCGGGGCCGGGGCCGGGGCCGGGGCCGGGGCCGGGTGGGGGACGAGGACGGGCGGGGGGCGGACAGTACAGCTCGGGCTGGACGGACGGCCGCCGGCAGAGGCGGTGACGGACATCGGCCGCCGGGCGGCAGGCGGGCCCGACCGCGCGGCGCGGCGCCGGTGAGCTCAGGGTCGACCGGGGACCTGGCCGGTCACCAGCGGGACAGGCGGGTGGCGAGGACGCTGAGCGCGGCCACGCCGGCTGTGGAGGTGCGCAGGACCGCAGGGCCGAGGCGGATCGTGCGGGCGCCGGCCTGCTGGAACGCGGTCAGCTCGGGCGGGGCGATGCCACCCTCCGGGCCGACCACCAGCACGATCTCGCCGGTCTCCGGCAGCTCGGCGGTGGTGAGGCGCTCCTGCGCCTCCTCGTGCAGCACGAACGCCGCGGCCGCCCCGGCGATCCGGCGCGCGACAGTGGTGGTGGACTCGTCGGGCGTACCGGCCACCACCGGGAGCCAGGCCCGGCGGGCCTGCTTGGCGGCCTCGCGGGCGGTGGCCGCCCACTTCTCCCGGGCCCGTACGCCCCGCTCGCCGCGCCACTGCACCACCGAGCGGGACGCCGACCAGGGGACGATCTCGTCCACCCCGACCTCGGTCATCGCCTGCACGGCCAGTTCGCCCCGGTCGCCCTTGGCGATGCCCTGCACCACCACGAGCCGGGGGACGGACGCGTCGACGTACCCCCGCGAGGTGACCCGCAGGTCGAGGGTGCCACGGCCGACGGCGGCGACCACCGCGGCGGCCGTGCCGCCCCGGCCGTCGGCCAGCAGCAGCTCCTCACCGACGCGCAGCCGCTGCACGGTGGCCGCGTGGTGCCCCTCCGGGCCGTCCAGCGTCAGCGTGTCGCCGGTCGGCAGCGCGTCGACCAGGAACAGCGGCGCGGACACCTCAGGCGTGCCCGTTGAAGGCGTCGCGCATCCGGGAGAAGAAGCCGCCCTGCTTGGTCAGCTCGGCGACCTCCTCGCCCCGGGTCTTGGCGAACTCGCGCAGCATCCGCTCCTGGTCGGCGTCGAGCTTGGTCGGGGTACGCACGTCCAGGTGGACGTAGAGGTCACCCCTGCCGGTGCCGCGCAGGTGCGGTACGCCCCGGGCGCGCAGCCGCAGCGTGCTGCCGGGCTGGGTGCCGGGCTTGACGTCGACCGTCTCCTCGCTGTCCAGCGTCTTGATGGTCAGCCGGGTGCCGAGCGCGGCGGCGGTCATCGGCACGGTGACCCGGCAGTGCAGGTCGTCGCCCTTGCGGGAGTAGACGTCGTGCGGCCGCTCGTGGATCTCCACGTAGAGGTCGCCGGCGGTGCCGCCGCCCGGCCCGACCTCGCCCTGCTGGGCCAGCCGGATCCGCATGCCGTCCTCGACGCCGGCCGGGATCTTGACGGTGAGCGAGCGGCGGGTACGCACCCGGCCGTCGCCGGCGCAGGTCGGGCAGGGGTGCGGGATGGTGGTGCCGTAGCCCTGGCAGACCGTGCACGGCCGGGCGGAGACCACCTGGCCGAGGAAGGTCCGCTGCACCGACTGCACCTCGCCCCGCCCGCCGCACGCCTCACAGGTGGCCAGGTGGGTGCCGGCCGCGGTGCCCGCGCCGGAGCAGGTGGTGCAGAGCACCGCCGTGTCCACGGCGATCGGCGCCTCGACGCCGAACGCGGTCTCGTTGAGGTCCAGCTCCAGCCGCAGGATCGCGTCGGCGCCCGGCCGGGTACGCGGGCGCGGCCCGCGCGAGCCACCGGCCGCGCCGCCGAAGAACGCGTCCATGATGTCCTGGAAGCCGACGAACGGGCCGGCCCCGCCCGGACCGCCCGGCCCGGCGCCCCCGCCGCCCGGGGCGAGCGGGTCGCCGCCCAGGTCGACGATCTGCCGTTTCCGGTCGTCCGAGAGGACCTCGTACGCGGCGTTGATGTCCTTGAACTTCTCCTGTGCCTCCGGGTCCGGATTCACGTCCGGGTGGAACTGCCGCGCCAGCTTGCGGTAGGCGCGCTTGATCTCGTCGTCGGAGGCGTCCCGGCTCACGCCGAGAATGCCGTAGTAGTCCCTGGCCACTGCGTTCGGTGTCCTCGTGTTTCGTCTCGCGTTGCGCCGGTCGTCGGCCGCAGGCCGGCCGTCGGCCCTGACTGGTCAGTTCTGGGCCAGCAGTTCGCCCACGTAGCGTGCCACGGCCCTCACCGTGGCGATGGTGCCGGGGTAGTCCATCCGGGTCGGCCCGAGCACCCCGAGCCCGCCGACGATGGTGCTGCCCGGGCCGTACCCGGTGCTCACCACCGAGGCGGCGCGCAGGTTGTCGATCTCGTTCTCGTCGCCGATCAGCACCCGGGTGGTGCTCGGCTCGGCCTCGCCGATCAGTTTGAGCAGCACGACCTCCTCCTCGAGCGCCTCGAGGATCGGGCGCAGCGAGCCCTGGAAGTCGAGCAGGCCGCCCCGGGTGAGGTTGGCCGTGCCGGCCAGCGCGATACGTTCCTCGTGCCGCTCGACCAGCGTCTCCAGCAGCACGCTGGAGAGCGTGGCCATGGCTGGGCGCAGCTCTGGGGACGCCTCGTCGACCAGCGCCTGGACCAGGGGCGGGGTATCCGACAGCCGGGTGCCGACCAGCTTCTCGTTGACCAGGCGGCGCAGGTCGGTGACGTCGTCCGCGGGGATCGGCCCGGGCATCTCCACCAGCCGCTGCTCGACCCGGCCGGTGTCGGCGATCATCACGACCATCAGCCGGGTGGTGGAGATCGGCACCAACTCCAGGTGGCGCACCTTGGAGCGGGCCAGGCTCGGGTACTGCACAACGGCGACCTGGCGGGTGAGCTGGGCCAGCAGCCGGACCGTCCGGTGCACCACGTCGTCCAGGTCGACCGCGCCGACCAGGAAGCGCTCGATGGCTCGGCGCTCGGCGGGGCTGAGCGGCTTGACCCGGGAGAGCCGGTCGACGAAGAGCCGGTAGCCGCGGTCGGTGGGCACCCGGCCGGCGCTGGTGTGCGGCTGCCGGATGTAGCCCTCCTCCTCCAGCACCGCCATGTCGTTGCGCACGGTCGCCGGGGAGACGCCCAACTGGTGGCGCTCGACGAGGGCCTTGCTGCCCACCGGCTCCTGCGTGGCGACGTAGTCCTCGACGATCGCGCGCAGCACGGCGAGCTTGCGGTCGTCGAGACCCATCTCCCCCACCTCCCTGACGCACCTCGACCCACCGGCACCCGCTGGCTGCCGGGCGTCTGGCACTCGACTGTAGCGAGTGCCAGTCTACGTCGGCGTGCCCGCCGACGCGATGATCAGCGACGGACCCCCGGTGCGGCCCCGCGCACACTCCGCCAGAGCCGTTCAGCCGGACATCGCGGGCGGTGTCGCTCTGGTGCGCCCTTGCGAACGGGACCTACCGTGACGTCCATGACTGAACCTCCTCGCCCTCCCGGAGCGGGGGACCCCGGCGCCCAGCCGCCGGAGGCGACCCCGCCGTCGGCCCCGCACGGCTCGTCGTCGGCGGACGAGCCCCCCACCGCACCACTGTCCGGGGATCCGGGCGGGGGCGGCTATCCCCCGCCCGGTGGCTATCCGCCGCCCTCCGGCGGCCAGCCGCCGTCAGGCGGCTACCCGCCCCCTGGTGGCTACCCCCCGCCGGGCGGCTACCCCCCGCCGGGCGGCTATCCCCCGCCGGGTGTCGGGTACCCGACCGGCGGCTCGTACGGCCCGCCCGCCGGCTACGCCAACAACGACGACAAGACGTGGGCACTGGTGGCCCACTTCGGCGGCGCGGCCGGCATGTTCATCGGCGGCGGCGTGCTGGGCTGGGTGGCCCCGCTCATCGCGCTGCTCGCCCGCGGCAACCAGTCGCCGACCGTCCGCGCGCACGCGATCGCCGCGCTGAACTTCCAGCTCATCTGGTCGATCATCGCGCTGGTCGGCTGGATCCTGGCCTGCATCCTGATCGGCATCGTGATCGGCTTCGGCGCGATGATCGTCGGGATCGTCTTCGGCATCCTCGCCGGGGTGAAGGCCAACGAGGGGCAGCTCTACCGCTACCCGATGTCCGCCAGCCTGATCAAGTGAGCCGGGCCCGGCCGGCCGGTGGGCCGGCCGGGTCACGGTCAGGGCAGCAGGTCGCGGACCACCGCGTCGGCCAGCAGCCGGCCGCGCAGGGTGAGCACCGCCCGGCCGGCCGCGTACCCGTCGGCGTCCAGCAGGCCGTCGGCCAGGGCGCGGCCGGCCGCCGCCCGCCCCGCCTCGTCCAACACGTCCAGGGGCAGGCCGGAGGCGAGCCGCACCCGCAGCATCACGTCCTCCATGTGCGCCTCCGCCGGGGTGAGCACCTCCCGGGCCAGGCCGGGTGACTCCCCCGCCGCCAGGCGCTGGGCGTACGTGCTGGGGTGCTTGACGTTCCACCAGCGCACCCCGCCGACGTGGCTGTGCGCCCCGGGGCCGAGGCCCCACCAGTCGGCGCCGGTCCAGTAGAGCAGGTTGTGCCGGCACCGGGCCGCCTCGGAGCGGGCCCAGTTGGAGACCTCGTACCAGGAGAAGCCGGCCGCGCCGAGGGCCGCCTCCGCGGCCAGATAGCGGTCCGCCGCCACGTCGTCCGAGGGGTACGGCAGCTCGCCCCGGCGCATCCGTGCGGCCAGCCGGGTGCCGTCCTCCACGATCAGGGCGTACGCGCTGACGTGGTCCACACCCGCCGCGACCACCTGGTCCAGCGAGGCGGCGAAGTCCTCCGCGCGCTCCCCGGGCGTGCCGTAGATCAGGTCCAGGTTCACGTGGTCGAAGCCGGCGTCCCGGGCCTCCCGCGCGGCGGCGGTGGCCCGCCCGGCGCTGTGCTTCCGGTCGAGGATCGCCAGCACCCCGGGCGCGGCGGACTGCATGCCCAGCGAGATCCGGGTGTAGCCGGCCGCCCGCAGCGCCTTCAGCGACTCCGGGGTGACCGACTCCGGGTTGGCCTCCGTGGTCACCTCGACGTCGGCGGCCAGCCCCCAGGTGCGGTCGATTCCGTCCAGGATCCGGGCCAGGTCGTCGGCGGGCAGCAGGGTGGGCGTGCCGCCACCCACGAAGACGGTGTCCACCCGGGGCGGCGGGCTGTCGCCCAGCACCCGCCCGGCCAGCGCCAGCTCGGCCAGCACCGTGTCGGCGTACGTCTCGCGGCTGGCCCCGCCGCCCAGCTCGGCGGCGGTGTACGTGTTGAAGTCGCAGTAGCCGCAGCGGCTGGCGCAGAACGGCACGTGCACGTACACCCCGAAGCCGCGCGCGCCGACGGCGCGGCGGGCGGCAGCGGGCAGCGATCCGTCGCGCGGGACGGATTCGCCTTCTGGAAGAGCGCCGGGCATGGCCACTAGTGTGCCCGGCATGACCTCTCCGGACGCTCTCGTGCGGGTCGCCACGGCCCGTGGGGTGACCACCCTCACCCTGGACAGCCCGCACAACCGCAACGCGCTTTCCACGCCGCTGATGACCGAGCTGCTGGCCGGGCTGGCCGCCGCGGTCGCCGACGACGAGGTCCGGGTGATCGTGCTGGACCACACCGGCCCGGTCTTCTGCTCGGGGGCGGACCTGAAGGAGACCGCCGCCGCGTACGCCAGCGGGACGGTGCCCGCCGGGATGCTCGGCGACGTGCTGGTCGCGGTCCGGGAGTGCCCGAAGCCGGTGCTGGCGAAGGTGGCCGGGCCGGCGCGGGCCGGCGGCCTGGGCCTGATCGCGGCGGCCGACCTGGCGGTCTGCGCCGAGGAGGCGACGTTCGCCTTCACGGAGGTGCGGATCGGGGTGATCCCGGCGGTGATCTCGGCGACCGTGCTGCCGCGACTGCTCCCGCGGGCCGCCGCCGAGCTGTACCTGACCGGGGACACCTTCGACGGCCGGCGGGCCGCCGAGATCGGCCTGGTCACCGCGGCGCTGCCGGCGAACGGGTTGGACGCGGCGGTGGAGCGCTACTGCGTCTCGCTGGTGAAGGGCGCGCCGGGGGCTCTCGCCGGGACCAAGGAGCTGCTGCGCCGGCCGGCGGCCACCGACCTGCGGGCGGAGATCGCCGAGTTGGCCACGCTCTCCACCGGGTACTTCCTCTCCGACGAGGGCCGGGAGGGCGTGCTCGCGTTCCGCGAGAAACGATTGGCACGATGGGTGCCCGCTCCCGAGGGCGGTCCGGCAGAGGGGGCGAGCTAGGAGCGAGCATCCGGGCCTCCGGGGCGTGGCGGGGCGGTGACGGAGCGGGAGGCACCCGGTCGGCCGACCCGATCCGCCCATCCGGACACGTACTCTTGCGAACTGTCGGAACAGGAGGTGCGGGTGCGAACTCGGGTGTCGATCATGGCGGCCGGCGTGGCGGTGTGCGTCCTGGCCCTGCTCGGGGTCTGGTTCGTCGCCAAGCAGTTCGGCCAGCAGCTCCGCCTCCCGATGGCCAGCCGCACCTGCACCGTGCAGGCCGACGGACGGGTCGTGCTCGGCGCCGACCAGATGGCCAACGCGGCCACCATCGCCGCGATCGGCATGCAGCGGCAGATGCCCGAGCGGGCCGTGGTGGTGGCGCTGGCGACCGCGTACCAGGAGTCGCACCTGCGCAACATCGCGCACGGCGACCGGGACTCGCTGGGGCTGTTCCAGCAGCGCCCGAGCCAGGGCTGGGGCACCCGGGAGCAGATCCGCGACCCGCGCTACGCGGCGAACAAGTTCTACGCCGCGCTGAAGAAGGTCAGGGGCTGGGAGAAGATGCGGGTCACCGAGGCCGCCCAGCGGGTGCAGCGGTCGGCCTACCCGGAGGCGTACCAGAAGTGGGCGGACGAGTCGACGGTCCTGACCCGGGCGCTGCTCGGCGACGCGACCGGCGCGGTGGCCTGCACCGTCGGGCCGACGCCGACGATGCGCGGCCCGGCCGCCGCCACCGCGCTGGTGCAGAACCTGGCGCTGGACTGGGGCCTGGCCGGCCTCACCGCGCCGACCGACCTGACCGACTTCGCGGTCCCCGCGACGGACAACCGCAACGGCTGGCGGTACGCCCACTGGCTGGTCTCGCACGCCGACGACCACGGGGTGAAGCGGGTCCGCTTCGGCGGCCTGGAGTGGACGGCCGAGCACGGCACCTGGGCCCGGGTGCAGAACGGCGACGCCCCGACCCAGGTGCTGGCGGAGGTCTTCGCGGCGACCTGACCGGCCGGCGCCCCGCTCAGGCGGGCGCGACGCCGAGCCGGCGGCGGACCTTCTCCTGGATGGACGCGGGCAGCTCCGGCACGTCGAGCAGCGCGGGCAGCAGCTCCGGCTCCAGCGAGGTGGCCCGGAACACCTGACCGATGGTGACCCCGTGCGCCGGGCGCTCCACCACCTCGACCGGGTCCCCCGCGCCGACCTCGCCCTCCCGCAGCACCCGCAGGTACGCCCCGGGCGCGGCCCGCACGGTGAACCGCTTGATCAGGTCCGGCATCCCCCAGAACCCGGCGAACGTGGTGCACGGGGTGCGCGGCTTGGTGACCTCCAGCAGCGCGGTGCCGACCGCCCACCGCTCGCCGATCACCGCCCCGGTGACGTCCACCGCGTACGTGGTCAGGTTTTCGCCGAAGGCGCCGGGCCCGATCGGCCGGCCCAGCTCGGCCGCCCACCAGCCGGCGTCCTCCTCGGCGTACGCGTACACGGCCTGGTCGGGGCCGCCGTGGTGGGCCCGTTCGCCGATGAAGTCGCCGACCACTCCGGCGAACCGGATCGCCACCGGGCCGTCGGCCGGCCGCTTGTCGATGCCGCTGCGACCGCTCGGGTCGCCCGCCCACTCCGCCTCGGTCACCACGCCGAGGTTCACCGCCGCCAGCCTGCCCGTCATGGCGGTCAGCCTAGTCGCCGACGATCACCCGGCCGGTGGGCGCACCCGGGTCCGCCGGGCTGCACCGGCACCCGGGCTCAGCCCTTGACCGCCCCGGCGACCAGGCCGGAGACCATCCGGCGCTGTACCAGCAGGAAGAACACGATCACCGGCAGGGTGAAGAGCGTCGAGGCCGCCATCACCGACCCCCAGGCGGTGTCGTCGCGCCCGAAGAAGAAGGTCATCGCCACCGGCAGGGTGTACTTGTGCTGGTCGTTGACGAAGGTCAACGCGAAGATCAGCTCGTTCCAGGCGGTGATGAAGGAGAAGATGCTGGTCGCGACCAGTCCGGGGGCGACCAGCGGGAAGAGGATCCGGCGGAAGGTCTGGGCCCGGCTGGCGCCGTCGATCGCCGCCGCCTCCTCCAGTTCCTTCGGCACGGCGGCCACGAAGCCGCGCAGCATCCACACCGCGAAGGGCAGCGAGAAGCCCAGATAGGTCAGGATCAGGCTGGGCAGGGTGTTGTAGAGCCCGAGCCGCTGGATCATCAGGAAGAGCGGGATGACCAGCGCCTCCAGCGGGATCATCTGCACCACGAGCAGCAGGATCAGGAACGTGGTGCGCAGCCGGAACCGGAACCGGGCCACCGCGGTCGCGGCGAGCAGCGCGACCAGGCCGCTGAGCAGCACGGTCGACACCGCGACCAGGGCGCTGTTGAGGAAGAAGTCGGTGAACGTCACGCCCGGGATGAGGTTCCCGGTGAGGATCTCCCGGTAGTGCTCCAGGGTCGGCTTCGCCGGCACCGGGCGCGGGGTGGCCGAGAAGATCTCCCGGTTGGGCTTCAGCGAGGTGGCGACCATCCAGTAGACCGGGAAGGCCGCGAAGAGCGCGACCAGCAGGCCGGCGGCGTTGAGGGCGACCTTCTTCACGACTCGTCCTCCTGCCGGAGCACCATGCGGACGTACAGGGCGGTCACCACGAGCAGGATCAGCGTGAGGATGACCGCGATCGCCGACCCGAGGCCGTACTTGGGCGGCGGCGAGAACGCCTCCGCGTACGAGTAGATCGACAGCATGAAGGTCGAGCGGTCCTGGGTGCCGCCGGCCAGCACGAACTGCTGGGTGAAGACCTTGAAGTCCCAGATGGTGGAGAGCACCACCAGGATGCCGAAGACCGGGCGCAGCATCGGGAAGGTGACCGACCAGAACACCCGCCACGGGCCGGCCCCGTCCACCCGGGCCGCCTCCTGGAGTTCGCTCGGCACGCTCTTCAGCCCGGCCAGCACGCTCACCGCGATGAACGGGAACGAGTGCCAGACCACCACCAGGGTGAGGATCGCGAAGAAGAGCAGCGGGTCGTTGAACCAGCCGTAGCCGGTCCAGTCGCTACGCCCGAAGAGCGTCGTGGACAGCCCGTCCGGGAGCTTGTTGAACAGCCAGGTGACCAGGCCGCTGGTGTCGTCGAAGATCCACTTCCAGACGATCGTCCCGGTCAGCGCCGGGGTGGCCCAGGCGAGCATCACGCAACTGGCCACAAAGGTGGCCATCTTCTTTCCCAGCCGGTTGAGCAGCAGCCCGACCAGGGTGCCGAGGATCATGGTGAGCACCACGTTGGCCACGGCGAAGAGCACGGTGTTGCGCAGCACCGTACGGAAGAACGGGTCGCCGAGGATGTGCGTGTAGTTGGCCAGGCCGACCCACGGCCACTCGCGGTCCCCCCGTAGCTGCCGGACGCTGTCCAGCTTGTAGAAGGACATCATCACGACCTGGCCGAGCGGCCAGAGCAGCAGCACCGCGATGATCGCCAGGCAGGGCAGGAGCAACAGGTACGGGAGGCGGTCCACGCGACGGCGCCGCCGCGCGGGGGTCTCCCGCGCGGCGGCTTCGCCGGTGGCCTCGGTCAGCGTGGTCACTTGGCGTTGAGGATGCTTTCCATCTCGGTGGCCGCGTCGGCGGTGGCCTTCTCGACCGTCTTCTGACCCTTGATGACCGAGCTGTTCATCGCCTGGGTCACCGTCTTGGTCCGGCTGACCTCGACCCACTTCGGGGTCAGCGGGGTCAGCTTGGTGTTCTGCATGGCGGTGGCGAACGCGGCCATCACCTTGTCGTTGGCGTAGTTGCCGCCGCCGACCAGGTCCTTGTAGACCGGGAAGAAGCCGAGGCTGCTGGCGAACTCCTGGTCCTTCTGCTTGCTCAGCAGCACGGTCAGGTAGTCCCAGGCCAGGTCCTGCTTCTTGCTGTCCTTCCAGAGGGCGATGTCGGAACCGCCGGCGAAGGCCGGGGCCGGCTTGCCGTCCGGGCCGGGGATCGGGAACGTGCCCCAGACCTTCTCGATGTCCGGGTTGTCCTTCTTCATCGCGCCGCCCTGCCAGCTACCGGCGAACGCCATGGCGGCCTTCCCGGTGGCGAACTGGGTGCGGGCGTCGACCTCGTTCCAGCCGGCGGCGGCGGGCGGGGCGACCTTGTGCACGGTCACCAGGTCGGTCCAGAACTTGACGGCCTTCTGCGCCTCCGGCGTGTTGTAGCCGGACTTCCAGGTGTCGCCCTGCTTGGTGGCGATCTCGGCGCCGGCGGCCCAGAGGAACGAGTAGAACGGCAGCTCGGAGTTGCCGGGCAGGGCGATGCCGTACGTGTTGGGCTTCTTGGCCTGCACGGTCTTGGCCACGGTGACCAGCTCGTCCCAGGTCGTCGGCGGCTTCACGCCGGCCTCGGCGAACCAGTCGGTGCGGTAGTAGATGGCGCGCACGCCGGCGTACCACGGGACGCCGTACTGCTTGCCGTCGAGCTGCGCGTTCTTGACCAGGTCGGGGAGGATGTCCTTCCCCTCGGACCAGCCGTTGAACTTGTCCGTGACGTCGGCCAGGGCCTCCTGCGCCGCCCAGCCCTGGGTCTCGGTGTTGCCGAGCTCGGTCACGTCCGGACCCTCACCACCGGCGAGCGCGGCCTGGAACTTCTTCGGCGCCTCGAGCCAGGGGATGTACTGCACCACGACGTCGGTCTCGGGGTGCTTCTTCTTGAACTCGGCCTCGACGCCGTCGAGGAACTTGGTCTGGGCGTCGCCGCCCTCACCCATCATCCAGACCGTCAGCTTGCTGTTGTCCGCGGCCTTGTCGTCGTCCCCGGAGCCACCGCACCCGGCCAGCACCATCGCGGCCGAGGCCACGATGGCGGTGACCGGAGCCAGCCGCTTCCACCTGTTCACGCCATATCTCCCTCGCGCCGTTTGGCACTAACCTTCTCCGCCGCACCTTAGTAGGAAAATTTCCTTTACAACAGGGGGTACTCGCGACGGCCGGGCGAGGCGACGGTATCGCAGCCGCCCGCCCGGGCGGCAGGGGTGCCGTCCGGGCAGCTCACGACAGTTGGCACAGACGCCGGCGGGCGCCCGACCTGACGGTCGGGCGCCCGCTGAGCCGTTTCGGAATTGTTGCGTCAGTAGCGCGAGACGCTGCGCCGGCGACCCACGCCGGACACCAGGGCCACGGCGATGGCGGCCAGCACGACCTGCACCAGCAGTTCCATCCAGTCGACACCCGAGGTCTCCGTCGCGATGCCCAGGGCCCGGGCCAGCACGGTGCCGAGCAACGCGGCACCCACGCCGACCAGCATGTGCAGCCAGATCGGCATGTTCTGGCGGCCCGGAACGACCAGGCGACCCAGAGCGCCGACGATCAGACCAACGATGAGCGCGGTGATGATGCCCGTCACGGTCATGGTCGCTCTCCTCCTCAAAGATCTGTCACACGGTTCGTGTGTTCACTGTCGTGACCGCTAAGTGCCCGACCGGCGGAAAACCCAAACCGACTTCGTCCACCAATCCCGGCGAACGGCCGCGACCAGCGCTTTCGCTCCGAAAATCCGCGTACGGCCACCGGTTTTCGCATTGAACGTGGTCATCCCCGGAACGGGCCGCCGCAGACGCCGAGCGGGCGCCCGACCCTGGGGTCGGACGCCCGCTCGGCGTTTGTGGGTGCGGTCAGTAGCGCGAGACGCTGCGCCGACGGCCCACGCCGGCCACCAGGGCCACGGCGATGGCGGCCAGCACGACCTGCACCAGCAGTTCCGTCCAGTCGATGCCGGCGGTCTCCGTCGCGATGCCCAGGGCCCGGGCCAGCACGGTGCCGAGCAGCGCGGCACCCACGCCGATCAGCATGTGCAGCCAGATCGGCATGTTCTGGCGGCCCGGAACGACCAGGCGACCCAGAGCGCCGACGATCAGACCAACGACGAGCGCGGTAAGAATGCCCCAGACGGTCACGGTCGTTCTCCTTCGAGGTAGTCACACACCTTCTGTGTCGTTCCTGTCGGACCGGTAAGTTCCCGAGGCGCCAAAAACCCAAACCGACCCGTCCGGCGATCACCACCGACGGCCACCCGCGGCCCTGCCGCCCGGGTCGCCGTCGGGATCGGACGGTCGCGCAGGTGGCGCAGGGTGCGGGCAGATCGGACGGCGGGCGTCCGCGGCGGCGGAAAAACATCCCCGGGTACGCGGAAACGGCCGGCGCCCCGGGCCGGACGGACCCGGGTCACGGGTCGTCGCGGGCGGGGCGCCGGCCGTCTCGTGCGACAACTCCAGCTGGGCGCGGCTGACGCCGCGCAGCCACCGGGAGCCGTCGCCGGCGCGCGGGCGCCTACTTCTTGCCGGGGGCCTTGCCGTCCCCGGAGTCGGAGGAGAGCGCCGCGATGAAGGCCTCCTGCGGGACCTCCACCCGGCCGACCATCTTCATCCGCTTCTTACCTTCCTTCTGCTTCTCCAGCAGCTTGCGCTTCCGGCTGATGTCACCGCCGTAGCACTTGGCGAGCACGTCCTTGCGGATGGCGCGGATGGTCTCCCGGGCGATCACCCGGCTGCCGATGGCCGCCTGGATCGGCACCTCGAACTGCTGGCGCGGGATCAGCGTGCGCAGTTTCGCCGCGATCGTGGTGCCGTAGTTGTACGCCTTGTCCTTGTGCACGATGGCGCTGAACGCGTCCACCGGCTCACCGTGCAGCAGGATGTCCACCTTGACCAGGTCGGACGACTGCTCGCCGGAGGGCTCGTAGTCCAGCGAGGCGTACCCCTTGGTGCGGCTCTTGAGCTGGTCGAAGAAGTCGAAGATGATCTCGGCCAGCGGCAGGGTGTAGCGCAGCTCCACCCGGTCGGCGGAGAGGTAGTCCATCCCGAGCAGGCTGCCCCGGCGACCCTGGCACAGCTCCATCACCGCGCCCACGTAGTCGTTGGGGGTGAGCACGGTGGCCCGCACCGTCGGCTCGTACACCTCGGCGATCTTGCCGGTCGGGTACTCGCTCGGGTTGGTCACCACGATCTCCTGGCCGTCCTCCTGGATGGCCCGGTAGACCACGTTCGGCGCGGTGGAGATGAGGTCGAGGTTGAACTCCCGCTCCAGCCGCTCCCGAATGATCTCCAGGTGCAGCAGGCCGAGGAAGCCGCAGCGGAAGCCGAAGCCGAGCGCGCCCGAGGTCTCCGGCTCGTAGGTCAGCGCGGCGTCGTTGAGCTTGAGCTTGTCCAGCGCCTCGCGGAGGTTGGGATAGTCCGAGCCGTCGATCGGGTAGAGGCCGGAGTAGACCATCGGCTTCGGGTCCTTGTACCCGCCGAGGGCCTCCTTCGCCGGGTTGGCGTTGATGGTGACGGTGTCACCGACCCGGGACTGCCGAACGTCCTTCACGCCGGTGATCAGGTAGCCCACCTCGCCGACGCCCAGCGCGTCGGCCTTCACCATCTCCGGGGAGATGACGCCGATCTCCAGCAACTCGTGGGTGGCGCCGGTGGACATCATCTTGATCCGGTCCCGGGCGCTGATGAGCCCGTCGACCACCCGGACGTAGGTGACCACGCCGCGGTAGACGTCGTACACCGAGTCGAAGATCATGGCCCGGGCCGGGGCCTCGGCGTCGCCGACCGGCGGCACGAACTGCCGGACGATCTCGTCGAGCAGGTGCGGCACGCCCTCACCGGTCTTGCCGGAGACCTTGATGCAGTCCGCGGGGTCGCCGCCGATCAGGTGGGCCAGCTCCTCGGCGTACTTCTCCGGCTGGGCGGCCGGCAGGTCGATCTTGTTGAGCACCGGGATGATGTGCAGGTCGTTCTCGAGGGCCAGGTAGAGGTTGGCCAGCGTCTGCGCCTCGATGCCCTGCGCGGCGTCCACGAGCAGGATCGCGCCCTCGCAGGCGGCGAGGGACCGGGACACCTCGTAGGTGAAGTCGACGTGCCCCGGGGTGTCGATCATGTTGAGCACGGCGGTCTCGCCGGCCCGGTCACCCTCCCGGATGGTCCACGGCATGCGGACGGCCTGGCTCTTGATGGTGATGCCGCGCTCGCGCTCGATGTCCATCCGGTCGAGGTACTGCGCGCGCATCTGCCGGGGGTCGACCACGCCGGTGAGCTGCAGCATCCGGTCGGCCAGGGTCGACTTCCCGTGGTCGATGTGGGCGATGATGCAGAAGTTCCTGATGCGCGCCGGGTCGGTGGCACCAGGAGCGTTCGCGCCGGGATCGAGCGTCGGTGGCACAGCGGTCCGTTCTGGTCGGCTGACGTGAGCGGGCCGGCGCGGCGCCGGCCCCCTCTATGCTCCCACGTCGCCCGGCACGGGCCGGTCCTCCCCCGTCACTCCTCGGGCGGCTCGACGAAGAGGGCGGCGAGCTTCGGCAACCGCCGCCGCGCCTCGTCCTCGTCGTCGAAGTCCCAGAAGTCGTTGAGGTCGGGCGCCGCGGCCGGCTCCCGGTCGGCCGGCAGGTCGGCCGCCGTCGCCTTCCGGTACGCCTCCCACGGCACCGCCAGCATGTCCTCGCACTCGAACTCCTCGCCGCTGAGCGCGGCGGCCCGGACCCGGGGCAGCTCGGCCAGGGAGTCCGGGTCGGCCACCGCCTTGGCGAACACCGCGCGGCCCTGGGTCATCAGCCAGCCGCGGAAGTACTCGAAACCGTCGTCCGAGGCGCCGCCGTTGATCAGGTACGCCGCGCCCCACAGGTCGACCCGGTAGGAGGCGGCGAGCACCCGCCGCTGGTGCTGGGCGTACCCGACGATCTCCGCCGGGTCCCGCTCGGCGAGCAGGGCGACCGCCCGGGCGGCGACCGCGTCGGGCTCTCCCCCGGCCCCGGCGCGGGCCTGGTCGATCAGCTGCCAGAAGTCGTCGGTCCTCATGGCCTGGCAGTCTCCCAGACCGACCGCCGGTCCTCGCCGGGCAGCGGGAACTCGTCCATCTCCACGGCTCGGATGCTGCCAGCGCGGTACGACACTCGTCGGGCAGCATGAGGGCGTGCCGCCGATCTCGCTGCCCCCGGTGCCGTACGCCGCGACGGCCGTCCGCCCCGACTGGGCCGCGCTGCCCGGCGGGCTGCGGGAGGCGATCGCCGCGCGGCTCGGCGGGCCCCCGGCGGCGGTCCGGGTGGCCGGCGCCGGCTTCACCCGGGGCTTCGCCGCGCTGCTGACCGGCCCCGACGGCGACCGGGTCTTCGTCAAGGCGGCGGCGCTGGCCGACCAACGGCACCTGGTCGACTGGTACCACCACGAGGCGGAGATCCTGGCCCGGCTCCCCGCCGGCCTGCCGGTGCCCCGCCCGCACTGGGCGCTCACCGAGGCCGGCTGGTACGCGGTGGCGCTGACCGCCGTCGACGGGCACACCCCGGGGCTGCCCTGGGACCCGGCCGAGCTGGACGCCGTCCTCACCGGGTACGCCGAGGTGGCCGCCGCGCTCGCCGACCCGCCGGCGGAGCTGGCCGCGCTCGGGCTGCCCCGCCTCGCCGACCTGGCCCGCGACGACATCCTCTGGTGGGGCGAGGTGGCCGCCGGCCGGGAGCCGACGCCCGAGCTGCCGGCCTGGGCCCCGCTGCCCGAGCTGGTCGCGCTGGAGTCCCGCCTCCCCGCGTACGCCGCCACCGGCGGGCTGGCCCACGGCGACCTGCGGGTGGACAACGTGCTGCTCGACGCCGACGGCCGGGCGTGGTTCTGCGACTGGACCTGGCTGTGCCACGGGCCGGCCTGGTTCGACCTGGCCAGCCTGCTGATCACCGGGTACGCCAGCGGCCTGGACGCGGACGCCGCCTTCGCCGGCCACCCGGCGGCGGCCGACGCCCCGCCCGACGCGCTGGACGTGACGCTCGCCGCACTCTCCGGCTACTTCCTCATCAGCGCGGCGGCCGGAGGGTCGACCGCCTCCCCGCACCTGCGGGCGCACCAGCGGTGGAGCGGCGAGCAGGCGCTCGGCTGGCTGGCCGCCCGGCAGGGCTGGACCTGAGCCCGGCGGGCCCCTGACCCCGGGCCAGGACCTGCGGATCGGCCGGGGCGGGTCGGCCCGTGTGCGGGTCGGCCGGGGCGGGTTGACCGCTGGGGGGGTGGCCGACGCGGGTCGGCCGATGCGGTCTGCCTGGTTGGCGGCTCGGCCGGCCGGGCGGGCTGAGCCGTTTTGGCTCGTGGCGGGGCGACCTGGTAACCTGGCTCTTCGCGCGGCGATGACGCATGCTCGTCGTGCGCGGATCAGACCAACCCGAGCTATCAAGACGAGGCTGTCGCGTGGCGAACATCAAGTCCCAGATCAAGCGCAACCGGCAGAACGAGAAGCGCCGGCTGCGTAACAAGTCGGTCAAGTCGTCGCTGAAGACCGCCATCCGGAAGTTCAACGAGGCTGCCGAGGCCGGCGACACCGAGAAGGCCACCGCCCTCATGCGGGACGCCGCCCGCAAGCTGGACAAGGCTGCCAGCAAGGGCGTCATCCACGCCAACCAGGCGGCCAACCGGAAGTCGGCGATCGCCAAGCGCGTCGCCTCGTTCTCGGCCTGACGAGCGCCCTCAGACCTGACCGGAAGCCCCGGGGGTAACCACCCTCGGGGCTTCCGGCTGTCTGCGTCCCGGGGACGACCCGTCGCCTCCCGGGGCGCGCACGACGCCGTGCCTCCCGGCATCGTTGAATCCGGCGCGGTCGCCACGCCAACCACCGCCGGACGTCGGCCGACACCTCGTCGACCAGCCCGGACGCGGCAGGGCGGGGCGGGGCGTTCAGCGGAGCGGGTCGGGGTGGGCCCGGTCCGCCCGCCGCTCTCCACCGCCCGGTTGGCGCACCGGATCCTCGGGGTGGGCAGGGGGCGCCGGCTCCCGGGCCGGCACCGCGCCGGGCAGGGCCCGCGCCGTCACGGGCACCCGGGCCCGCCCGACGGCCGGCTCCATCTGCCGCCGGAAACGGTCCCGTTCCTGGTCGGGCACCTGCGCGGCGGTGCGGATCACCACCTCGGCGACCACGTCGTTGAGCTTGACCATGGCCGCCACCACCGCCGGCAGGACCAGCACGGCCCACCAACTGACCAGCTCGGCGAGGGCGAGCAGCACGGCCAGCGCCACCGACCCCTCGAAGAAGAGGAAGCAGAGCACCCCGCCCGGGTTGACGAAGCGCAGCCCCAGCACCCGGGCATAGAGCGGTCGGTACCGCTCGTCGTCCGTCGAGACGGTCGCCCAGGACTGGGGTCGGGTCACCGGGCGCCGCCCTGCCGGGCTGCCGCGACCGAGAACACCGCCCGCTCCAGCGCGTACGCCCGGTCGTCGGCGCCGCCCTTGACGGCCGCATTGCACTCGGCGGCCGCCCGCATCGCCTCGACCAGGCCCTCCGGGGTCCAGCCACGTCCCTGCCGCTGTGCCCGCTCGATCTTCCACGCCGGCATGCCCAGGCTGCTGGCGAGCTGGTACGGGCTGCCCCGTCCGGCGGAGGCGACCCGGGCCACCGTACGGACGCCGTCGGCGAGCGCGTCGGCGATGGGCACCGGGTCGACGCCGACGTGCAGCGCCCAGCGCAGCGCCTCCAGTGCGGCGGGTACGTCGCCGATCATCGTCGCGTCGGCGACGGTGAAGCCGGTCACCTCGACCCGACCCTTGTAGTAGCGGGCCACCGTGTCCGCCCCGATCCGCCCGTCGGTGTCCGCGACGAGCTGCGAGCAGGCGGCGGCCAGCTCCCGCAGGTCCGTGCCGACCGCGGCGATCAGCGCCTCGGCCGCGTCCTCGGTGCACCGGCCCCCGCTGCGGCGGATCTCGTCCCGCACGAAGGCCACCCGCTCCCGGTGCCCCTTGAGCTTCGCCGCCGGCACGACCGTCGCGCCGGCCGCGCGTAGCCCGTCGGCGAACGCCTTGCCCTTCGCCGCACCGAGGTGCAGCACCACGAGCTGCACGTCGGGATCCGGGTTCTTCGCGTAGTCGAGCAGTGCGGCGACCAGGTCCTTGCGGGCGTCCTGGCCGGACCGGAGCACCAGCACCCGCCGCCCACCGAAGAGCGAGGGGCTGAGCATCTCGGCGATCTCGCCCACCGTCAGGGAGCCGGCCTGGTACTCCCGGACGTCCACGTCCGGGTCGATGCTGCGGGCCCGGGCGACGGCTTCGGTGACGGCTCGCGTGGCGAGCAGCTCCTCGTCGCCGAGAACGAGCAGAATAGGGGGCAGGCTGGCGGGGGTCACGTCGCCCATACTCGCATGCGCTCCGACCGGATCGTGCCTGGTCATCGAGGACTGTGACGGCACAGCCCGCAGTCAGCGCAAATCCAGACATTTGATTCGATCCACCTGCTATCCCCACAAGCTCACCCGCCCTCGGGGCGGCCGCCCGGCGTCCCGGCCCGACGCCCCGGGCCACCACCGCCAACCCCTGCCCGTCGCGTACCGCGGCGGCGTCGCCGGACGTGTCGGTCCGCAGCACCCGGGCGCCGCCCCGGCGCAGCCGGTCCAGCAGGGCCGCGTTCGGGTGCCCGTAGTCGTTGCCCAACCCCACCGACACCAGCGCGACGGCGGGCCGGACGGCGGCCAGGAACTCCGGATCCTGGTACGCCGACCCGTGGTGGGCCACCTTGAGCACGTCGGCCCGGAGCCCCTCGGGCGGCCCGGTCTCCAGCAGCGCCCGCTGCTCCTCCGTCTCGGCGTCACCGGCCAGCAGGATCCGCACCCCGGCCACGGTCGCCCTCAGCACCAGGGAGTTGTTGTTCGGGTCCGACCGGCTGCCCCGCACCGGGTACGGCGGCCCGAGCACGGCCAGGTCCACTCCCCCGGCCCGCCAGCGCCAGCCCACCGGCACGGTACGCAGGGCCGCGCCCCCACCACGGGCGGCGTCGCGTACCTGGGCGACGCCGTAGGGCGGCTCGCCCCACTCCGGGGTCACCACCTCCGCCACCCGCCGGCCCCGGAACACCCCGGCGATCCCGCCCACGTGGTCGGCGTGGAAGTGGCTGACCACCAGCAACGGCACCTCGCGTACGCCGAGCCGGCGCAGGCAGCCGTCCACGCCGGACGGCTCCGGGCCGGCGTCGACCACCATCGCCCGACCCGCGGCGATCGGCAGCACGACGGCGTCCCCCTGCCCCACGGCGCAGGCCACCACCACCCAGCCGGGTGGGGGCCAGCCGGGGGCGAGCAGCCGGACGGGCAGCGTGCCGAGCACCACCGCGACCGCCCCGACCGCGACCAGCCGCCGCAGCACCGGCCGGCGGGTGGCGAACAGCAACGCGACGGACAGCGCGGCCAGCAGCAGGGCCCCGGTCACCCCGCCCGGCCAGGGCAGCGTCCCGGCGGGCAGCCGCGCTCCCTGCCCGGCCACCAGCACAGCCACCGGGCGGGCCAGCTCGCCAGCCAGGCGGCGAACTCGGCACCCGCCGGCCAGACCGGCGACACGACGGCGGCGGCCACCCCGAGCACGGTGGCGGGCGCGACGGCCGGCACCGCCAGCAGGTTCGCCGGCACCGCGACCAGGCTCACCGTCCCCGAGAGACCGGCGATCACCGGACCGCAGGCGAGCTGCGCGGCGGCCGGCACGGCGAGTGCCTCGGCCAGCCCCGGCGGTACGCCCCGACGGCGCAACGCGTCCCGCCAACCGGGGGCGAGCAGCAGCAGGCCGCCGGTGGCGCACACCGACAGCGTGAACCCGGGATCGCCGGCCAGCTCGGGGTCGACCAGTACCAGCACGGTGACCGCGGCGGCGAGGGTGGGCAGCGCGGCCCGGGGCCGGCCGGTGGCGAGCGCGGCCAGCCCGATCGCGCCCATCGCGGCGGCCCGGACCACGCTCGGCGAGGGGCGGACCAGGATGACGAACCCGACCAGGGCGACCACGCAGAGCCCGGCGGCCGTCCGGGGGCCGGCGCGGGCCCAGCGGGCCAGCAGCAGCACCGCCCCGACGACGATGGCGACGTTCGAGCCGGACACCGCGTTCAGGTGCGTCATGCCGGTGGTGCGGAAGTCCTCCTCGACGGCCGGGGGCAGCCGGCTGGTGTCCCCGACGACCAGCCCGGGCAGCAGCCCGCCGGGTTCGTCGGGGAGCGGCTCGCAGGCGCGTTGCAGCCCGGACCGCAGGACACCGGCCGCCCGTTGCGCCCAGGGCGGCCGGCCGCGCCGGGTGGGCGGCCCGGTCGCGGTGAGCACGGCCGCGGTGAGGTCCCCGCCGCGCGGGGCGGCCAACCGCCCCCGGGCGGTCGCACGCTGGCCCGGCAGCAGCGTCCGCCACGCCGGGTCGGTGGCGAGCACCAGGCCCCGCACCGACCCGGTCAGCCGCCGGCCCTCGGGGTCGGTGAGGCGTACCAGGTCGGCGCGGAGCAGCAGGGTGGCCGGGCGGCCGGGGGCGCCCCGGACCGGGCGCGGGTCGTCCCGGACCACCAGTTCAGTGGTGACCAGGGGCCGCGCGGCCACCAGTGCCTTCACCGGAGCGGCGTCGCGGACCGCGATCCGGGCGGCGGTGGCGGTCGCCCCGCAGACCACCCCGAGCAGCACGGCGACCGCGACCCAGCCGTAGCGGCGGGCGGGGGCGGCGGGGCGACCGAGGACACCGCAGAGGTGGAGGCCGAGCACGGCGGCCAGACCGGCGGCCACCCCGGCCAGCGCGGCCGACTCACCGGCGGCGAGGCGCAGCCCGGCCAGGGCGGCGAGCCAGGCCGCCACGGCCAGTCCGGCCAGGCGTAGGTCGAGGACGTCCTCGGCCGGCCCCTCCCCATCGGACGGCAGCCTCGGCATCACACCGTCACCAGGTCCTTGAGCTGCTCGTACCGGGCGTCGCCGATGCCCTCGACCTGGCGTAGGTCGGAGACGGACCGGAAACCGCCGTGCTGCTCGCGGTGGTCGAGGATCCGCTGGGCGAGCACCGGGCCGACGCCGGGCAGCGCGTCGAGCTGGGCCAGGGTGGCGGTGTTCAGGTTGACCGGGCCGCCCGGCGCCGCCGCGCCGCCGGCCGCCGGCCCCGCCGCGGGCTGCCCGGGCTGGGCGGCCTGCCCCGGTGGGGCGGCGACGCCGACCAGGACCAGTTCGCCGTCGGTGAGCTTGCGGGCCGGGTTGAGCAGAGCGACGTCGACGCCGGGCAGGGCGCCGCCGGCCGCCTCGATCGCGTCGGCGACCCGGGCGCCGGCCGGCAGCCGGACCAGGCCGGGGCGGCGTACCTTGCCGGCGACCGCGACCACGAGCTGAGCGGCCACGCCGGACGACCCGGCGGGGGACGGCTCGGGTTCGTTCGGCGCGGCGGTCGCCGCCACCGGGCGGACCGGCTCGGCGTGCGGACGGGACCGCCAGGCCCACACCCCGGCCACCAGCACCACGACGGCGGCCACCACGGCCAGCGCGCGGACACCCCGCCGGCCCGGATCGAAGGCTCCCGGCCCGGGCAGCCGGGACACCAGCCCACCGCTCCCCTTGGCGTCGGCCGCCCACCCGTCACCGGCCGCGGCCGCCGACCCGGCCGCCCTGGGATCAGCCGCGCCCGCCCACCCCTCGCCGGTCGTGGTCGCCGACCCGCTGGGTGCCGGCGCATCCGGAGGGAGGAACGGTACGGGGCCAAGGGCCGGCCGGTCCGCAGGGAAGGGACCGGCCGGCCCCGAGGCCGGCTCGTCCGGGGGGAAGAACGAGACCGGCGTGCCGGGACGGGAAGACGCGGCCGACCCGGACCGAGCCGAGTCGTCCGGCCAGAGGACCGAGCCGAAGGGTGACGGGAGCCGGCCGGCCCGCGCCGGCCCGTCGCCGGACGGCGGATCGGGCCGGTGGGTCGGCGGGGCGGGAGCGAGCCCCGCCGGCTCGAACAGCCGGGACAGGCGCTGCCGTACCCTCGTCTCCTCGTCGTCTGGCACGGCTCGGGACGCTACGGCGGCGACCGGCGCCGGTTCACCACCGCGACGCTCCGCTGTGGACGACGGACCGGGCTGTGGACGACGCCCCGATCATGCCCGCGGTGTGCTAGCGGGCCGGCGACAGCTCCCGCGCGAAGCGGCGTACGGCCTCCGTAACGGCGGCCGGGGCGTCGAAGTTGGCCAGGTGCGCCGCACCCGGGATCAGCTCGATCCGGGTGCCGGGACGGGCCCGCGCGAACGCCCGCTCGCCGGAGCGGAACAGCCTGTCCCGTTGCCCGTTGAGGATGAGCACCGGGGCGCGGACCGCCGCGAGGCTGGACGCGTCGAACCGGCCGAGCATGTCCCGCCAGGCGACCGGCAGGGTGTGGAAGGCGTAGCCGTCGGCGATGGTGGCGTCGACGATCTCCGGCGGGTACAGCCGGCGCAGCAGCCGGTCGTTCCACCGGCTGAGCCGGTCGGCTGGCAGCCGTTCGACCAGGGCCGCCACCAGCCGGTACGGCACGGTCAGCGGCCCGCTGGTGGCCACGCTCGCGCCCATCAGCACCAGCCCGGCCAGCAGGTCCGGATGCCGGTGCGCGAAGTGCAGCGAGACGTACCCGCCGAGCGAGTGCCCGACCACGACGGCCGGGCCGGCGTCGAGGTCGCGGACCGCTTCGGCGATCAGGTCGGCGGCGTGATCCAGGTCCCACGGCTCGGCCGACCGGCTGCCGTGCCCGGGCAGGTCGACGGCGGTCACCGGGAACTCGGCGGCGAGCGCGGCCAGTTGCGGCTGCCACTGGCCGCGGGCGAAACGGGTGCCGTGCACCAGCACGATCGGCGGGTGATCCACAGAGCTCAGTGTGCCTCCGGGTCCAGGCCGAGCGCCGCCCGGCCCCCGTCCACCGGCAGGGTCGCCCCGTTGACGAAGGTGGCCTGCCCGGACAGCAGGAACGCCACCACGTCGGCCACCTCCCCGGTACGCCCGATCCGGCCCACCGGGTGCAGCCGGGCCAGTTCCGCCTCGACCCGGTCGGCCTCGCCCGGTGCCAGGCCGGCCAGGAAGGCGGCGTGCCGCTCGGTGTGGATCGAACCGAGCGCGACGGCGTTGGTCCGGATCCCGTGCCGGCCGTACTCCACGGCGAGCGCCCGGGTCAGACCTTCCACGGCCGCCTTCGCGGTCGCGTACGGCAGGGCTCCCGGCACCGCCCGGCGGGCCTGGTGGGAGGAGACGTTGACGATCGCGCCGCCGGCGCCGGCGGCGAGGAAGCGGCGTACCGCCGTGGCGGCGCCGACCACGGCGGGGCGCAGGTTCCGGTCGATCAGCGCGCACACCTCGGCGGCGGGGGCGGTGTGCAGGGCGGCGTCCCGGAAGACGGCGGCGTTGTTGACCCAGCCGGCCAGCGGCGCGGCCGCCTCGGCCTGGTCGGCGGCCCGCCCGGCGACCTCCTCGTCGGACGCGTCGCCAGCGAGCGGGAGCAGCCGGTCGGCAGCCGGGTGGTCGGCGAGCCAGGCCAGCGCCGCACGGTCGTGCTCGATCACGACCACGGTGCCGCCGTCGGCGGCGAGCCGTTCGACGACCGCCCGGCCGACGCCCCGGCCCCCGCCGGTCACCACGTAGGAACGCCGGCCGTCCCGGCCGCCGCCGAGCAGCCCGGAGGAAGGTTCGGCGCCGGGACCGCCGCCAGGTGCGGACGACACCGGATCACCCGGCCGGGCGGCGGTGGATGACCACGCAGGCCAGGCCCGGTCCGGCGTGCGCGGCGACCACCGCCCCGGCCTCGGTGACGTACGTGTCGTGCAGGCGGTCGCCGAGCCGCTCGGTGAGCGCCGCCACCAGTTGCTCGGCGCGTTGCGGCGCGGCCAGGTGGTGCACCGCGAGGTCCACCTGGGCGTCGCCGGCCGCCTCGACCGCCAGGTCGACCAGGCGGGCCACGCCCCGGCCGGCGGTACGCACCTTGTCCCGGACCACGATCGCGCCGTCCGGCATGTGCATGATCGGCTTCACCGACAGGGCGGTGCCGAGCAGCGCCTCGGCCGCGTTGATCCGGCCGCCCCGGCGGAGGAACTCCAGGGTGTCCACGTAGAAGAATATGGTGGTCCGCGCGATCGCGTCGACCGCCGCCCGGCGTACCCCGTCGAGGTCGGCGCCGCCGTCTGCGGCCGTGGCGGCGGCGAGCACCGGGAAGCCGAGGCCCATCCCGGTCGAACGGCTGTCGACCACGGCAACCCGATCGCCCAGCTCGGCGGCGGCCAGCCGGGCCGCCTCGACCGTGCCGGAGAGCTCGGCCGACAGGTGCACCGAGACCACCGCGTCGGCGCCGCCTGCGAGGAGCGTGCGGTAGACCTCGGCGAACTGTTCGGGCGCGGGCCGGGAGGTGCTCACCGAGACCCGCCGGCCGCGGAGCACCCGGGTGGCGTCGTCCGGGAACGTCTCGACGCCCTCCAGCCCCTCCGCGCCGTTGAGCACGACGGTCAGCGGGACGACGGTGAGCCGGTGCGCGCGCACCAGCTCGGGCGGGAGGTAGGCGGTGGAGTCGGTGACGACCGCGACGGGCATGCCCGGCACGCTAGCCGATGTCGGGGCGGCGCGCCTCAGACGGCGTCGGCCGGCGCGGGCTGCGTGACGAGGCCGACATTGTGCGCCCGCAGGTGCCAACCCCGGACGTCGTCGTGGCGCAGCTCGCTCCAGTGGCAGTTGGCCAGCGACCCGATGGTGCGCAGCACCGCGTGGTCCCAGCCGAGCAGGTGACCGACGCCCTGCCGGGCCCCACCGCCGTGCGTGGTCACCACGACGGTGCCGCCGGCGGCCAGGTCGGCCGCGTCCTGGAACGCGGCACCGAGCCGCTTGCCCAGGTCGTCGAGGGTCTCGATGCCGGCGCCCGGGTCGGGGTCACCGGCGCGCCAGCGGGCGTACTCGGCGGGGAAGCGGTCGGCGACCTCGGTGAGGGTGAGGCCCTGCCACTGGCCGAAGTGCCGCTCGCGCAGCCGGGCGTCGGTGCGGACCGGCAGGCCGGTGAGCGCGGCGAGGGCCGCGGCGGTGTCGGCGGCCCGGCGCAGGTCGCTGGCGACGATGGCGTCCGGGCGCAGCGCGGCCAGCACCGGCGCGGCGGCGTGGGCCTGCTCCCGGCCGAGGTCGTTGAGGGGTACGTCGGTCTGCCCCTGGACCCGGTTGGCGGCGTTCCAGTCGGTGTTGCCGTGCCGCCAGACGATCAGGCGGGTCATTCGGCGCTGGCGGTGCCGGCGGCCGAGTCGGCCAGGTCGCGGTCCACGAACGGGATCTGCGGGCAGTCCTTCCAGAGCCGGTCGAGGGCGTAGAACTCGCGCTCCTCGGTGTGCTGCACGTGCACCACGATGTCGACGTAGTCGAGCAGCACCCAGCGGCCGGCGCGCTCGCCCTCGCGGCGGACCGGCTTGGCCTTCTCCGGCAGCTCCAGCAGGCGCTCCTCGATGGCGTCGACGATGGCGAGCACCTGACGCTCGTTCGGAGCGGCGGCCAGCAGGAACGCGTCGGTGATGGCGAGCTGGTCACCCACGTCGATGATGACGATGTCCTGCGCCTTCTTGTCGGCCGCCGCCTGGGCCGCGGCCATCGCCAGCTCGTGCGCGCGTTCGGAAACTGTCACCGTTCTCCTTCGATCAACCGTGCGACCCTCCAAGCCTCTCACACCCGACGGGGCGACGACTTGTCAGTTCTGGTCGATTACGCGGACAAACGCTCGCATCACGGGCGGAATCACCGCTGGTAGAGCCGCCGTTTGGCGATGTACTGCACCACACCGTCCGGCACCAGGTACCAGACCGGCTCACCCCGGGCGACCCGCGCCCGGCAGTCGGTGGACGAGATCGCCATGGCGGGGACCTGGACCAGGCTGACCGTGTCGGCGGGCAGGTGCTTGTCGGAGAGCTCGAAGCCGGGGCGGGTCACCCCGATGAAGTGGGCCAGCTCGAACATCCGGTCCACCTCCTTCCAGGACAGGATGCGCTCCAGCGCGTCCGCCCCGGTGATGAAGAAGAGCTGGACCTTCGGGCCGTACTCGTCGTGCAGGTCCTGGAGGGTGTCGACGGTGTAGGTCGGGCCGCCCCGGTCGATGTCGACCCGGCTCACCTGGAAGCGCGGGTTGGAGGCGGTGGCGATCACCGTCATCAGGTAGCGGTCCTCGGGTGAGCTGACCGGTTCGTCCGCCTTCTGCCAGGGCTGCCCGGTGGGGACGAAGACCACCTCGTCCAGGCCGAACCGGTCGGCCACCTCGCTGGCGGCGACCAGGTGCCCGTGGTGGATCGGGTCGAAGGTGCCGCCCATGATGCCGATCCGCCGGATGTCTTCCTCCACCCCGCGATCGTAGGCGGCGCTCCCGGCGGCGACCGGCGGGGCCCGGACGCGGCCCAGGCTCCGGAAGGGGCTTCCCCGGCGGCCCGCACGGCCCTATACTCGTCTACGAGTAATCGGAAACGAGCATTGAGGGAGCACGACATGCCGGGGCGGAGGAAGGTCGGCAACCTGCTGGCGCTGGCCGTGCTCTCCGTCCTCGTCGAGCGGCCGATGCACCCGTACGAGATGGCCACCACCCTCCGCGACCGGGGCAAGGACCAGGACATGGGGATCAAGTGGGGGTCCTTCTACACGGTCGTCCGCAACATGGAACGGCACGGGTTGATCGCTCCCGTGGAGAGCGTCCGGGAGGGCCGGCGCCCGGAGCGCACCGTCTACCGGATCACCGACGACGGCCGGGCCGAGCTGGTCGACTGGGCGCGCGAGCTGGTCTCCACCCCGGTCACGGAGCACCCCCGCTTCCGGGCCGGGCTGTCGGTGCTCGGCGCGCTCCACCCCGACGAGGCCACGGCCCTGCTGCGCCAACGGCTGGGCCGGCTGGAGGACGAGATCAGGAGCG
Organism: Micromonospora sp. NPDC048930; assembly: GCF_043197935.1. Lineage (NCBI taxonomy): Bacteria > Bacillati > Actinomycetota > Actinomycetes > Micromonosporales > Micromonosporaceae > Micromonospora > Micromonospora sp. NPDC048930. Next base: position 58,778 of record NZ_JBICUB010000020.1, read on the forward strand.
AGCGCGCGGCGCTCGCGGAGCACGCCCGCGTGGTGCCCCGCCTGTTCCTGGTCGAGAGCGAGTACGACCTGACGATCCGGGAGGCGGAAGTCGCCTGGATCCGCTCCCTGCTGGCCGAGTTCACCTCGGGCAGCTACCCGGGGCTGGACGAGTGGCGGGCCTACCACGAGGCCGGCGCACCCGAGCCGGGCCCGACGGGAGGGGGCGGCCCCACCACCTGACGAACGGCCCCGGCGCGGTGCGCCAACACCGCGCCGGGGCCCTTACCTCGAACCGACACCTGAAGGCGCCCGGCCCGAAGCGGCAACCACGAGGATACCGGCGCTCCCTCCAGGTGGGTTCGGCACGCACGACCACCGACGACCCCAGGGAGGGACCGTGTCCAGAGTGAGCACAGCGATCGTCATCGGCGGCGGCATCGCCGGTCCGGTGACCGCGTTGGCCCTGCGCCGCGCGGGCATCAGCGCCACCGTGCACGAGGCGTACCCGAGCGCCGCCGACGGCATCGGCGGCACCCTCGCGCTCGCCCCGAACGGCATCGCGGCGCTGCGCCTCGTCGACGCCGACGAGGCCGTCACCGCCATCGCCACCCCGATCCACCGGATGGTGACGGCCCTCGGCCACCGGCGCATCGACATGCCGATGCTGGCCGGCGTGCCACCGCTGCAGGTGGTGCACCGCCACGAGCTGCATCGGGCGTTGCACGACCGCGCCCAGGCCGCGGGCGTGGTCATCGAACACGGCAGGCGCCTGGTCGACGTACGGGAGACGGAGGCCGGCATCACCGCCCGGTTCGCCGACGGCAGCACGGCCACGGCCGACGTGCTCATCGGGGCCGACGGCATCCGGTCGACCGTACGCACCCTGATCGACCCCGACGCCGTCGGGCCGCGCTTCACCGGGCTGCTCGGCTTCGAGGCGGTGGCCCGGCACGAGGTCGACGTGGAACCCGGCACGATGACCTTCGCCTTCGGCCGGCGGGCCTACTACCTCTACTGGCCGGAGCCGGGCGGCGGCACCCGGTGGGGCGCCAACCTGCCGCAGGAGCGGCCGATGAGCCTCGCCGAGGCCCGCGCGGTGCCCAGGGCCGACTGGATGCGGACGCTGCGGGCCACGTACGCGGACGACGACCCGGGCCGCCAGCTGATGCTGACCAGCCCCGACGACGACCTGCGGTCGGTGGGCTCGATGCACATCATGCCGCCGGTGCGGCACTGGCACCGCGGACGGATGGTGCTGGTCGGCGACGCGGCCCACGCCCCGTCCAACAGTTCCGGGCAGGGCGCCTCGCTGGCCATCGAGAGCGCGGTGCAGTTGGCCCGCTGCCTGCGCGACCTGCCGGACGTCCCGTCCGCGTTCGCCGCGTACGAGCGCCTGCGCCGGGAGCGGGTGGAGAAGATCGCCGCGCGGGCGGCGCGGATCAACCAGGTCAAGGCTCCCGGCCCGGTGGCCCGGGCGCTGATGCCGGTGCTGATGCCGCTGCTGATGAAGACCGCGATGAACCCGGAGAAGACGCTCGGCCCCGAGCAGCGCTACGTCATCGACTGGGACGCCCCGGTGACGGCGAGCGCGTCGGTGGGCTGAGCCGGCGTGCCGGGGTGGCGTACCCGGAGCGGGTGCGCCACCCCGGCGCCGGTCAGGCGCCCGCGGCGGCCACCGCCGTCCGGGCCACCAGCGCGCGGCGCAGGTCGTCGTCGAGGTCCACGACCCGCCGGCGCAGCCCGGGCGTGAGGTCGTCCCGGGCCAGCAGCGCCGCGGCCAGCTCCCGGGTCGGCTCCGCCACGGCGTAGCGGGGGAAGGCCAGGGTGGCCACCCGGTCGGCTGTCCAGGGCGTACGCAGCCGCGCCGCCGCCGGCATGTCGGCGAAGTACCGCGCCACGTACCCGGCGGTCAGCTCGGCCTGCTCCGGCTGCCAGAAACCCTCCGCGGTGGCCTCCACGAGGCGGTTGGAGAGTTCGGCGTTGCTGGTGATGATCTCCCAGGCGACCCGCTTGGCGTCGGCGTCGGGCAGCGCGGCGCGGCAGCGCGCGGCCTGCTCGGCACCGGTGGCGCTGCGGTCGGCGGCCGCCTCGGCGGCGATCTCCGGCGCACCGGCCGCGCCCAGCACCACCAGTCGGTAGAGCAGCGCCCAGCGCAGGTCGGCGTCGACGGCCAGGCCCTCCGGGACGCCCTCGCCGGCCAGCCAACCGGCGAGCAGCCCGGCGTCGGCCGTGGCGCCGATCAGGCCCCGGGCCGCCGCGAGCTGCAGCGACCCGCCGGCCGGGGCGGTGGCGAGCAGCGCGGCGCAGGCCCCGGCGATCCGGAGCAGGGCCGCGTCCCGGGCCAGCGGTTCCAGGTAGCGGTCGACCAGGCTCCGGCTCAGGGTGAGCACGTCCTCCGCGATGATCACCTCGGTCTCGGCGGGCAACGCCGCCGCGATGAGCGCGACCACGGCGGCGACCGGCCGCTCGCCGTCGGTGGCGGCGTCCAGCGCCTCACCCCAGAGCAGCGCCCGGGCCAGCGGGTCGTCCAGGCCCGGGAGCACCATCGGGACCGCGTCCGCGGAGGCGGCATCGAGCCGGATCTTGGCGAAGGTGAGGTCGCCGGCGTTGGGCAGCAGCAGGCCGGTGGCCGGCTGCCCGACCAGCTCGGCCAGCGCGGTACGGCCGTGGTCGGTGTCCGGGTCGAGGTCCACCTCGAAGCGGTGCGCCGGGGTGTCGGTGCCGTACCGGGCGACGCCGATGCGGTGCGGGCGCAGCACCGGGTACGCCTCCGGCGCGGTCTGCACCACCGCCGCCTCGGTCCACCGGCCGTCGGCGTCCACCGCGGTCACCATCCGCAGCGTGTTGACCTGCGGACGGCGCAGCCAGCGCTCGGCCCAGTCGCTGAGGTCGCGGCCGCTCGCGGCACCGAGGCTGTCGAGCAGGTCGGCGAGGGTGGCGTTGCCGAACCGGTGCTTGGCGAAGTGCGCGTTCAGGCCGGCGAGGAAGGCGTCGTCGCCGAGCCAGGCGACCAGCTGGCGCAGCACGCTGGCGCCCTTGGCGTAGGAGATGCCGTCGAAGTTGAGCAGCCCCTGGGCGGCGTCGGCCACCTCCTCGGGGGCGACCGGGTGGGTCGAGGGACGCTGGTCGGCCGCGTACCCCCAGGCCTTGCGGCGCATGGCGAACGTGGTCCACGCCTGGCCGAAGCGGGTCGCCTCGGCGGTGACCCGCGTGCCGAGGTACTCCGCGAAGGACTCGTTCAGCCAGAGGTCGTCCCACCAGCGCATGGTGACCAGGTCACCGAACCACATGTGCGCCATCTCGTGCGCGATGGTGGTGGCCCGCAGCTCCCGCTGGGTGTCGGTGACGGCCGAGCGGAAGACGTAGTCGTCGCGGATGGTGACCAGGCCCGGGTTCTCCATGGCGCCGGCGTTGAACTCCGGCACGAACGCCTGGTCGTACTTGCCGAACGGGTAGCGCTCGGCGAAGAGCTGGTGGAAGCGGTCGAGGCACTGCCGGGTGACGGTGAAGATCTCGTCGGCGTCGGCGTCCAGGTGCGCGGCGAGCGAGCGCCGGCAGTAGATGCCGAGCGGGATCCCGTCGTGCTCGTCCTGCCGGACGTGCCAGGGGCCGGCGATCAGGCTGAAGAAGTACGTGGCCAGCGGCGCGGTGGTGGCGAACTCCCAGCGGCCCGGGGCGGGCCGGGCGGCGACCGCGCCGTTGGCCGCCACGGTCCACTCCGGCGGGGCGGTGACCGAGAGGGTCACCGGGGCCTTCAGGTCGGGCTGGTCGAACGCGGCGAAGATCCGCTGCACGTCGTCGAGGAAGGACATGGCGTAGAGGTAGGTCTCGCCGTCGGCGGGGTCGACGAACCGGTGCACGCCCTCGCCGGTGTTCGAGTACGCCATCTCGGCCTCGACGGTGAGCGTGTTCGTCGCGGCCAGCCCGGTCAGCGGCAGCCGGTTGTCGTCGAGCGCGGCCGGGTCGAGGTCGCGGTCGTTGAGGCGTACCCGGAGCAGTTTCGCGGGTTTGACCTCGGCGAAGGTCTCGGCGCCGGGGGTCGCCCGGAACCGGATGGTGACGGTGGAGCGGAACCGCTCGTCGGCACCGGTCAGGTCGAGGTCCACCTGGTAGGACTCGACGGTAATCAACGCGCCACGCGCGGTCGCCTCTACACGGGTCAGGCTCGGCATCCGCTTATCCTGCCCGATAGGGCCCGTACGGGCTCCCCCGGCAACGTGGCGATGGAGGAACAGCGATGGGTCAGCACCCCAAGGGCGACTTCGACCTCTCCCGGGCGGTCTGGCAGCGGGCCGAGGGGGACACCTCGGACAGCGCCGTCGAGGTGGCCTTCGTCGACGATCTGATCGGCATGCGCAACTCGGCCCAGCCGGACGGCCCGGTGCTGGTCTTCACCCAGGCCGAGTGGGACGCCTTCGTGGCGGGCGCCCAGGACGGCGAGTTCGACCTGGACTGAGCGGCGGGGGTCAGTCACCGTCGCCCCAGCCGAGCCCGCCCAGGCCCGGGGCATGGTGGAAGCCCGGATGGCCCGCCACGTCCGCGCAGCGCTCGCCGTCGGGCCCGGGCGCCCCGCAGAAGAGCCGCTCCGCTCGGTGCCAGGCGTCGGCCGGCGAGAGCGCCGCCGCGCCGAGCGCCAGCTCCGGGCGGAGCAGGCTCAGCGCCTCGGCGTACGCGACGGCCACTTCCCGCGCGACGGACGGGTCGGCCGCCTCGAAGCCGAGGTGCACGGTGAAGTAGCGGGCCGGCCGGGCCGGGTGCCGTCGGGGTGGCACGATCAGCGCCTCCTCCCGGCCGCCCCGGCCCGCGTCGAGTCCGGCCACCACCCGGCGCTGCCGCCAGTGCGCCGCCCTGTTGTCCCGCATCCGCCCTCCGTCTCCGCTGCCGCCGGCCCCGGGCCGGCCCGATGGCCCCGCCCGCCGGCGGTGTTCCACGACCGGCCGGGCGCCGGTCCGGAGCTGAGCCAACCAGCTTCCGCCGTCCTGGGAGGGGCCAGCTCCGGCGCCGAGGCTGGGCCCCTCCCCCGGCCGACGGAATCTGCCAGGTCGTCCCGGGACGGGGATTCACCCGCCCTGACCCGGGTAGAAGCGGACGTACGTGCCGCGTCGCCGCCGTCAGGAGCAAGCCGATGAGCGTCATCCCCACCGACCGCAGCCCGGAGAGCACACTGGCGTTCCTCCGCGCGGGCTACCGGTTCGTCGGCGACCGCTGCGACCGCCACGGCGGCGACATCTTCCTTACCCGGCTGCTGCTGGAGCCGACCATCTGCCTGCGCGGCCGGCCGGCCGCCGAGCTGTTCTACGACAACGACCGCTTCGTCCGCCGGGGCGCGATGCCGATGCGGGCGCAGCGCACGCTCACCGGGGTCGGCGGCGTCCAGGGGCTCGACGACGCGCCGCACCGGGACCGCAAGGCGATGCTGATGTCGATCATGACGCCCGCCGGGATCCGCCACCTCGGGCAGCTCGTCGACGACGAGTGGCGGGCCCGGATCCCGGTCTGGGCGGCGGACGGTCCGGTGGTGCTCTACGACGAGGTGGCCCGGATCCTGACCCGGGCGGTCTTCGCCTGGGCCGGGGTGCCGCTGGCCGAGTCGGAGGTGGCGCGGCGCACGGTCGAGCTGCACGCCATGATCGAGGCCCCCACCGCGGTGGGCCTCCGGCACTGGCGGGGCGTGGTCGCCCGGCGGCGCGCCGAACGCTGGACCGGGGAGCTGATCGAGCGGGTCCGTTCGGGCGACCTGCCCGCGCCGGAGGGCAGCGCGCTGCGGGTGATCGCCGAGCACCGCGACGAGCGGGGCCAGCCGCTGCCCCGCCGGATCGCGGCGGTCGACCTGCTGAACGTCCTGCGGCCGACGGTCGCCGTCGACCGCTTCGTGGTCTTCGCGGCGCTGGCCCTGCACGACCACCCGGGCTGGCGGGACCGGGTCCGCGGCGACGACACCGCCACCGAGTGCTTCGTGCAGGAGGTACGCCGCTACTACCCCTTCTTCCCGGTGGCCGCGGCCCGGGTCCGGCGCTCGTTCGAGTGGCAGGGGTACCCGTTCCCGCAGGGCCGCCGGGTGCTGCTCGGCCTGTACGCGACCAATCACCACCCGGAGCTGTGGCCCGAGCCGGAGCGGTTCCGGCCGGAGCGGTTCGCCGGCTGGCGGGGCGACCCGTTCGGCCTGATGCCGCAGGGCGGCGGGGACCACCTCACCGGCCACCGCTGCGCCGGCGAGTGGATCACCATCGAGCTGATGAAGCGGGCCGTGACCAAGCTGACCTCCGCGATGAGCTACCAGGTGCCGCCGCAGGACCTGTCGCTCGACCTCAGCCGGATGCCCACCCTGCCGCCCAGCGGGTTCGTGATCGACGCGGTACGCCGCACCGAGTGACCCGCTGGGCGTACGCCGGTCGGGTCACTCCGCCACCACGAGGGCCTGCGGGGCGGCCTGCTTCATCCGGGTCCGCAGCCACTTGAGCTGGATCGCGGTCTGCTGCTCGCAGGCCTTCACCACCCCGAGCAGTTCCTCGTCCCGCGCGCCGTACGCGGCCTGTCCCACCAGGGTCCAGCAGATGTCGCACTCGGCGGCCATCAGGTAGAGGTCCTGGAGGTCGCGGAGCAGCCCGATCGGGCCGGTCCGGGAGCCGGAGAAGAGCTCCGAGTGCAGCCGGTCCGGCTCGGCCGGGGCCTCCTCGGCGTACCGGCGGGCGAACGGGGCCAACTGCTCCGCGTGGCGGTGGCACTGGCCGGCCAGCCGCTCGCAGGTGTGGAAGACGTCCGGCTCGTCCCGGTGCGCCGCGCCGACCTCGGTGAACGCGTCGCCGAGGCGGTCCTGGGCCTTGTGCAGCAGCCCGAGATAGTGCGCCAGGTGCATGTTCACTCCTCCCTCGACGGCGCCTCGGCGGCCGGCCCGCCGACCGTGGCCGGGATGCCGGAGCCCGCCGGCGGGGCGCAGCCGCCCACCGTCGGCGCGGGCGACGGCCGGCCGCCCGAGTCGGCCTCCTTCACCACCCGCACCGCCGCCACCTTGAAGATCGGTTGCTTGGAGACCGGATCCCAGGCGGTGATGGTCAGCTCGTTCGCCGCCCGGTCGTGCCGCCCCTGCCCCGGGGCGGCGCCGTCGGCCGTGTCCCAGTAGCCGTAGTGGAAGGGCACGAAGACCACCCCGGGGCGTACCCCGCAGATCCGGGCCCGGCCCCGGACGGCGCCGCGCGGCGACTCGACCCGGACCAGGTCCCCCTCACCGACGCCGAGCCGTTCGGCGTCGGCCGGGTTGAGTTCGACCCACGACTCGGGGGCGGCGTGCACCAGTTGGGTGGCCCGCCCGGTCTTGGTCCGGGTGTGGAACTGGTAGACCGTCCGGCCGGTGGTGAGCAGCAGCGGATAGTCCTCGCTGGGCACCTCCGGCGACGGCTGGTACGGCGCCGCGTGCAGGAACGCCCGCCCGCCGGGCTGCTTGGCCCGGTACTCCTCGGGCAGCAGCTCCGCGCCGGTGGTCAGGTCCTGCCCGTACGTCTCGCAGTAGTCCGGGTCGGTGTTGAAGACCCCGTTGGTGTAGAGCCGTTCGGTGCCGTCCGGGTGTTCGGAGTTGCACGGCCACTGGATGCCGCCGCTGCGCAGCTTCTCGTACGTGATGCCGGTGTAGTCGCAGGGCCGCCCGCGCGAGCACTCCTGCCAGGCGCGGAACGCCGACTCCGGGTCGGTCCACCTGATCAGCGGGTTCCCGTCCTTGTCGCGGAAGTCCATCCGGCGCGCGTAGTCGAGGAAGATGTCCAGGTCGGGGCGGGCCTCGCCGGGCGGCTCGACCGCCTTCTCGGAGATGTGCACGGTCCGGTCCACGCTGGTGAAGGTGCCGGTCTTCTCGCCCCAGGTCGCCGCGGGCAGCACCACGTCGGCCAGCTCGGCGGTCTCGGTCAGGAAGAGGTCCTGCACCACCACGAACAGCTCCGGTTTCGCCAGGATCCGGCGGATCCGGGCCAGGTCGGGCAGGGAGACCGCCGGGTTGGTGGCCGAGATCCAGAGCAGCTTGATCGAGCCCTGCTCGGCGTACCGGAAGATCTGCATGGCGTGGGTCGGCGGCGCCCAGTGCGGGATGGTGTCGACCTCGACGTTCCAGAGCCGGGCCAGCTCGGCCACGTGCTCCTCGTTCTCCCAGTTGCGCAGGCCGGGCAGGTCGCCGTCGGCCCCGCACTCGCGGTTGTTCTGCGCGGTGGGCTGGCCGTTCATCTGGTAGAGGCCCGCGCCCGGCCGCCCGATCATGCCGCGGATCAGGTGCAGGTTGTTCACCTGGCAGCTCGCCGCGGTGGCCTGGTTGGACTGGTAGAAGCCCTGGAGCAACGTGGAGAGCAGCCGCTCCGAGTGGCCGAGCAGCTCGGCGGCCCGCTCGACGTCCCGGGCCGGCAGGTCGCAGATCTCGGCGACCTTCGCCACCGGGTAGTCCGCCACCACCCGGCACAGCTCGTCGAAGCCGAGGGTGTGCGCCCGGACGTACTCCTCGTCGTACCAGCCGCGGTGGATCAGCTCGCGGAGCAGGCCGTTGAGCAGCGCCAGGTTGGTGCCGTTGCGCAGCGCCAGGTGCACGTCGGCTTCCCGGGCCACCGGGGTGGCACGCGGGTCCACCGCGAGCATCGCCGGCGGGTTCGGCCCGCGCCGGCGGTCCAGCATCCGCATCCACAACACGGTCTGCGTCTCCGCGACGTTGTGCCCCCAGAGCGCGATGGCGTCGCAGTGGTCCACGTCGGTGTACGACCCGGGCTGGCCGTCGGTGCCGAAGGACGCCTTCAGCGCGGAGGCGGCGGTGGCGGTGCAGAGCCGGGTGTTGCCGTCCATGTGCGGGGTGCCGATCCCGGCCTTCCCGATCACGCCGAGCGTGTAGTACTCCTCGAGGAAGAGCTGCCCGGTGGTGTAGAAGCCGAAGTGCCCCCAGCCGCCCGGGCCGCCCAGCAGCTCCTTCGAGCGGGCCACGATCCGGCCCATCGCGGTGTCCCAGTCGGTCTCCACGAGGCGGTCGCCGTCGCGGACCAGCGGCCGGCGCAGCCGGTCCGGGCTGTGGTTGGCCTGCCAGCCGTACAGGTCCTTCGGGTCGACCCGGCCGTGGTTGATCCGGTCCCCGGCCCGGCCGCGTACGCCGACGATCCGGTCGTCGATCACCGCGATGTCCATGGCGTCGCCGTTGGAGTGCAGGATCGAGGCGCTGGGCACCCAGCGCTGCACGTCCGCCTCGGTGTGCCCGTCGGCGAGGAAGCTGTCCACCCGCACCGGCCAGCGCTCGCCCGGCCCGTACGGCGTGCGCGGCCCCCACGGGTCGGCGATCCGATCGACCATCGTTCACCCCTCCCTCGGTGCGGACCACAGCGGCATCTGCCGGCCGGTGGCCCGGTTGAACAGCAGGTCCACCACCGTCACCAGCAGCACGGCGGCGAACGCGACCACCAGCTGGGTCGGGGTGTGCAGCAGCCCGAGGCCCACGATCAGTGTGGTCGCGCCGGCCGGCGGGTGCGGGGCCTTCAGCAGGACCAGCACCCCGGCGGTGATCGCCAGGGAGCCGGCGGCGGCCACGATCCGCGACCCGCTGACCCCCTCCTGCAGCGCGGAGGGGTGGTCGGCGAGGCCGGTGACCAGCAGCATCAGGTAGCCGGCGAGCAGCGCCACCAGGTGCCCGACGAGGGTGTTGCGGGGCGAGGACTCCGGCTTGCCGGGCTGTTCGACGTGCAGCATGATCGCCGGCCCCAGGCTGGGGAAGAGCCAGGGCTGCCGGGTGAGCAGGGCGACCGTACCGGCCACCACCACGGCGATCGCGCTGCCGGCGAAGGCCCGGGCGGCGGGCCGGGACGGCGGGTCATCGATCTCGGCGGACATGTGGGGAGCTGTACCCCACCGGGAAGATTCGAACCGACCCGCGCCCCGGCGTCGCCTCGGCGCTCAGGCCGGCTGCGGGTGCAGGACGGTGCGCAGGCAGCCGTCCTCCTTCTTCTGGAAGATCTCGTAGCCCCGGGCCCCCTCCTCCAGCGACATCGGATGCGTCGCCAGGTAGCCCGGGTCGATCTCGCCGACCGCGATCCGGTCCAGCAGCATCGGGATGTAGCGCTGGGCGTGCATCTGCCCCATCCGCAGCACCAGGGCCTTGTTCATGGCCGCGCCGAGGGGGAACTTGTCGACCAGGCCGGCGTACACGCCGACGATGCTCACCGTGCCGCCCTTGCGGCACGCCATGATCGCCTGCCGCACCGAGGTCGGCCGGTCGGTGGTCAGCCGGGCCGTCTGCTTCGCCTGGTCGTACGCGTAGACGGGCCCCACGTCGTGCGATTCCATGCCGACCGCCTCGATGCAGGCGTCCGGCCCCCGTCCGGCGGTCAGCTCGCGCAGCGCCTCCAGCACGTCGGTCTCCGCGTAGTTGATCGTCTCGACGCCGAGCCGCCCGGCGGCGGTGGCCAGCCGCTCCGGCAACCGGTCGATCACGATCACCCGCTCCGCGCCGAGGATCTGCGCCGACCGGGCGGCCATCTGGCCCACCCCGCCGGCGCCCCAGACGGCGACCACCTCGCCGCCCTTGAGCCCGCAGAAGTCGGCGGCCATCCAGCCGGTCGGCATGGCGTCGGAGGCGAAGACCACCGAGTCGTCCGGCACCCCGTCCGGCACGGTGAACGCGCCGACGTCGCCGAACGGCACCCGGATGTACTCGGCGTGGCTGCCCGAGTAGCCGCCGGCCGCGTGCGAGTAGCCGAGGATGCCGGCCGGAGCGTGGCCCCACAGCTTCTCGGTGACGACGGGTTGCGGGTTCGAGTTGTCGCAGAGCGAGTACTGCTCGGTGCGGCAGTACCAGCAACCCCCGCAGGCCACCACCGAGCCGACCACCACCCGGTCGCCGACCTTGATCCGCTGGACGTCCGGGCCGGTCTCCACCACCTCGCCCATGAACTCGTGACCGAGGATGTCCCCCTCCCGCATGGCCGGCAGGTACCCGTTGATCAGGTGCAGGTCGGAGCCGCAGACGCTGCTGGACCGGACCTTCACGATGATGTCGCGCGCGCCGCGGATGGTCGGCTCCGGCACGTCGCGCACGGCCAGCTTGCCCACGCCCTCCCAGCACAGCGCCCTCACGGCCGGCCTCCCACCATCAGCTTCTCCCGGATCCGGTCGGTCGCCTGCTCCTGCTTCGGGCTGCGTCCGGACGGGTCGTGCCGGGTGTCGAGCACCTGACCGGTCTCGATGAGCGACTTGATCCGGCGCAGCGCGCTGCGCAGGACCAGGTCCGGGTCGTGCCCGCCGGCCAGGCCGATCATCCGGCGCACGGGGCCGGACCGCCAGCGCAGCTCGGCGCGGATCTCGGTGCCCCGGTCCTGCGGCGCGGGGAGCAGTTCCACCCGCCCCCGCTGGCGCACCGGCCCGTCGGTCACCCGCCAGCTCAACCGCCCCGGGCCGTCGACCGTGATCTCGGCCCGCCACTCGATGCCGCCGCCGGCCGGGTCGCTGGCCACGCAGCGCCACCGGTTGTCGCCGAGCCGCTCCAGCGTCGCCCACTCGGCCAGCCCCCGGTCCAGCCGTTCCCGGTCGGTCCAGAAGCCGATCACCGCGTCCATCGGCCGGTCCACCGTGATCCCCCGGTGGACGACGTACCAGCCGTCCTCCCGCTCGGGTTGGTGCCGGCGCCGCCGGCGGGCCACCGCCCGGCCGACACCGAGTGCCGTCACCGTGGCGGCGCCGGCCAGGGCCCACCTCGTTCCGTTGCTGGTCATCACGTCTCCTCCACCCGGGCGTCCGGCTTGGACCGCCCGTATCCCGGTGCGCTACCCGGCGCCGGTCCAGTGAAACGGGAAAACGGTTTGATCGCTGGAATTTCGGGCAGGCTGGGCCACCGATCCCGTCCCTGGAGGAGGCAAGGACCTGATGCGTGCGTACCAGGAGCGAGCCCGGCCGGCGCGGCTGCTGGCCGCGCTGTCGGCGGGTGCGGCGGTGGCCGCCGCGCTCACCAGCCGGCGGCGGGGGCCGTGGTCGCGGGCGGTCGCGGCGACGGTGGCCGGGGCCCTGGTGGGTCGGCGGCTGGCCAACGCGCTCGCCGGTCCGACCGGGGGCGGGGCCGGACCCGCCCGCCCGGCGCAGCCGCGGCAGGACGGGCCGGACGAGCTGCGGCTCTGGGTGGCTGCGGGCGACCTCGCCGTCCGGGTACGTCCGGACCCGGCCACCGACCCGCTGTCGAGCTGAGGCGTCCCCGGCGTCACCGTCGGGCCGGGCCCGCCGGCCCGACCGGCCGAGTCCCACCATCAACTCCACGCGCCGCGAGCGCCCCGGGCGTACGGCCCCGACCCCGCGCACGCGACAGCTCGCGGCCACTCTCCGGCGTCCGCCGGTGGTGGCCGCGAGCTGCGGCGTACGAGGAATCAGTACCGGACCTGTTCGCGCGACTGCTGCGCGGTGTCCTTGACGTCGTGCGTGGCGGCGCGGGTGTCGTCCTTGACCGTCTGCGCGGCGTCCTGCGCGGTCGACTTCACCGACTGGGCGGCCTGCTGGGCCGGCCCGCGCAGCTCGTCCCGGAGCTCGCCGGCGACCTCGCCGAGCTTTTCCTTCACCTCGCCGCCGTGCTCGGCGGCCTTCTCCTTGACCTGGGCGGCGACCTGCTGCTCGCGGCGGGTGGCCGGGATCAGCGAGGAGACCAGCATGCCCACGCCGAAGGCGATCACGCCGGCGGCGATGGGGTTGCCCTCGGACTTCTGCCGCAGCACGTGCGGGGCCCGGTGCGCGGCGTCACCGACGGTGGAGGCGGCGGCGTGCGCCTTGTCGCCCACCGTGGAAGCCGCCGAGGAGGCGTGGTCGCCCGCCGCGTGGGCGGCGTGGCCGGTGCTGTGGCCGAGGTCGGATGCGGTTCCCATCACCTTGTCCTTCACGTTCGACAGCGCACTGCGGACGCGCTGCTTGCGGTCGTCGACGATGCGGCTCGGGCTGACCTTGTACGCCAGGGCGTCCACGTCCGAGCTCAGGTTGTTGCGGGTGGCTTCGATCTCCCGGCGGATCTGGTCGGGATCGGTGCTCATCGGGTCACTCCCTCCGGGTGCGGCTTGAGCGCGTCGGGGATGCGCTGCACGCTGTCGTTGGTCTGCTTCAGGCCGCGGATCCGCTCGGCGTTCTTCTTCGCCATCGAGTAGAGGACCGCGGCGATCACGGCCCAGACGACGGCCACGATCAGCGCGGCCAGCCCCGAATCCAGCACGTTGTCCAGGGCCTGCCACAGCGCGATGGAGAGGAAGAGGGCCACCATGTAGCCGCCGAAGCCGGCGCCGCCGAAGAGGCCGGCGGCCCTGCCCGCCTTCTTCCCCTCCTGGCGGATCTCCGCCTTGGCCAGCTCGACCTCCTGCCGCAGGAGGGTGGAGAGGTCGGTGGTGACCTGGCGCATCAGCTCACCGATGGAGCTGCCCCGGACCTCGTCCGCGGTGTGCGGGGCGCCCGCCGGCTGGTAGCCGGAGTCCAGGCCGGGCCCCTGCGTCGGCGCGGTCATGCCGTCGCCTCCCTTTTGCCGGTTCGGCCGCTCACGGACGGTTCACGCCACTGGACGGGACGCCCGGCAGCGGGTCGGTCCGCTCCGGCGGGGGCAGCGGCCGGCCGGTGCCGCCGACCGGGTCGGCGTAGCCGCCGGCGGTGCCCTGGTCGGGGTAGATCGCACCCTGACCCGAGTAGCCCGGGGTCGGCTCGGCGTAGCTGCCGGGGGTCGGGTCGAGGTAGCCGCCCGGCGGGATCTGGTCCGGCACGGCCCGGTGAGTCGGGATGACCGCGGTCTGGTCCGGGTCGTACGCCCGCCGGCCGGTGTCGTCGCCGACGGCGGCGATGTTCCGGGTCAGCCGGCCGGCGACCACGCCGAGCAGCGCGGCCCCGATCAGGAAGGTGCCCGGGTTGCGGCGGGCGTAGTTCTTCACCTCGTCGAGGAGGTCGCCCGGCTCCCGCTGCTCCAGCCAGCCGGCGACCCCGTGCACCCGGTCGGCGGCCTGATGGGCCAGCTCGGTGACCGGGCCGGAGCCGCCGCCGTTCTGCGCCATCGCGCGCATCTCCTCGGCCAGCGAGCGCAGGCCGCTCGCGGCGCGCTGCTGCTGCTGGCCGGTCTGGACGGCCAGCTGGTCACGGGCCTCGCCGTAGAGGTTGCGGGCCTGCCGCGTCGCCTCGCCGACGACCTCCTTGCCCTGCTCCTTGGCGGTCTGGGCGACCGCGCCGCCCGCGTTCGCGGCCTCCGAGCCGACCTGGCGGGCCTGGTCGCGAACCCCGCCGCCATTGGTCGACTCGTACGTGGCAGACGTGGGTGAGAGATCGTAAGTCATGGTGTCCCTTCCGCTCGGATGGTCGTAGCGGTTGTGCTCAGGGGGATCACGCCGAATTACTTTCGGCGTGACAACTGACCTACCCCGAGTCGTCGGGTCCATGCCTGATTCGCCATTTCTCTGCGGAGGCGGCCCGCCCCGATCACACAATGGAGGGTCTGCCCGGCCCGGGCGGCCGATGATCCACGGAGGTGACAGCGATGGCACGTGACGTGCGCGGACGCGCTCCGGCCCGGTCCCGCCCGGCGATCCAGAAGGCCGCCCTCGCGGTGGCCGCCGTCTTCCTGCTGATCGGCGTGCTCGGGTTCGTCCCCGGCTTCACCACGCACTACGGGGACCTGGCGTTCGCCGGTCACCGCTCCGAGGCGAAGCTGATCGGCGTGTTCCAGGTGTCCGTGCTGCACAACCTGTTGCACCTGGTCTTCGGCCTGGCCGGGCTGGTGCTGGCCCGCAAGGTCTCCGGGGCGCGGCTCTTCCTGGCCGGCGGCGGCGCCGTCTACCTGGGCATCTGGCTGTACGGCTTCGGCATCGACCGGCACACCGCGGCGAACTTCGTGCCGTTCAACGACGCCGACAACTGGCTGCACCTCTTCCTCGGCTTCGGGATGCTCGTCCTCGGCCTGCTGCTCTCCAACGACGTGGGCACCGGCGGCCGGCTGGACACCCCGATGGACCGGCCCTGACCTGCGTCACCCACACGGGTGGTGACCACTCGCCCCGCCCGGGCCGGGTTTGGATGATCATCGCCCGGGGCACGGAGGACCACCACGGGGAGTGATCCTGACGAGGAGGTCCGGCGATGCCGCGGTGGTTGCGGGAGAACGCGCTCACGGTCGCCATGCTCGGCGCGTTCCTGATCTTCCTGCTGTTGCAGAGCGTGTTCGGCTGGCAGGTGCACAACGAGGAACTGGCCCAGTACGGGGCGGCCCCGGAGAGCTGGTGGGCGTACCTCGGCAGCGGGCACTTCGCCGAGGCGGTCTTCGAGAACTGGGAGTCGGAGTTCCTCCAGATGGGCGGCTACGTGCTGCTCACCGCGTACCTGGTGCAGAAGGGGTCGGCCGAGTCGAAGCCCGAAGGGCAGACCGACCGGCCCGAGGACGACGCGCGCCGGGCCACCCCGGACTCCCCCTGGCCGGTCCGGGCGGGCGGGCTGCCGCTGACCATCTACCGCAACAGCCTGTCGATCGCGCTGCTGCTGATCTTCGCCGGCGCGTTCCTCGGCCACCTGTTCGGCGGCGTGGTCGAGTACAACGAGGAGCAGGCGTTGCAGAGCGGGGCCGCCCCGATCAGCGCCTGGCAGTTCCTCGGCACCAGCGACTTCTGGTTCCAGTCGATGCAGAACTGGCAGAGCGAGTTCCTCGCCGTCGGGGTGCTGATCCTGCTGAGCATCGTGCTGCGGCAGCACGCCAGCCCGGAGTCGAAGCCGGTCACGGCCGCGCACGCCGAGACCGGCGCCTGAGCCGCGTCCAGCCGCGCCGGCCCGGCCACCGCCGGGCGCGACGGTCGCCGTCGTCAGGCGGCGACCGTCAGCCGCTTGGCGAAGCACACGCTGTACGGGTTGTCCACGTACTCGCCGTACACCGGGATGGGCTGGTAGCCGCAGGACCGGTAGAGGCCGATGGCGGCCGGCAGGTAGGTGCCCGTCTCCAGGCACACCGTGCTGTGCCCCTGCCGGAAGGCCAACTCCTCGAGCGCGGCCAGGAGGTGCCGGGCGATGCCCCGCCCTCGGTACGCCGGCCGCACGTACATCCGCTTGAGCTCGCCCGTCTCGGCGTCGAGAGCCTGGATGCCGCCGCAGGCGACCGCCCGCCCATCCGCCACCACGACGAGGTAGCGGATGTCGTCGTGGGTGACCGTCGCCTGGCCGTCCAGCCCACCGTCCGCCTCGCGCAGCTCGCGCTGCTGGGCGGTGACCAGGGCGGCGACTTCGGGATCGGTGGCGGGACGGGATTCGATCAGCATTCCGTCACGGTAGGTCGGCCGGATTTCGCGGAGGTTTCCGGCCAACGACCCGAACACGGACGCAGCGGGACTACTCCCAGTCCTCGTCGTCGGCGTCGTCCTGGGGGGCGGCCTCCAGCTCGTCCTCCGGCCGCCGCCGGCGCGCCTTGCGGGCGGCGAGCCGCTCGGCGGCCGTGGCGCGGGTCGGCTTCTCCTCCAGCCGGATGTCGGCACCACGAACGCTCGGGGTGAAGTCCACGCCCGCGTAGAGCGTGGGCTGCCAGTCGAACTCGCGGTCGCCGATCCGGACCAGGTCGCCGGCCTGGGCGCCGGCCTTGGCCAGCTTCTCCTCGACGCCCAGCCGGGCCAGCCGGTCGGCCAGGTAGCCGACCGCCTCGTCGTTGTCGAAGTTGGTCTGCTTGACCCAGCGTTCCGGCCGGTTGCCCCGGACGGTGTACGAGCCGTCCTCCTCCGCCTCGATGGTGAAGCCGGTGTCGTCGACCGCCTTCGGCCGGATCACGATCCGGGTCGGCTCGGCCGGCGGCGCCGCGCTGCGCGCCTGCTCGACCAGCTCCGCCATCGCGTACATCAGCTCCTTGAGCCCCTCCCGGGTGGCCGTGGAGACCTCGAAGACGCGGAAGCCACGGGCCTCCAGGTCGGGCCGGACGATCTCGGCGAGGTCCCGCCCGTCCGGCACGTCGATCTTGTTGAGCGCGACGAGGCGCGGCCGGTCGGTGAGACCGCCGTACTCGGTCAGCTCGGCCTCGATGGTGTCGATGTCGGCCAGCGGGTCGCGGCCCGGCTCCAGGGTGGCGGTGTCGACCACGTGCACCAGCACGGCGCAGCGCTCGACGTGGCGGAGGAACTCCAGGCCCAGGCCCTTGCCGGTCGCCGCGCCCGGGATCAGGCCCGGCACGTCGGCGACGGTGAAGGTGTGGTTGTCCACCCGGACCACGCCCAGGTTCGGCACCAGCGTGGTGAACGGGTAGTCGGCGATCTTCGGCTTCGCCGCGGAGATGACCGAGATCAGCGAGGACTTGCCGGCGGACGGGAAGCCGACCAGGCCGACGTCGGCGACGCTCTTCAGCTCCAGCACGACGTCCAGCCGGTCACCCGGCTCACCCAGCTCGGCGAAGCCGGGCGCCTTGCGCCGGGCGTTGGCCAGTGCGGCGTTGCCCCGGCCGCCACGGCCGCCCCGGGCCGCCTCGAAGGTGGTGCCCACGCCCACCAGGTCGGCCAGCACCTCGCCGTCGAGGGTCTGCACCACGGTGCCGTTCGGCACCTTGATCACCAGGTCCCGGCCGTTGGCGCCGTCCCGGTTCGAGCCGGCGCCACCCTTGCCGTTCTCGGCCTTCTGGTGCGGCCGGAAGTGGAAGTCGAGCAGCGTGGTCACCTGTGGGTCGACGACCAGCGTCACGCTGCCGCCGTGCCCGCCGTTGCCGCCGTCCGGCCCACCGAAGGGCTTGAACTTCTCCCGGTGGATCGAGGCACAGCCGTGCCCGCCGTCGCCGGCCTGCAGGTGCAGGACGACCCGGTCAACGAACGTCGTCACGCCGTCAATCCTTCCAGCGGGGCTCGCCCCGCACGTGAAAAAGCGAAGCGGGCCGGGACACGAGGTCCGCGGCCCGCTAGCGCCGGAGGTGTTACTGCTGCGGCACGATGCTGACGGTCTTGCGACCGCGCTTGGTGCCGAACTGGACCGCACCGGCGGCCAGCGCGAAGAGCGTGTCGTCGCCGCCGCGGCCGACCAGGTCACCGGGGTGGAACTTGGTGCCCCGCTGGCGAATGATGATCTCGCCGGCGTTGACGACCTGACCACCGAAGCGCTTCACGCCGAGCCGCTGGGCCGCGGAGTCGCGACCGTTACGCGAGCTGGACGCACCCTTTTTGTGAGCCATTGGAGGACGACCTACTTCCCGCTGGAGATGCCGGTCACCTTGACCTGGGTCAGCGGCTGGCGGTGACCCTGGCGCTTGTGGTAGCCGGTCTTGTTCTTGAACTTGTGGATCCGGATCTTCGGGCCCTTGGTGTGCGCGGCGATCTCGCCGGACACCGAGACCTGGGCAAGCTTCGCCGCGTCGGTCACCAGGTCGTCACCGTCGACGAGGAGCACCGCGGTGAGCTTCACCGCGTCGCCGGGGGCACCGGCGAGCTTCTCGACCTCGATCACGTCGCCCTCGGCGACCTTGTACTGCTTGCCGCCGGTCTTGACGATCGCGTACATCGGAGGCGGACTCCCTGTCGTTGAGGCTGCTGGCGGTCGTTCCCACGGCGTCTCGCCGGGAGTCGTGACACCGGCAGCGCGGGCACGCGGGAACTCGGCACACCAAAGTGCGCCGCAGGCAAGCGTACGCCATGGCGGGCCCGCTGCCCAAACCGGGCTGCCGGTCAGGCCGGGCAGAGCTCGTCGAGGCGCTGCTGGAGCCGGTCGAACTCCGTCTCGTCGATCGCCTGCACGTCCGTGCCGAGCCCACCCACCTCGGTGGCCAGGTCCGCCAACAGGGTACGCAGCCGCGGGTCGGCCGCCCGCGCGGACTGCTCCCGCAGGTCGTCCCGCCAGCCGGCCAGCGCGGCCTCCGCGTCCCGCCGGGCGGCGTCCCCCGTCCGTCGGTCGCCGACCGCGTTCGCGCGCAGCATCTCGGCCAGCTTCTGGACGTACGTCTGCACGGCCGCGGAGCCGGCCTGCTTGGCGGCGGCGCAGGCCCCCGCGTCCCCGGTGGCCGTCGGGGCCGCCGTGGCAGGTGGGGCCGGTGAGGCGAAGCCCACCGCGAAGGGGTCGCCGTCGCCCCGCTCGGCGCAGCCCGCGCCGGCCAGCAGCACCCCGGTCAGCGCGGTGACCGCGAACACGCGGCGCATGTCTCCTCCCGTCCGGGGCGCGCCGTCCCGACCGGGGGGTCGACGGGTACGGCAGGGCCCCTCCCTGCGGACTCTGTTGCCGAGGAAGGGGCCCTGTCAAACGCCGTGCCGGTCAGCGCCTCACGGGCGGGTACGCCGCCGCGCGCCACCCCGCCGGGAGCGGCGCCGGCCGGTGCCGGCCTCGGCGGCCTCCTCCTCGGTCTCACCCTCGCCGATCGCGTCCGGGTCGTCCGCCGCCGCCAGCCGGGCCGAGTCGCCCTCCTGGCTGTCGGCGACCGCCGGGGCGGCCGGCGTCTCGGTCTCGTACCGGGACAGGTCATAGCCCTGGGTGTCGTAGTAGTCGTCCGGGGTCTCGACCACCTCGGCGACGGTCCGCTCCGGGGCGGCCTCGGCGGCCGGCTGCTCCGGCGCCGCCTCCGCGGCGGGCTTCTCCGGGGCGGCCTTGCGGCCCCGGCGCCGGCCCTTCTCCTCGGCGGCCGGGGTGGTGACGGCCGAGGCGACCGCCTTGACCTTCTCCCCCGCACCGGCGCCGGCACGCGGCTTCTCCGGCACCGGCTCGGTGTGGATGATCACCCCGCGGCCCTTGCAGCACTCGCAGGTCTCGCTGAACGCCTCCAGCAGGCCCGCGCCGATCCGCTTGCGGGTCATCTGCACCAGGCCCAGCGAGGTGATCTCGGTGACCTGGTGCTTGGTGCGGTCCCGGCCGAGGCACTCGGTGAGCCGGCGCAGCACCAGCTCCCGGTTCGACTCCAGCACCATGTCGATGAAGTCGATCACCACGATGCCGCCGAGGTCGCGCAGCCGCAGCTGGCGCACGATCTCCTCGGCCGCCTCCAGGTTGTTCCGGGTGACCGTCTCCTCCAGGTTGCCGCCGGAGCCGGTGTACTTGCCGGTGTTGACGTCGATGACGGTCATCGCCTCGGTGCGGTCGATCACCAGCGAGCCGCCGGAGGGCAGGAAGACCTTGCGGTCCAGCCCCTTGAGGATCTGCTCGTCGATCCGGTACTCGGCGAAGACGTCGGCCGTGCCGGCGTGCCGGCGCAGCCGGGCGACCAGGTCCGGCGAGACGTGCGACAGGTACGACTCGACCATGTCGTACGACTGCTCGCCCTCGATCACCAGCTCGCGGAAGTCCTCGTTGAAGAGGTCCCGCACCACCCGGATGACCAGGTCCGGCTCCTCGTAGAGCAGCACCGGGGCGCCACCCTCGGCCGCCTTGGCCTGGATGTCCTCCCACTGCGCCTGGAGCCGCTTGACGTCCCGGGCCAGCTCGTCCTCGCTGGCTCCCTCGGCGGCCGTCCGGACGATCACCCCGGCGCCGTCCGGCACCAGCTTCTTGAGGATGTCCCGCAGCCGCTTGCGCTCGGTGTCCGGCAGCTTGCGGCTGATGCCGGAGGCGTTGCCGTTCGGCACGTACACCAGGTGCCGGCCGGAGAGCGCGATGTGGCTGGTCAGCCGGGCGCCCTTGTGCCCGATCGGGTCCTTGGTGACCTGCACCAGCACCGAGTCGCCGGACTTGAGCGCCTGCTCGATCGAGCGGGCCCGGCCTTCCAGGCCGGTCATGTCCCAGTTGACCTCGCCGGCGTAGAGCACGGCGTTGCGCCCGCGCCCGATGTCGACGAAGGCCGCCTCCATGCTGGGCAGGACGTTCTGCACCTTGCCCAGGTAGACGTTGCCGGCCATGGTGCCGGACGAGTTGCGGGTGACGTAGTGCTCGACCAGCACGCCGTCCTCGAGGACCGCGATCTGGGTCCGGTCGCCGCGCTGGCGGACCGCCATCACCCGGTCGACCGCCTCGCGGCGGGCCAGGAACTCCGACTCGCTGAGGATCGGCGGCCGGGTACGGCGCTGCTCGCGCCCGTCCCGGCGGCGCTGCCGCTTGGCCTCCAGCCGGGTCGAGCCGGAGACGCCCTGCACCTCGTCGACGGGCTTGCGCGGCTCCCGGATCTTGACGACGGTGGGGACCCCGTCCTCGGCGGCGGCCTCCACGTCCCCGGCGCCCCGGCGACGGCGACGACGACGGCGGCGGGTCAATCCGTCGCCCTCGGCCTCCTCCTCGGCGGCCTCCTCCTCGGCCTCGGCGTCGGCGGCCTCAGCCTCGATGGCCTCCTCGGCCTCCTCGTCCTCGATCTCCTCGGCGCCGCCCTTGCCCCGGCCACGGCCTCGGCGGCCCCGGCGACGGCGGCGACGGCCGGCGGCCGCCTCCTCCTCCTCGTCCTCTTCCGCCTCGGCGATCTCCTCGGCCTCGACGGTCGGCTCCTCGTCGACCTCGACCTCGACCTCGACCGGCTCCACCTCGCGGCGACCGCGCCGGCGGCGCCGGCCGGTCTCCACCGGCTCCTCGGCGGGCTCCTCGGCGGCCGGGTAGCTGACCCGGACGGTCGGCATCTCCTCGGGCTGGGGCGCCATGAACAGGACGGTCGGCGCGGAGAGCGCGGCGCGTCGACGGCGGGTCGGGGCCGGCTCCTCGGCCGGCGC
The DNA here is from genome assembly GCF_043197935.1 of Micromonospora sp. NPDC048930. Lineage (NCBI taxonomy): Bacteria > Bacillati > Actinomycetota > Actinomycetes > Micromonosporales > Micromonosporaceae > Micromonospora > Micromonospora sp. NPDC048930. The sequence goes on from NZ_JBICUB010000020.1 coordinate 80,316, forward strand.
CGGCACGGCGGCGCCCGGCGCGATCTCGCCGGTGCGGTCCTGCAGGCCACCGGCCCGGGCCAGGGTGGCCTCGTCGACCGGCAACTCGGACGCCCGCGCGCCGGACTCGTCCGGCGTCGGCTCGTCCTCGGCGTCCTCGCCCTCGGCGTCCTCGGCCGCGGGCTCCTCGGCCGGGGCGGCCGCCCCGGCGACGGCCGGGGGCTCGGCGCCCTCGGCGTCCGCCTGCGGCTCGGCGACCGCGTGCGGCTCGACGGCGGCCTCGGCCGGCGCCTCGGTCGCGGACTCCTCGATCGGGGTCTCGGCGGGCGGCGGGGTGGCCTTGCGCCGACGGGTACGGGTCACCTTGACCGGCGGGACCACCTCCTCGGTGGTGGCCGCCACCTCGCCGGCGGCCACCGGCTCCTCGACCGCCTTCGCGGGCGTGGCCTTGCGGCGCCGCCGGGTGGCCTTCGGCGCGGGCTCCAGGTCGCCGGCGACCGGGGCGAACACCTCGGCCTGGGGGGCCTCGCCGCTGGCGCCGCCGGCGTCGGTGGACGCCTCGGCCGGCGCGTCGATCTGCTCCGGCTGGTTGAGCGGGGCGGTCTTGCGCCGGCTGGCCCGCTTGCGGGCCGGCTTCTTGGCCTCGGAGGTGCTGTCGGTGCTGCTGGCGGCGGTTGCCTCGGCCGGTTCTGCGCCGGTCCGTTCGCCGCCCTCGGGCTCGTTCTCGAGCATGGACGTTCTCCAGTTCTGGCTGCCCCGGGCGCGGGTGAGCGCTGCCACGCAGGGTCGCCGCAAAAGGTGTTTCCGCCGGGCGCGCAGGCGCGCGACCGCCGAAGTCTGCCTGCCAGAGCGCTGACCGTCGGTCAGCGCTCTCCGATGGCTGCCCCGTCGCGATCCGCATCCAACGGATCGACGATCTCGCCCTGCGCGGTCAGCGTGCCCTGCGCCAGCCGGATCACCCGCGGGGCGACCGGCGGCTCCAAGGCGGCCACCACGCGGAGGCCGGAAAGGACGTCATCGGGCCGTACGGACGGGGTGACCTGCCGCACGACCACTTCGAGTATCGCACACGGTACGGCCACCACCCCGGAAGGCGTCTCCGACTCCGGCAGCACATCGATCGCCATGACGGCGGCCCGCGCGTCGAACGTCCGGCGCCCCTGCTTGGTCATCCGCTCGACCTGGATCTCCCCGGCGGCACGGAACGCCGCCACCGCCTGCTCCGCCAGGGCCGGGTCGACCTCGGGCAGCTCGATCCGCCACCGGGACGCCTCGATCCGGTCGGCGAGGCTGCCGCCGGTGGCCTCCACCGCGTCGAGCACGTCGAGCCCGGGCGAGAGGGCGGCGTCCAGGGCCTGCCGCAACTGCTCCGGCTCGACCGGCTCGCGCAGGCCGATCTCCAGGTATTCCGCCTCGCTGGCGACGCCCGTCGGCGCGGCGGAGGCGTACGAGATCTTGGGGTGCGGGGTGAAGCCCTGGGAGAAGGCGATCGGTACGCCGGCCCGGCGCAACGCGCGCTCGAAGGCCCGGGCGAAGTCCCGGTGCGAGGTGAACCGCAGCGGTCCACGCTTGGCGTACCGGATCCGGACCCGCTGGACGACCGGTGCCTGGCCGCCCTCGGGTTGAGGCTTTCTGGCGATCGTGAACTCCTCGGGTGCTACCTGCGTGTCCGCCCCATAGTGGCGCAGTGCCCCGGGCGGTACGCAGCCGGGGCCGTCGCGGCGACCCGGAAAGTCGGTCGAAACCGGTCGGCGGGGGCCTCCTCACCCGCCCCGGAGACGCTGGTGGCCGGCCGGCGACCCGCAGGTCACCCGGCCGGCCACGACGATCAGGACCGGTTCCCGCCCGGCGGCGGGTACGTCCCCGGCGGGGCGGGTGGCGCACCCGGTGGGGGCGCGTAGCCGGGAGGCGGGGCGTACCCGCCCGGCCCCGGCGGCGGGTAACCACCACCCGGAGCGGGCCCGGCGCCGGGCGGGCCGTAGCCGCCCGGGACGGGTGGCGCGCCCGGCGGGCCGTAGCCGGCCGGGACCGGCGGGTGCCCGCCGTCGGTCATCCGGTCGAGCACCTCGTCCGGGATGTCGGCCGCCCGGGCCGCGTCCCGGCGGTACCGGCGCCGGTTCCAGACCAGGAAGAAAGCCAGGGCCAGCAGGATCACCAGCACCACGGCGATGCCGATGCCGATGATCATGACCTGCTGGTCGGTCGGGCCGCCCCGGTCGCCGTACTGGGTCACGTCGAAGTCGTCGTCCTCGCCCGCCTGGGGCGGGGCCGGGCTGGCCGCCTTCGGGTCGAGGAGCGGGTTCGCCGACACCGTGGGCACATTCGCGGTCAGCGCGGCGAGCGCGTCGATCCGGCCGTAGCCGTACTGGGGGTCGCGGCCGGCCGGCCCGGCGTCCCGGGCCGTCCGGATGATCCGGTTGATCACGTTCGGCGCGTCGAGGTCCGGGTACTTCGACCGGATCAGCGCCGCGATCCCGGAGACGATCGCGGTGGCGTCGGAGGTGCCGTCACCCCAGCCGTAGCCGTGGTCCGGGCCGATGTTGTAGATGCTGTCGCCGGGGGCGGCGATCACCGCCTCCGGGCCTTCCACCGAGCCGGACCAGAAGGAGCCGCCCCTGGTCGTGCCGGTCACCGCGATCACGCCGGGGATGTTGGCCGGGTTGTTCACCTCGCTGTCGCCCCGGTCGGTGTTGCCGGCGGCGGCCACCACCACGGCGTCCCGTTGCAGGGCGTACCGGATCGCCTGCGCCTCTTCGTCCGAGGCGGCGCCCATGCTGCCGTAGGACAGGTTGATCACCTTGGCGCCACGGTCGGCGGCCAGCCGGATGCCGGCGGCGGACGCCGCGTTGGTGACGCCGCCCCGCTTCTTGGCGGAGATGCCGATCGGCAGGATCTTCGCGGCCGGGGCGATGCCCACCACCCCGTCCCGGGCGGCCTCGGTGGCGGCGATGATGCCGGCCATGTGCGTGCCGTGGCCGTCCGGATCGGTCCGGCCGTCCCCGCTGCGGCCGTCGGTGCGGGCCCCGGGCACGAGCCGGCCGGCGATGTCCGGGTGGCTGCCGTCGACGCCGGTGTCCACCACCGCCACCAGCACGCCCCGACCGGTGGCGAGCCTGTGCGCCTGATCGATGCGAAGCTCGTCCAGGTACCACTGCTCGGCCCGTCGGGGCGCGGCGGCCGCCGGTTGGGCGGCCCCCAGCACCAGGAGACCGGCCACCGCGGCGGCCACGACCGGCCGGAGCGCGCCGACGTTCAACCTCATCCGTCCGTCCTCATCGCAGGATGCCCGGGGACGCGGCGTCACCGGTGCCCCACGGATCGTCGTCCTCAGTCAACCACGACGAGTGCTCGGTGCCGGTGCCGCCGTGCCCGGCGCCGCCGTGACCGCCCATCATGCCGCCGCCCATCATCCCGGCCCCGCGCAGGCCGCCCTGCCCGGCACCGGTCGCGTTGCGCAGGGCGCTGGCCGCGCTGGTCATCGGCGGCACCTTGCCGTTGCCCCCGCCGACCATGCCGGGGATGCCGCCCACCCCGATGCCGCCGGCCGCGCCCAGGCCGCCGGCCGACCCGACGCCACCGCCGATCCCGCTGCTGAGGCCGCCCCCACCGCCGAGCCCGGGCGAGCCGCTGAGGCCGGGGCCGCCGCCGTACCCGTTGCCGATGGTGGGGGCGCCGGCGCCGGCCAGGCCGCTGCCGTAGTCGTGCCCACCGCTGCCCGGGGCACCGGCGGCCGGCGGGGTGTAGGAACCGGCGCCGCCGCCGCTGCCGAAGTTGCCGCCGGTGGAAGGCGGCGCGATGGACGAGTGGCCGCCGCCGAACGAGCCGCCGCCACCGCCGATGCCCGTGCTGCCGAGGTTGGGGGCGCCGCCCCCGCCGCCGATGCCGCCACCGCCACCCCCGCCGCCGCCGGGGTACCCGGACGGCGGGGTGCGGTCGTCCGGCCGGTAGCCGTCGCTCATGTCCTTGCCGTCCGGGCTCGGTACGACCAGCTTCGGCCGCTCGGTCTCCACCGCGGTGGGCAGCGGGGACATGGCGGTGTTGGCCGCCTGCTGGTTGTCCCGGTACCAGTTGTCCAGGTGGGACTTCGTGTCCCACCAGCCGCCCCGCTTGTGGTCCTCGGCGTTGCCGTCGACCTTCATGGTCGCCTCGAGGTCGTCGGCCTTGTCGCGGAACGCGCCGTCGGCGTACGAGGCGGGGTTGCTCTGGTAGTCCTTGCGCAGCGCGGCGAGGAAGCCGGACGCGCTCTCGCCGTCCCGGGCGTCGTCGAGCTCGGTGCCGTTGGGCAGGCTCCACTCGTTCCACCCGAAGTCGTCCATCAGCGGGATCGGGATGCTGGCGACCGCCTTGCGGATGTCGCCCTCGATCCGGGTCAACGCCCCGCTGACGTTGGTCGCGTGGGTGATCAGCTCCTCGATGTCCTTGCCGATGTCACCAAGGTGCTCCCGGTACGCGTCGCCGCCGCTGCCCTTCCAGCCGCCGAGCATGTCGCTGAGGCCGCCGGTGTGCGGGCGCTCCGTCCCGGGCGCGATCGGGCCGACGAACGACCGCCCGATGAGCGCGTCCCGCAGGTGCCCCAGGCCGGTGGAGAGGTTGTTCCACCCCACGCCGACCGAGCCCACGGTCTCCGGGTCCGCGGACAGCGTCACCTCGCGGACGCACCGCTCCCACGTTCCTCCTGCCATGACCGTCTCCCCCTCAGGCCGTGTACGGATAGGTGGGCTGGCCGCCCGTCGCCGGCGGCGGCGCGGCGGACTCCAGCATCCGCTCGATCTGCTTGCCGTTGGCGGCGTTGCGCGCCTCGGTGTCGCGGAACGCCTGGGCGATGTCCTCGGTGCCCTTCTTCAGCGCGGCGAGCTTGCCGGAGAGCGCCTTCAGGTGCGCCTCCATGTTGGCCGTCGACCGGGTCAGCGCCTGCCACTGCATGCGGGCGTCCTCGTAGGCGCCGAAGGGGGTGCCGTTCGGGACGGTCTGCGCGTTGTTGCTGTCGCCCTTCATCCGCTCCTTGATGCGCTCCATCTCGTAGCTGATGGTGTCGTCGACGTACTGCCGCAGGCGCTCGACGTACTCCGCCGCGGCGTCCAGATCCTCGACGCTGACGTGCAGATCACCGGTGTCCGGCGGCCTGATGTCACCCATGCTGCTGCCCTCCCCGCTGCCGACCGCAGTCGGTCCAATACGGACGCAGCGTATCGAGCGACGGCCAGTCGAGGCACCCCCACCCCACGTCGCGGGAACGCCGACGGGACTCCCGGCCCCGGAAACGACGGAGCGCGGGAACCCCACGGGTTCCCGCGCTCCGGACGGCTCGGCGGCGTTACTACTGCTGGGCGGCGGTCGGCAGCTTCAGGCCGTTGACCGGGGTCAGCGGCAGCAGCTTCTTGCCGGTCGGGCCGATCTGGATCTCGGTGTCCATCGCCGGACAGACCCCGCAGTCGAAGCACGGCGTCCACCGGCAGTCGTCCTGCTCGTACTCGGAGAGGGAGTCCTGCCAGTCCTGCCAGAGCCAGTCCTTGTCCAGGCCCGAGTCGAGGTGGTCCCAGGGCAGGACCTCCAGCTCGTCGCGCTCCCGGGTGGTGTACCAGTCGAGGTCCACCCCGAAGGCCGGCAGCACCTCGGCGGCGGCGTCGACCCAGCGCTGGAAGGAGAAGTGCTCGCTCCAGCCGTCGAACCTGCCGCCGTTCTCCCAGACCTTGCGGATCACCGCGCCGACCCGGCGGTCACCGCGGGACAGCAGGCCCTCGATCAGCGACGGCTCGCCGTCGTGGTAGCGGAAGCCGATCGCCCGGCCGAGCGAGCGGTCCGCGTTGATCGCCTGCTTGAGTAGCTTGAGCCGGCTGTCGATGACCTCCGGCCGCTCCATCGCCGCCCACTGGAACGGGGTGTGCGGCTTCGGCACGAAACCGCCGATGGAGACCGTGCAGCGGATGTCCTTGGAGCCGGTCGCCTCCCGGCCGGCCTTGATGACCTCGTGGGCCATCCGGGCGATCTGGAGCACGTCCTCGTCGGTCTCGGTGGGCAGGCCGCACATGAAGTAGAGCTTCACCTGCCGCCAGCCGTTGGTGTACGCGGTGACCACGGTGCGGATGAGGTCCTCCTCCGACACCATCTTGTTGATCACCTTGCGGATCCGCTCCGACCCGCCCTCGGGGGCGAAGGTCAGGCCGGTCCGCCGGCCGTTGCGGGACAGCTCCTGCGCCAGGTCGATGTTGAACGCGTCGACCCGGGTCGACGGCAGCGAGAGCGAGACGTTGGTGCCCTCGTACTGCTGGGCGAGGCCGGAGCACATGTCGCCGATCTCGGAGTGGTCGGCCGACGACAGCGACAGCAGGCCCACCTCGTGGAAGCCGGAGAACTCCAGCCCCTGCTGGACCATCTGGCCGACGGTGGTGATCGAGCGCTCCCGCACCGGGCGGGTGATCATGCCGGCCTGGCAGAAGCGGCAGCCGCGGGTGCAGCCACGGAAGATCTCCACCGCGTACCGCTCGTGCACCGTCTCGGCGAGCGGCACGAGGGGCTTCTTCGGGTACGGCCAGGCGTCCAGGTCCATCGTCGTGCGCTTGTGCACCCGGAACGGCACGTCCGCCCGGTTCGGCACGACCCGCTGGATCCGGCCGTCGGGCAGGTAGTCCACGTCGTAGAAGCGCGGCACGTAGACGCTCTCGGTGCGGGCCAGCCGCAGCAGCAGCTCGTCCCGCCCGCCGGGGCAGCCCTCGGCCTTCCAGTCCCGGACGATCGCGGTGATCTCCAGGACCGCCTCCTCGCCGTCGCCCAGCACGGCGGCGTCGACGAAGTCGGCGATCGGCTCCGGGTTGAACGCGGCGTGGCCGCCGGCGAGGACCACCGGGTCGGCGTCGGTGCGGTCGGCGGCGAGCAGCGGGATGCCGGCCAGGTCGATCGCGGTGAGCAGGTTCGTGTAGCCGAGCTCGGTGGAGAAGGAGACGCCGAACACGTCGAAGTCACGCACCGAACGGTGCGCGTCGACGGTGAACTGCGGCACGCCGTGGGCGCGCATCAGCTTCTCCAGGTCCGGCCAGACCGCGTACGTCCGCTCGGCGAGGACGTCGGGCAGCTCGTTGAGCACCTCGTAGAGGATCTGCACGCCCTGGTTGGGCAGGCCCACCTCGTACGCGTCCGGGTACATCAGCGCCCACCGGACGGTCGCCGCGTCCCAGTCCTTGACCACCGCGCCCAGCTCACCACCGACGTACTGGATGGGCTTGGTCACCTGGGGCAGCAGCGGCTCCAGCCGGGGCCACACGGAATTTGTCGCGACCGGGCGCGGCGTCGTGGACGGGGCACTCATGATGCCCAAGGGTACGCGGTGCTCCGCCGGTCACCACGCCGACCGCGCGAGCCCGGCGGGTCAGGCCCGCCTCCGGCGCCGGGGCCGCCTGCGCCGGACTCCCTCGCTGGTCAGCGCGTGGTAGACGATCATCACGCCGATGCCGACCAGGCCGAGCACCGGGCTGACGAGCCAGCCCAGCGCGCCACTGATCAGATAGAGCGCCATGCCGGTCACCGGGCGGGTCCGCTGCGCGGCGACGTGGGCGGCCGAGGTCCCGCCCGCCAGCAGGGCGGGGTGCCGCCGCAGGTAGGCGAAGAAGGCGAGCCAGGGGGCGGACATCGCGGCCGCGGTGAGCGCGTAGAGCGCCACGGCGACCCGCCGGTCGCCGTCGGTGCCGCCGTGCGCGAAGGCCGAGGCGAGCACCGTGGTCGGGAACGGGATGACCACCACGCCGAGCAGCAGCCACAGGTTGATCCAGTTGAGGGCGAGCGTGGCCCCGCGGACGAGGCGCAGCAGCGCGTGGTGGTTGAGCCAGATCACGCCGACGTACCCGAAGGAGAGCAGGAACGCGACGTACGCCGGGCCCTCCCCGAGCAGGGCGGGCAGCAGCTCTCCCGGCTCGTGCTCGGGCACCCGGAGCTCGATCACCAGCAGGGTGATCACGATCGCGAAGACACCGTCGCTGAATCCGGTCATCCGGCCGATCTCGCTCACCGGGGATGCGTCCTCCGGCGCGTCCGCGCTGGTCATGCGCCCGAGGGTAGAGGCGAGTGCGGGCCGAGCGACGGTGGCGCGCCGAGGGGGCGGCCCGGGCGGGCCGCCCGCCCCCGTCACCGTCCCTCGACCGGCACGTCACGCCAGCCGGCCGCGGTCCGGAAGACGCCGTCCGGGTCGTACCGCCGCCACACCTCGGCCACCCGCACACCGGTGGCACCGGGATAGGCCCGCGCGAACGCGGCGGGGCCGGGCCGGCTCTCGAAGTTGACGTACGCCCCGTCGGTGCGTCCGGCGAGTCCCCGCCAGGCCGCGTCCAGCCCGGCCGCGCCGTGCGGCGGGAACACCGAGGCGACGACCAGGGTCTCCTGGTGCCGGTGCGGATACGCGGTCGCGTCGGGCGCGACGTCGTTCACCGCACCGCCCACCGACCGGAGCTGGACCAGGGCCCGGTTCGGACCGCCCGCCGCGCGCATGATCGCCCGGGCGGTCGCGCCGTCCATCCCGGCGAGCAGGCCGTTGGTGGTGAGGCTGGGCTGCTGCCCGACGTTCGGGTGCAGGTGCGCGGTCGGCACCAGCGCCGGATACGGCACCAGGTCGACCCGGTGGTCCAGCAGGCCCCCGAGCTCCAGGAGCGGCGCGACGGCGGGGCGGACCCGGCGGAGGCTCGCCCCGGCGACCACCGCCGTCACCGACAGGACGGTGGACGACCCGTACGGCAGCAGCATGGCGGCGGCGGACAGCTCGCGGGGCGCCTGCCGCAGCACGTCCGCCCAACGACGCACGGTGCTGCCGTCCGGCCGGGCCTCGACCACGATCCGGGCCACCCCGACGTCGCGCGCCTCGACCGCCTCGATCTCGAAGGCGACCACGATGCCGACCCCGGCCCCGGCGCCTCGGACCGCCCAGAACAGCTCCGGTTCGGTCACCGCGTCCGCGCGCACCACCGTCCCGTCGGCCAGCACCACCTCGACGGCGCGGACGTGGTCGATGGTCAGTCCGTAGTGCCGGACCAGCCAGCCCACGCCGCCGCCGGTCGCCAGCCCGCCGACGCCGACGTTGCCGTGGTCCCCCGAGCTGATCGCCAGGCCGTACGGCGCGAGGGCCTGGGCGACCCGGGCCCAGCGGGCCCCGGCCTCCACCCGGACCAGCCGCGACGGGCGGTCGAGCACGTCGACCGCGTTCAGCGCGGACAGGTCGATGACCAGGCCCCCGTCGTTCGTGGCGGCGCCGGAGAGCCCGTGCCCGCCGCTGCGCACGGCGATCGGCGCGCCCTGCTCCCGCGCGTACCGGAGGGCGGTGGCCACCTCGGCGGTGTTCGCCGGCAGCAGCACGGCCGCCGGGTTCCCCCGGGTGGTGTACGTCGAGCGGAGCATCGGGTAGCGGCGGTCGCCGGGCCGCACGATCTTGCCGGTCAGCTCCTCGGGGACCGGCGCCGATACACGGCTCACCGCTGCCCCCGGATCTCCCGCACCCGGTCGCGGACGGCGGGGGCGACCTCGTGGGCGAAGAGTTCGACCTGCGCCGGGGCGTCCGCCACCGGCCAGAAGACGAAGGTGTCGAAGCCCAGTTCGACGGCCCAGCCGGTGAGCGTGTCGATCCACCGCCGCACGTCCCCGACGAGCCCGGTGCCGCCCCGGTACGGGCCGACGGCGCCGATGACGTTGTAGATCCGGCGGACCTGCTCCGGCTGCCGGCCGGCGGCACGGGCGGCGTCGTCGATGGCCTGCTGGCGGGCCGGCACCTCCGCCGGCGGCACGTAGATGTTCAGCGGGGAGATCCACCCGTCAGCGAGCCGGCCGGCGACCGCGAGCATCCGTGGCCGCTGACCGCCCAGCCAGAGCGGGACCGGAGCCGGCGGCACGGGACCCGCCGCGTACCCCTCGATGGTGTGCTGGTGGCCGAGGTGGCGAACCGGCCCGCCGGACAGCGCCCGGCGCATGATCGTCAGCGCCTCCTCGGTGTAGGCGATCGTCTGCCCGCCGGTCCGCCGCTGCCCGCCCATCGCGGCGATGGCGTCCGCGCTCGCGCCGCCACCGACCCCGAGGACGACCCGTCCGCCGGTGAGGACGCCGAGCGAAGCCGCCGCCTTGGCCAGCATGGCCGGCGGGCGCAGTTGCAGGTCCGCCACGTCGGTGAGGAACGAGATCCGGTCCGTCTCGGCGGCCAGGTGGCTGATCAGGGTCCAGGTGTCCAGGTGGCCGGGTTGGTAGGGGTGGTCCTGGACGGCGAGGAGCTCGAATCCGCCGGCCACGGCAGTCCGCGCGAGCTGTCTCGTCGCGGGCAGCGAGTCGGCGGACGGGTCCAGGCTCACGCCGAAGCTGAGTGGGTGTCCGTAATCGGTCATGGCTCCACGGTCCGCAGGGCGCCGCGGGTGGGCAAACGCCAGGTTAGTTACTAACCTTTGATAAGTGAGTAACGCAGCTCCCGGCCTCGTGCCGTACCAGCAGATCCCCGAGTCCGAGTGCCGCGGCTTCCAGGACGCCCTGGAGCTGGTCGGGCGGCGGTGGACCGGGGCGATCCTGCTCGCCGCCGCGCGCGGCGCACGCCGGTTCGGGGAGTACCGGGCCGCGGTGGCCGGCATCTCCGACCGGCTGCTGGCCCAGCGCCTTCGCGAACTGGAGGCCGACGGCCTGATCAGCCGGACGGTCATCCCGAGCACCCCGGTCCAGATCACCTACGCGCCCACGCCGGACGGCCGGGACCTGATGTCCGTCCTGCAACCCCTGGTCACCTGGAGCCACCGACGCCGGGCAGCCGGGACGGACTGAGCACCGACCGGCCGGCCAGGGGGCGCCCGGCGGGCGCAACCGGCGGATTCGTCGGCGGTGGCGCGGCGGTACTAACCTCGCATCGGGCGCGAGAGGAGATAGCCGCGATGCCGCAGCCGCAGCCGGGGGCCGACCGGCCGGCCGACGGGGACACCCCGGTCACGGGCCGGGATCCGGGCACCGACGAGCCGCGCTCCCCCGTACCCCCGTCGCCCGGCGACGAACGCGGCGCGGACGCCACGGACGACCTCGCCACCGGCCCTGCGGACCCACCGCCCGCCACCGACGTCGCCCCGGCCGACGCGCCGCCCGCGACCCGCGCCGTGGACGGCGGCGGCCACCAGCCGGATGCGCCCGACCGGCGTGACGCGCCCGACCGGGACGGCGCTCCCGACCGGGACGGGGTCGCCGACCGGGACGACGCAGTGGACGAGAGCGACGCGGTGGACACCGGGGACGCCGCGGCTGCGGCACCACCCGAACCCGCGGCCCCGGAACCGACCACCACCCAGGACGCCCAGCCCCGCGCCGACGCCACCACGCCCGGGAGCCCGTCGACCGCGACCATCGTCGACCAGACGGCCGCGGAGCGGGCAACCGCAACCGCCGACGGCGCGCCCGAGGACCCGCCGGCCACCACCGACCGCGCAGCCGAGGTCCCGGCGACCACCGGCGACGGGGCAACCGGGGCGGCGGCCGCGACCGGGCCGGACCGGGCACCCGAGGACCCGGCCGGCGAGGCGCCCACCGAGCGCCAGCCCGACGCCCCCGCCGACGCAACGCCCGGGGACGGGTCGGCCGGCGCCGCCACGATCACCCCGGCCCGCGGCTCCGCCCCGGTACGCCCGACCGGTTCCGCCGCCGTCCCGGGCCGCCCGACCGTGCCGAGCCGCCCGACCGGTTCGGCCGCTGTGCCGGGCCGCCCGGCCGGCGCGGCCGGCGTGCCGGGTCAGCCGCCCGAGGCCACGCCGCTGCCCGGCCGACCCGACCCGACCCGGGTCGCCGGGCAGCCCGACCCCACCCGGGTGGAGACCCGCGCCGAACCCCCCGCGCCCCGGTGGAGCGGCTCGGCGCCGGTCCCGCCCCCGCCGCCGCGAAAGCGTGCCTGGGGCGAGTCCGCCGAACCCACCCCGGTGCCGCCGCCGGACTCGCCGGAACACCTGGTCCCGGTCGACCCCTGGGAGGGCGTGGACACCAGCGGCTGGGACCTGCACTCGGTCGAGCTCCCGGCGCTGCCGCCGACGCTCCCCTACCCGACGCCGCCGCACACGCTGCCCTATTCGGCGCCGCCGGTGAGCCCGTCGCCGGCCCCGCCGCCACCGCCGGTCGCCCGTCCGGTCCTGCCGGCGCCGCCGGTGGCCCGGCCGGTGTCCCCGCCGCCGGCGTCCCCGCCCCGGCCGGTGCCGCCGCCGCCGAAGCAGCGCCGCGGCCGGCCCGCGCCGCCGGCCACGGCGCCGCCCGGGTGGCGGCCACCCAAGGGGTACGTGGCCGTGCCGGTCCGCCGCCGGCGCCGCTGGCCCTGGGTGCTGCTGCTCTCCGTCGCCTGCTGCTGCGGCCTGCCACTGTGGTGGGCCCAGCCGATGTCCAACCAGTACCCGGCCAGCGCGGCCCTGCCCGAGCAGGTGGGCGGGCTGCGGCTGCGGGACGACGAGCGCAGCCAGGCCACCGCCGAGAAGCTGAAGACCGAGGTACGCCAGGCGCACCTGCTCAGCGAGGACGTCTTCGCCGGGGTCTACGGCACGAGCGACGGCAAGCGGGTGACCCTCTTCGGCGGCACCGGGTTCCGGCTGACCCCGGAGTCCGACGCCGACGCCGAGATCGCCCGCCTGAAGGACCAGTACGCACTGGCCGACGCCGTGCCGATGGAGACCGGCGTCCGGGGCCGCTACGAGCGGTGCGCGGTGGGCCGGGTGGACGGTGACGCGGTGGTGGTCTGCACCTCGGTCGACCACGGCAGCCTGACCACCGGCGTGTTCACCCGCCTCTCCGTCGACGACAGCGCCCGCCTGCTCGACGAGTTGCGCGCCGAGGTGGTGACCGCGAAGCAGTCCTGACTGGTCACACAGAGCAATGTCTCGAACACGTAAAGGTCTTACGTGCCTCCCTCACACTTTGGGCGTTTCAGGGGAGAATCGGGACATGTCGCGGCGTTGGCTGTTCGCCGATCAGCTGGGGCCGCACTTCCTCGACGACCGGGGGCAGCCGGTCCTGCTGATCGAGTCGAAGGCGGTCTTCCGCCGACGCGTCTACCACCGGCAGAAGGCCCACCTGATCCTGTCCGCGCTGCGCCACCGCGCCGCCGAACTCGACGACCAGGCGGTCTTCGTGCGGGCCGAGACGTACGGGCAGGCGCTGAAGAAGGTCCGCGAGCCGCTTGAGGTCTGCCACCCGACCTCGCGCGCCGCCCTGGCGTTCGTCCGCGGCCTGGACCGGGTCACCGTCCTACCCGCCCGGGGGTACGTGACCAGCCTGGAGGACTTCGCCGACTGGGCCGACGGCCGCCGGGGCGCGCTGCGGATGGAGGCGTTCTACCGGTTCGCCCGGGAGCACCACGGGGTGCTGCTGGACGGATCCGACCCGGTGGGCGGCCGGTGGAGCTACGACACCGAGAACCGCGAGCCACCGCCGAAGGACGGGAAGCTCGACGTACCGGCCCCGCCGATGCCGCAGGAGGACGACATCGACGCGCAGGTCCGGGCCGACCTGGACCAGTGGGAGCGGGAGGGCATCCGGTTCGCCGGCCGGGACGGACCACGCCGCTTCCCCGCCACCGCCGAGGAGGCCACGGCGCGGTTGCGGCACTTCCTCCGGCACCGGCTGGCCGCGTTCGGCCCGTACGAGGACGCCATGCTCGCCACCGATCCGTGGCTGGCGCACAGCATGCTCTCCGCGGCGTTCAACCTTGGCCTGCTGGACCCGATGGCGGCGGTCCGCGGCGCCGAACAGGCGTACCGGACGCAGGGCGCGCCGCTGGCCAGCGTGGAGGGTTTCATCCGGCAGGTCATGGGCTGGCGGGACTACGCCTGGCACACCTACTGGTACTTCGAGCCGACCTGGCGCACGAGCAACGGGCTGGCCGCGCGACGGTCGCTGCCGGGCTGGTGGAACGACCTGGACGCGGACGCGGTCGACGCGCACTGCCTCCACGACGTGCTCGGCGGCGTCCGGGACCGGGCCTGGGTGCACCACATCCCGCGGCTGATGGTGCTCGGCAACTACGCCCTGCAACGGGGCTGGCGCCCGGCCGAACTGGTCGAGTGGTTCCGGACCCGCTTCGTGGACGGCTACGAGTGGGTGATGACCGGCAACGTGGTCGGCCTGAGCCAGTACGCCGACCTGGGCCGGACGACCACCAAGCCGTACGTCTCCGGGGGCGCGTACATCAACCGGATGAGCGACTACTGCGGCGGTTGCCGGTACGACCCGAGGCACCATCTCGGCGAGAAGGCCTGCCCGTTCACGGCCGGCTACTGGGCGTTCCTGGCCACCAACCGCACCCGGATCCCGGCCAACGCCCGGATGGCCCGCACCATGAAGCAGCTGACCCGCCTCACCGACCTGGACGCCGTGGTCGCCCAGGAGAAGCAGCGCGGCAGCGACCCGCCATGATCCTGTTGATCAAGGAATTCGCGTCACGACACGCCGGGCCGCCGACGCAAACTCCTTGATCAACGCCGCAGGGCCGGGAGGCCGGGAGGCGGGAGCGGGCGGGTCAGGCGGTGGGGTCGGCAGTGGGTTCGGTGCGCTTGGGGGCGTAGCGGGGGACGTACTCCTGGCCGGTGAGCTTCTGGATCTCGGCCATCACCTCGTCGGTGATCTCGCGCAGCGAGGTCCGGTCGTCCGACCGGCCGGTGAAGTCCAGCGGCTTGCCGAACCGGACGATGATCTCGGCCTTGCCCGGCCGGGGCACCCGCACGCCGATCGGCTGCGCCTTGTCGGTGCCGATCATGCCGACCGGGATGATCGGCACGCCGGCCGCCAGGGCGAGCCGGGCAGCCCCGGTGCGCCCCCGGTAGAGCCGGCCGTCCGGGGAGCGCGTCCCCTCCGGGTAGACGGCGACCAGGTCGCCGGCCTTGAGCACCGGGATCGCCGAGTCGAACGCGGAGAGCGCGGCCCGCCCACCGGCCCGCTCGACCGGGATCGCGCCCAGCCCGGTGAGCACGAACTTGGAGAACGCGCCCTTCACGCCGGTGCCCGTGAAGTACTCCGACTTGGCCCAGAAGGCCAGGTGCCGGGGCACCACGGTGCCGAGGAAGAGCTCGTCGGCGACGGAGAGGTGGTTGCCCGCGAAGATCGCGCCGCCGGTCGCCGGAATGTGCTCCAACCCCTCCACGGTCGGACGGAAGGCCAACCGGAGCGTGGGCGCCACGGTGAGCTTGCCGATGGTGTAGAGCAGCGGCACGGGTCCTCCGGCGGTCGTACGTGAACAGGCGGTGTCACGGTAGCGGACGGGTCCACGCCGGGCAGATCGGGTGGTCGGCTGCCCGGAGGGTGGTCCGGCGGCGCGCTCGCCGCCGGACCACCCCGGTCAGGACCTCATACCCGCCGGACGGACACCGTCACCCGCTCGCCCTCGCCGACCTCGCCGGCGAAGCCGTCGATGCCCTCGGCGAAGTCGATCGTGTCGGCCAGCACCTCCCGGGCCACGAAGTCGGTGTACGCGGCCACCGCCGCGCGGACCTCCTCCGAGGCCGAGACCGCCACCGCGATCCGGTCCGAGACGTCCAGGTCGGCGTCCCGGCGGGCCTGCTGCACCACCCGGACCACGTCCCGGGCCAGCCCCTCGGCGGCCAGCTCCGGGGTGACCTCGGTGTCCAGCACGACCACGCCCTCGCCGCCAGGCAGCGGCGCGGAGTGCTCGGCGTCGGCGGCGACCAGGCGCAGCTCGTACTCGCCCTCGGCCAGGGTGACCCCGGCGGCGACCGGGGCGCCGTCGACCAGCTCCCACTCCCCCGCCTTGACCGCCTTGATCACCTGCTGGACCGCCTTGCCGACCCGGGGGCCGAGCGCCCGGGGCACCACGGTCAGCACCTGCTGGCAGTACGCGGACACCTCGTCGGAGAAGACGACCTCCTTCACGTTGACCTCGTCGGCGACCAGGTCGGCGAAGGGCCGCAGCTGGGCGGCGACCGGCGAGGCCACGGTCAGCTTCGACAGCGGCAGCCGGACCCGCAGCCCCTTGGCCTTGCGCAGGGACAGCGCCGCCGAGGCGACGGCCCGCACGTTGTCCATCGCGGCGACCAGTTCGTGGTCGGCCGGGAACTCGTCCGCCGACGGGAAGTCGGTCAGGTGCACCGACCGCTCGCCGGTGAGGCCGCGCCAGATCTCCTCCGCGGTCAGCGGCGCGAGCGGCGCCACCACCCGGCAGAGCGTCTCCAGCACCGTCCAGAGGGTGTCGAACGCGTCGGCGTCCCCGGACCAGAACCGGTCCCGCGAGCGACGCACGTACCAGTTGGTCAGCGCGTCCAGGTAGGACCGGACGGTGGCGCAGGCGCCCGAGATGTCGTACGCGTCGAGCTGCGCCTGGACCGTCGACACCAGCTCGTTCGTCTTCGCCAGCACGTACCGGTCGAGCAGGTGGGTGGAATCCACCCGCCGCTTCGCGGTGTAGCCGTCCGCGTTGGCGTAGAGCGAGAAGAAGTACCAGACGTTCCAGAGCGGCAGCAGCACCTGACGCACCGCGTCCCGGATGAGCGTCTCGGTCACCGCCATGTCGCCGCCGCGCAGCACCGGCGAGGACATCAGCATCCAGCGCATCGCGTCCGACCCGTACGAGTCGAAGACGTGGTACACGTCCGGGTAGTTGCGCAGGCTCTTGGACATCTTGCGCCCGTCCGAGCCGAGCAGGATGCCGTGGCTGAGGCAGTTGCGGAACGCCGGCCGGTCGAACAGCGCGGTGGCCAGCACGTGCATGGTGTAGAACCAGCCGCGCGTCTGTCCGATGTACTCGACGATGAAGTCGCCCGGGTAGTGGTGCTCGAACCACTCACGGTTCTCGAACGGGTAGTGCACCTGGGCGAACGGCATCGAGCCGGACTCGAACCAGCAGTCCAGCACCTCCGGCACCCGGCGCATCATCGACTTGCCGGTCGGGTCGTCCGGGTTCGGGCGGACCAGGTCGTCCACCGCCGGCCGGTGCAGGTCGGTCAGGCGTACGCCGAAGTCCCGCTCGAGGTCGGCCAGCGAGCCGTACACGTCGACCCGCGGGTAGTTCGGGTCGTCCGACTTCCACACCGGGATCGGCGAGCCCCAGAACCGGTTCCGGCTGATCGACCAGTCCCGGGCGTTGGCCAGCCACTTACCGAACGAGCCGTCCTTGATGTGCCCCGGCGTCCAGTTGATCTGCTGGTTGAGCTCGACCATCCGGTCCTTGAACCGGGTGACCGCGACGAACCACGACGACACCGCCTTGTAGACCAGCGGGGTGTCGCAACGCCAGCAGTGCGGGTACGAGTGGGTGTAGGTGTCCTGCTTGAGCACCACCCCCCGCTCCTTCAGCTCCCGGATCACCGGCTTGTTGACGTCGAAGACCTGCTCGCCCTGGTACGGCGGGACGAGCGCGGTGAACCGGGTGTGGTCGTCCACCGTGACGATGGTCGGGATGCCGGCCGCGTTGCAGGTGTTCTGGTCGTCCTCACCGAAGGCCGGGGCCAGGTGCACGATCCCGGTGCCGTCCTCGGTGGTGACGAAGTCCGCGCCGAGCACCTGGTACGCGTTCTCGCCGGCCTGCTCGACCAGGAAGTCGTAGAGCGGGGTGTAACGGCGCCCGACCAGGTCCCGGCCGGACACCGTGCCGACCTGCTCGTACCCCTCCAGCTCCTTGGCGTACGCGCCGAGCCGCGCCGCGCCGACCACGTAGCGGGCGCCGTCCCGCTCCAGCACCGCGTACTCGATGTCCGGGCCGACGGCGAGCGCCAGGTTCGACGGCAGGGTCCACGGCGTGGTGGTCCAGACGCCGAGCCGCACCGGCCCGCGCACCGGCTCGGGGGCCGACTCGTCCGCGGTCAGCTCGAACCAGACGGTCAGCGTCGGGTCGTGCCGGTCCTTGTAGACGTCGTCCATCCGGGTCTCGGTGTTCGACAGCGGGGTCTCGCACCGCCAGCAGTACGCCAGCACCCGGAAGCCCTCGTAGACCAGACCCTTGTCGTGCAGGGTCTTGAAGGCCCACATGACGCTCTCCATGTAGTCCAGGTCGAGCGTCTTGTAGTCGTTGGCGAAGTCGACCCAGCGGGCCTGCCGGGTGACGTACCGCTCCCAGTCCTGGGTGAACTCCAGCACCGAGGTGCGGCAGGCCTCGTTGAACCGGGCCACGCCGAGGTCGAGGATCTCCGCCTTGCTGGTGATGCCGAGCTGCTTCTCGGCCACCACCTCGGCCGGCAGGCCGTGGCAGTCCCAGCCGAACCGGCGCTCGACGTGCTTGCCGCGCATGGTCTGGTAGCGCGGCACCACGTCCTTGACGTACCCGGTGAAGAGGTGGCCGTAGTGCGGCAGGCCGTTGGCGAACGGCGGGCCGTCGTAGAAGACGAACTCGTTCTTGCCGTCCTCCCCGGCGGGGCGGGCCTCGACCGACGCCTCGAAGGTCTTGTCGGCCGTCCAGTGCTCCAGGACCCGGCGCTCGACCGCGGGCAGGTCCGGGCTCGCCGGCACGCCGGCGGCGGTCGGGTCGTGCAACGGATAGGCCATCGGGGGTCGCTCTCCTCAGCAGCTCACTCGTCGTGTGGGTCTGCGAGGACGAGCCCTTTTCCGGTACGCCGTGACCGGCGTGCCCGGGGCCAGGCCCGCGGTACCACCCCGCTTGGCGGCCAAGGTGCGACCGCCCGCTCGTTGGCCGGCTGTGACGGGCCGGTCCCGTCCGGTTCTACTGGGCCGGTCACCCGGCTGTTCTTCCGGAGGCTCGCCGGTGATGGCCGGGTCGTCGCCTGTGTGGCGTCAAGCGTACTCGACCCGGCGGCTGCCCCGCCGCCGAGTATCCGCGCGAAAGGAAGGGCCACCCTCCCTCGACACCAGGTAACCCCACCCCACCCGGTGATCATGGAGTTGACGGCGACTGCGGAGATCCACATCGCCGTCAACTTCATGATCGACAAGGGTCAGGGGGTGGGGGCGGGGAGGGTGGTGGTCCAGAGGGAGGTGCCGGCGCGGTCGCGCAGGTGCACGGTCAGGTCACCCGACGCGCCGTCGATGGCGACCTCGCCGAAGTGCTGGAAGCCCTCGGCGGGCGAGGTGTTCGCCCGCGGCGGGGCGTGGGTGAACACGGCCTCCGGACCGAACGTGCCGTCCAGCTTGTTCGGGCCGAACGCGCCGGCGTGCGCCGGCCCGGAGACGAACTCCCAGAACGGGGTGAAGTCACCGACCGCCGCCCGCGCCGGGTCGTAGTGGTGCGCGGCGGTGTAGTGCACGTCGGCGGTGAGGAAGACGATCCCGGTCACGCCGGCCCGGTGCGCGGCGCGCAGCACCTCGGCGAACTCCAGTTCCCGTCCGGCGGGCGCGCCGTTGTCGCCCTGCGCCACCCCCTCCTGCGCGCCCGGACCGTCCGGCACGACCAGGCCGAGCGGCAGGTCGTTGGCGATCACCTTCCAGGTCGCCCGGGAGCCGGTCAGCTCCCGGATCAGCCACTCCCGCTGCTCCCGGCCGAGCAGGCCCCGCCCCGGGTCGGCGTACGTGTTGCCGTCGTTGGCGTCCTTGTAGGTGCGCATGTCGAGGACGAAGACGTCCAGCAGCGGCCCGTACGACAGCTTGCGGTAGAGCGGCCCACCGGCGGCGACCGGCAGCCACTCGTGGAACGCCTGCCGGGCCCGGGCGGCGAGCACGTCCACCCGCTTCTCGGTGTACCGGGCGTCGGTGAGGATCTCCCCCGGGTACCAGTTGTTCAGCACCTCGTGGTCGTCCCACTGGTTGACCTGCGGCACCTCCGCCGCGAACGCGCGCAGGTGCTCGTCGAGCAGGTTGTACGCGAACTGCCCGCGGTACTCGGCCAGCGTCTCGGCGACCTTGCTCTTCTCCGGCGTGACCAGGTTGCGCCAGATCCGCCCGTCGGGCAGCGTCACGCTCTCGGTGAGCGGGCCGTCGGCGTAGACGGTGTCCCCGCTGCACAGGAAGAAGTCGGGGCGGCGTTCCCGCATGGCCCGGAAGATCGCCAGGCCGTCGAAGTCCGGGCTGATGCCCCAGCCCTGCCCCACGATGTCGCCGGTCCAGACGAACCGCACGTCCCGCCGGTCGTGCCGGCCGGGGGCGGTGGTGAACGAGCCGACCAGGGGCTCGCTGCGGACCCCGTGCCGGTCCAGGCTCTCCACGCTCACCCGGTAGTACAGCCGCTCGCCCGACGGCAGGCCGCGCAGCCACATCCGCCCGGTGCAGTCGGTCGACGGGTCCACCACCGGGCCGCGCAGCAGCCGGGCGCCGCGCAGGTCGGGCCCGCGGCTCACCTCCACGTACATCCGGCCGGGCCGGTCCGCGCGGGTCCAGACCAGCGCGGACTCCGCGGTCACGTCGCCGCTCTGCACACCGTGGGTGAGCACCGGCCGGTCGGCCGGCCGCCAGGCCGGCGCCGCGAGCACGCCGGGCGCGCCGAACAGCGCGCCGCCGGTGACTCCCGCACCGGCGACCAGGCCGGCGCGGAGCAGCGTACGTCGGTCGAGTTGCGTCATGGGTCCTCCAGGTTCCCGAGGTCGGCCAGGCTGGTCTATCGGGCGGAGATGACCGGCGGTGCCGAGAGAGGTGGCCGCCACCTCAACGACGGCTGTCGAAACCCGCGCCGGCCCTCGCGCGGGTGATCCGGATCCACCTGGACGGCGCGACGGTGGCCCGCACCCGCC
Source organism: Micromonospora sp. NPDC048930 (assembly GCF_043197935.1). NCBI lineage: Bacteria > Bacillati > Actinomycetota > Actinomycetes > Micromonosporales > Micromonosporaceae > Micromonospora > Micromonospora sp. NPDC048930. Next base: position 100,880 of record NZ_JBICUB010000020.1, read on the forward strand.
ATGACGACCGTCACAGCTCCGCACCGTCACACCGCACCGGTCGGGTTCCGTCGTACGGGCGAAGTACCGACCGAGGGAGGAAAGATGAGCCGGATCAACATGCCAGCGGTGGTGCCGGAGGCGTACCAGGCGGTGCTCGGCCTGGAGAAGTACATCCGGAGCAACGTGGACCACACCGTGCTGGAGCTGGTGAAGCTGCGGGCGTCGATGCTCAACGGCTGCTCGTTCTGCGTCGACATGCACAGCCGGGAGGCGCTGGCGGCCGGGGAGTCCAGCCGGCGGCTCTTCGCCGTCGCGGCGTGGCGGGAGGCGCCGTTCTTCGACGAGCGGGAGCGGACCGCGCTGGCACTGACCGACGCGGTCACCAAGCTCGGCGAGCACGGCGTGCCGGACGAGGTGTGGGACGCCGCCGCGAAGGTCTGGTCGGAGAAGGAACTGGCCGACCTGGTCGTCGCGATCGCCACAATCAACGTGTGGAACCGGATCTCCGTGACCAGCCAGACGCAGCCGCCGGTCGAGGTGTGACCCCACCCGCGGCGGCGCAGGCGGCCGGTGCGCTCATGGCGCACCGGCCGATGCTGCTCGGGCTGGCCTACCGGCTGCTGGGCAGCCTGCACGACGCCGAGGACGTGCTCCAGGAGGCGTACCTGCGCTGGCTCGACGTCGACCGGGAGTCGGTCGCCGAGCCGCGCCGCTACCTGTCCCGGGTGGTGACCCGGCTGGCGCTGGACCGGCTGCGCGCCCGGCAGGCCGCCCGGGAGACGTACGTCGGCCCGTGGCTGCCCGAACCGGTGCCGACCGATCCGTCGCCGTTCGGGCCGCTGGACACGGTCGAGCTGCGGGAGACGCTCTCCACCGCCCTGCTGCACCTGCTGGAACGGCTCACCCCGCCGGAGCGGGCGGTGTACGTGCTGCACACCGCCTTCGCCCTGCCGTACGCCGAGATCGCCGAGGTGCTGGACCGGTCGGCGGCGGACTGCCGCCAGCTGCACCACCGGGCGGTGGCCCGCCTCGCCGACGAGCGGCGGCGCTTCACCGCCGGCCCGGCCGAGCAGCGGCGCCTGCTCGACGCCTTCCTCGCCGCCGCGCGCGACGGTGACCTGGCCCGGCTCACCGAGCTGGTCGCCGCCGACGCGACCGCCTGGAGCGACGGCGGCGGCCGGGTCAAGGCGGCCCGCAACCCAGTGCACGGCGCGGACCGGATCGCCCGCTTCTTCGCCGGCGTCTACGGCCGCCCCCGGCCCGGGGTCCGGGCCGCCCCGGTCGAGCTGAACGGCGCGCCCGCGCTGGTGCTGACCTGGCCGACCGGCGTGCGCTACACGCTCGCCGCCACCGCCGCCGACGGCCGGATCACCGGTCTCTACCTGGTCGGCAACCCCGACAAGCTGACCCGCCTCCCCGGCTGAGCGCGCGACGGCCCCGACCCCGCGTCGGGGCCGGGGCCGTGGACGACGAGGTCAGCCCAGCTCGGGGAACCAGAGCGCGATCTCGCGCTTGGCGCTGTCGACCGAGTCCGAGGCGTGCACCAGGTTCTCCCGGTTGGACAGGGAGAGGTCACCCCGGATGGTGCCGGCGGCGGCCTTGCGGCCGTCGGTGCTGCCGATCATCCCGCGGACCACGTCGATCACCTGGTCACCGGAGAGCACCAGGGCCACCAGCGGCCCGCCGGTCATGAACGCCTTCAGCGGCGGGTAGAACGGCTTGTCGACGTGCTCGGCGTAGTGCTGGTCGGCGAAGTCACCCTCCAGCGTCCGCGTCTCCATGGCGTCGATCCGCAGGCCCTTGCGCTCGAAACGGGAGATGATCTCGCCGACCAGGCCGCGGCGGACCGCGTCGGGCTTGATCAGTACGAGCGTGCGCTCGTCCGGGCTGCTGCTGGACACGCTGGGTTCCTCCTGTGCGCGGAAGCGGGTCGGGCTGGGTACGGTCAGCGTAGCGACCCGGTCCCGGCGCCGGCTCGGCGGCTGCTCTTTCCCTCGGTCACCGATCCGGCCTAGCCTGGCCCTGGAACCCCTGGGAGGTCCACTGTGGCGAATGGCGGGAACCGACCCATCGCGCCGGTGCGCAAGCTGATCGGCGCGGTGCTGGGCACGGTGGCGACCTTCATCACCCTGTTCGGGTTGGGGATGACGAGCTGGGCGATCGTCGCGCTCGGCGTCGCGCTGCTGGTGCTCGCGATCGCGCTGGCCACGGTACGCGGCGGTGGCCGCACCTGGGTGGTCGGGCTGGGCCACGTGCACAGCGCCTCCGAGCCGCCCACCCAGTACGCGTTCGGCCGCTGCGAGCTGCAACTGGTGATCGACGCGCCGGGGCTGCCGCCCCGCTCCAAGAAGATCATCGAGCCCCGGGTCCCGGTCGCCAAGTGGCCGTCGCTGGGCCAGGCCCTGCCCGTCCGGGTCGCCCTCGACGACCAGCGGCACGTCCGGGTCCTCTGGGACGAGGTGCCCACCCACGCCGAGAGCGCCGCCGCGGTCGCCGACCTCCCGCCCGAGTACGCCGGTCCGGACCCGGTCGAGGAGGTCCTGATCGCGCAGGAGGCCCCGCCGTGGGCCGACCGGGCCCCCGAGGACGACTTCCGCGAGGACTTCCCGCCCGCGCCGGACCCGCTCCTCGACGGCGTTGGCGGGCTGCCCGAGGAGCGCGAGCCGGTGGTGGTGCACCAGCGGCCCGGCGGCCCCAAGGTGTTGGAGGGCGAACTGGTCGAGCCGGTGGGCGCGGGCCCACTGCCGCGCCGCGCCCCGGCCCCGCGGCCGCCCGCCGAGGAACGGTTCGACACCCTGCCGGTCGACTCGGTCGACGTCCCGCTGGACGAGCCGGCCGCCGAGGCGCCGCCGACCCCGGAGGAGCTGGACGAGGCGATCTTCGGCCCGGCCGGTGACGAGGCCGCCGAGGTGGCCGACAGCCCGATCAGCGGCGTCGGGATCACCCTGCTCGTCACCGACCTGGACCGGTCCCTCGACTTCTACCGGGACCTCGGCTTCACGGAGCTGGATCGGGGCGCCGGCAACGCCGTCCTCTCCTCCGGGCCGACCCGCCTGGTGCTGCGCCAGGTCACCGGGGCCGCCCCGATCAGCCGCCGGCTGGTCCACGTCAATCTGGAGGTCGACGACATCCAGGCCGCGTACGAACGGCTGCGCGGCTCCGGCGTCCGGTTCACCTACGCCCCCCGGGTGGTGAACCGGGGCAGCAAGCTGGAGGTGTGGGCGGCGGCGTTCCGCGACCCGGACGGGCACGGCGTCGCGCTCACCCAGTGGCGTACCCTCGCCGACGCCTGACCCCCACCGCCGGACGGCGGCGGGGACCGGTCAGCCGAGGATGACCCGCCGCACGTGCAGCGCGTACGCCCACACCAGGGCGAACATGACGCCCAGCACGAGCAGTGACCAGTGCAGCAGCCCGGCGAGCATCAGCACACCCTGCAGGACGCTCCCCCCGTGCCAGGCCCACGGCCGCTTCATCTGGCCGGCCAGCAGCACGCAGGCCACCGCCAGCGCCACGATCACGGCGATGGCCGAGCCGCTGAGGTCCCCGCCGACCACCCGGATCGGCTGGATGGCCAGCAGCAGCACCAGCGCCTCCAGCCCGAGGATGCCCCCGCCGAGCCCCCGGACGGCCCGCTCCGGGTTGCGCAGCCCGGAGCGCCGCTCCCCCGGCCCGGCCGGCCCACCAGCGGCAGCCGGCCCACCGGAGCCGGACGGTTCACCGGAGCCGGACAGGCCACCGGAACCGGACGGGCCGGCAGAGCCGGTCGACGTGTCGGCCGCCGGGGGGCGCACGTCCGGGGACGCCTCGGCGTCCGGGATCGGCCGGTCTCCGGTGCCGGGGCGCTCCTCCGCCGGGCCGGTCATCGCTTGAGCAGCCGGCGGGCGTCGGCCACGGTCACCACCGACCCGGTGATCAGCACCCCGACGCCGGCCAGCTCGCCGGGCACGTCGGACTCGGCCTCGGCGACGGCCGCCTCGATGGCGTCCGGCATCTCCCCGGCGACCTGCACCCGCTCCGGCCCGAAGACCTCCCGGGCCAGCGCGGCCAGCTCGTCGACCGGCATCGCCCGGGGCGAGCTGTTCTCGGCGACCACGATCGAGTCGAGCACCGGCTCCAGCAGCTCCAGCAGGCTGGCCGCGTCCTTGTCGCCGAGCACGGCGAGCACGCCGACCAGCTTGCTGAACGCGAACTCCTCCTGCAGCGCGGTGACCGTCGCGGTCATCCCGTGCGGGTTGTGCGCGCCGTCGAGCAGGATCGTCGGCGCGGTACGCACCTTCTCCAGCCGGCCGGGCGAGCTGGCCGCGGCGAAGCCCTCCCGGACCGCCTCGATGTCGAGCTGCCGCCGCGCCCCCGCCCCGAGGAACGCCTCCACCGCGGCGAGCGCCACTGCCGCGTTCTGCGCCTGGTGGGCGCCGTGCAGCGGGATGAAGATCTCCTCGTACACCCCGCCGAGGCCCTGGATGGTGAGCACCTGGCCGCCGACCGCGACCGCCCGGCGCAGGACGCCGAACTCGGAGCCCTCCCGGGCGATGGTCGCGCCGACCTCGGCGCAGCGCTCCAGGATCGGCCGCGCGGCCTCCTCCTCCTGCGCCGCCGCGATCACGGTGGCGCCCTTGTGGATGATCCCCGCCTTGTGCAGCGCGATGTCCTCGATGGTGTCGCCGAGCCACTCGGTGTGGTCCAGCCCGATCGGGGTGATCACCGCGACCCCGGCCTGGATCACGTTGGTCGCGTCCTCGGCGCCGCCGAGGCCGACCTCCACCACGGCGACGTCGACCGGCGCGTCGGCGAACGTGGCGAAGGCCAACGCGGTGGTCAGGTCGAAGTAGGTCAGCGGCTCGTCGAAGCGGTGGTCGACCAGCTCGGCCAGCGGCGCCACCTCCCGGTACGTGGCGACGAAGCGCTCCTCGCTGACCGGCTCGCCGTCCAGGCTGATCCGTTCCCGGACGGTCTCCAGGTGCGGGCTGGTGTAGCGGCCGGTGTGCAGCCCGAACGCCCGCAGCAGCGAGTCGACCATCCGGGCCGTCGAGGTCTTGCCGTTCGTCCCGGTCAGGTGGATCGACGGATACGCCCGCTGCGGGCTGCCGAGCAGGTCGAGCAGACTCTCGATCTTCTCCAGCTCGAAGTGCATGCGGGTGAAGCCGCGCGCGTTGAGCGCGGCCTCCACCTCGGCGAATTCGGTACGGTCGGTCACGAGGGCAGCGCCTCCAGGGCGGCGTCGATGCGGACCAGGTCGGCCTCGGCCACCGCGAGCCGCTCCCGGATCTTGGCGACCACCGGTTCCGGCGCCTTGCCGACGAACGCCGGGTTGTCCAGCTTCGCCCGCGCCTGCGCGGCCTCCTTCTCGGCGGCCGCCCGGTCCTTGGTCAGCCGGGCCCGCTCGGCGGCGACGTCGATCGACCCCCGGGTGTCCAGCGCGACGCTCACCTCGCCCGGCATGGCGAGGGTGGCGCTGGCCTGGAAGTCGTCGCCGGCGGAGTCGAGGCGGACCAGCGAGCGGATCAGCGGCTCGTGCGCGGCGATGCCCGCGCCGGCGAGGCCGTCGAGCCGGGCCGACACCCGCTGGGTCGGGCGCAGCCCCTGGTCCGAGCGGAACCGCCGGATCTCGGTCACCACCCGCTGCAGGGTGCCGACCTCGCCCTCCGCGGCGTCGTCGACGAGGGTACGGTCGGCCACCGGCCAGGCCGCCTTCATCACCGTCTCGGCGCCGGTCAGCGCGGTCCACAGCTCCTCGGTGACGAACGGGATGACCGGGTGCAGCAGCCGCAGCAACTGGTCCAGCACATGCCCGAGCACCCGGCGGGTGGCCTCGGCCGCCGGGCCGCCCTCGGCGAGCACCGGCTTGCTCAGCTCCACGTACCAGTCGCAGACGTCGTCCCAGGCGAAGTGGTACAGCAGGTCGCAGACCTTCGCGAACTCGTACGCCTCGAACTGCTCGTCCACCTCGGCGGTGACGTGCGCCAGCCGGGACAGGATCCACCGGTCGACGGTCGACAGGGTGGCCGCCTCGGGCAGCGGGCCGTCGGTGTGCGCGCCGTTCATCAGGGCGAACCGGGTGGCGTTCCAGAGCTTGTTGCAGAAGTTGCGGGAGCCCTGGCACCACTCCTCGCTGACCGGCACGTCCTGGCCGGGGTTGGCGCCCCGGGCCAGGGTGAACCGGGTGGCGTCCGCGCCGAACCGGTCGATCCAGTCCAGCGGGTCCACCACGTTCCCGAACGACTTCGACATCTTCTTGCCGTGCTCGTCCCGGACCATCCCGTGCAGGGCGACCACGTCGAACGGCTGGACGCCGTCCATCGCGTACAGGCCGAACATCATCATCCGGGCGACCCAGAAGAAGAGGATGTCGTAGCCGGTGACCAGCACGCTGGTCGGGTAGAACTTGGCCAGGTCCGGGGTCCGCTCCGGCCAGCCCAGGGTGGAGAACGGCCACAGGCCGCTGGAGAACCAGGTGTCCAGGACGTCCTCGTCCTGCCGCCAGCCCTCGCCGGTCGGCGGCTGCTCGTCCGGGCCGACGCAGACGATCTCGCCGTCCGGCCCGTACCAGACCGGGATGCGGTGGCCCCACCAGAGCTGCCGGGAGATGCACCAGTCGTGCATGTTGTCGACCCAGGCGAAGTAGCGCTTGGCCAGCTCGGCCGGCTCGATCTTCACCCGGCCGTCGCGGACCGCGTCGCCGGCGGCCTTGGCCAGCGGGCTGGTGTTGACGAACCACTGCAACGACAGCCGCGGCTCGACCGTGGTCTTGCACCGCGAGCAGTGCCCCACCGCGTGCACGTACGGCCGCTTCTCGGCGACGATCAGGCCCTGCTCGCGCAGCGCGGCGACGATCGCCGGGCGGGCCTCGTACCGGTCCAGGCCCTGGAACGGGCCGGGCGCGGTGATGATGCCCCGCTCGTCCATGATCGTCAGGGACGGCAGGTCGTGCCGCTGGCCGATCTCGAAGTCGTTCGGGTCGTGCGCCGGGGTCACCTTGACCATGCCGGTGCCGAAGCTCGGGTCGACGTGCGCGTCGGCCACGATCGGGATCCGCCGGTCGGTCAGCGGCAGCGCCACCTCGGTGCCGATGAGGTGCTGGTAGCGCTCGTCGTCCGGGTGCACCGCGACCGCGGTGTCACCGAGCATCGTCTCCGCCCGGGTGGTGGCCACCACGACCTCGTCGCTGTAGCGGATCGAGATCAGCTCGCCCTCGTCGTCGGTGTGCTCCACCTCGATGTCCGACAGTGCGGTGAGGCAGCGCGGGCACCAGTTGATGATCCGGTTCGCCCGGTAGATCAGGCCGTCGTCGAAGAGCTTCTTGAACATGGTCTGGACGGCGCGGGACAGGCCCTCGTCCATGGTGAAGCGCTCGCGGTCCCAGTCGACCGCGTCGCCGAGGCGTCGCATCTGGCCCAGGATCGCGCCGCCGGACTCGGCCTTCCACTGCCAGACCCGCTCGACGAACTTCTCCCGGCCGAGGTCGTGCCGGGACAGGCCCTCGCCGGCGAGCTGCCGCTCGACCAGGTTCTGGGTGGCGATGCCGGCGTGGTCCATGCCGGGCAGCCAGAGCGCCTCGTAGCCCTGCATCCGCTTGCGCCGGCTCAGGGCGTCCATCAGCGTGTGCTCGAACGCGTGGCCCATGTGCAGCGAGCCGGTGACGTTCGGCGGCGGGATGACGATGGTGAAGGGGGGCTTGTCGCTCTCCGCCGACGCCCGGAAGTGGCCGGCGGCTACCCACTGCTCGTACCGTCGCTGCTCTACCTCGCCGGGCTGGTACTGGCCGGCAAGGGTCGGGGCGTCGGGGCGTCGGGCATCCAGTCTCTCGGTCACCCTGAAAGTCTACGGAGCGCTTTCGGAGACCCGACGTGCGCCACCTCCTGTTCGCGTACGGTGGCGGACATGTCCGACGCACATCTCACCGAACGTCACGTCGGCGAGGGGCCCGAGCCCGTCGATCTGACCGACGAGCCGATCCAGCTGAGCCGCCGCGACCCGGCCCTGGAGGCCGACGCGCGGCGCCCGGCCTCCCGTCGGCGCCGGATCGCGCTCGCCGCCGCCCTGGCCGTCGGCGTCGCCGGCCTGGGCGCGCTCGGCATCGGTGGATGGCGGATCCTGGCGCAGCAGGACACCTCGCTGAACCCACCGGCCAAGGCCGCCGGGCTGACCCGGGACGACAGCGAGCGCGCCCGCACCACCGCGGACTACCTGCGGGACGGCTTCGCCGCCGACATCGACCTGGACCACAGCTTCGGCACGGTCTACAGCGACCCGGCGGACGCGAAGCGGGCGGTGCTCGTATTCGGCGGCACCACCCTGCTCTGGCAGCCGGAGCGCGACCTGGACAGCCTCTTCGGGCTGATGGCGGACGAGACCGGCAAGGTGACCGGCCTGCGCGAGGTCGACGCCGGGCGCCTGGGCGGCGTGATGAAGTGCGGTACGACCAGCGGCGACGGCGGCGACTTCGCGGTCTGCGGCTGGGCCGACCACGGCAGCGTGGTGATGGGGATGTTCCCAGGGCGGTCCGTCGACGACTCCGCCGCCCTGTTCCGCCAGCTGCGCGAGAGCATCCAGCGTCGCTGAGGCTTTTCGTTCCCGCGGGAACGCCGCTCGCGGGCGGCGTTCTCCGCGGGGACGACTGTCGAAAAGACGCTCAAACGCAGTCAGGGTCACCCCGATTGGGGTGACCCTGACTGGAAAGATTGTCCGGCGGTGTCCTACTCTCCCACACCCTCCCGAGTGCAGTACC
>NZ_JBICUB010000021.1:0-100231 GCF_043197935.1 Micromonospora sp. NPDC048930
CCGCACAGCCGACCACTTCCTCGCGTTCGCCGACATCGGCTGCCTGCTCATCTGCTACCGCAGGCTGACCAAGGCCACCAACTGAGACGCGCCCTAAGGGACGTCTCGTCACCCCGGCGGGTGTCTCGCCTGTCGAGCAACCCGTCAGCACAGCGACGCGCCTTGATCAGCAACGGCGACTTCGATGCCCACTGGACCTACCGCCTTGACCAGGAGAAACGGCGCGTCCACGCCACCGCTACGCGGGCAACGTCACCTCGACTTGATCATCTCTCCGGAAGAGCCATCCCGTTGAGTTCGAGTGCGACTTCCAAAGGGGGTGCTCGCGCGTCCGACGCGTGGACATGGGCGGAGTAAACTGTTCTCCGATGTTTAACTATAGCTTGCCGATTAGGATGGCTGAAGGCAGTGAGTGCGAAATCGAGCGGGAAGAGCTATGAACGTCAAGTAATGCTTCACCTTACCGACCGCGACCCGAGAGTCACGTTCGAACTTGACGTGAAACTGCTTGACTCGGAAAAGCGCCACTACCGTCAGGTAGATATCTGGCTGCCTCGAACCCGTGAGATTGTTGAATGCAAGCACCATGCTCGACCGGTCGACGTTGGAGTGGTTGATCGCCTGATCGGAATGGTCGATGACCTGGGGGCCTCTGGTGGAAGAATCTTCAGCCACAGCGGCTTTACGCAAACTGCCCGCAGGAGGGCAGAGAAGGCTGCCATCGAATGCTCGACCTTACTTTTCGACAACCAGCCAACAACCTTCATTAGGAGAAGCGGCGGCGGCCACTACTGGGGCAACTATGTCGACCTTTGCATGGCCGCAACACGAGAATGTGACAGCTATGGTCGCGTGACCTACGATGACGGCTCCGGCTGCGATGCGCCCTTGTGCGTCGGCAGCAGTGTCGACTGGGGCAACAGGCAAATGCATGCGTTCGTCGCTCACATAATTCTCTCTCACCTCCTTGGAGTCCCCCCGAGCGACGTCATGATCCATGACTTTCTTTACGAGTTCGCCGATCGATTCGATGCGGGGATGGAATGGTATCTGTGGGAGCGGGAGATAAGCCACGTGGTCGGTAGCTTCTACGAGTAAGATCAGCAACGGGAAGCTTTTCTCGCGCCCCACTTGGGCGCACGCGTCGTGGCGTAGTCGAAACCCTGCTGCGCTCCTCACCCGAGGGCCCCGGGGGGCCGCGTCCCTCCGATTACGAGCCCGATCCGCCGCTCGAGACCCATGCCGCGCAACTCCGCGCGCAGGGCATTGTCGGCTCCGAACCGGGGGTTCCGCCAGCCAGCGCCTCCTGACCTGCGCCGGTTACCCAAGGAATCGGTCGCCGCTTGCCGGTGGCCTACGTACCGTCGGGTGGCATGAGGGTGCTGCTGCGCGGCGGACCTGGCGACGGCCAGGTGGTGTCTGCCGTCGGGCAGGCTGTCGTGTGGCGGGCCTGCCTGTACGAGGCGACGCCCGACTTCGCCCGGCGACAGGGATGCGATCTGCGGGTCTACCGGCACCGCCCCGACTGCTGCGAGGCGCGCGGCCGGGGTGCCGAGGATCGCTGCGAATGACCCGTTCGCGGGGAGGCCACACAACACCCATTCGAACATGCGTACGATCATGTCGTGGATGAGGTAGCACGGCGATGGTGGAACGGAACGTGGGGTCGCCTCGCGCGCCGTGACGTCTGGCTCATCCGACAGACTCGCTGGAAGGTGGTTGCCCGAGCCGGCGACAGCGAGACGGGCAAGGTGTTGCGCTGGGAGTTCGACTCCCCGGAGGAAGCCCTGGAAATGGTCGACCGCCTCCTGCGCGCACCCTCGCCGGGCACATGGCGCGAGCAGACCGCCGGCCGCCAGCAAGATGGCACTGCGCAGTGGGGTGAGTCGTCCCGGTGACGGGCAGCCGTGTTGGGAAGCGCGCCCAACACCGGGAAGCGCCGGCAGTCGATTGTTGGCGGTCATTGAAACTTCCGGCTCGGCGGACACGACCCTCCCGCTCTTGGACAGCCGAGCGCCGGATGGGCGGACATGTCGTGACGCTGCGTGTTGCTGGCTGGGTGCCTCAGGTTGGGGTTGGTCACTCGGCCGCAGGCAGGTAGCGCACCTGGCCGTCGCTGGGGATCAGGTACCCGATCCTGCGGTGCGTGGGTGGGTTGGCGGCGATCGTGGCGGCGTCAGTCTGACCGGACACCTCGTTGCCGATCAGGCCCAGCCGGAAGTCGACTGCGGTGTACACCCGAGCGCCCAGGTCAGCCAGCCAATCGTCGATCGGCCTGCGCCAGGCTAGGGAGACCGAGCTGCTGCCGGGATCGCCGACCATGTGCTCGTTGGAGCGTGGCTCGGCCCGGCCCAGGGCACCCAGCGGCAGGTAGAAGTCGAGCCAGTCAGGGCCGTTGTCCTCGCGGACGGCCACGACGCCGCAGACCATCGGTGCCCCGTTGGGCAGCCGTACCACGCCGTACAGGTGGCTGGACCGCTCTAGCGACGCCAGGGTGCATGGCACAGCCTGTTGGTCGGACAGCGGGATCCGGTGACTGCCGTAGCAGCCCTCGACTCCGGCGGCCGACCACAGGACGTCCAGCGCGGTCTCTAGCCGTGCGTCGCTGGTGTCGCCGAGTTCGAGCGCCAACTCGTAGAAGCCGCCGTACCAGTTGTCGGCGAGCGTGAAGTCTGCGGACTCGATCACCTGACGATCATCCATCCGTTCCAGCAGTTGGGCGCCCATATTCGCCAGCGAAACCGGTCACCGCGGGTAGTCGCGGTCCACGCATGCCTTCCTGTCCGCCCACCCGGAATTCCCGCTGTCCGCTGTCATCGATCTTGGCAGCTTCCCGCTCGGGCCTCCGCCGCGGCTGAGTTGGACAGCTTCTACGTTGCCAGCCGCGGTGCCCCACCGGCATCCACTCGCGCGAGGTCGTGAACCGCTTGGTACGCGTGCTCCGCGCTCACGATGACCCTGCGGCCGGCACCGGGGACCGGCAGGGCCACGTGGTGACAGCTTCCACACCACGTCCCTGAACGCCGCACCCACATCGCCCGCTCCGTCACCGCCCGCGATCCCTGAGCACGGTGCCGGCGGACAGCCGCGAGCAGCCCAGCGGCACCGCCCACAGCGGCCAAAACCGCCGCTGCGAACATACCCGCAGCAGAGTCCTGCGCGGAGGGCGATGGTGCGGCCAGCAGCCCGTAGCTGATGAAGACCACGATTCCCGCACATGCTGCTGCTACTGCCGCTGGCCGCGACGCCAAACGGGGGGCGCGCAGGGGGCCGTAGTTGCACAGCCAGAAGGCTCGACGACGCTATGGCGCTGCGGCTGCGTACGGCGAGCATTCCCCTGCCAGGGTCATGGTGGACGTACGCGCCACTCGCGCCCCCGTTGCGCGCGCCGCGGGCAGAGCGCGCGTTCCAGCGGAGCCGCAGTGCGGGCAGGTCGCTGCGGTTGCCATAGCCGCCAGTATCGCGAACGCCTACGACATCGGCTCCCGATCTCGCGCCCGTCTTGGTCGCGGCGGTCAGTTGGTGGCCACGGCGCCCCGCATCGGTGAACGGGCCGGCGTCGCGGCGTAGGGGTCCGACTCGCTCAACTCGGGTCGCCATTCGCCGAGCGGCACGAGGCCTGGCGGCATTAGCGTGTAGTCGCCGAATAGCGCGGTGAGCTGCGCGTCGGTGCGGAGGGTGATCTCGGTGGCCGCTTGGGTGCGAAACACACTCTTCGCCGTTGACACGCTCGACTCTTCATATGTGTCCGTAACAGCCGCCGCACTCAGGTGCGAGAGCACCATCGCGCTGCCGGGGACAAGCCGGTCACGGATTGGTGCCACGACTTCATCGATTCGATCGTCGGGCACCTGCTGCAGCACCGCGCAGTAGAGCAGCGCAGTGGGCTGGTAGAGGTCGATCACGCTGGCGAGGTCACCCTCGTGGAGGGCATCGATAACAAGGTCGGGGCGGGTGAAATCGCCTTCGATGGCCCGGCAGCCCGGGATGCCCATCAGAAGCTCGTTGGACGCGACAACCGCGACGGGGTCGATGTCCACGTACAGCACTCTGCTGGTGGGGTCGACCGCCTGGGCGATCTCGTGCACGTTGCCCTGGGTGGGGATGCCGGAGCCGAGGTCGAGGAACTGTCGAATGCCCGCTTCGGCCAGCACTCGGACCGCGCGCCGCAGAAACAGGCGGTTGGACCAGGCGATGTCCGCCGCGTCGGGAACAGCCTGCAAGAGCTGTCGTGCGGCTTCGCGGTCTGCGGGGAAGTTCTGGTCGCCGCCGAGGAGGTAGTCATAGATTCGTGCGACGGTGGCGCGGCCACCGCCGGCGCCGCGCGCATCCTTGTGCGTTTCGACCACTGTTCTCTCCCCGTCCCTGCGCACCTGTGATGCCATGCCGTTAGCGCCGTCCGTTGTGGAGGCGGAGCCTAGTCGAACAGGCTCATCCCGGTGGGCCCTCATGATCAGGGGTCCTGCAGGTAACCCGCTCGGGCGTTACACTCTGACCTTTGGCCCGGCACTGATCGTAGTGTCAGGAGGTGTGGATGCTCTGGGCTCGGGCGCGTCTCGCACGGCGTCTGCGCAAGGCTGGCGTGCCGCCGCCGCCCGCTCCGTACACTGTGGACGCCTGGTGCGAGGCCATCGGGCGTGTTCGGGGCCGGCCCCTACACATACGCGGTGAACGACTGGGAGCCGAGCATCCGCCCGGTCTACTCGTTCGGCTCGACGGAGCCGACTACATCATCATCGACGCGGCGCTGCCCACGCTCGCACGGGCGCAGACGGTTCTGCACGAGGTCGCACATCTGGTCCTCGATCACGACGGCGATGCCCTACACGCAGACGTCGATGCTGCGCTGGAGGCTGAAGCCGAGTTGGCCGCTGACCTGCTGTACCAGCAGATGGCCCAGGCCGCCGGCAGCACCGCCGAACCTTGTACGCGGCAGGTAGCAGCTCTCTCGCGGGTGCCCTTGAGGCTTTGGTCATCGCGGAGATGGACGGACCTTCGTGCGGACTGGCATGTCACCCAGTTGTGGATGACGCTGCGGGCGGGTATGCCTGACGCAAAGATCATCAGCACCAGCACGGGTGAACAGGTCCCAGTAGAGGTAGGTGGTAGACACCACCGCCATCGACGGGTGATCGAGGTCCACGACGCGTTGCGGCTGCTGAGACCGTGGTGCAGTGGGCAGGTTCACGACAGCGCGGAGCGGCGAGCCCTGCGATACCGGCTCGATTCTGCTGCTGTAGCTGCAGTCGCCGAAGCAGCGACGGTAGCGGTCGCGCTGCGTCGGCGCCAGGCCGCGCTGCCGCTCGCTGACGATTCGCCCTTCGTCGCCGCGCCCTTGGACGTGACTGACGTGCGGGCTGAGGCCCGCCGCCTGGCCAGGATGTCTCGCGCTCTGCATGACTCGCCCCTCGTCGCCGCCGAGGTGGACTGCTGGGTGCCGGTGATCGCGTCCGCCGATACCAGCGAGGCGTCTCCCCCTGCGACGTTGGCGCGTGGTCTACCCGTCATGCCGCTGCCAGACAGCGCGACGCGGCCTGGTCGTCCAGCGCGTGCGGTGTAAGCGCACGATCTGCGCCCCGTCGTGCAAGGCCGTCGGCTGCCACAGCGAGGCGTGATTCCGAACCTGACTCGGAAACATCTCGCCCCCGAACAATGGCCCACCGCCAAGTGCGCAGCCGAGCCTCGCCAACTCGTGTCGCTCCTCTTCGACGGTTATCCCGGGCGCGATGACCGCGAGGTCCAGGTCGATGGCGAGGTCGGCTGCCGCGCGGATGACAGCCTGCGCCGGCCGCCAACCGGCGTCGAGTGCGTAGGCCGGGTCGAGCCGGAGGAAGCTCCAAGTGGCGGCGTTGAGCGCCTGAATGCTGCCCTGAATGCCGCCATAGTTGCCCAGCAACAGCCGCACCCCGTACTGCCGAAGCAGGTCGGTCACGTCGCGGCTGGGCAGGCCAGTGGGTTGCGCCAACTCCAGCACCAGAGATGATCCCGCCACAGCGTGGTTGCGCAGGAGCTCACGGAGCCCATCGACGAATCTGGACGTGAGGGCACGTGCGGGCACCGGCACCACCAACGCAGCTTGCGGCAGCGCCTCCCGCCAGGTCGCCGCGGCGGACAGGGACCGCGTGATCACCTTCCGCGCGAGGGCTTCCAGGCCGTCCTGATTCAGGACGAGCTGGTAGATGTACTCGTCGGCGACGAGCACAACATGCCGTGAGTAGAGGATTCGCGGCACGGACTGCATCATCGCAATCCTGCCGGTGGTGAGGTCGACAATCGGCTCGTACGCGATCGACATCCGTGCGTCGACCAGGTCCCGATCCAGGGCACGGCCGTGCGCGGGACCAGTCTGATATGACACCAGCCGGTCTTGCTCCCGGCGGATGGCCCGCCACATCACCTGTTCTGCGGCGTCGAGCAGCTCCGCGACATCGGCGGCGGCGCCAGATGCCATTCCTGCGCTCGCCCGGACGTTGAGCATGCCCTGATCGGTGGTGACCGGGCGGCGTAGTGCCGCAACGGTCCAGCACGCCCGCTGGTACGCGGCGTCCTGCGGCACGTCCCACATGATGAGGGCGAACTCGGCATCGCCGATACGTCCAACGACGGAGCCTGAATCCCCCGGGGCATGGCACAACCTTCCGGCGAGTTCGTTCAGCAGCGTCAGTGCCGCATCCCTGCCGATCTGGTCCGCGAGAAAGTCGTAGTTCTCTAGGCGAACCGCGACCACATGGCACGTCCCGGTGGCGATCTCGGCGACGCGGGACAGCAGCGTTCTGCGATTCAACAGGCCGGTGTCCGGATCCTGGGTGGCTGCCACCTCATGCCTGCGCGCTTCCTGCGCCAGCAGGTCGTACGCGTGCGCGTTGTCCAGACTCGTTGCCAGGGTGGCAGTGAATGTTCGTAGGGTGACACGCTCTCGCGCTGACAGTTCGTCACCGGCCCCGCCGAGATACAACCGCACCACACCGTGCAGCCCGGTCGCGTAGTCCCCGAACTCGGACCGCACTGTTGGCCGCGACTCGACGATGTCGGGAGCATCGGAGGCCGGCCCGTCATACACCACCCGAGCATCGCCAGCGTCGCCACCAGCACGCAGCAGCCGTTTGCCGCCATCGACCTCGATGTCTGCGGCCCGAGCACCGAACAGCCTTACCGCTCCGGCGGCGGCGGTGCGAAGAACGAACTCGAGATCCCGGGCGGACAACGCGTCGCTCAGCACCGCCAGGTCCTCCCAAGCACGCCGCTCCTCGCGGATCCGAAGTCGGTAAGTCAACGCGAGGTGCACGATAAGCATCACCGCCGGCAGTGCCATCAGCGCTCGCAGGTCGAGCCCAGTAACGACCGCAACGATGCCTGCAGTGACGGTTTCTCCGACGGCAACGATCAGGCGGGTCCGCCATAGGTGGCGCAGGACCGCCAGAAAGGGCCTTCTGGTCGCCAATGCGACCGTGGTCATCGTGACCAGCTCTTCCAGAGCCAGCACCGCCACCGCCGCGATAGGGAAAGCGGCCACCTGCCGGAGCAGGTCCGGGCTGCCGAGAGCATGCTCAGTGAAGCCGGGCTGGGCGCCGAAGGCATACATCACCGACCCCGCCGCTGCTGCGGTGACGACGTCCATACTGCTGTTGTGGAGCACTTTGTGTAGGCCGGAGGACCGGGAACGGCTCATTACGAGTCGCGCCACAGTAACCCCGACCGCCGTGCACAGGACGACCCACGGAACCGGCAGAGCCGAGGCACAGACCAGACACGCCGTAGGCGTCAAGGTGATCCGGATCGGAACCCGTTGTGGAACTGGCGCTGAGCAAATCGCGCCGACCGCCATGAGCGCTGCGCCCATCAAGAGGTAGACGGAATAGTAAGGCACCGGCCGCCCCGCGTGTTTAACAGCCCACACAAGGCACGCCAGCGCCGAAACGAAAACGATGGATGTCAACAGGCCCAGCGCCCATTTTCCACGCTGGATCGGCATCAATCAATCCCCCGTGATCATCAGCCCCAGCCCTTCCAAGCAGATCGTCCACAGTAGCAGGTATGCGACGGGTGCTCAGCCCCATTCGACGCCCTTACGCATTGCAGCACCCCCTTTCTCCGCTGTATCGACACCAGTCGGAACGTATGACCGCGCAAGGGTGCCTTTCAACACCAAAGAGTCGTTTTGGTCATCCATTGCGCACTGAGACGCTGCCACGTGACAGAACGTAGGTGAGTCGAAGTAAGGGATTAGCCGTGAGTGCCGAAGGCTTCGGTCAACTCCATTAGGCCCAAAACCCGAGCAACGGAGTGCGATGCAATGGCCGCCACCTGTAACCACCTTCCCGACAGTTACGGTCGCGGGCGCTGGACCCTGACCTGGCGGCTAACGATCTTGTGCGCAATAGGACGGTCGGGGGAGCCCATCCTTGGTAGGTGATGATCTTCGGGTCGGTGGGCGCGTCGCGTGTTCAGCCATCCCGCGTTCACCGGGATCTCTCGCCGTCATCTGCATCTGCTACGAACCGAGCTGCGTGTGGTGTGGCTGGCCGGGAGAGAGGGCCGGCTGTATGCCCGTCGGGGTGGCGACCGGCGGCGGGCGGCTGGAGCCGGCCGGCGTTTGACGCTGCGGTTCACTGATCGGCTTGTCGTCACCCTCGCTCATCTGCGTCTGGGGGTGCCGCACGAGGCCCTGGCGGTGGCGTTCGGGGTGGACCGCTCAACCGTGACTCGAGCGATCGGGCAGGTACGGCCCTTGCTGGCCCGTCGCGGGTTCGCCCGCCCGAGCGGCATCCGGCTGCACACCCTGGCGGACGTGTTCGCCTACGCCGCCGCGGAGGGTGTGACACTGCGGCTGGACGCCACCGAGATCCGGGTCCGCCGACCACGCGTCGGCCGGCCAGGCCGCAAGGCGTTCGTGTCGGGTAAGGCGAAGCAGAACACGATCAAGGCGACCGTGGTGGCCGACGAGTACGGGGCGACCCTGTGGTGCGGCGGACACCGGCCAGGCCGGATGCACGACACCACCGCGATCCGCGTCGAGGGCATCGACGCCCTGCTGGACACCTACCCGCAGGTGAAAGTTCTGGTCGACGCCGGCTACCAAGGACTGGCCAAGGACCACCCCGACCAGGTCACCGCTCCGCCGCTGAAGCTACGCCCTGGCGCACCACCGGCACGTCAGCACGCGTGGGAAGCAGAGCGTAAACACCAGTCCTCACAACGCATCCCGGTCGAGCACGCCATCGCGGAGCTGAAGTGGTGGCGGCAGCTTCAACGCTTCACCGGCCGCCGTGAGCTTCTACCCGAGACCATCGACGCGGTCGCCGGCTTGGTATCCGACCGCATGATCACCTGGTAACCGATCCACATCACGGCAGCCCACAAGCCCTGTAATTGCGCACAAGATCGTAAGAGCGTGTCTCAGGTGGTGAGTTTGAGGTAGCGCTTGTGGCAGGTAAGGGCGGCGGCGAGGGTCAGGAATGCGCAGTACAGGCGGGCAGAGCGTTCGTAGCGGATGGTCAGCCGGCGGTAGCCGGTGAACCAGGCGAACGTCCTTTCGATCACCCATCGGTGTCGCCCGAGTCGGTGTGAGGATTCGATGCCGCGGCGGGCGATGCGGGGGCGGATGCCGCGGGCGCGGAGCATGCGGCGCAGGTGGGGGTAGTCGTAGCCCTTGTCGGCGTGCAGCTTGTCGGGCCGCCGGCGGCGAGGTCCGCGCCGGGAGCGCACGGCGGGGATGGCTTGGATGAGGGATTCCAGGCAGAGGCTGTCGTGGGTGTTCGCTGCGGACACCCCGACGGACAGGGGCAGGCCGTTGCGGTCGGACAGGGCGTGGATCTTGCTGCCGGGCTTGCCGCGGTCGACCGGGCTGGGGCCGGTCAGGTCGCCCCTCTTTTCGCCCGCACCGACGCCGCGTCGGCGGTGGCTCGGGACCAGTCGATAAACGCCTTGGCACCGAGCTGGTCCATAGCGGCCACGTGCAGGCGCCGCCACAGGCCGGCCCGGGTCCAGGCGACGAACCGGCGGTGCGCGGTGGCCTTGGACACCCCGAACCCGGGTGGCAGGTGCCGCCACGCGCAGCCGGTCGTCAGCACGTACACGATCGCGGCGAACACGGCCCGCGCCTCGATCGGCGGCGTACCTCCACCCTGCGGACGTCGAGGCGGCGGCGGGATCAACGGGGCAGCAAGGCCCCACAACTCGTCCGGCATCCACTGCGAGATCAACCGCTCGTCCACAGTAGAAGTGATCTACCACCAAGGTCAGCTGACCGCCACCTGAGACGCCCTCTAACCAGGTGCACCGGAGCCGGAGTAGCGGTTCGTGCGGACGGTGACATGGCCGAACCGGTCGACACGGCCGTCAGCGAGCGCTGCCTGTTCCGGCTCGACTCGCCAGCTGAGCTGCCCGAGATGGTGCGCAAGCACAACGAGTCGGCGGCTTAGCTGCCCGGTAGGGCGGCTCGGCTAGCGGCGAGGGCGCAGATCCGTTCGTCGAGCTGCCTACCCTGCCTGCTGTCGCCGAGTAAGGGCCGGACGTGCCGCCACAATCTCGCTCGCCCCGGTGCGCCGGCCCAGAAGTGCATCCCGAATGGTCCAACCGACGGGCGAGGGGCCGCCGTCGGCCACGATGAGGTCAAAGGGCCGGTGTTCGTAGGACGGCGGCGGTGGTAACCCCACGCCTCAGAACTCCGGCGCCGCACTGGCGCTCATTGGGCTTTCGCAGCGCAGTGGGGGCACCGGTTCGGGCATGGCGTCAAGGGTGGGCTGCCTGCCAGGCCACTGGTCGTGAGGATGGTGGTGACGGTCTGCTCGAACGTGGAGGTCTCGGGGATGATGCGCTCGCCGGGCACGTCGAGCAAGTCCCGAGCGCTGTACCACTCGCGCATCTGCTCGGGTGTGACGTTGATCGGTTCGGCGCGTGTCTGGTGGCGGCGGATGGTCTCCTCGAAGCACACGTCGAGGTAGTAGACGTGCGTCGGGCCGGTGTGCTCGGCGATGAGTTGACGCAGGACGGCCCCGTAGCGGCCGGTGTGCATGATGCCCTCCAGGACCACGTGGTAGCCCAGATCGAGCGCTGTCTTGGCGGTGGCGGCGATGAACGTGGGAGCGACCGGATTGGTGCGGCTACTGTCGTGCTCGCGCAGCATGACCCGGCGCAGGTAGTCTTGCTCGAGCAGCGCGCAGCCGCGGCCGCAGCGGCGGCGGACCTCACGGGCAGCGGTCGTCTTGCCGCTGCCCGAGTTGCCGCGGACGATCACCAGGGTCGGCGACCCCGAGGAGCTGCTCCCGATGCAAGACAGCTCGGTTTCGTCTTCCGCCACGTTCTGGGCATCTCCCGTCTCGTCCAACGGCTGCTACCGCCGGGCCTAACGGCGCGGATCGGGCAGGACACTGCCTGATAGAGGATGCGTCGTCAGGCGTGGCTGGTGGGAGTTTCCTTTGCCGGTCCGACGCGCTGCGCCTTGAGCACGCCGACCCTACGCCTGAGCCTTCCGCGCCGCGCGGGCTCTGCACCGGCCATCCGGTCCTGCTGGCCACTCGGCGAGGGCGGGAGAGCGCTCGGACCTAGACAAATTTCCGGTTGGGTATCGAAAGAAGCCGTACAGGCGACAGCTAACGAGCTGACTCTATGGAGTCTTTAGGCAGCAGGCGGTAGCTTGGTCGGTCTATTGATGTGTCCGTGGCAGATGCTGGCCGCGCTGGGTTCCCGCTCCCTATCGGCTGCTGGAGGTGATCATGGCCGCCCGGATCGATCCGTCATGGTGGACGTCGGGCAAGTGGGAAGGGCGGCCGATCCGGGAGTTTCTGGAGCAGCGCGACGTTGCAGCGGTCTTCCGGTTCCTGCATGCACGCGGCGTCTCCTATGGGACGATCGCTGCTCTCGTAGGCGTCTCTGCCAACCGCGCCGCCGAGATCGCCAAGGGGACGCGGCAGGTTACGGCCTATGAGGTGCTGGAGAGAATTGCGCTCGGCCTCGGTATCCCGAGGGCCGCGATGGGACTCGGCCGCGAGAAAGATCTCGCAGCCGGTACGGGCGGTTCGCTTGCCACCAGACACGAGATGGCGAGTGACCAGCCGGCATCGCTGCAAGCCGAAGAAGAAGCAGCCGCCCGGGCAGTCCCTGCTCTCGCCCGCCTGCGTGCCGAGCTGGATGAGGCACTGTCGTCTTCGAGCGTGTCACCGCGGCACCTAGAGTTGGTCGAGGAATCGGCCAGCGAGCACATGCGGATCTATCCCTCGGCGCCGCCGAGCGTGATGCTGTCGAGACTTGCTACCGAGTGTTCCGAGATTCAGGTTCTGTCGCGTCGTCGGCAGCCGGCAGCGGTCCAAGCTCGTCTGTCGGGCGCTGCGGCCTTGCTGGCGACAATGTGTGCCGACGCCTTGATGCGGCTGGGCGACGCCGGCGAGGCGCGACTGTGGTACCGGACTGCGATCCATGCAGCGGATGACAGCGCGGATACGAGACTTCGGGTGTTGGTGCGTGCTCAAGCAGCGATGCTTCCGTACTACTTCGGCGACCCGCAGCAGACGGTGGCGATGGCGGACACGGCCCTGGCTATCACCACGGCCGCATCACCGTCTGGAGCGTTGGCTGCGGCTGGACGTGCGCGGGCATTCGCCCGTCTCGGTGCTGCTGAGCAGGCGCGAGCGGCAATCGAGCAGGCGCACCGAATGTTCGACCAAGCAGGTGACGACGACAGCGATGCAGCGTTTCGCTTCCCCGCAAAGCGGCTGATGTTCTACCTGTCCGGGGCGATGACGTGGCTCGGTGACACGAAGGAGGCATACCGGGTCCAAGACGAGGCCCTCCGGCTGTACGGTCCCGCTCCGACAGTGCCAATCGATCCTGCTCTGATCATGTTGGACCGCGCCCTGTGCTTGGTCCACGACCTTCGATTCGCCGACGCGGCCGCAGCGGCCCGCGAAGCCATCGCGAACCTGCCCGATCTGCAGCGCACGGAGATCATCTTGACGAAGGCCGTTCAGGTCATCTCGGCCATTCCGCGGCATGCTCACACCAGGGAAGTGACCGAGCTGACGGAGTACGTGCGGTCGTGCCGAGAGCGGAGCCGTACCCTTGCTGCCGGAACTGCTGCGCTCGAAACCTAGGGGCCATATGTTCGTCGAGGCGCGAACACGTCCAGTACTCACCGAGGTGTGTCGGATGCTGGGCCATTCCGACGCTGACGCGCTGCTGCTCCGACACCACACTAACGCTGTGTATGCCGTTGGTGACGTGGTGGTCAAGATCGCGCCGACAGAGTACGGCTTCGACCGTACGCGGGCTGTCGTCGCGGTCGTCGAGTGGCTGTCGGCGAAGGGGTTCCCAACCGTCGGACTGTGCGACCAGGTGCCGCAACCGCTCTTCGTCGACGGACACGCCGTGACGGTATGGCAGCGGTTGGATCCGGCGCTCAGTAACCCAATCACCACCGCCGAACTCGGGCTGCTGCTGCGGGAGCTGCATGGCCTTCCGGCACCGCCAATGGAGTTGCCGGCGCTTCGGCCGATCGAGAGCGTACGGCGATCTGTGGAGAGCGCCGAGATGATTGACGCCCGAGACCGCGACCTGCTGTTGGACCGCCTTGAGGATCTGAGCAAGGCATGGTCGTCGATGGCCTTCCCGTTGGGCGCCAGCCTGATCCAGTCCGACCCGCAAACCCGTAATGCCCTTCGGCGGTTCAACGGCACACCAGTACTGGCTGACTGGGACGGCGTTGCACTCGGACCGAGGGAGTGGGACATCGCCACCGTCGCCGTGCACTGCCGCCGGTTCGGTGGTGGCCGGACGGCCTTTGCTGACTTCACGCGCAACTACGGCTGGAATGCCACCTCTTGGCAGGGCTTCGAACAGCTGTGCCAGCTGCGCGAACTCCAGATGATTGCCACCAATGCGCGCAAGTCCCGGCCAGGCACAGAGGCCGCGGCTGAGGTACATCGGCGACTCGACGGTCTCCGCAGCGAAGGCACCGAGTTGCGCCGGTGGCGCATCCTGTAGCCGCTGCGGCGGTCGCTCACGTTCGTCCAGCCATTACTGCCCGGCTGCAGGTGAACCTGAGCGGGGATATGCGATCAAGCTACTGGCATGTATCGGTACGCTGCGTGCATGGCATCGGCAAACTCGGTAGTTCGCGTTCGATTCGCCCCGTCGCCGACCGGGATGTTCCACGTCGGCAACGCGCGCTCGCTGCTTTACAACTGGGTGCTGGCGAAGCAGTCCGGTGGCGTGATGGTGCTGCGGATCGAGGACACGGACGCCGAACGCAGCCGGCCGGAGTGGGTGCAGGGCATCATCGACGCGATGGCGTGGCTCGGCGTCGGCCCAGACGAGTATGAGGGGCCGCTGTTCCAGTCCGCCTATGTTCAGCACCATCGCGATGCCATCGCCAAGCTCCTCGCGGCAGGCCAGGCCTACTACTGCGACTGTGTGAGAGCCCAGGTGGTGGAGCGCACCGGCAGCGAGCACAAGGGCTACGACGGCTACTGCCGGGACCGCGGCCTGGTCGCCGCCCCGGGCAGCGCGGTGCGATTCCGGACGCCGGACGAGGGCCAGACGGTCGTGCGGGACATGGTGCGCGGCGAGCCCACGTTCGACAACGCGACGATCGAGGACTTCGTCATCGCACGTGGCGACGGCTCGCCAGTGTTCCTGCTGGCGAACGTCGTCGATGACATGGTCATGGGGATCACTCATGTGATCCGGGCAGAGGAGCACCTGCCCAACACCCCGAAGCAGCAGTTGCTGTGGGAGGCGCTCGGGCAGGAGCCGCCGGTGTGGGCGCACGCGCCGATCCTGGTCAACGAGAAGCGGCAGAAGCTGTCCAAGCGCCGGGACCGGGTCGCGTTGGAGGACTTCCGGGCCGAGGGATACCTGGCCGAGGCGATGCGCAACTACCTGATGCTGCTCGGTTGGGCACCCTCCGGTGACCGGGAGATCGTCCCCTGGGACGACATCGTGGCCGAGTTCCGGATGGCCGATGTCAACCCCTCCCCGGCCTTCTTCGACGTGAAGAAGCTGCGGGCCTTCAACGGCGACTACATCCGGGCCCTGAGCACGGAGCAGTTCATCTCGGCCTGTCAGCCATGGCTGCGCGGCGAGTACGCCCCGTGGCGGGCGGAGGACTACGACGAGGTGGTGTTCGCCGACGTCGCGCCGCTGGCGCAGACCCGGGTGGCGGTGCTCAGCGAGATCGTCGCGATGGTCGACTTCCTGTTCCTGTCAGATCCGGCCATTGACGACGCGGCCTGGGCCAAGGCTATGACCGGTGATGCCTTGTCGCTGCTCGGCGAGGCGGCAGTCGCCTTTCAGACGGTGGAATGGCACGCCGAGTCGCTCAAGCGCACGGTCGAGGAGTTGGGAGCGGCGCGGGGGTTGAAGCTGGGCAAGGCGCAGGCGCCGATTCGGGTCGCGGTTACCGGCCGCACGGTGGGGCTGCCCCTCTTCGAGTCGTTAGAGGTGCTCGGCCGGGACCGCACTGTCGGCAGGATCCGGGCCGCCATCGATCGGCTCTCGTAGAGCGAGTGCTCACCTCGGGCCGCTCCGCTGAGTGGGAGCGGCACTGCGGGCACTCGGTGGTGGTTGCAGATCACCGAGTCCCGCGCCGAGCAGTTCGTCGGCCACGCGGAACGCCAGCACTGCTGCCTCCTGCGGTGAAATGTCCGCCGGCAGGTGCTGTCTTCGCAGCCGAATGCGCAGCACGGTTCCCCGCGGTGCAGCAATGATGCCGATCGTGCCGTGCGCCTCTTCGACGGCGCACGGCACGAGGGTGGAGCCGTTCCAGCGGACTCGCCGCATCGCGGCCGTTGCGTGCCTATCGACGACGGCGAGCAAGGTGAGATCGGCCGGGTTGTTCAGGACGTAATGGGACTGCTTCTCCAGCCCTACGGCATCGGCTCCCGGGAGACCTGCTTGGGCGAGAAGCGCGCTCGCGTACACGGCGACTCGCAGCGGCGGCGGAGCGGACTCGAAGGCTGATGTCACCCTTGTGTTGAGGTCGGTGGGCCGGAAGCCGTCTCGGGTGAGGATCCCGTCGACGGAGAACCCCCCACGGTAGTCCAGGCGGTCGCGCAGCGCCTCGCCGATTGACCGGGTCAACTTGAGCAGCGAGGGCTGTTCGAGTTCGGGCATCGGCGCTGTGCCGGCGCAAAGGAAGGCGCCGTCGGCAGGCCGACGTGGCACGAGGATCTCCAACGGGGTGAAGGCCATGGTCGACCCCACGAGGACCACGCCGTGTAGGCGGCAGGGGGCGCCTGCGAGCATGGGCATGACCCGCACTCGCCGTCGCCGTACCGTGTCGTCTTCCCGTCTGGGGGAGTCGGCGCTCGACCAACGGATGTTTTCGCCGCCCGCGGAGGGTTCCTCACCGTGCTGCTGGGCGGCGTAGACGAGATCGGACCCGCGGGGGGAAAGCTCTCGCCAGAGCGCTGTCGGTTCGTCGTACACCGCCGACTCGGCGCGTGCTAGACCGATGGAGTCCCACAGCACGTCCACCACGCTCTTGTGCTCGAAGAAGCTCCAGCTCGGGTGCTTACCGCCGAGGCGCGGCCGGCCACCGGTTACCGGCGGGTTGAGCGGGTCAGTGATGAGGAGGACTGCTTGCCGGCCGGGATCGAATTGGTCAACGAGAGTACTCAGGGGCGAGTCGGTCGCCAGGGTAGCGAGCAGTGCGTGCCGGTCTGCGAGTAGCTGAGCAGCGGTCCGGTTGCCCGAGGGGCTCAGCAAAGCGGCGAGGCTGTCGTCGAAGGCCAGGACCAGGACGTCGTCCGTCTGCGCGGCAGCAAGAAGGTGGCGCCAATGGGGCGCGTCGGCGCCGTGGGAGCAGAACACGACCGTCTTCTCGCCGGCCACCTTGGGTCGCATCGCGCGGCCGATCGCATCGAGGAGATCTTCATCCCGCATGGCGCCACCGTCGCTGGCTCTCGGCATCCAACCCGCGAAGGATCAGATTGGCTGGAGTTCGGTGTAGGGCCTCAAAGCGGTGCGGCCCGAGGGCCCGAAGGATGTGGTCTTCGCTGCGGGTTAGGTGGTTGTTGTCGTACTCGATGATGACGATCCCTGGGCGGTGACGGTCGGGATCGAAGGACGACCAGACATCCAGTTCCGTACCTTCGACATCAATGCTCAGCAGGTCGATCCGGTCGATCCCGACCTCGGCGAGCAGGTCTTCGAGGCGACGGCAGTCGACCGTGGTGATGGTGTAGCCGTGACCTCGGTCACCGAGGCCAGACCACGAGGGCTTTGGGTCGTACATGCTGAAGGTCTGCTCACCGGACGCGCTTGAGACGGCGCAGTAGTGGATGGCGCATTCGCGATTGCCCAGAGGCGCCTGATTCCGCGGATCAGGGTCGACGCAGAGCCCCGTCCATCCCAGCGTCTCGAAGTAGAGGCTGTTACTTCCGCGGATCCCGTCGCCCGCCCCGACATCGACGAAGACTCCGTCCGCGGGAATGACGAGGTGTTCGACAAGCCAGCGATCCTCACCCCACTGCCCGAAGTACGGGTACGGCTGCGTGTAGGGCTGACCGACCACCTCGCCGGATAGCTGTCTTCTCCCGAGGACCGCCCGATCCTGCGGTTCCGACCCGGCCATCACGCGCTGCTGGCCGTGTAGCCGAGAACGAGCAGCCGGCGTGGTTTGCCGGTGCTGTTCGGGCCGCTGGCGTGAACGAGCGCGGCATCCCATGCCAGCAGCGTTCCCGCAGCTGCCTCGAGAGTCACCGCCTGTTTCTCGGGCGCATCCTCGTCCACGACGACCGGTCCCTGGTTCCGCGTCGGCTCGTGTCGTATGGGGCGCTCATGGCTGCCCGGCCACACCCGCAGGGCACCGGCGGCTGCCGGGCAGTCGTCGAGGCACAGGGCTACCGTGACCACACGTCCGAACCCTCGCGCGGTGAAGTACGCGGCGTCGGAGTGCTTGCGGACGTCCTCGCCGAGAACCGGCAGGTCGGCCCACCTGGCCTCATCGGTTAGCGCTGTCTTGTAGGTGACCTTGTCCTCCATCAGCACGGCGTCGACGCCGAGAATCGCCGAGGCGAGACTGCGGAGGGCGTCACTCAATGTCGCCTCCGTGAAAGCGGCCGCGAGATCCAGCACCGGCTTGATCTTGAAGACGTACGGCCGTCCGTCCGGCAGGCGCCACCAGGTGAGGCGGGGATGCGCGGCTCGCGCGGCGAGGGTGCCATCTACTACCTGCTGAAACGCCAGATCGGCGGCGGCGCGGAGGCGCGCCAGCATGTCATGATCGACAAATTCGTCAATCACAAGGTAGCCGTCTCGCTGGAAACGAGATCGCGTGAAGCTGCTGATCGAGAGCGACTGCATCAACGATGTCCCTTCTGCGCGAGCGGAACGAGGAAGTCCCCCGTCGGCTTGGTCCAGCCGGCGGGTAGTTGGCCCGGGGGCACGGTGAACCTGGTGGTGCTCCAGCCGGGGAAGTGCTCGTCCAGCACACGCGCGCGTGCCTCAGACAACTCAATACCGCTGTGGAAGAAGCTGAACCGACCGCTGGGCCGCAACGCCGGTAACGCGACGTGCTCGACAAAGGCGGCGAAGTCGGCGTCAGCGTGGCCGTCGGGGGGCCATGTGTCGTACATGATCGCGTCGACGCTGCCAGGGGCAAGGTCGAGCACCTGCCAGGGGTCGACGACAACGCTGACGGGACACGGCAGTTGCGCGGTGATCCTCGGCGCGACGAGGTCGACGACCGCCGGATGCGGTTCGACGGCTGCGTAGCTCGCCGGTCGCAACGGCGCGAGCTGTTGGGCGAACACGCCGAGGCCGAGACCGACCTCCAACACGTCGGCCCTGGGTCGGTCTCCGATCAGCCTGTAGGCGTGCTCGGCCATCAACTCGGACTCGGCGAAGAACATCACGTACGTATCCCCAAGCCGGAGCCCGTCCTGGTCGATAATGGCTGGGCGGCAGCGCAGCTGGTGGAGGTGATGAAGGTGGATCTCATCCAGCAGGGGCGCCATCAGGACTGCCTCGCCTCGCGGAAGCGGCTTACCGGATCGGTCGTCAAGAACCGCTCGTAGTAGCTCGTGGCAGTCTTGACCGCTTCCCGAGCCAGTGCGTCGCCAGCGGTGCCAACCGGTGCCTCGGATCGGATGAGAACGTACGCCGGTTCGTCGAGCTGATCGCCGTTGCGTGCGGCGATGACGACTTCCGCGTAGATGCCGAGTTCGGTCAGAATGCGTCGGGCGAGGTCGTCGGCCACCGCCGTGTAGATCTTGCCGACATGGTGAAGGGGATTCTTGCCCGCGGGTGCTTCACCGCTGCACGGTCGGAGCGGCTCGATCGCCCCGTTGTACCGGTTGCCCCGGCCGACTGCGCCGCAGTCGCCCTTGCCCAGGGACGTGCCGAAAGGAGCGAGATAGCCGCGGCCCGGCACGTCCTTGGTGTTCAGCGATAGCCGTCCCAGGGACAACGCGGCTGGTGCCTCGTCGAGGAACCGTTTGAGTTCCCCCGCGATCTCATCGTGGATCGCGTCGAGCGCCGTCCGGTACGCCGACCAACTCTCGGTGCTCCCCGGGTGAAATGGCACGGCGGCCGTCACCTCGACCTCGCTGCCGTTCCTGACCACCATGACCTTGACGTCGGTGCCGGTCATGTATCGACTGCGGAAAGCGGCGCTGGTCAACAGCGTTTCCAGCCATACCGCGGCCTTTGCCGCGAGGCCCTGGGCGCTCGTGCCGGCGCACAGAACGGTGTCGTTGGCGACCGACTCACTCACGAGGACCTGGCTGATGGCAGCGGCCGTACGAGGCTGATAGAACTGCGTGTCGTGGTCCACAGCGGTGCCGGCGGTGTTGTTGACGTGCAACCGCAGGTGATCAAGGACTGCCCGGTCGTCCAGCACGTCCGCGAGCACGGCTCGAACCGTGTCCTCGAACAGCTCGGCAATAGGCACCTCGGTGCCGTCGATCCGATCCGTGAGCTTGCCGAACAGGTAGCAGTCGACCGGCTTGCGAATGTCGTAGCCGCCAAAGCGGACATCAGCAGCCGCTCCCACCAGCGTCACCTTGTCCACCCAATGGTTCGGCACCGCGCCAAACCGCTTACGGCAAGTCGTGGAGTAGCGACGGGAGAAGCTGTCGGCCACGAGGTCCGCGAGGCTGTCGGGGTGCCCGATGCCCTTGCGCTCCGCTGCATCGAATGGCGCGCGGTCGGGATGGTCCGCTCCGAGACTGGTGATGATTCGCATTGCGCTTCCTCCTCTCCTATTCATGGACGCGCGGCGGTGACGGAGGCCGCAGGCTGCGGCGGGTCGACGAGGTACGCCATGCACTGCGACAGAACGAGGACACGTCTCGCGGGACAGGGCTCCGGTACGGCGGCCGGTTGGAAGGTGCCGTCGTAGAGGTTTCCGTAGCTCGTCGGCACCGACGCACATCGCCGTACCTCGCCGGTCACCGTCACCTTGAAGGAGGTCGTGCCTGCGGTGCAGGGCTGGCCGCGGAAGGCAAGCATCCCGTCGAGGTACGGCCGGTTGAAGTGGTACTCGCCGGAGTTCGCCAGGATCAGCTGCCGTTCCGCGTCGGTGTACGACTCTGGGTACCGGCGGCCTTCGTAGACGCCCTTGAACACCTTGGCGCGCAACGGCTCCACGCCCAACGCGGCCAGCGCGGCGAGGTCCTCACGAAGTCTGGGCAGCAGCGGCGGGAACAGCACATACAGCGCCACCACATCGAACCCGCCACCGCGCAGGATCCGGAACGACTCGGCGTACTCAGCCAGCGGCAACCCTAGCCGCTCACGTTCCGGTACGTGCAGGGCGGCGACGATCTTGGCCACGCGCGAGGGGTCCACCTCGGCGGCGAATCGGGCGACCAGCTCAGGCGATGCCAGGTTGGTGTTGATGCTGATCCAGTTACGGCGGGTCAGCCCGGCGCAGAGCTCCACGAAACCGGGGAAAAGGAACGGTTCCCCGCCCGACATGTGCACGAGACATGTGTGGTTGAGGTCCTCGAACCGCTCGACGACCAGCGCAGGATCCGGTTCGTTCAGGTGCTTCTTGTTCAGCACATAGCGAATCTGCGGATGGCAGTACTCGCAGAAGAAGTTGCAGCGGTTCGTCAGGTGCCAGTCGAACTCCCACTCCCACGGCGCTGGGTCAGACGTCATCGCTGAGACGCGCAAGGTCCACCTCCCCAAGGCAAACCGACGAAACTATTTCGACGGTGACCGATATCCACCTTCACGCCGGCGATGCGGCTTGGACAGCTCACCGTGGGGTGCCACGGTGAGCCCCCACCATGGGCTGTGCTGACCGTCCTGATCACGCAATCGTCTATGCCCAGCCGGCCTGCTCTGGGGCAGGCCGGGCGGCCAAGTCGGCCGAAGGCAGTCCCTACGTAGGCGGCATGGAGTTCCGAGACGCGTTCCCGGTATCGCGAGTTCGCTCCGGGCTCGCCTTGAACAGGAGGCTTGTGGATGTACGAGCAGTATGAATTAGCCCAATACGGATATCAGCAGGAGCTGAGCCGGCAGCTGCGGTTCCGGGACCTGGTGGCCTATGGGCTCGTGTACATGGTGCCGATCGCCCCGATGGCGATCTTCGGCAGCGTGTACGCAGGGTCGGGCGGGATGGTCGCTCTGGCGTACGTGATCGGTGTGGTGGCGCTGGTGTTCACCGCGTTCTCGTACGCCCAGATGGTCCGGGCGTTCCCCATGTCGGGCAGCGTCTACAACTACGCAGGCCGGGGCATCAGCCCACCGGTCGGCTTCCTCGCCGGCTGGGTGATCCTCCTCGACTACGTCCTGGTGCCGGGGCTGTTGTATCTGGTGGCGTCGGTGGCGATGCACGCCACAGTGCCTGCCGTGCCGGTGTGGGCGTGGCTGCTGGGCTTCGTCGCCGTCAACACGATCGTCAACTCGGTTGGCATCCGCATGACCGCAGTCGTTACTCGGGTGATGTTGGTCGGCGAGTTGATCGTCCTGGCGATCTTCCTCGTCGTCGCTGGCTGGGCGATCGCCTCGGGGAAGGGACGGTTCAGTTGGGAGGCGTTCTATAACTCGGGCACCTTCACGTCGTCGGTGGTGGCGGGGGCGGTGTCGATCGCCGTGCTGTCCTTCCTGGGTTTCGACGGCATCAGCATGCTGGCTGAGGAGGCCAAGGGCGGGGCTCGGCAGATTGGCCGGGCCATGGCTGCGGTGCTCGTGCTGGCGGGAGTGTTGTTCATCGCGCAGACATGGCTGGCCGCGATGCTCGTCCCCAACCCGTCGGGGCTGCTGGCCGACGGGGATCCGAACGGCACCGCGTTCTACGACGCCGCCCAGATCGCCGGCGGGAGCTGGCTGGCGACGTTGTGCGCGGTGGCCACCGCGATCGCGTGGGGCCTGCCGAACTCGATGGTCGCCCAGGTCGCCACCTCCCGGCTGCTGTACGCGATGGCCCGGGACCGGCAGCTCCCCGCGTTTCTGGCGAAGGTGTCGATCCGCCGCAGCGTGCCGATCAACGCCACTCTGCTCACCGGCGCCGTGTCCCTCGCCCTCGGCCTGTACATGGCCACCCGGTCCGACGGAATCACGCTGCTGTCGTCGCTGATCAACTTCGGGGCGATGGTCGCCTTCCTCGTCCTGCACGTCTCCGTGGTCGTGCACCACCTCATCCGCAGCCGCAGCCGCAACTGGTGGGCGCACCTGGTCATGCCGGCGATCGGGTTCACGATCCTCGCCTACGTGGTGGTCAACGCCAACATCGCCGCCCAGCGCCTCGGCCTGGCGTGGCTCGCCCTCGGCGTGATCGTCCTCGCCGGCCTGTACCTGTCGGGTCGGCGGCCGGTGCTGTCCGGGCTGGCGCCCGCCGCGCCGCAGCGGCGTGACGTGGAGCGGGTGTGACCGCCATGGAGAAGATCGCCTACCGTCCGGCGCGGGACGAGCTGGCCTACACCTTCGGCGGGCGGATGCCGGTCGCCCACCTGCGCTCCGGCGACGTGCTGGAAGTCTCCACCGAGGATTGCTTCGGCGGCCTCGTGCGGGGGCCGGCGAATCTGCCGTCGCAGGTGTGCCGCATGCCCTACCTCAACCCGGTGTCGGGGCCGTTCTTCGTCGAGGACGCCGAGCCCGGCGACACCCTCGCCATCCACCTCGCCTCCATCACACCGGCGCGTGACTGGGGTGTGTCATCGACATTTCCGCACTTCGGCGCCCTCACATCCACCTCCCACACGGCCACCCTGCAGCCACCCCTCGAAGAGCGGGTGTGGGTGTACGACATCGACCAGCAGACCGGCACGGTGCGGTTCCACGCCACCGAAACCGACCACACCGTGGACCTGCCCCTGGAGGCGATGATCGGCACCATCGGGGTCGCCCCCGGCGGGTTCGAAGCCCGCTCCACGATCGTTCCCGACACTCACGGCGGGAACCTCGACACCCCGCAACTCCGGGCCGGGACCACCCTCTACCTCGGGGTGAACGTGCATGGGGCGATGCTCGCCCTTGGCGACGGCCACGCCCGCCAGGGCGAAGGCGAGGCCTGCGGGGTCGGCATCGAGATCGCCACCACCACAACCCTCACCGTCGAGGTCATCAAAGGCGTGCCGACGGTGTGGCCGCGACTGGAAACCGACACGGCGATCATGGCGATCGGATGCGCCCGCCCGCTCGAGGACGCATACCGGATCGCCCACCACGACCTCGTCGGCTGGGTGGGATCCCTGACCGGCCTGGAGACCCTCGACGCCTACCAGCTGGTGTCGCAGGCGGGGCGGGCGCCGATCGGCAACGTGTGCGACCCCAACTACACCGTCCTCGCCGCGGTCGACAAGACCCTGCTCCCCACGTCCGAGCCAGCCTACGGCGGCGTGCACGCCCGGTTGCGGCAGCTCGCCGCCGGGCTCCGGTAGAGGGCGGGGCTGATGACTATCCCCCGCTTGCCGCTGCGCGACGAGCTGTTCCTGCTCGGCCACGACGACGACACTGGCCAGCCACACATTCACCGGCAGGCCTTGGCGTTCGGGCTGGCTGGCGCGGTCCTGATCGACCTGTTCCTCGCCGGGCGGATCGTTCTCGACCCGAACGACGACCGCCAGGCCGGCGACCGGTGGCTACGCCTGCATACCGACCAGCCGGTCGGCGACCTGATCGCCGACACCGCCATCGCCTCCATCCGCTACGGACGCGCCGCACCACCCGTGCGGGTCTTCCTGCGCGGCTTTGCCGACGACCTCTACGAGCGCACCCGCGCTGGACTCGTCGCCGCCGGGATCCTCCGGCAGGTCACTCGCCGACGCCTCGGCGGCCTCGCCCGCACGGATACTTACCTCGCCACCGAGACCAAATGGGCCGTCGTCGCCCGCGCCCGCCTGCGGTACCTCGCGCAAGGCCGGGAGCAGCCCGACAACCACACCGCCGCGCTCGCCGGCCTCGTCGCCACCCTCGGCCTGACCACCCACCTCTACCTCAACGACGACAGCGCTGCCGTGACGGAGCACCTGAAAGCCATTGCCGGCCAGCACCACCGGTCGGTGCGCGACATCACCACCGCCCTCGACGCGGCTGTCGGTGACCTCGCCACTGCCACGTACCGCTGAACCGAGACCACAAGGACATCAAATCCGATGGAGACCGTTGTGCATATCCGCACTGCCCGCTGGGCGGACAAGGACCGGATCGCCGCGCTGATCGCCGACGCCCTGCACCCCAGCCCCCTCGCTGCGTGGCTGGCACCCGATCCCGCGAAGCGGCGCCAGGTGCTGGTCGATGTCGTCGGAATCTGGGTGGAGCACGCGATGTTCTACGGCGACATCCACGTCACCGACGACCTGACCGCCGCCGCCGTCGGCTTCCACCGCTACCGTCCGATCCCACCACCGACCAGCTACGCGACCCGGCTCGCGGACGCCGCCGGCACCCACACCGACCGGTTCGCCGTCCTCAACGCACTCATCGCCGGCAGGCAGCCCACCGAGCCGCACTACCACCTCGCCTTTCTCGCCGTCACCCCGGCCCGTCAACGAACCGGCCTAGGCGCCGCGCTGCTGGCCCACCACCGCAGCCTCATCAGCCGCATCGATCTGCCGTCCTGGACCACCGCGCTGGCAGGCGGGGAGCACCTGCTCGCCCGCTGCGGCTACACACCCCGACCGGAAATCAGCCTGCCCGACGGCCCGACCCTGCACCCGATGCGCCGCGACGCACGCCGCAGCAGCAGCATGCCGGTCAACGCCAGCCGTCCGGTCGACAACCGCTGGCAGGACTCACATGTGTAGCCCGACGCCCCTCGCCATCGAACCGATCCGGCCGACAACAACCACCGCCAGCTGACCACTACCCCAAACGAAATCGCGCAGCCATGGCCTTTCCCAGCAGATACCCGCCAGACGTCATCGACGCCGTCGTCCAGCGTGTCGCGGACGCCCGCGCCGTAAGGGCCTACGGCGCGGTCACCACCGTCGCCCGGCAGATGAACCTCGACCCGCGCCTCGTCCAGAAATGGGTCACCAAAGCCACCACCCCAACCCCACACCGGGCGGGCAGCCTCGCAGCCAACGCCGCCGACCCGTGGGAGACGTACTTGCCGGCAAAGCTGTTGCACTGCCGGTTCTGCCACCAACCCATGACCCAGACCGAGCCACACGATTCCATGCAGGGCTATCAGTGCCAGCGGACCTGCCGACCGCGGCCAATCGACGCCGCGGCCATCGCCGCAACGGTTGGCCGGGCGATCCTGCGATACGCGCCCCGCATCATCCAATCGACCGGCGCGCCGACACCACCACACCTCGCCGCAATCCACGCCCACCGCGTTCTCGCCCGCGTCACCGTCGGCGCCACCCCCACCAGCATCACCCTCACCTGGCGCGCCACCCCGATGCTCGAGTCCAATCGGCTCGACACCGAACGCGTACAGCGTGTCGCCGCCGCCAGAAACCTGACCCTCAGCGACCCACTGCGCGCCCGGCAACTTCTGCACGACAGCCTCGCCGGCGTGGACCCCGCCACCGCGCCCGCTCACCCGCTGCACGCCGAGGCCGCCATCCTCCTAGCCGAACTGCAACTCCGCCTCGGCCACCCCGCAGATGCCATCACCTGGGCCGCCTACGCCCAGCACAGCACCGTCCGCCTCCACGGGCCCACCCACCCGCGCAGCATCCGCGCCCTCTACCTCCACGCCGCCGCCCACGTGCGCGCCGGACATCACCAGCGCGCCTACCACCTCTACCGAGAGCTCGCTGAACATATCGCCACCACTGCTGGCCCTCACGCCCACCTGACCCTCGCCACCCACGCCACCACCGCCCTCGTCCTCCACTCCCTCGGCCACTGCCAAGCTGCCCGCACCCTGCTCGCCGACACCATCACCACCCACCGGCGCGAACACCCCGGCCATCCCGCCACCGCCCGCATGACCCGGCACCTATCCCGCATCTGGCGCGACTGCGCCGCCGCAGGCCACCAGCACCAGGACACGTGACCAGTCGCCTCGTTCTCGACGGGGGATCCGCACCGTGACCACACCCAGCAAGACCGATGCACCCACTGACGCAGCCCAACCGGACATGAGCGGATGGCCCTGCCCTACCGAAACAGCGGTGACACCTGGGTGCTGATCTCTGCCCGCCATCGGTACGTCCGTCCGACTAGGGGGAACATTCCGTGCGTACGGTGAACCCTCCGGCACCCCGCATCCTTGTCGGTCTGGTCTCCGCCGACGTCATCTGCCGCGCCGGAGTGATCAGCCAACTGCGACCCCGCCCGGAGGTGCTGCTCCTCGTCGCCGACTGCGTTGACGAGCCGGCCCTGCGGGCCTTGCGCGCGCTGGGCATCCAGCAAGCCCCGGCGATGGTGCTGGTGGTGACCAACATTGACGACGCCGGGCTCATCGCTGCCGTCGAACACGGCGTCGCAGGGATCGTTCGCCGGTCTGAGGCCAGCCCGGACCGTCTCGTTTCGGTGATCCGTGCCGCCGCAGCCGGGGAAGGCAGCGTCCCACCAGATCTGCTCGGCCGGCTCCTCAAACAGGTCGGGGCGCTGCAACGAGACGTGCTCGCGCCGCGCGGGCTGGGCTTCACCGGACTACGTGACCGCGAGATCGAGGTGTTGCGCCTGCTCGCGGACGGCTTCGATACCGCCGAGATCGCCGCGAAGCTTTCCTACTCTGAGCGGACGATCAAGAGCGTCCTGCACGACGTGACCAGCGGCTACCACCTGCGCAACCGCTGCCACGCCGTCGCCTACGCGCTCCGCAACAGCTTCATCGAGTGACGCGATGACGCGGGCGGAATTCCCAGGCGCATCTGGCGGTACGGCTCGCCCGCCGCTGAGCTGCTCGATCGTTGGTGTCCCTACCACCACCCACCGCCACGTACCACGTCCTGCTCTGCCACCAGAGGCGGCAGTGGGCGGTGCCGGAACCAGCGAAATCCTGCTCTGTGCCTACGGCACCAGCCCGTCGATCTCCTCGGCGACCGAGAGTCAGACTGCTACCATCTGCACCGCTTCGGCCACACGTCCGGCGCTTAGCGATGGGCTTGTGGGTGGGGTTGTTGGTTGGATCACGCGGCCGGGGGGTTGCCGCTTCGTCCGTTCGCGGACGATGTTCCCCCGGCCGTTCCAACCGCTGGCCACCGATGCAGGCAGGGGTAGGCATGGAAATCCGGAACATTGGTGGCCGGCCACACACGGACATAGCCGGCGCAGCCGAGCTGACCGGACGGTCCGAACAGACGGTGCGGCTCAAGACGTCACCGAAGCAGCGCGCCCAAGGGTCAGGCTGGCCCGCGTCGGTCAAGCAGGACAAGAAGGCGTGGCTTCCCATCGACGAGCTGAAGCACGTCCGGGATGTCCTCCTACCGCAGATCGTGGAATCCTCCCGAGCGCGGGTCCATCATGTCGACCTCAACGGCGACCCCGAGGAGCTGATCTCCGCCACCGAGTTCCGGGAGATTCTCACCATCACGCAGGGCGGGTGGGACAAGTACGTCGGAATGAGCAAGGCCGCGTGGGACCGCGGCGAGGACGGCTACCTTCCCATGCCTGACCGCGAAGAACCCGCACCAGTACAGGGATCTACTCGTTACTGGAAACGCAGACGCGTGCAGGAATGGATCAACACCCGGAGCGGGAAGGTGCTCAGCGCCACGCCGCCCGATTTGCCAACCAGTGACTCCTAATGCAGCCGCTGCCTGAAGCGAATTTGCCGTAAGGCAAGACGACTGCTTCCGGATGTAGACCCATTCGCACCACTCGACGCCCGCTAGCCCGCCCGGTCCGGCAGCCGTCTCGCCGCTTGGGCTGAATCGACCTTCGGTCGATGGCCTCCAGCCGGGTCAGCGTCCCGCCGCTGAACCGCGGCGCCTCGCCGGCGAGGCAGGCTCCGGGAAGGGGAAGGCAGCGCCGATCCTTCCCGGCGACCTGACCCCACAGGGCCAACCATGTGTGGCTGTGGGCGTCAAGCCACACCCCAGGCTTGACGCCCACAGCCACACATGGTCGATCAAAGATCAGGCCACCGGGAAGGCTCTCTGACGAGAATTACATAACCGGCTGCGCCGCCTAATTCATCATTCAACACCGCAGAAAACATCAGTAAATCACGTGTCATTAATACCGACGGGTCACTCACTGACCACGCGGGGGACTTCACGCATTCGACAATCCCAAGTGGACTCAGTCGTGCTCGTCATGTATCATTAAATACCTGAGGGAGGGGACGGCAACCCCCGCCCTCGCAGCCAACACCCCAACCGAAAGGGATCAACGGTGAGCAACGCGCTCGACACCATCCCCCTGGCCGCCCGGCACGCGACGCTGCCGGACCTGCACCGCATCCTCGACCTCCAGCAGGCGCACAAGCTCGACATCGTCGCTGGCACGGCGATGCTGCGAGCCGAGGCCGGACACCTGCGCATCACCGGCGCGGAACCCATCCTCAGCGAATCGGGTGTCACCCCCTCCGACGGGCTCTACCGGCCCACCGAACTGGGCGACGCGGGACTCGGCGAAAAGCTCGGCATCCCCACCAGCTACCTGCGCAAGACCCGCGCGCAGGCACTGCACCTCTACGACGCCAACATCAACGGCTGGCTCGACCTCAGCCAGGGCAAGCGCTATCTCGCCCGCTGCCTGTCCGACGGCAACGGTGGCGGCATCCTGCGCGCCTTCCTTAGCGACGGATACAAGATCATCGACAACCTCGACGTGCTGATGGCCGTCCTGTCCGGCATCCGCGAGTCGGGCATGAGCGTCAAATTGGATTGCGACCTGAGCGAGCGCCGGATGGTCGTCCGGGTGCACTCCGAGGCCATCAAGAGCCTCGCCCGCAACCTGCTGCGCAACTACCGCAGCCCCTTCACCGGAGCCACCGGCGCGGACAACCCAACCGTCTTCGCCGGTCTCGTCTTCACGAACAGCGAGACAGGCTCTGGCGCGTTCACTGTCACTCCCCGCATCGTCGTGCAGGTCTGCGACAACGGCCTCACCATCACCAAAGACGCCCTGCGAGCGGTGCACCTCGGCGCGAAGATGGACGAGGGCACCATCCGGTGGAGCAACGACACCCACCAGGCGAACCTCAACCTGATCGGTAAGCAGACCCGCGACGCCGTGCGCCGATTCCTCGACGTCCGCTACGTGCAGCGCAAGATCGAAGAGATCGAGGAGAAGGCCGGCCGCCGGATCCCCGACCCCGACCACACCATCCGGGTCGTCGCCCAGCGGCTGCGGTTCACCGAGGACGAGCAGCGGCTCATCCTGAACCACTTCATCGACGGCGGCGACCGCACGGCCGGAGGCATCATGCACGCCGTCACCAGCGCCGCAAAGACCCTCACCGACCCCGACGCCGCGTACGAGATGGAGGGCGTCGGCATCCGGGCGATGGAAATCGCGGCCACGCTCTGACCCGACCTCCCGGGTGCCGCTGGCGCAACCCGCCAGCGGCACCCGGACCCAGCGCCCAGCCGCACGGCTGACCGCGTCGACGCGCATCGAGCACGCCGACGCGGGCTACCGCTCCCGCACCGCACGGCCACAACAACCCGGCCTCAGCCCGCCCACGGCCGTGCGCTGGAAACCCACCGCTGCGCACCTTGGGAGAAGCAATGCCCCTGTTCATCGGGTTGCCCCACGGCGTGTCCCTGCCCCGCAACCTTGCCGAGCCCGACGCCCGACACCTCGTCTCCGTGCTCGCCCGCACCTACCAATGGACCGGACCGCTGTTCGGCCGGGCAGAAGTCGAGGCGTACCTACGCGCCCAGGCCGACGACCCCGGCAGCCTCCACGACCCAGCCCTGAACACGGAGGACTGGCGCCGCGTCCAGAACACCGCCGCATGGAAGAACCTCGCGGCAACAGCCCGCCGCGCCGTCACCACCGCCGACGTGATCGGCCAGGCACTACGCCAGGCCGGCCTGTACTGCGCCCAATGTGACTCCCCCATCGCCGGTCCCTCGACCGCCAATTGGGGGCTTTGCCCCACCTGCCTCAACGCCGCCGACATCAGCGACCTGCAAACCCGCCCCTGCCCAGCCGGCGACGGCGCAAGCCCACACCGGTGGAACAGCACCACCTGCACCGAATGCGCCATGCCCGCACCAGCCGCCCGCACCAGCCTCACCGCCCTCGCCACAGCCGCCTAGCCCGCCGCGCGACGTTCCTCCATTCATTGGCAACTCCGCAGCGACCCGACACGGATACGCCAGCGCCGCTGAACGCAGCGGCCCCAAAACCACTGGTCAGGACCGGACGGCAACCCGGGCCTGACCGGCCAACCAACAAACCCACAACCGAAGGGAGCACACCGGTGCTCACGATCACCGCAACCGAAGCGCAGCCCAGCGCGGAGACCGACCAGCCCAACCCGGACGCACTGCCCGACCCGTCGAACACCCCCACCGACCGGGCGGAGGCAGCCGACACCGAGCACACCGTCGCCAAGCCCGCCCTGCCCGGCGACTACGACCTGCTGCCCATCAAGCAGATCAAGCCCAACCCCGACAACGTCCGCGACGACGCCAAAGCCCTGCCCGGCATCGTGGAGAACCTGCAAGAGGACGGCGTTCGCGGACTGCTCGCCCCGGTCATCGTCACGCCGCTGGACGACGACACGTATCTGATCATCGACGGCGAGCAGCGGTACTGGTCCGCCGTCGAAGCCGAGCAGGAATACATCCCGGCCATCGTCCGGGACGACCTGGCCGGCAACCGCGAGCAGATCATCAGCATGTTGCGGCAGGTCCACCGCAAGGACCCCACCGCCGCGCAGGTGTCCCGAGGCATCCAGCAGCTCGCCCTTGACGGCATGAGCGACGAGGAGATCGCCCGCAGCACCGGCTACCACCCCGAACAGGTCAAGGCCGGCCGCTGCGTCGCCGCCCTGGGCAAGCACACGGCCGAGCGCACCCACGCACTCGGGCTGGACTTCACCCAGGCCGCCGCCCTCGCCGAGTTCACCGACGAACCCGACACCATCGAAACGCTGTTGCAGGAAGCCGAAGACGCCGGACCGTTCGCGTTCGCCCGAGCCGTCGAACAGGCCCGCTCCGCCCGTAACGCCCGCGAAGCCGAAGCCGCGCGCCGCGCCGAGCTGACCGCCGCCGGGGTGACCCTGCTCGACTGCCACCCCACCTACAACGACCCAAAAATCAAGGACATCACCGACCTCCGCGACGCCGAAGGCCAGCCCATCAATGCCGAGGACCACAGCGCCTGCTCCGGCCACGCCGTCCTGCTATGCCTGGCCTACGACCACCGCCTCACCGAACGCACCTACTGCACCGACTGGCGCAAGCACGGGCACACCCAATACAGCTACGGCACGAACGTCGCCCGCAGCAGCCCCATGACTGAAGAGCAGAAGGCCGAGCGGCGGCGCGTCATCGAGAACAACAAGCTGATGGAAGCCGCGAACACCGTCCGCCGCGAGTGGCTGACCAACCTGCTCGCCGCCAAGACCCCACCCAAGGGCACCAACAAGCTCATCGCAGAAATGCTGGCCGACTCCGCCTACATCCTGTCCACCTGGATCAACGGCGGCCGCAAGATGCTGGACGACCTCCTCTCGCCCGGCAAGACCAAGCGAGCCGGCACCAGCCGCGTCCCCGCCCGCGTCAGCGACGCCCGCTACACGGTCATCTCACTGGCCGCCATCGCCGCCGCGAACGAAAGCGCCATCACCCGCAGCTCCTGGCGTGCCCCGGACCCGGCCGTCGCGAAGTGGTTGCAGTGGTGCATCACCAACGGC
The DNA here is from genome assembly GCF_043197935.1 of Micromonospora sp. NPDC048930. Taxonomy (NCBI): domain Bacteria; kingdom Bacillati; phylum Actinomycetota; class Actinomycetes; order Micromonosporales; family Micromonosporaceae; genus Micromonospora; species Micromonospora sp. NPDC048930. Next base: position 32,168 of record NZ_JBICUB010000021.1, read on the forward strand.
TTCCAGGTCGGCAAGGTCGAACAGCTCATCATCGACGGCGTCGCCAACCGCACCACGAACCGGCGAACGGCCCCCGCCGTAGCCACGAACACGGAGCCAGACGACCCGCAGCCTGCCCGCACCGAGGACGAACCCGAGCAGGCAGAGAGCGAGGGCCACGGCGTTGACGCGGCAACCGCCGCTGCTGCTGACACCGCAGACACCGACGGGGAGGCGGACCCCGACACCGCGTACAACCTCGCCGCCTAGCCGCTGCCGGTCGGGGGCCACAACCGGCCCCCGACCGGCACCACCCAAGACCGATTTTGTCCCGAGCCCGTCGTGCTCCAGGCCGTTGCTCCCGCGGCCACCGGACGGGCCGGAACACGTCCGCGTCCCATCAGGTCCGCAGCCGGCCCGCCCTGCCAGCTCCGCGTGCGCCACAATCCGCGCTCAGCCCACACACCCGATGCGGGTATAGTAATGACCTTTATCCGGAGACGGCGAACCTCCGGAGGCCCACCACACCAACCCACGGGATTCGACCATGCCAAACCGGCCGCTCAGCCAGAACGCGACCACCACACCAGTACGGCACCCACCTGGCCAAGCCCCGCTCGACGGACAGCGGGATATCGCGCGGCTGCTCGGAGGCGATGGCCGCTGGCGCCTCTTCCGGGACAACAATCCCCACGGCCTCCGGCTCGACACCTACAGCGACAGGTGGACTCTCACCCGCGAGTTCCACGTCCACATCAACGGCACCGACGGTGAACGATGGGACATGATCACCGAACCATCGCCCGTCTGCGTCGGAGGATGGGACGCCCAGCGCTGCGAGTACGTGGCGCGCAGGCTGCCGACCGGGCACGTGATCGCCAGGGGCGACACGCAATACGGGGTCCTGGCGCGCGCCGCACGACGGTGCCTTCCCAATGCCCGGCACCACCCACCGCAGGGCCAGTGACCACAGCGCCCCAGCGCCCTTGGGGCGACTGCTCGGCGGAGGCCGGGGGGTTAGTTTGGCGAACTCCCCCCGGCCGCCTGGCATCCGACGCCACACGGGCCCCAACGAACCCTTACGCCGGAGCGTGCCGCTCATCGTACGGCAGCCCCCAGCCAGCGACCGTGAAGCAGACCATGAGAAGCGTCCTCAACCGCCATCCGCCGACCATTCGGCTCGCCAACCAGTGCGTACGGCATCATCACTCCATGTCCACGCGCTCCCCACACGGCCACGATGTCGTGAACCGGATCGAAGCAGCGGCGATGCTCGGCATCTCCGTAAGCCACCTCGACCGGCTCTACCGCGAGCGCGACAGCAACGGCTTCCCCGAGCGCGCCGCCGATGGCCGCACATGGCACCGCCAGGACATCGCCGACTACGAACTGCCACGCGAACAGGCCACGCGCAGCGCGCGCGACAGCGTCGACCGCTCCGGGGACCCGGACGAGTTGGTCGACACCGCGACGGCGGCTCGCATCCTCGGCTACCGCGACCGAAGCGCCCTCGCCGGAAACAACCCCGTGTGGCTGCGGCTGCAGCAACAGGTGGATGACGAATCCTTGACCCCATCCGGCCGCAAACGCAGACGGTGGAAGCGTCGCACCGTGTGGGAGATCGCGGAAAACCGCATCGGCAAGGGAGGCGCGACGCGCACCGGACGGCCGGCCGGCACTCCCCACGGCCACCCCGACCGCTCCGGCAACCCGGACGAACTGGTGGGCAAAGCGGAAGCCGCCCGAGTGCTCGGCTACAGCACCGCCAACGCCCTACCCAGTCGCGTGCTGGAGCGCGCCGATGAGCAGACAGCAGGCCCAAAGGGGCGCTACCGCCGCAAGTGGAGGCGCGAAACGCTGTGGGCCATCCTGGACGAGCAGGGCACACCATCCCACCCCTGATCTGCTCAGCTAGCCCTCGGCGTAGGGCTGCCGCCGACCCCGACCGATCACCGTACTTCCGCTCACGAGACGCCCGGCCCTGGCGGGCCGGGTAAACCGGAAGCGGCCTCCGGCCGCACTGCCCAAACCCCCTTCACCGGTGGGGGACGCAACAGGCTAGCGACGTGCTCGCTCCGGTCAAGTCCGGGCGCGGCTCGGAAACATCATGCACACCCCGCATGATCTTTCCTCGAAACCCCGCGCCCGGACTTGACCTCCACTGCGCGCGCCGCGGGTCGAGTGAACTCGCCCCCCACCGCCAAAGGAAGTGGGGGACGCGCCGTGTCCGTACACGGCAGCGTGATCGGCTTAGCCGCCGGCAAACCACCGTCAAGATCATCGAAATTTCTCGACCATCCAGGCCGAATCGGATAGATCCACACCACCGGAAAAGGTATAGTAATGATTGTTCGGAGGGGACGGCGAACCCCCACCGCACACCACACAAACCCCAACCCAAAGGAGACACATGAACTCCCACGACATCGGCACTCCGCCGATCGTCGAGGGCTACGGCTGCACGACGTGCGGCGTACCCCTCACCGTGATCACCACCCCGGCCGGCGGACGGACGTTCCTTCATCCCCGCCACAGCAACCACGACCACGAACCCAACCCGGTGCCGCTCGGACAGCTCCCGCACGTCGAAATGACGTGCGACTTTTGCTCCGCGCCTCGCCCGGTGGCGTCGTTCACCTTCGCAAAACTCGAAATCGCCATGACGACCGCAGCCGACGTCAGCGGCATGGCGATGCACAACCTCGGCGGCAGTTGGGCAGCGTGCGAGGGATGCGCGCGCCTGGTCGAGCAACGCGACCCTGAAGGGCTGACCGCTCGCGCCGTCAAACGCGCCCGCCGCCGTGGCCTGTCGGACGACGCGCAGAGCTTCTTCCGACCCCTGCACCAAGCCCTCTTCGCCGCCACTCCCAGCACACCGGCACGACAACCGCTCCCCTACAGGGCGAACAACCGCAGTCGCCCTCCCGCGCAGGACGCCGCTCCCGCCCTCGAGGTACGGTCGCTGCGCCCGCAGATGCTGCCGAAGGTGCGGGATCGGCTCGTGCGCTTCTGGCGCACGTCCGGCGGCTCGCATCTCCTGCGCCTGCTCGACAGCGGCGAGACGTACAAGGTCCCCGGACACCTGTTCCCCGGCGCACCAGTCGACGCCCCCGCCGCGATCGTCGACGCCCACAACCCCGAAGCACTGCGCCAGTACACCGCCCTAATGGCAAACCACGCGGAAAACGGACGCGTGTTCTGGATCGACCCCGATTTCACCGCCCTCGCCGCGCACGCGGCGCGCGATCTTCCTGACGTGCGCGTCGAGCAGGTCGAGATGCCGGCATCTGACGGCCTGGTCGTCTGGCACACGCCGATCTATCGGCCGGTAGAGCCGCAGACCGGCGTAGCAGTGCCTATCGTCGCGGCGCAGTGGGGACCGATCCCCGGTGGCGTCTGGATCACCTTCTACACCCCCGCCGAAACCCTCCTACAGGGTCAGCAGCCCACCGAGTTGGAATTGCAGGGGCTGCGCGAGCGCATCGGCTGGCTCGCCCCGGTCAGTAGCGGCGCTGGGCTGCGCTTCGGTCAGCCGTACGCACCCAACAGCGAACAGACGCGCGTGATGCTGTGCTCGCTGATCGCCACGTGGATCCTGTCGACGCAGCCCGACGCCGAGGTCACCGAGGAACCAGCCGACAAGGCGACGCGCAAGGCATACCAGCGCGCCAACCGACCTGCGCCAACGGTGCGGCTGGTACGGCTGCGACGCAAGCAGCAGGCCCGCCAGGACAGCCCCGATGGCACGACCACGCGCGTCTACACCCGCCGATGGTGGGTCGCCGGATTCTTCCGGCAGCAGCCCTACGGCCCCGGCCGCGCACTGCGCCGCCGAACCTACGTCCGTCCTCACATCAAGGGACCGGCCGACGCCCCGCTCATCCTGACCGATCAGGTTCACGTGCTCGGCGACGCCCGCAGGCGACACCAGCCGTAGAGACGTAACAGGGGAGCCGGCCGCGCCGGCTCCCCTGTTACCCGTCGATGGCAACACCCCGACAAATGAAAGCGTGATCGGCGTAGCCGCCGGCACATCAAATCATTGAGGTTTCTCGACGGTGCGGGGCGAATTGGATAGACCGACACCATCAGATTAGGTATAGTAATGATTGTTCGGAGGGGACGGCGAACCCCCACCGCGCACCACACAAACCCCAACCCCAGGGAGCACCCGAATGCACACGGCGTGGCAAACGATCCTGCTCGCAATTACCACCGCCAACCTCGTCGCACTCCTGCTACAAAACCGACGACTTCGCACCGCCCTCGCCACCGCCCGCCACGAGGCCGACCACGACCCGCTGACCGGCCTGCCCAACCGCCGCGCGTTGCTGCGCCACCTGAACGCGCTCCTGGCCGACCGCGCCCGGCCCGTCAGCGTCGCCCTGCTCGACCTCAACGACTTCAAAGCGATCAACGACCAGCACGGGCACGCCGCAGGCGACAGCCTGCTCATCCACGTCGCGGACACCCTCACCGCACTCGACCTACCCGCCGCCTACATCGGCCGAATGAGCGGCGACGAGTTCTTGATCGTCACCGACGGCGGCGAACGCACCAGCCGCGAGAACGCCACCGCCGCAGCCGATGCCCTCGACCGCAGCACGCTCGCGATCTTCGGTGAGCCCGTCAACTGCCGCGCAAGCGTTGGCCTCGCGATAGCCGACCACGGCACCCGTACGGCCTCCGACCTGCTAACTCGGGCTGACGCTGCTATGTACGACGCCAAGCGCCACGGCGCAGCCGTCCAGGTGTGGCACCACACCACCGCAACCACCGCCACCAAGGCAGCCACCTCACGCCGCCGCTACCGCTAACGCCCCGGCGCGGCCCGGGTCACCCCACCCGGGCCGCCCCTCCCCCTCGCACCACGCGCGCCATCCGGGCGGAACGGCGAACACCGCCGCCCCACACGAACGCCAACACGAGGAGCCCCTATGTCTGCCCTCACGGCACCCACGGCATTGATCCCGGCGGCAACGCCCGCCGTCCGCCGCGCCGGTCAAATCCTGGCCATGCTTGACGACGCCCGCCGCCGCATGGCGCACGTCATCAGCCACCTCGACTTGTGCGACCACCGCCCCGCGTGGCCCACCAAGCCGGTCCACGACCTGACCACCGCTGTGCAACTGCGCGCCGCAACCGTCGCACTCATCAAGTACGCCCGCCGGCACCACTGCGAGGACTGCAACCCCGGACGAATGCGCGCCACCCTGCGACTGGCCGCGATGCTGCTCGACCTCTGGCAGCACGGCAAGCACTACGTGCAGCGCCCCAACCTGTACCCGATCACGCTCGCCCACAGCGCGCACCGACTGTTCAGCGACTGCGCCGGATGGACCACCACCGGCGACCCCGGACGCCTGCTCGGCCAGCACCCCTGACCCCGCGCCCACCCGGCCGCACGCAGCGGCCGGGCTGCACACTCGGGACGTCGTCGGCGCGCATCGAGCACGCCGCCGCCGGCTGCCGCTCCCGACTCTCACCCCACGTCCCACAGCGCATCCGCGGGTCAGCCGCCGTCCGCCAGGCCGGCGGCTGACCCGACATCACCCATCACGCCCCCGCGCGATACGACCTCCGGCGCAGGCGGCCGGCCACGACGCGGCACCACCGACCCCAATTGCGTGATGCGCTCGCGCACCGCCTTACCGTCCACCGTCCGGCGCAGCGCCCGGACCCTGCTCACGTCCACACCGGCCAGCTCTGCGGCCAACCCGTCGTCACGGAGAATCGTCGCCAGGACCACCACCGACAGTTCGTGTGCCGCCGTTGCGTCCCGCATCTCCCCGTCTACCTTTGCCAGCAACTCGCGCCGCCGCTCGGCAGCATCCGCAAGCGCCGAGGCAGACTGCTCGACAGCCCGCACCGCACGCCGCTCGACCTCCTGCCGCGCCCGAAGCGCACGGACTGCATCATTCCCCGTTCGACTCGCCATATCCCGACCGTAGCGGCTTCCCGATCCCACCAACACATCCCGAGCCCGCCCGTTTGTCTATTCGTTCGATCCTGGCCGCAATTTCAGGAATCACCTCAGACCTTCACTCCGACCGACCACATGGCCTTCTACCTGCAAGAACAGCCGCCCTGACGATTCTCGCTCCCTTAAAGGCGACACACCCTCTTGCATTCTCCGCCACCCACCTTCTAGTTGATGTTCTACGGTTTTCCCATGTTGTCCATCACGCGAATCTCACCCGGCAGCGGATATCGCTATCTGATGGAGCAGGTCGCGGCCGGCCGACATGACATGCGCGCCCCGACCGCCGGGGGCCCGGCCCCGTACTACATGGACCCGACGGCGCGAGGTGAGAGCCCCGGCTGGTGGGCAGGCGCCGGCGCCGCAGTGCTCGGAATGAGCGGCTGGGTCACCGAGAGCCAGATGCGGTTCCTCGTCGGCCAGGGACGCCATCCGCGCGCCGGCTACCAGCTCGGACAGCGATGGCGCACCTACGCGCCGCAGACCGACGCTTACCGTGCCGCAGCCGCGCAGCGAGCGCTGTCACGTCTGCCCGACGACGCCACGGTCGAACAGCGGGACAAGGCGTGGTACGACGCGATGACCGCCCCGGAGCGCCGCGCGGTGTCCGCGTTCGACGTCACCGTGTCCCCGGTCAAGTCCGTGTCGCTGCTGTGGGCCTTCGGTGACGACGACGTCAAACGCGACGTCATGGCCGCCCATCACGCCGGGGTACGGGTCGTGCTCGAGCACCTGCAACGGCACGGCGCCTACGCCCGCGCCGGCGCCGGGGGCGTCCGCCAACTCGACACCGCCGGCCTGGCGGCCATGGTCTTCGACCACCGCCTCAGCCGCGAACGTGACCCCCAACTCCACGCGCACATCGTGGTCTCCGCCAAAGTTCAAGCCCACAGCCACGACGCGAAACCCCAGTGGCTCGCCCTCGACGGCCGAGCCCTCTACCGCGCCGCGATCGGCGCCCGCGTCGCCTACGAACGCGCCGTCGAAGCCGAGCTACGCCAGCGCCGCGGCATCACCTTCGCCTCACGGCCCGACACCGGCATCCGTGAAATCGTCGGCATCAGCGACGACTCCCTGCGCCACTGGGCCAAACGCCGCGCCGCCATCACCGAGGAGATCCACCGCAGCGCGTCCCCGCTTCAACGGATGACACCGCGACGGTGGCGCACTCGAGCCCAGGACGCCACCCTGCGCACGCGCCGCCCGCACAAAGGCGCCGAGTCGACCCACGAGGCCGTACGCCGTTGGCTCGCCGAAGACCGCAAGATGGGCCTCGACACCCGAGGGCAGATCCACCGTCTTCTCGCCGGTCACGCGCACGATGACACCGCCGCCATCGCCATGCGGGTGCTGCGCCGGGCCCGCCGTCTCGCAGCCGACCCCGCCGCCCTGGACGAAGCCACGCTACGGGACGCCGCCGCCCAGCTTCGCGTCCCCCGCGCGCACCGCACGCGCGTCATCGACGCAGCCGTCCGCGCCGACGACCGATTGGCGGTCGCCCGCGCCGTGCACACACTCAGCCGCCAACGCGCCGTCTTCAGCCGCGACCACCTCGAACTCGCCATCGGCCAGGTCCTCGACATCACACCCGGGCACTCGCCCGCCGCGGACTGGCAACGCGTGCAGAGCCTCGCCGCGCGCGCCGTCGCCGAGCGGGCCGCCGGCCTGCGTGTCCTGACTCCCCCAGCGCTCGTGCAGTGGGGCCCGAGCCTGCAACGTGCTAGCGACCAGCACAGCGAATACACCCGCCACCGGGACCTGCACCTGACCACCCACGCCGTCCTCGCCGCCGAGCACCAGGTCATCGCCTACGCCCGTCAACGCGGTGCACGGCCCGCACCCGCCGAGCTCGTCAACGCCGCCATCGAGCAGTTGGACCTGTCCGGCGAGAAAGCCGACGCGCTGCGGTTCCTCATCGGCGATGACCGGCGCATCACCGGCGTCATCGGCCCCGCCGGCACCGGCAAGACGCACCTTCAGCGGGCCGTCGCCGCCGCCGCCCACACCGCAGGCATACCGGTGCTCGGTCTCACCGTCGGCCAGGTCGCCGCCAACCTGCTCGCCGACGCCACCCGCCAGCCTGACGGGACCACCCTGCGCGCCGAGAACATCGCGCGGTGGCTGCACGCCCACCATCGCCCCCCGCTCGACAGCAACACCCGCGACTGGCAGTTCGCACCCGGGCAATGGGTCATCGTCGACGAGGCATCCCAGGTCTCCAGCCACGACCTTGCCCGCATCACCGCCCAGCTCGACCAGGTACGCGGCAAGCTCATCCTCGTCGGCGACCCCAACCAGACATCCGCCGTCGGACCCGGTGGGCTGCTCCGCTACCTCGCCACCCTGGGCGTCACCACTTCCCTGTCGCACGTACACCGCTTCACCCACGCCTGGGAAGGCCCTGCCTCGCTACGGCTCCGCCACGGCGACCCCACCGTCCTAAACGAGTACGACCGGCACGGGCGCCTCGTCGGCGGTCACCGCCGCCACCTCGTCAACCAGATGCTCACCCGATGGCTCGCCGACATCACCGCCGGCCGCCGCAGCATGATGCTCGTCGACACCACCGAAGAGGCCAGCGACATCGCCCACCACGCCCGCAACCTGCTCATCACCGCAGGCCACGTGCAGCCCGGCCGCGCCGTCCGCCTGCAGGACGGCAACCTCGCCGGCGTGGGCGACACCATCGTCACCCGCCGCAACGACCGGCGCATCGCCGCCGGCCCCGACTACGTCACCAACCGCGACCAATGGCGCATCAACGCCATCACTCGCGACGGGCAACTCCACGTCACCAACACCACCACCAGCACAGCCGCCGTCCTGCCCGCCGCCTACACCGCCCGGCACACCCATCTCGCGTACGCCCAAACCGTCGACTCGGTTCAAGGACAGACCGTCCACACCGCCCGCGCGCTCATCGACGACAACACCTCACTCGCCCGCGTCTACGTCATGCTCACCCGCGGCCGAACGCTCAACGAGGCGTATGTCGTCACCGACGACGACCCCCGCGACGGCACCCCACCCGCCCCGCCCACCGCCCGCGTCGCCGTGCTCGCCGACATCATGCGCCGCAACGCGCCCGAGCGCTCCGCCACCGAAACCGAACAGCAGCTCTGGGCCGACGCCGACGCCCTGCACACCTGGACGCCCATCTACGACGACCTCACCGCCCGCGCCCGCATCCCCGAATACCTCGCCATCGTCCGCCAACTCAGCGGCCCCACCCTCGCCGACCAGCTCGCCCACGACCTCGCCCTACCGGCGCTCATCAGCCGACTCACCACCTACGCCGCCGCCGGACACGAACCCCGCGACGTCCTCCGCCGCGTCATCCGCGTACGCGAACTCGACACCGCAGACGAAATCGCCGCCGTCCTCAGCTGGCGCATCGACCGCCTCATGCAACGAGCCACCGCCGACCCCGCCGTCGCCGAACACCCAGAACACTGGCGCACCCACACCGACCGCCTCCCGGCCGACCTCACCGGCGACATCGGTGACGCGCTTCGCCAGGTCGCCGCCATCTGCGATCGCCGAGCCGAAGCACTCGCGCACCTCGCCGCACAGACCCGGCCCGCCTGGAGCCTCGCCCTCGGCGACATCCCCACCGACGACACCGGCCGCCAACAATGGCTCACCCGCGCCGAGGTCATCGCCGCCTACCGCGACACCTACCAACTCACCAGCGACCACCCCATCGGGCCCGAACCCCGCACCAGCGACATCGCCCGCTGGAACGCCTGGCACCGGGCCCGACTCGTCCTCGGCGCCGCCACCCTCGCCGGCAAGCTCACCACCGCACCCGAGGCCGAACTCACCCGCCTCATCACGGCGCAGCACGCTGCCGACAACGCCGCACCGGCCTACGTCGCCGACGAGCTGCGCACCACCTACCGGGCTCTCACCGACGCCACACACCAACGCCACGACCTCGTCCAGCTGCTCAGCACCGCCGACGCCACGCACCGCCAAACCGTGCTGCGCGCGCAACGGTTGCAACCCCGCTGGTGGCACCGCGGCCCCTCACGTACCCGACGCCTCACCGCACAACGCAACCTGCACACCCATGCCGCCGCAGCGGCTGACCAGGTCGGCAGCCTTCAGCAGAAGCTGGCCAGCCTCGACCACCAGATGGCCGAGCACAGCCGACGCGCCACCGTCCTCGACGGTCAGCACGCGGCATGGAAACGCTGGTACGACAGCGCCCTACCGACGCGCTACGCCGGCCTCGCCGCCGCCGCCGAACAGGTCCGCCGCGCCGCCAGCCGCAACGCGGCCCACGCCGAGGCCGTCGCCGCCACCACCGCCCGCGTCCACGCGGTGAACGACACTCGCCCAACGCCTCACGCCACACCCGTCCCCGAGCACCTGCGCCAACACGCGCACGACGCACACCAGCGCATCACCACCCATCTCGACAGCAGCGAAACGGAGATCGATTGATGACCCCACCGCCCTCGTCGACAAGTCACGGCGGCAACCGCGCCACCCGGCCTGACGCATACCCGTGTCCGGCGTCATCATCGACTAGGACGAGCTAGCACCGGCTCTCGCCGCCGCAAGCGCAGCCGCACGTGGCCAGCCTTTCCGCTCGTCTCTGCTTGCGTGCCCGCGGCCGGCCGGCCGACCAAACCGGCCGCGGTCGAGCTAACCCGGCCGGTTCCGTCGACCCTGTCGCGGCGGCTCGGGACGGATGGACGCCACTGTGCCTTTCACCGAAGCTCCGACCTGGAGCCGATGGGCTAGGCGTCCGGCTGGCGCCGGCACCGCCTCGCCGCCTGTTGACGACAGAGAGACGAACACGCGGCCCGCGAGGAGGACCCCCAGAATCGGCACGGTTTCCTGCTGAACCTCGGCCAGCACAACGGACTCCTCGGTGATCGGATCTCCCCAATGCCGCAGCACGGTCAACCCGCGCGCAATCGCGCTCACCGGCACGTCGGCCCTGCGCTTGGCGTTGCGCACCGCCAGGAGCTCGGCCCGAACGCGGTCCGCTGGTTCGCCTTCGGGTATACCGGCCTTGATGCATACGGCGAGATACATCGACTTGAGAAGTGCGAGACGCAACCGATTCTCGTCGGGTGGTGAAACCTCCAAGGTGACGTCCCCGGCCGCCAGGATCTCACTGACGGCGGGGTCGCTGGGTCCCTCGGGAAAGAGAACAAACTCCCCGTTCGGTGTCCATCGCATCAGTAGCCGGCTTGTCTGCCGCTTGCCTCGAACCGCGTCCGACTGGAACGACGGCATCGTCAGAGCTCCGTCGAACCAATCGACCAGGTCGGCTTCCACGAGGCTTCCGAACCCGTGGTTGCATCGGTCGCAGGTCCGGGTCATCTTCGTGCCGCCGAGCCGTTGCGGCGGCACGTGCTCCTCGGTGGTCGCCGGGTCACCGCAGATCGGGCAGCGGTCGAAGAAGCGCGGGCGCAACACCTCGATCGGCCTGAGCGGTGCCGTCTTCGTCGGCCCTGGCGGTTCATTCCTGAAGTCGAGAGGGACGTCACCCGTCCGGTCCACGGACATCGCCTCTGGTGGCCGCTTACGCATCAGGGCACCCCTTCTTCGACCAGGCAGCGCGCGCGGGCATCACAGAGCCGAGGTGATCGCTGCCGTGATCTGATCGAGGCCCTGCTGCGCCAGCTCGCGCACCTCCTCATTCGCTGCCTCGGCGGCGATCGGGAACAGGAAGCCCTTGACGGCCGTCGCCAGCCGGCGCAGCTTCCCCGGCTCGGGCTGGTCCTGCTGGACCTCGGCGAGCACCTCATTCGCGGCGTCCTCGATGTCCTGCTGCTCCTGTGGGTTAAGCCCGTACGCGGGGAGCTGTTTGAGGATGGCGGCGACCGCTTCCGCGAGCGGCTGGAACTCCGGCGCCACCTGCTGAGTGATCTCCTGGTGCTGCGCCACGTCGCGGTTGCCCCACGCCCACTGCCCGCCCTGGGTGTTCCCGTGAAAAACGGGCCCGTGGTTGATCGTCGGACCGTATCCGCGTTGGTCGCGCAGGTACTCCGCCACGTTGCTCTCCCAGTCCGTTACGCAGTCGATCCCGTCTGTGGTGATCTCGGCTCGCACCGGTCCGCGGAGCTGAGCGACTCTGACGCCTTTGATCAGCCGCTTGTCGGACAGGTACTCGGCCGCGTGCTGGATCTCCACGTCGGAGAACCGGGTGCCCTCCCACAGCGAGTCGTCGTCTTGCCCGAACTTGCCGGTGATCGGCATGTGTACCTGTGCAATTTGTTGCCGGTAGAACCAGCTCAGCAAGGCCGACCGGCACGCACGTGCCCGCAATGCCGGGTCCGCCCGCCGGCGGCGGCGCTCCCGGACATTGGCGATGCCGTACGCGGTGAGAACGGCGCACGGGTTACCCATGCCCGTGCCCTGATCACTCAGGAGCCCTTCGTCACGGCAGTACCAGAGCAGCGTGAACGCTCCGTCAAGGTCCAGGCCGACGCTCTCGGCGAACTCCATGATGGGTACGCTCTCGGTGGAGACGCCGTTTGCCTTGTCGTAGACCCAATCCATGAGCTGGTCCCGGAATGCGACAGCCTCGGCCATAGCTGATCTTCCTTACGTTCGATGAGGGCCGCGGGAAATGGTACGGCCCACCACCGACAAAACCGGCGCAGATCGCTCGTACGGGTGTACGCAGACGCACTCGGGCCATGGCGACGTGCGCGAGGCTCGACCGAGTGGGCGCGAAGACGGCCAGGCCGTTCGCTCACATGATGGCGGCGTCCGGCAGCGGGCAGCGGCGCGAGTGCCCATCCGGCCAACACACGCTTGTCGGGGATTACCCAACGCTCGACACCGGCCGGTCGGCGGCACCGGTGATGAAATCCGAACGGCTGGCGCACTCGATCCGCGGCATGAGAGTGAGCGAGATCAGGGCATTTGCCTACGACTCGCGCTTAAGTCCGATACGGCCGCGATCACGCCGCGATGAAGAAGCTGCGGTTGTTCGCGGTCCTCAGTGCTCTCTCACCCGCCTGTCACGACTCGAACGTGAAGCGCAGCGCCTTGGCGTCGCGGATGCCTCCCAGATTGACGGAGCCCTGCGGGAGCACGCTGAGGTGGTTGAGCGGATCCGTGATGATCCGGACCTCCGGGTCCTTGCCGCCTTGCTCGACGTTCCCGACCACGACGAGGAAGAACTGCTGGGTCTCCTGGGCACGGCGGAACTCGGAGCTGGTCAGCGAGATGGTCTCGGGGATCTGCCCGGCGTAGACCTTGAGCTCGAAGAAGTTCTCCAAATCGTCGATCGCGTCGGCGCCGACGTTGCGCTGGTGTCGGATGTCGACAATCTGTTCCTCGTCGCCGCCGAGTACGCGCCGTACCAGCGTCAGCCCGACAGATTCGCGCTCTAGCTCGGTGTAGTTCTTGGTACCTCGTCCGCCGTCCACCGAGGGCTTTTTTGGGTTCGAGGTGTCGGGGTCGCGAGGCTTACCGGACGAAGTCGTCGACTTCTTGCCAGTGGGTTCACCGTTTCCGGCGGGCGTCCCACCGATGATCTCGCCGTCCTCGTTCTTCAGTTTCAGGCTGTCGGGGTCGACCAACTGCCTGGTCGTTTTCGGCTTGGCCTCGGTGGCCTTGGTCGCGGTAGCTGCCTTGCTGCGCTTGGTGTCCGAAGTGCCCTTGCCCTTCGAGCGTCGGTTCTTGCCCTGCTCGGCCAACTCCCGCAGGAGCTCCTCACTGCGCTCGTCGCGTTCCTTCTTGCGCTCGGCGTCCAACCGCGCCGCCGTCGTGAATTCTTCCTCGCGGTGCCCTTCGAGGGCGACCGACCAGGCGGCTACCCAGTCGTGGGCGATTCGGCGGGCGTCGCCGTCGAATACGGATGCGATGGCGTAGGCACCCGAACTCGGGGAGCCAATCGCCCCTTCGTCAGTGACGTAGAATACGGCGGCGGATAGGTCGAGCCAGGTGTCAAGCTCGACGGTTTCATCGAGGCCGTAGGTTGGCTCGACCAACCGGACCCGGAGGCGAGGCGACTGCTTGATGCTAACTGCCGCCAGCTCGCCCCACGAGACGCGCAGGCTCTGCTCAGCCTTGGGATCGCTCAGTGCAAGGTCGGCCTTCAGGTTGGCGACAGCGCGGGAGAAGACCTTCGTGAGTTCAGCGTTGTAGGTCGCATCGTCCGGGTCGAGCACCTGCCCGTGGGGAGCGTCGAGTCGTGTCAGCTTGTATGCGCCAACCAGCGGATCGAGCTGGGTCAGCGACCCGCCGGGGCTCCAGATCGGCACTCGACCCTTGAGCACCTGTGCGATCAGAGCGTTGCGCGTCGCGTAGACCGGTCGCTTTCGCTCCCACCGATCGCCGACCCAGACAGCCGCATTCCTGAGCTTGGCCAGTTCGCTCTCAGGCGCTCCGACTAGCAACCGGAGCGCTTCGAGCATGATCAGCTTTTCGTCCGGCTTCAGCGACTTCTTGCGCGCGAGTTCGCCGAGTACGTTCCGCGCGTCTTGGGCGGTTGGTCGTTGGATGGCAAGCAGCGCCCAGAGCGCGTCAGTGCCCGAGACCGAAGGCACGAAGTCGCGCATGTCGCCGAAGATCGGCGGGCCAGCAAGCACCACGCTCGGTCGGCGCCAGCCGCCCCGGGTTGCGATAAGGCCGTCGCCGCGACCGAAGGCGTTCCGGGCCATGCTTGCCGGGTGCCCGCCCAGTCGCTGGCTGCGGACCTGGGCAGCGAGCGCCTGGTAGAGCGGGGCCGCGAGGTCCTCTGCCGTCTTGGGCGTCGAGTTGGTCTCGGCGCGTACTTCCTCGAGCTTCTGGATCAGTTCGGTCACCGTCGGGTCGCCCGCGACGCCGATGCAAGCGAGAATTTCGCGGTAGGCCTCGTTGTCGAGGGCCGGGCTCAGGTACCGGTCCGGGTCGTCGCCGTAGAGTGCCATGGTCGCCGAGCTCTTGATTCGGAGCTGGTCGGGCGCCGTCGCCTTGCCCTTCTCGGACGGCAACCACGCGATTGAGGCGGCGCTGCTGATCCACCAGGCATCGACCGTGCCCGTGTGCACCCAACCGTAGTGGGCCGTGGCCGCTGTGACGCTCGCATGTTTGCTCAGACGATCCCAGGCCCGCGCGAGGGTGCCGAGCACAGCGCCCGCTCGCCGGCGCCGTTGGCCTGGGTCCTTCTCCTTCGCAATGCTTTCCAGGACCGCATCGAGATCCGGCGCGATCCAGTCCCCAAGGGTGTAGGTTGCCTGCAGCTGCCACAGAGCCTCGCGACGGCGCGCCGGTGATCCGGTAGCCGAGGCAGGTACGCCGGGGCTGTAGTTCGAATACCGTGGTTGGTTGGCCGGGTGGCTCTTGATGCGTGGCGCTACCTCGGCACCAAGCAGGCGGAACAAGCGCTGGGCGCCGATGCCGTCACGGCCGCCGTCGGTCCGGATCTTGTCCGAGTAGCGCCGGTCGATCCAGATCAGGCCCGGCGTCTTCCCGGCAGCCACGAACCAGGTGTTGACCTCGCGCTCGATAAAGTAGGCATCGCACGGACGGGCATGGGCACCCTGCCGCTGACCATTCGCGTCGTGCACGACAGCATCGACCTTGACCGCCCGGCCAATGCCAGCGCCGAGCGCTGGGCGCTCGGCCTCTGGGATCGCTTCGAGTGCACGACGAAGCCCGTCGACCTGCGCATCGGTCAGGGGACGTTCCAGCGTGGTTCCCGCCTTGCCAGCCACGGACAGGACGAGCAGCGCGTCCGCACTCGTCGCCGACGACCGCAGCCACTTCCTCTCCTGAAGCCAGTCGCGGATCACGGTCCAGTGCGGCCGACCCATGAACGCCGGGTGTAGCCGTGCCCCGATTCCCAGCAGCTCCCAGGCCGCGTCGGGATCCGCCGGAAGCAGGACCGCCAGGCCCTTGCGACTCGATGGTGGCACGCGGACGCCGCTGTCAAGCACCAGACAGGCTCGTGAATCGAGGGCGGTGCCAAGGCCCGCTTCGACCGCGACTGCCAACAGATCGGCGACGAACTGCGGCGATCGCTGGTCGTCATCCAGCAGGGCGCTCGCGTCCTCAACGCTCACCTGGGTCGGCGTAGGGGCTCCTTCGGCACGAAGGTCGTCAAGTACCTCGCGCCAGCGGCCGTCGCTCGATCGCGCCGACTGGGCCAGCACGCCTGGCTGTCCCGACACCAAGCGGACGTCCTCGGAGGAGAGGACCGGAGTGAGTTCGGCCGCCTCGTAGGCGAGTTCGTCCAGCTGGTACGTGGTCCCTGCGTGGTTGAGAGCCAGGGCTGCGGCGAACTCGACGCGAGCCCGGCGTAGTAGATGCTCTTTGAGGCTGGCCCGGAGCCGACCGGTGGTCCGCTCATCTGCCTCGAACTCGGCCGTCGTAGGGACGGTCGCCCAGCCCTGCGCCGGCGCCAACTGGAAGACGTCGAGCGCCGCGTCGCGCCAAAGATCGCTGAGCAGTGGTACGAGTGCCAGGTTCCAGTCGGTGTCGGCGATATCCCGACGAGAAGGCTGGGGATCGAACTGCGCGAGAAGGCGGAAGGGCAGGCCGACCGGCCGAACTGGCAAGCCGACGTGGATGTGCCCGGTGTCGCCTTCGAACAAGGCGAACGCGAACGCCAGCGGTGTACGAGCGCCATGCGCCTTTCCCACCCGCTCCACCTCAGCAGGCGAGGCGGCACTGCGGCTGTAGACCAGCCACTGACGGCCGTCGGCGGCCGTGACTCGGCGTCGAGACGTGCGGCCACCGGGAAGCTCCAGTGCGTCCTCAGGGCCGCACTCAAGCTGCAGTCGGACGATCTCGCGCCCCGACTCGTCGACCAGCCGGACCATCGAGAGGTGGCGGAGGAAGACCAAACCTGCGTCATCCCAGTGCCTGAGCCACTTCGCGGCGTCGTCGCTGTCGACAACGCCAGGGGTGAAGGGGATGGCAAACGTCGTCGGCGAACTGTCGGCCTGCGGCCAGGCGATGTGCTCGTTCAGCGGCCGGATTGTGTCGGAACTGAACCGCACGCGGAAGTGGCCTTGGTAGACCTCGAGGACGTTCGAGAGCGAGTGGAGCGTCTTGAGCCCGATGCCGAAGCGGCCGAGCTTCTCTTCGTCGGCGGCCTTGAGACTGAGCCACGGGATGGCCAAAGCCCAGACGTCATGCAGGGTGAGCGGGGCACCGTTGTGCGAGAACAGCAGCCGTGACCCGAAGCTGTCGACAGCGATAGTGGCCTCGGTTGCGCCGAGGTCGTCCGCGTTCTGAATGAGCTCAGCCAGCCCCTGAAGGCGGTCATCGCTGAGGTAGGCGGCACTGTCGCCCGCCCGCTTCAGGGCGGACCGGATCGACTTCGGCAGGCTGTGTAGGCGCTCGACCAGCGCGATGACGCCCGCGTCGGCCGCCGCCTCGTCCTCGGGTAGGAGGGCGACCGTGCGCGGCGTCTCAGGGTCATGATCGGCAACGAGGTGGGCGACCTCGGACGCTTCGTGGACAGCGAAGATGCGCGGAATCAGCCCACTCGCCATATCCGCTCCCATTCACGTTGATCCAGCGCTGCCTCCTATCCTCTCGCACTGCACCGACAAGAAGATGGGCCTTACGGGTACGGATGACCATCATGAAGCCATGATCCAATCGCCTCGATCGACAACCTCGCCAAGCGCATAACGGGCGAGACCGCACCGACCTGGCGAGGAATCCGCTAGGAAATAAAGGGCAATCTACCCACATCAAAGCCCTCTGATTCCAGCCCGTCCAATCATTAGTTCCGAAACCGCAGGTCAGGGCCACCATATTGACGCAATCGAAAACTTGGCCATCATGGAGCGTCGGCTGCTCGCGTCTGGGGCGAGCACACCCAGAGAAAGATCATATTGTGGCGAAGGGTCACAAGTGTCCGAATTGTGGCAAGAATACGCTTCAGCCGTACACCACCAACCAATTGAGGTGCACCAAATGCGCTACGACGGTGAAGAAGAACCAGTTCTCCTGAACTACGAGCACCTGCTCCGCTAGCTCATCGACATGCACTTCTACTGTCGTTGGCGTAGAGGCTCGCCTTGAATAAGTCGCGCAGCTCGACCTACGCCGGTCTGCCGATGGGCCTGCGGTCGAGCTGGGCTTTCCACCAAGCCTTCAGTTTCGACTCGATCAAGGCCCATCGAGCGTCGGACAGGTCGCTTGCCCCTGCTGCCCAAGCACACCGAAGGCATCCACTCCAAGCCCAGGCGCCTGGTCAGCCGCCAGATCCTCACCGGGATCGAGCCTGGCCTGTTCGCCCAGCCCCGCCCGCGTCCCTGCATCAACCCCAGGAGCAGCGAGCCTTACCCAAGGCCAATCCCGTAACGGACACGAGCCCATAACGTCCTCTGAGTCAGGCATGACCCCGCCGCACACTCCGACCCACAGCGGACGCATGGCTGACGCATACTTTCGGCAGATCCATGCACTGGAAGGCGTCGTCCGATGAGTGCACGAGCAGTCCTCCCAGCCCAGTAGACAAATCGCGTTGAAGGCTCGAAGTCAGTCAGGCGTAGGGTCAGACCGGGCTAGGAGGGCTTTCTCGTACACCTTCACCGTCAGGAGTTCAATCGCCAGGCCGCTACGGCGGCTGCGGCGGGCAGCAGTGCAGTGATGGCCAGCGCGGCGGCCGGTCCATATGGCTGCCACAGGGCTGCGCAGAGTGCAGTGCCGCCACCACCGCCTACGAAGGTGGCCAGGGTTATCAGTCCGATCGCTCCGCCGCGGCAAGGTGGCGGTGCGTGTCTGGTGGCTTCTGTGGTGAGCAGCATCTGCGCGATCGCCGAAGCGGCGAACGCGGCCGTGGCGGCTGCCGCGACGCCAATTGGACCGGGGTCGACGGCGGCGTAGCACAGCGTGCCCGCGAACAGCAGGCTCGCCGCCGACAGGACGTACTGGGCAGGCAGGCGGCGGGCGGCGGCTGCGGCGCATCGGGCCAGCGCGGCACCAACGGCGGCGCCGGGCAACAGGAGCAGCCCGATGTGCGTGGTGCCGTAGCCAAGCTTCGTCATCAGGTGGGGTGCCGCGTAGAGGATGGCGAACAGGCCGGCGTAGATGCCGGCACCGGTGAGCGCCGCGCGCCGAAACCATGCGGCCGACAGGACGCCGTCGAGGACGAACCCGCCGGGGTAGCGTCGGCTGCGGATAGCGAGGATGAGCGCGGTGGCGGCGGTGGCGGCAGCCGTCGCCGTGATGGTGACCGGGCTGGTGTGTTGGGCCGCGGTTTGGGCGGTCAGGAGGAGCCCGGCGGCGACGACCGCAAGCAGTGCCGCTCCGGGCCAGTCCAGCGGCTCCCGGTGCCGGCGTGGGGTGGTCAGGGGCCAGCAGAGTGGGATTGCGGCAATGGACAGCACCGGCAGGGCGAGTGCCACCCGCCACGACCAGGCCACCGTCACTGCTCCGGCCAGCGGCGCGGTGGCACTAAATGCGGCTAGGCAGGCGCCGAACCGGGCCAATGCCGTCGGGCGTTGCGATGCCGGCAGGTGGGCGGCCGTCGCAAGTGCGGTCGCTTTTACCGCGCCGGAGCCCACCGCCAGGAGGATTCGACCGGTTACGACGGCGGCCAGGTTGGGGGCGACCGCGCATGCCAGCGCTCCGGTGGTGAGCAGTGTGACGGCGATCAGGAGGACCGGGCGTCTGCCCCACAGATCGGTGATGCGTCCGGCGCTGACCGCACCGACGCCGATTCCCACGGCGTACGCGGTGAGGATCCACGCGAGCGCTGGACCGCTGGCGTGAAGATGCTGAGCGGCGGCCGGGAGCGCGACGGCGGCGGCGCTGACGCCGTAGACGGCGGGCCCGTACAGGACGCCCAGCCGCCACCCGGGTCCGGGTGCGATGGGCACTTCGTTACGGGGAACGACCTCCTCGGCCGGCATGGTCGTCGGCCGTGTCATCGGATCCCCACCTGCGCCGCTGTTCGAGGGGCACGGACGTCGCCGAGAGGGGCGCGGTGATCAATCCCCGGGGCGGCGGCCCGCATGGCGGCCGCAGGGCTGGGGGCTCGACGGAGCCGTGTCAGCACGACGACGATCCCAGGAGCAGGGATGCTGCCGGTCATCGGGCCTCCCCACCATGAGTGGTGTCGTCTGGGCGGGAGCGGGTGGCCACCACGCGCAGCACGTGGGCGATGTTGTCTCTTGGTGGCATTCCTGGGCCGGCGAACAGCTCCGCCTGCCGCGCGTGCACGAGGCGTTGCAGCTCCCGTGCAAGGTCCAGGCCGGCCTGCGTGGGTCTGACGACGACGCGCCGGCGGTCACGCTCGTGTAGCTGGCGGCGCACAAGGTCCCGGTCGACGAGCATGCTGAGCGTGTTGGTGAGGGTGGCCTTGGCGATGCCCACCTCCACGGCGATGGCGCGGGGCTCGACCACCCGGCGGGCACAGATGAGCACCAGCACGTCGTAGCTGGTCCAGGTCATGCCCGCCTCCCGCAACACCGTGCGTTCGAGATGCGCGCGGACGCTGTTCGCGGTGCGGCACAGCTGCGCCACTGCATCCGGGCGCGGCGGCGGGGCCGGTCGAGAGTTGACGGGTGGGCGGTAAATCCCTGCGATCTGCCGCCGGGTTGAGGCGCTCATCGTGGCCTCCGCAGGTGTCGCGGTCGGCGCAGGGTGTGCCGGTTGCGATGTTGGCCCTTGCGGCCGGCGCGGTCGGCCGGTGGCGGCGGTTCAGGTGTGGACAGGCATGGATGCTGGTTCTGGTCGGTGCGCATGTTTCACCCCCGTGATTTGTGCGCTGTCGGATGTGGTGTCGTGGTGCCAGGTCGGGCCTCACCTGCTCTCGTCGAACGGGGCGCCGCGCTCGCGCATGAACGGCACCGGGTTGGTGGAGTTGGCGTTGCTGAGGTCGCAGCGCGATCCGTCGCAGACCGCCTGGTGGGTTTCGAAGTGCAGGTGCGGGCCGGAGGAATGGCCGCTGGTGCCGACCAGTCCGATCGGCTGGCCCGCTTGCACGGTTTCGCCAACGCGTACGTCGGGGCGGCGAACCATGTGGCAATACCGCGTGCCGTAGCCGCCGGCGTGCACCAGGTCCACGTACCAGCCGCATCCGCGGGTGCTCGGGCTGCCGTCGATGTCGCAGTTGCCGGTGCCGGGGTCGCAGCCGGACCACACCACCTCGCCGGCGCTGGCCGCGCGGATGACGGTGTTGCGGGCGGCGATCAGGTCCACGCCAGCGTGCAGCCGTCCGGCGCGCGGCCCGTAGCCACTACCCACGGCGGCCTGCACGGGCAGGGCCCATCCCGACGCGGCCACGTTCGGGGCGCTGCCGCACACGGCGAGGCTGGCCCCGGGCAGGTCGCTGATCGTGGCGACGCCGGTCACGGCTGCTACGACCTGCTCGGCGTCCTGCTCGTATTCGCCGTACTTGTCGGGGAACGCCGAGACCTGGACCCGTTGCGCGGCGACGGTCAGTGGCAGCTGCTGCCAGTTGGGGATGCGCAGCAGCTTGTCGTAGAACTTCTCGGCGGCGTAGACCGGGTCGAGGATCTGCGCCGGGGTGCCCCATCCCTGGCTGGGCCGCTGCTGGAACAGGCCAACGGAGTCGCGGTCGCCGCCGCGCAGGTTGCGCAGGCTCGACTCGACCATGGCTGTGGCCACCGCGATGACCCAGCCTCGGGCCGGTATCCCCCGCTGCTGGCCGACGGTGACGATCGTGGCCGCGTTGGTGACCTGCTCGCTGTTCCACCGGCCGACCCCGCCGCGCGTGCCCGCGCTACTCGGGGTTTGTCCAGCAGCGGGGGCGCAGGCTGCGGCCGGCGCTTCGGTGAGCACCGCTGCCAGCGGCAGACCACACACCAGGAGCAGCGCTGCCACCACGGCGACGCCGATGCCGGCCCGCTGCCCGTTCATCGCGAAGTGTCCTTCGGCATGCCGAGTGTGGCCACCAGCCAGCGTTGGTCGTCGCGTACGCACACCACGCGCAGCACGCCCGCATCCGTGCCGACGTCGACCTCCGCCCGCTCCGGGGTGGCTGCGACGACGCGGCCGGGTGCGGTGATCCGGGTGGCGGGCACGTTGGCCGGGTCAACGGTGTCGAGCAGGTCCGCATAGCCGGGCACGGCGTAGGGGCGCACGTCGGCGCGCCACTGGACGGCCGGCAGGTCCGGGCGTGCCCACCGGGCGACGAACCGTGTCGCCGTGGCCGCAGCTGCGGAGTCTGCGGCGGTGGATCGGGTGGGCAGGACACCGTCCGGGTCCGCAAGCATGTCGGCCGGCGGTGTCACCGCCCGAAGACTGCTTGCCTGCGGGGCGGGAGCTCCGGTCGTACGGCTGGTGCATCCGGCCGCCAGCAGCATCGCAAGCACCATGAGTGTGGCTCGGCAGCGAGTGCGGGTCATGCCTGCTCCGGGGGTTCGTGGGGCGGCGGGTCCTGGGCTGACGGGGCGCCGAGCGCGGCGTTGACGCGCTGCCCGAGCAAACGCAACTGGTGGTGGACGTCGACCAGCGCCACACGTCGCTGGGCGGTCGGATGCCTGCTGGCGGTGTCAACGAGGGCACCAATGTGGTCGCGCAACTGGGTGAGGTTGGCGCTGATCGCCGCGAGGGGAGCGTCGAACGAGGTGCTGGCAGTCACTCGTCGACGTCGCGGGTGTAGTCGCCGTCGAGGTGCCCGTCGCTGGCCCAGTCCAGCTCCGTGTCGCGGCGCGTCTGCTCGTCGATGTCCGTCCATTGCTGCCTTTCTTCTCGCTGGTCGTCTCGCCAGGTGTCGCGTGTCTCATGGATGCCGGCGATGAAGTCGTCGAGGGTGTCGACCCCGACGCGCAGTCCGGTAAGGGCGGCCTCGAACCGTTGCCAGTCCCAGACGCTGGTGATCTCGGCTGGGTGTGTCATGTCTTGCCCCCTGTCTCCTGGGCCGCCGCCGCGGGCGTCGGCCGTGCGCTGATGTCCTCGCTGACGGCCCGGTGGGCGATGTCGGGCCAGGGCTGCGACCAGACGGTGTCCGGGCTGCGGGGGGTGTGCTGGCCGTGCCGGCATCGGGTGGTGTCCCACTGCTGCCAGCGGGTGCGTGCGCGGTGCAGCGCCTCGTGCCACCGCAGAGGCGCCTCGGGGTCCGCCTTGGCGGAGTAGGCGTGGTGCCACGACACGACCAGGGCGGTCAGCTCCTCTACCAGGGCCGGATGCGCCGGCCAGCACGCGCCGAGGTCCTGCGCCAGCCCGTACCGGTCGGACAGCCACCGGGTCCAGGCGATCAGCCACGCCCACAGCTCACGGGCGTCATCGCGGTGAAGGTCCCGCCAGCAGTGCCGCGCCGGCACGAACCCGGTCGGGCCATCAAGAGCATCAACACGGTCGGACAGCGCCGCGTGGGCCTCGGCAAGCTGTTCCACCGCGCCGCGCAGCGTGTCGATCAGCCCGGCCAGCTCGGCGGTCGCGCGCTCCTGCGGCGACGCCTGCTCTGGAATGTCGAACAGGAAGGTCCGATCTGGCATCAGCGTGCCTCCCGAAGTCGGGCGGTGAAGGCGTCCTGCGCCGTGTGAAACCGGTCGGCGTCAGGGCGCTCCCACCACGCGGGTTGCACCACCTCGACCGGTGGCATGTTGCCCAGCAGCACCAGGGCGTGCCCGGTCGGCAGTGTGCGCAGCTCGGCGAGGTCGACCAGTTGTTCTCGGCGGGTGTTCTCCTGCACGCTGGCCCGGCCGCCGCCCCAGGATGCCGCCGAGGACAACTCCTGCACCTGCCCGAGCAGCGACTGGGCGTCCTTGAGGGCGTTGACGTCCTGGGTGCCGCCCATCACGAAGCGGGCGTTCGCGCCGTCACGTAGGGCTTGGCCGCCGTCGCGGCCCCACCGTTCTTCCAGTTGATGGGTGTTCTGGCAGGCGATCGACAGGGCGATGCCGGCGCCTCCGCCCTCGGATGCCAAGGCGGGCAGCGACGGCAGCGGCGCAATGTTGGTGATCTCGTCACCGATCAGGTACAGGCAGGGCTCGACTCGCCCGCCTGGTGCGAGGAACGACCGTTGCAGGGTGCGGTAGATGATGTCCTCGGCGATGGCGGCGAACAGGGGCGCGATCAGCGCCTGCCCGCTGCGGGTGCCGACCAGGTAGAGGGTGCCGGACTCGTCGAGCCACTGCTCGGGATCGAACTGCTGCCCGCGCGGCGGTGAGCACGCGTGCAGGATGCGGGGGTTACTGAACGCGTCGAGCGCGCCGAACACCACCGACTGGATGGCGTCGCGGCTGCGGCCCGTGGTTTCCCGGTGGAAAGCGAGCCGGTCGGCCCACACCGTCTGCCCGTGGTGGCGCAGAATCCGCTCAGCGCGCGGGTCGGAGGGGTTGGCCGCCCAGCTCGCAACCTCGGTCATCGTGGCGCGCTCGTCCAGGGCGGCGGCGTGCAGCAGACCGCGGATGATCGACGCCGCCTGATCCTGAAAGTATTGGCCGTTGTCGACGTTCTCCTTGAGGCCGGCGCCGGCGGCAAAGCCTTTGGCGCGCAGCGCCGCGATGTCCGGATCCTCTGCACCATCGATGGGTGACCAGCGCAGTCGCGGCACCCCCGGCACCTGGCCCTGTGGCTCGAAGATCCACGCCGGGCCGACCTCGGCGCGCAGGTCGTAGGTGACCGATGCGACGTCGAGGCGGGTGGAGGTAGAGATGACCGCGCCGCGGGCGTCGGCGACTCTCGGGATGATGTAGCGGCTCGTCTTGTTGGCGAACCGGGCCGCCCCGGCCAGCAGTTCGGTGTACTCGTTGGCCAGGTACAGCGGCTCACCCGTCAGGGCATGGTGGCCGAGCAGCCGGGCCACCTCCAGTGGGTCCGCGCGGCGCCGCTGCTTCACCGTGACGGTTTCGGGTGGGTCGGTGTCGCGGATGGTCAGGCCCGGCCGCAGCACGTCGACGCGGCGCAGCACCGCCTCGACCGTCACCACTCGGTCGAGGTCCTTGCGGCCGGCGAAGCCGCGCCGGCGTACCCACCGCCGCGCCACCCGCATCGTCACCGCTGCGATGCTGACGACAGTGGCGCTGAGCAGGACGACCCACAGCCCGTACAGCAGAGGCGCTGGCGGCAGCGTGTCACGGGCGGCGGGCGGCCACGCCCGCGCCGGGTCGCCCGGGTTGGTGATGAGCCGTGCGGCGATGCCCGGAGCGTCGGCGGGTGGGCTGTCCGGCCAGGCCGCGTGGGTGAGCAGCCCGCCGGCCTGCCCGGCGAGCCACAGCGTGACGGTGCCCGACAGCACCAGCAGCGCCGCGATGCCCGCAAGCGCCAGTCGGGCCAGGATATCGGCGCGGGCCATCCCCCTGCTGGGTAGTCGGTGTCCCGGGGACATGAGTGAGCCGGCCATCACCGCACCTGCCTCACCACGGCCTGCTCCCCCGGCGACGGCGCCCTCTCCGGCTCAGGCTCGGGGGTTTGCCGCATCCGGCTGTCGGTGTCGACCATGCGCCGTTCGATCGAGGAGAGCTGGTGCTTGACGACGTAGGAGCGCAGCCCGACCTTCCACAGCCCGACGCCGCGGCGCAGGTGCAGCAGGAGGTTGGTCTCCACGTCCGTGGTGCCCAGGAACTCGCGTGCCGCCTCCAGGGAGCCGGGGGCCTGTCGGTAGGACACCCGCACGCCGGTGTCCTCGATCAGCCCTCGGGCGATGCGGACTTGCTCGGAGTCGGCGCTGCCGCTGGCCGACAGGTCCGTGAAACGGTGGAAGGCCAGGATGTTCGCGGTGCCGAGCGCTCGGGCGAGCTTTAGTTGCTCGCGCATGCGCCTCATCAGCCCGAGGTGGCGGCTGACCAGCGCGAACTCGTCGTATAGGCAGACGCGGGCGGGGGCGTTCGGGCGGGTCAGCTCGGCCTCCAGCCACGACTGGGCGCAGGTCATCGCCATCGCCGTCATCTGGTCTGATGCGCGGACCGCCCGCAGGTCCAGGATCGCGCCCGGCTGGTCGAAGTCGATCGCCAGCGTCGACGCGGCCGGGGCGTCGAAGATCCCGCCGAGCGCGCCGGTGATCAGCCGTTCCAGGGCAAGCCGGACGCGGCGGCTGTCGGCGGTGAATTGGTCGACGTCGTAATGCACCCCGGCCAGCCGGTGCGCCCACCGGGACGGATCGCCCATCGCGGTCAGGACCCGCGACAGGGTCGGGGTGTCCATCCGGTCCGGGCTGGTGCCGTCGTCGGCGCGGGTGACCGCGTCGAGGGCGTATTCGACCAACGATCGTTCCGCCTCGCTCAGCGGCCCGCCGAGCTGGATCTCCAACAGCCCTTCCAGCAGCAGCAACCTGCGTGCCCGCTGGATCTGCAACCACTCCGCCTCACCCTGATCGGGCAGGCGGCGGATGCCCGCCAGAGGGTTCATCACCACCCCGGAACCGGGGCCGACCCGCACCGGCTGGATGCCGGCTACGTCGGCGAGGGTGTCGTACTCGCCCTTGACGTCGACGATGTAGAACCGCACCCCGAACGGGATCCCGCGGAACGCGATGGTCTTGAGCAGCGACGACTTCGCCGACCCGATCTCCCCGGTGACCACCATGTTGGGGGCGCTGAGCACACCCGCCCGATACAGCTCGTGCACAGAGAACACGAACCCGGCGCGGGAGTACACCTCCTGTCCGATCAGGGGCCCGTCCACGCCCAGGCCCGGGTCGGCGACGAACGGATAGACGCTGCACAACTGCGCGCTGGTGGTGACCAGTGGCGGCAGCCGCAACCGCCAGAACACTCGCCCCGCCGCTCGTCCAAAGGCTCCCCGCCCGTCCACCGAGGGCGGGCCCAGCAGCATCTCGGTCAGCCGCCGCAGCGCCCGCTGCTCCCGTGCCAGGTCCGCCTGCGCCGCCGCGAGGTCGCGCCGGGCGGCGGAATCCGCGAGGCGCTGCGACCACGACCCTTCCCGGCGTACCCGGGGCTTGTCGTTTCTGCGTGTGCGGGTCATGCGAACCATCCCCGCATCGGCTTGAGGCCGCGCGCTAGGGGCAGCGCCCCGGCCACGAATGCTTGGTCCTGCTCGCCGTAGAGCACGACCGCCTGGCAGCCGCACCGGCCCAGCACCCGCCTGACGGCGCGCACGTCGTCGCGCAGCTGTTCCGGGCTGTCGGCCGTCACGGTGACCAGCACGGCGTACCGGTAGCGGACGTGCCCGGCGGCTTGCTCCCGGTCGATCTGCTCGACCGCGCGGGCTTCCTCGTCCTCCCGGGCGGTGCGGACCAGGCGCATCCGCCGCTTGGTCACCTCGTCACCGGCGCGGGCGACCTTGTCCCGTCGCGTCGCCAGTTGCGCCAACTGCGCCGGCACCGGCTCAGCAACCACGGCGACGGTGCGCCGGCCGACGGTGCGGGTGAACAGCGGCGTCATCCACGTCATCGGCACCGGCTGGCGGGGCATCTCGTACACCCACAGCGTCTGCGAGAAACCGGAGTCGTGCCGGTACGACGACCAGCCCACCGTCTCCGCCGCTACCGGCCCCGCCGTGTGCGGCGCCACCTCCAGGTCGGTGTCCTCGGGGTCGAACTGGCCGCGTAGCACCGCCGCGTACTGCCGTGGCGTCAGCCAGCCTCCGGTCTCGATGCCGGCCTCGCGTACGGCCGCCCGCACGCCCGTGAGCTTGTCCAGCACCACCGTGGCGATGGCGGCGTCCGTGCCGCCCGCGTCCGCGACCTCTCCGGACAGCTTCCGCACGTCGAACACCACCGTCAGGAACACGTCGTGGCGTTGCGTGCCGGGCCCGGCTGCCGCAGTGAGTTCCGCCAGCGACCGGTACGCCGCCGTGCCGGTGTCGACTGCCTGCTTCGCGAGGTACCGCTGTGCCCGGTTGCTGACGTCCGGCACCGCCCTCGCCGTCAGCGACCACCGCGCAAGGCCGCTGTCGGCGTACTCGGTGCCGAGCAGGTTCGCCACGTCCGCCCACGCGGTGAGCCGCTGATGCTGCACCGATGTGTCCGCCAGGACGAGGTTGCTGCCCGCGCACGCCAGCGTCGCGGTCACGGTGCCCTCCCGCCGGTGGTGCAGCAAGCCCACCTCGGTCAGCCCGTCTGCGGCCACCGCCGGTAGCCACTGGTAGCCGGCCGCCGGGCCGGGCATGTGCAGATGCTTCGTGCCTGGGTTCGCCGCCCACACCGCGCCGCGGTAGCGGTCCTGCCGGGCTACCCGCTGCGCCAACGCCCCCGCGACGATCGGCGTCCACTCGGTGACTCGGCGACCCCGGATCCGCAACAGCCCCACCGTGAGCAGCAGCACCGCCGCCAGCAGCAGACCACCGGCGGCGCCCTGCCGGCCGACCGCCAACATGTTCGCGGCGATGACCAGGCAGATCACCCCAGCCACCGCCGTGCCGATCTGCCCCCAGGAGAAGCCCAGGATCGACCCGCGGGTGGACCGCGGAGGAAAGTGGAACTGAGTCACGCCCTACTCCTCTGCTCGCCTAGACGGGCACGATCGGAATCTCGGCGGCTGCACCGGCAGCGGCGGCACCGCCCTGCCCGCCCGCCTGGCCGGCAGCCGGGCTACTGCTCGTCGGTGTCGCGCCTCCATTACCGGCCTCGTCGACCGGTGGCAGCCCGGGGCTGCCGCCAAGACCCGGCGCGCCGCTGCCACCAGGCGGTGGGCCGCCTGCGACCGGGGCATCAGTTCCGGTGAACGCGGTTGCCTGCTCGCGCGCCCCCTGCGGGGTCACCGGCAGCGCGCCCTGCTCGCCGGTGGCGTCGCCGGGCAGCGTGAGCTGGCCATGGGCCACATCGCCCTGCGCTGTGCGCGAGTCGCGCTCCACCCCGGCGGCCTCGTCGGCGTTCTCGCCCCCGCCCTGCTCGCCACCCGCCTGCCCGGCGGGCTCGCCGAACTGATCACTGTCCCCCCGACCGTGCAGAGCCTCGACCGTGTCGGGTAGCCCGGCGAGCGCGCCGACTGGCCCGCCGGGGTTGGTCGGGCTGGTGGGGATGGCCTCGGAGTTGCCCTGCATCAGCGACGTCGCGTCCATGTCGCCACCGCCGCCGCTCAACGGCTCGGCCAAACGCCGCGAAGCGGCGTCCATCCCCACCGCCGTGGCCGCCGAGGTCAAGAAACCGCGGGCATCAACATCGGCGAGGTAGCCGTCCCACATGCTCGTCAGCCGCAGCAGGATCCACGGCGCGAGGACCATCAGCACGATGATGAACAGGCCCCGCAGCACGTTGACCACGTTGTCGCTCTCGTAGCTGGTGCGGGTGCCGTAGATCCAGAGCGCGGCGATGAAGAACTTGCTGCTGGCCAGCGCGTTGCAGGTCCAGAACCACTTGCGGCCCCACGTACGGGTCTCGGCCATGACCTGGCCGGTCATCGCCATCGCCCCGAACAACGCCGCCCCGGCGGCCAGCAGCGACCGGAACAGCAGCATCACGAACACCAGCACCAGCCCGATCACGCCAACGATCGCGACGATGAAGGCCAGCAGGATCGTGCCGGTATCGGCGGTGAGCGTGTTGAGCGCGTCGACCCACATGCTCGGCTGCCAGTCCCGCTGCTGGTTGCGGGCGATCAACGCCACCGTCGCCTCGTCCCAGGCCGCCATCAGCAGATACGCGATACCGCCAGCGAACGCGATGCCGAACATCGCCCGAACCAGCCCGCCCAGGCTCGACAGCGGCCCAGGTCCACTCAGCCGCAGCCCGTTGATCGCCGTCGAGAGCACGAAGACCACCAGCACCACCACGATCAGCACCCCGCTGATGTCGTTGTAGACGCCGTAGAACGGTTCGTCGGCGACGGTGGAGGACTGCGTGAACACCACCTCGGCCAACTTGCCCAGCGCCCACGCGAACCCTGCGACGGCAACGTCGGCTAGGCCCTCGAAGCCAGTGCGCGCCGCCTCCTTGACCTGCGCTCCCACCTTGCACGACACGTCCACCAGGCCACATTCCGACGACGGCTTGAGTGACGACGACGCCACTAGCACCGGGCGTAGCGCGCGGCAGCGGTCCGCTTTCGCCTTCCACCGCTCGGCGTTCGCCTGGTCCTTCGTTGCCTTCGTGTCCAGGCGCTCGCAGCGCACCGGCTGCTCACCGGCGGCAGGCAGGCGCTCATCAAGCACCGATGGCGTGCCGTCCGGCGGCGGTGACTGCACGGTCAGCGTCACCGCGTCGCAGCGTTCCTGGTCGGCGGCGCTGGCCGCCGCGCTGCACACCGTCGTCCAACCGTCGCCCGCCTGCCACCGCACCCATGGCAGGCACCAATTCACCTGCGGCTGTGCCAGCGGCTCCGCGCCGCTACCAGGCCGGCCATCGACTGGAGGTGCGGGGCAGGCCGAAGCCGACGGCGACGGGACCGGCGTCGGAGCCGCCGCAGCCCGTCCCGCAGCAGTCAGCCCGACCGTCGTCAGCGACAGCACCGCCAGCAGCAGCCGGAGCATCACGGGCACCACGGACATCGGTCACACCGTCCCCGGCGCCCACGACCGCGCGCTGAGCACGTCGACGAGGGGCTGCATGTCCCGCGGTCCGCCGTCGCGGCGCGCACCGCGCTGATCCGGCGGCGGCACCGGCGCCGGACGCTCCGCTGTCACCAGCCGCCACCGGCCCTGCGACCACCGCACCGTCACCGACTGCACGTACCAGCCGCCCGCCAATCCGGCATTCGGATCCGCAGGGCTGCTCGTCGTGGCGCCGCTCAAGGTGCAGACGAGCATCCGCACCGACACCTCGCGGTCCTCGGGCACCACCGCGTCGAGGTCCGCGTCAGGCACCCAGATCCGCGCCACGACCGTCTGCGAGATCGTCTCTCCGTGCGCCGCCGGCCCCACGAGGGCCTGCACCGCCGATCCGGCTCCCTCGGCGGCGATCAGGTCCAACACTGCCTGTCTGCCCGTCGCATGCCGCGTACCGGCAGAGGCCAGCGCCTGCGCGTACGCCGCCGCCGCGTCCCCACCTCCGCGAGGGGTGCCCGGGAAGCCCACCGGCACCCCGGCCTGCACCCGCTCGGTGTACCGCGCGGTCACCTGCCGCTCTGGCGTGCTCGCGCGCCCGGCGGCGAACACCGCCACACCGGCGAGCGCCACCACGACCAGCACTGCAGCGACCATCGGCATCCGGCGGCCGGTGGTCGGCTTGAACTCCGCTCTGCTCATGGCCGCCACCTGCTAGATCTCGGTGAGCAGGAACGCGATGATGGACGTGGCTGACCCGACGACGATCGCCACCAGGCCGGCTTTCCACATCATCGACTTCCCGCGATCACTGATGATGTGGGCGCCGAAGATTGGGCCTATGCCGAACGCGATCGCCCCTGCCGCCAGCCCCGCCACCGCCGAGATCACACCGAGGAACAGCGCGGCGTTGGCCAGCTTGTAGAACAGGTCCGACCGCGGCACGGCCGACGGGTCCGGGCTGATCCGGCTGAAGTCGAAACCATCACCCGACGGCTCGGGCGTCGGCGTCGGCGCCAGCAGCGCCGTCACCGCCGGGGCGCGCACCGTCAGGGCCGCCGCAAGCTGATGCAACACGATTAGTCCTCCCCGGTTGAATCCGGCGATGAAGTGCCGGAGAAAGCTGCGGGCTCGACCGGGCACCGGTCGATCACCGCTGCGGCGACCTCGGTCAACGCCGACCGAGTGGCCTTACTCAGCGCCCGAGGGTCAAGCGGGTCCGCCCGCGCAAGCCCTGGGTCATACGGCACCCGCACCAGGTCCGCAGCGGCGTGCCGCGCCAACTGCTCCACCGCCCGCACCTCACGCGCCACGGACGGCGAGGTCGCCATGACCACCACCACCGCCCGGTCCGGCACATGCGCGAGGCCGGCACCGCGCATGTGGGCCAGCAGCCGCAGCGTGTGCTGAACCCCGTCCACCGTCGCTCGCGACACCAGCACCGGCACCGTCGACCAGCCCAGCGCCCGCCAGGTCGACGTGCTGTCGGCCGTCGGCAGATCCAGCAGCGCCAACCGGTAGACCGAGCGCAGATGGCCGATCACGCCGAACATCTCCGGCCACGTCGGTGGGCGCCGCTGTGCGGTCAACTTGCTCTCCCCGACCAGCACCCGCAGCCCCGTCGGCCCTATCTGCGTCAACCGCTCTGCGGCCCCGTACTCCGTCAAGCCGGCATCTGCGGCCACCGCGTCCCACACGGTCGACGAGGTGCGCCGGGCCACGCGATGCTCCAGGCCACCCCACGCCCGCAAGGTCGCGTCGACCGCCACCACCGGATCGGGAACGGCAAGAGCCAGCAGCCCGCCGAGCCCGACGGTCAGCACGGACCGCCCGACACCGCCGTCCGCCGAGGACACGCACACCAGTGGACAGCCGGACCGCAGCGACGCCGCCCGCCACCACAGCGTCTCCACTCGCCTGCCGGCGCCGAACTCCCGCGGGATCTCCCGCACCGCCGCCTCACCGACATGGCGCGGCCCCGAAGGCACCGAGGCCAAGGCCCGGGCCGCGATCTGTTCGGGGGTGGGAGCCGGCGGGAGGGCCCTCTCCCTGCCCGCCGGCTCCCCCTGCCCACCGCCGTGCCCGCTTGAAGGCGCGCGGGCGGCGAGCTGTTCGGGCCGCTCGTCCGATGGACCTTGCACGTCCGCCTCCCCGTAAGGCTTGCCGTACAGCACAGACCGACGCCAATATCGACGCGGCCGGTCCCCCGTTACTGTCACGACCTGGACGCTGACCAGACGAAGCAGGCCCTACAGCGACGACGCGTCCCCTCCTACGCCGC
Source organism: Micromonospora sp. NPDC048930 (assembly GCF_043197935.1). Lineage (NCBI taxonomy): Bacteria > Bacillati > Actinomycetota > Actinomycetes > Micromonosporales > Micromonosporaceae > Micromonospora > Micromonospora sp. NPDC048930. The sequence continues at coordinate 64,675 of NZ_JBICUB010000021.1, forward strand.
CGCTCACGTGCCGGGATGCCATCTCGCGTACGGCGACCCGATCCGCTACGCTCCAGGCAACTCCAGTTCGGTTTCGACCGAACCGCAGTTGCGAGAGCGATACCGAGAGCTAAGCACAGGTCACAGAAGAGCGTCAACCGCAGTTTTCGTTGTGGCCAACTGTGGTTGGAGTTGGGGGACTCCATGAAGGACATACCAGCCGACCAGGCCGAGGCCGCAGCCTCACACCTGATCCAAACGAGGCTCCGAACCCTCTTCGAGGCCAGCACCGAAGGTCGGCCACCTTACACAGAGGCCGAGGTTGCCCGGGAACTCACCAAAGCCGGCCACCGCATCACCGCCGAGGGCATCCGCAACCTGCTGCGCGCACCCCGAATCAACCCCAAAGCATCCACGCTCCGCGCGCTCGCCCAGTTCTTCGACGTGCCCGCCGGCTACCTACTCGGCGACCAGGAAGAACCCGAAGAACACAACCGACGCGTTCGAGTCATGGCACGGTCCATCACCAAGCTCTCGCCGGCCGCACAGGATGGCATTGCCGTGATCATCGAGAACCTTCTTCAGGTCGAGGAGACCGCCCGAGGGGGCTATAGCAAGGCGGCGACCAACCGCCCTAGCCCTAATAAGCAGGAGCCTGACAGCTCAAACCAATAGGCACGCCCGCTTGGGGTGCTCGTAGCAGGCGCCTCCCTCCATCTCATTCGGTCCCTGAGGACCGGAGCAGGCCCATGAATCCGACCGTCTGGCGCTCCCGCCCTTCATCGCACTGCCGCCGCCTCAGCCGCAGGCCACGCGTCAAGCCTCGAGCCGTTGAGACCTTCGGGCGACATCAGCAGCCTCTTCGGCGGCGGTCGCAGCCCGCCGCGCCTCAAAATTCACCTCGTTGGCTATCTGCCCCCAATCCACCCTGACGGAGGAGCGGCAGAGAGGTTGACCAAGGTCGCCAGACAGCCGCTGAAGATGGGCCGAGGCAGCGGATTAGTCGGCATGTCCACTTTGTTTTTCGATGGGCTATTTCGCCACCAACCCATGATCAGGTTCACTGTTAGTGGGTGCCTGCTTACCTGAAGCAAGGACGGTAGGGCTTGCCGTGACGGGAGACGCTGCATCTGGATTCGAGCTGGGCACGGCCTCGGCGCAGACGCAGGCCCGATCGGGAAAGTCGGGTCAAAATATTGGCCATCTCCTGCAATCATCGGAGGCGCTATGCCGCGTTGATCCGCAGCACCTGCGGTTTCCCGTCATCCACCGACAAGATTGCGTCGTATTTCCCGCTGATCGGTTGGGACGTCGCTCCAAAGAACATCTGACGGTACGACGCTGTCATCGAGAAATCGCCTGCGACATGAATAAGCCCAGTTGACGGTTCGAAGCGTGGCTTGGCGTTGATGGAGGGATCGCCATTGAGCTTCCAGCTGACCCTGCTCGACCCGGCGCCAGAATAGGTATCAGGGCACTCTGGGGGGAGCTGCGACTTCCTTGTCTTCACGCACCTTTCGAAGGCAGCTTTCACCAAGGACAGAGCGATCTCATCAGGAACTTGCGGGTCGCGCTTCTCGGTAACCGGCCTGGGCGTATCGTCGTAGTTCCTCAGTTCTGCCAGCTTGGCCTTTCCCGCCGCCCATTCGACTCGAGCCCAGAATTCGATGATCCTCAACTTGAGGGCGGGGCCGGATGCAGTCTCGTAGGACGCCGTCATCACCGCAGTGCCGAGCACGTGGAAGCGGCCCTCCTTGCCGTTGTAGTGAATGACGGCACCGTCGCCGGGTACACCGTGGATCCGCCATGTAACGGTGCTGGCATCGCTGACCCCCCAGTCCTTGACCTGCTGGGGACAGTTCTGGGGTTGCAACACCACGGCCTTCGCGCAGCTTTGCAGACCGCCAAGGGCCGCCGCGAGGACTGCGGCATCGTTCGACCCAGCCGGTCGTGTGCCGTTCTCGGCGGGAAACGAAGACTTGGGCTCCGGCGGTGCCGGAATGATGTTGCAGAGGATGATTAAGGCCGCGACTGCGCCAGCGATCCACAACCAGGGAAAGGGGCGGGACACAGAGGCTGGCTCCTCCTCCGCAGCACCCTCGTCGTCTCCACCGGAGTCCGGCGCCGGATAGATGATGTTATTGTCGCCGTGAATGATCGTCGACCGATATGCTGAACCGAAACTGCGATTGCCTTTGACGGTGTTCTTGCCCGCCCGCCCAGCGGCACCATCATTAATCATCCGTCTTACCTTTTCTAAGGCGGTTTTGGTTGCCGTACACGACCTGGCTGTTGGTCGCAGATCCGAACGACTTGTCGCCCTTGACTCTATTGACGTCCGGACGGCCGTCGACCGCTGAGCGACTCGACGAAGCTGGGCTCATCGGGCGGAGCCAGGTAAGCCAAGTCACCACCAGGGCAATCGCCGCGACCACGAGGCCCGCGACGGCGACCCAGTAGGCGCCAGCTGTGCGGTCCTGTCTCCACAGCGCAACCCCGAAAACGGCAGCGGCCACGAAGACCGCGAGCGGTCCAGCCACGACGGCCACCTTACGTGCATTGGACATCTGCCCATAGTCACCTACTCCCGCAATGAGCGGTAGCACCCCACCCTCCACTGGTGGTGTCAGCGGTTCAGGACGGAGTCGTAGTCGTCCAGGTGAAGAGCGTCCTCACACATCGCCGCGAGCCATGCGGAACTCACACCGCTGACCGAGACGCCGGATGGATCAGCGACGGCAACCGCCTGAAACCACCCCGAGACGGAGGTGCCAGGAATCCGTGGATTCGAGGTGAGATCTACGACTTCGCTGAGGTCAGTGCGGGTGGAGATAGCGACTGCGGCTCGAGCGGCTGGCTGCGCGGTGAGGTCGAGCCCCAGGCCAGCCAGGAAACCGCTAACGTCACGAAACGTCTCAAACCACGCGGCGAACATCTCTGGCCAAGCAGCCAGGGACACGGGCAGATCCGACAGGCCACCACCGCCGCTAAGTCGCACAGCGAGCAAGAGGTTCGCGGATCCAGACTCCCGACCGAACAACTGATGCTCCGCGGTCGGTGGCGGGCTGAAACGGACCCACGCTGCCGGCTCGCCTTCATCGTCAGACGGGCGGAGCAAGGCGGCGAAGGTGGTCCGGGCGTGGTCGCCGTACCGCGTCAGGCCAAGCCATCGATGTCAACGTGGCGAGCAAGAGCGTTCGTCATGGCCTTGCTGCCGAGCAAGACCAGCAGAGCGTCAGAGATCTGCTTTGCCCTTCTCGCTGCAGGCAGCGGACCGCTCGGTCAGCGGCAAAGTCGGACGTCGCGTTACCGCATCCGTCGCAGCCGGGGGCCGAAAGGTTTCAGTGCGCTCGGCGCCCTCTGGGCTACGCTGACGGACCGTGCCCGTTGATAAGACGCTGCGCATGCTTCAGCAGGTGGTCCGCACTCCGTCCGAGCCTGACCCACATGGTCGGCGCATCCGGGTTCCCGCCGACCTTGCCCAGGAGGAAGGGCAGGGGCTTGGCCTGAACCGTGCGGAAGAGGCACTGCTGGAGCAGGCCATTGATGAGGTCGGACGCGATCTCCGATTTGAGCACCTCAAAGACGTCAAGAAGGTCCTGTACCGGTTTGCGGCCGAGGCATGGGTCGACCGTAAGGCCGATCACGTTCCTGCCTTCGTGCGCGAGCACGCTCGGGAGATCGAGAGTGCCGACTGCGTCCTGACGCTCCTCCACCTGGAAGTACCTGAGCGCTTGGAGGTTGCCGGCACCGTGCTTCTACCGCTAGGTGACGAGCTGGTGCCGGCCGTCCCCGAGCTGACGACGGAGCCCGACTGTATGGGTTACATCTCGGTGCCGTGCAGGGGCACCAACTACCGAAACATGGCTGAGCGGGCCAGGACGCAGGCGAAGCATGCGCTGGCTCTTCTGCGCGCCGGCCTAGAGCAGCAGAACATGTATCACCCGAGGCAGCTCCGGTTTCGTCTTGGCGAGCGGTACGCCTTCTCGGATCGCCTTACGGGTTGGGTTGGACAGCCTGACTCGGCGTACTCGACACCCATAGATGGGCAGATCGTTGAGCGTCTAGCGGTGTTGCGGTTCATGCAGTTGCCCGCAATGCCGGCAAACGATCCTGAGCGACGAGCGCTCCTGGCCGTGGCTTGGATTGACCGCAGCCTGGTGGTGCCCGACCGGCTCGTCGCCATGCTGTTTCAGTTCTTCGCGCTCGAAGCCATCCTTGGCGACAAGGCCGAGGGCCTGAAGTCATTGGGGCTGGCCTTCCGGCGCACCATGCTCGGTCACCTGGTCAGCGGTGGATGGCCTGCGCCGGAGAACATCTACTACCAGTACGAGAAGGTTCGGTCAGCCGCAGTGCACGGCGGCGAGCCTCCAGAAGTCACCGACAAGCAGGCCGAGCGCTTCGGCCATGACGTGAATCGAGCGCTCAACGAGTTCCTGACGTTCGCCGAGACTCACGGATTCACCAAGCGTGCGCAGGTGTTGAGGGCGCTAGCCTCGCACGAGGACGTGCCGCGGGTGTTGGAACACCTACGGGCCCGCGACGCCACCTGGGATGACTTCGAGCCTCGCGCTGGCTAGACCTTCCGCGGGCTCGCAGGCCCCGCAACGCCGGAGCGTGTTCCAGTTCGCCGAGCGGCCAACCCACGACCAGCGGCAGAAGAGGATGGCCGAGGTGAACCGGCGAATACGGCGATCCACCCGTGGATGACGAGCCGGCGGCGATGATGGCGCCTGTCCGTCGTGTGCACAGTGCCCCACTCCAGGCGGCAATTTGGTCGCCGAGGAGCGGCGAAACCTAAGGCCGTTCGCCGCCGAGGATCTCTGCGGCTACTCCCATTCGATGTAGAAGCGCTCCACCGCATCCATGATTAGGTCTGCTGGATCCTCGCCGCGCTCCTTCATGTACAGCATCTCCTCCAGGTGCTCCACGTTGAGGAACACGATCACCTTCCCATCCTCGCTGTACACGGTGTTCCGTTTCAGGTGCGCGGCGTGGTTCGGTTCCTTCGTCGATACGATCAGTGCCAGTCGACCCAACGGCCTGGTAAGGTAGTTGCGCGTCTGGTTGACCTCATCTTTGCCGACTTCCTCGCTGTCGTAGTTCTTGAACTCGAAGAGAACCATCCGCGCCTCAAGTTCCTGTAGAAGGCGTCCCCAGTGGTTCGGCATACCGTGGTTCCGGTTGGGGAATATTGCGTCCCGCCGCTCGATTCCGGAGTACGATCTTGCCTGGAGGATGGGATCTGCCAGGGGCGGCACGAATAGGTGCCTCAAGACCTCTGTCGCCACGTTCTCGAACTGCCTCCACCCAAGGACCCCGCGGGGGACTGCGGCGAGTTTGGCGCGCAGGGCCTCTTCAAGAGTCGCCATCGGCCCTAGGCTCCGACTTGTCCATTCGGCCATGTGAATGGCGCGCGGCAACTTGCGGGAACCGCCGGAGTAGGCGCTTGAGTTCGACTCCGTCGAGGACACGCAACCGTACGTGAGGACTCCGCTCCAGCTCCGCCACATAGTCTAGGGCCACCGAGGTCAGCTGGGCGTTCGTGATCAGCAGACCGCGCGTTCCCGCAGGAGCCATTGCGAGACTGCCCGCGAGTTGCCGAATTGCATCGACGGACACGCGCTGGTGCGAGTACAGCTTTGCCTGCACGAGCCACGCCTCGGTCTCCGGCGATCCGAAGGGGTCGGTGCGCTCGTACGTGGCACGCAGGTCCACCCCTGGTTCAGGCCGGTGCCGTGCCTCGCTAAGACGGAACCCTGCGGCTCGAAGCAGGTCCGCTACGAGCTCTTCGAAGGCACGGGGGCTCATCGCGGAAAAGTCGGTCCGTGACGTTGCCTGGATCTGCTCAACGAGCTGCCGCAATCCGGCGTTGACGTCCTCAGTGAAGTCAACCAACGCGCGGTCACGGAGTGCTGACGGCACATCGGTCGGTGCAGCCAGCACCGGGATCAGCTCAGCGCCGCGCTTATCAACGTCACGCGACAGGGCGAGCTGGATCTCCGTGCTGACCCAGCGGCTCATGACCGCCGCTGGCGACAAGAGCACGACGACGACATCGCTCTTCCGGATATTCTCGCGTAGCCGCGTCATCAACTCCTCGGCTGAGGAGGTCTCCCAGTGCTGCGCCGTGCTAACACCGGATTGGGCCAGTGCCTGGGTGATGCGCTGCGCAAGAGCGTGATCGTCGTATGCGTAGCTCAGGAACACCCGATGGGCGACTAGTGGCTCGGCGGTGGTCACGCCGCGCACACTAGCCGTCTTCGGCGGGCTGAACCAGTGCCGGCGTCGAGCAGCGGCTGCGACCAAGCCAGCGTGACTGATATCGACTTCATCGTGTCGGTCAATCGACCCCGCCTGCCTCGGACTTTGTCGCCACCATCAGGACGGCCCGGCGGCACGCACGCGACTGTACGCACCTATTGGATGAGCGGTTTCCGGGGGCCGTCGAGGCCCGGAAGCCCCCAGCCCGTGGTCTCGAGTGGCTCATCGTCCCGGCCGGCCCGCTGGCCAGGCATGAAGGCTCGGAACGGCTCACCATCTGCCGGGCGAATCTTCATGGTCCGTCCTGCCCCACGACCCGCTTCGAGTTCGGCCAGCAGGTCCAACCGATCGGCGATCTCGATCTGTGCATGGAAATATGTAGTCGGCCCCAGCTCTAGGCGCACGCCGAAGATCTCCATACAGACATCGGAGGTGATCCGCATGACCGAGGTCTCCCGGTTGAGCAAGTATCGAAGCGTATCGTCGATCATTCCGTTCAAGGTCATCGTGTAGGCGCCCGTCGCGCGCATCACCACGCAATGCCCTTCGATGAGTAGCCGGGCGATCCTGAGGTCGATGCGATCTGCGACGGAGATCTTGTCTGGGATGGGGAAGTAGGCTCGGCAGTGGCGCTGGACGACGTCTAGGTCATCCGCCAGCATCTCGGTGATTCGAAGCAGGCGGCGCTCCTCGTCGTCGACCGCGAGCGGGGCGTCTCGGTTGAAGGTGCCGATCCGCTGTCCGTCGAGCTCGAACGCTATCGAGGCGCTGTCCTGCAGGCTGCGGTACAGCGCGATCGTCTGCAGCACCGTGGCAGGCATGGCACGGGTGAACCTGAAGTTTCCATCCATATGGCTCTGATGGTCGTTGCCGATGAGCATTTGGATGGTCGCGGTCTCTTCGAACTTCAACGTCAGCGAGTTGCCAAGATGGCCCCTCCCGGCCCTTTTTACCGTGCCCTGAAACGACGCGGTTGACTGGCCATCGCTGGCGAGCGCAGTCAGTCGCGCTGTCACTTCATGGTCCGTCGACAGCTCAGCCGGAACCGCTTCAATCTCCAGGTGACCACTAGGCGCGGGCAACCAAGGCGGCCCGGCGTAGGTGAGGTTGCGCGTGATCTCAGGCGGAAGGATCAGTCGCTCGGCGGTGCCGAACCCGATAACCCGTCGCAAGACCGGTCGCAGGTCGGCGTGCTCGGGCCCGAATGCATCGTCGCTGACCGTCAAGGTCATCGGCGAGACGACATGTGCATGCGGATGCTTCGCCTGAATCCTGTGCACAACCTCGTCGCCATCCACCACCGTCCTGACGGCCCAGTGGGGGTCCAGGGTGTCGGCGACGCGTGCAAGCTCTCGGTTTCGTGCGGTCAGATCGGCTAGTCCGCCCGCGAGGATCGCCTGCTCCTGCTGGAAGATCTTGGCGGCTTCTCGAAGCTGATCCCTGTTGAAGTAATCCACAAGGTCGGCATGCCTGGCGAACCAGTTGTCGAGTTCGGCTCTTCCCAGGATCCGAATCTTGAGGTTCGGATGGTCCGCGCCGAGTTCGTGGACGAATCGCTCCTCGCCGGGAGTCGGATTCGTTGGGATCACCAAGATCCACTCATCGGGTTGGTGCGCCATGGCTTCGCGGAATGAGTTGGCGATCTGCCTACGCTGCGTTCGGCGTTCGGCTCCGAATCCGTCCCGGAAGTACTTCAGCTGGAAGATGCGGAGGCGTTGCCCCTGTCGGACGACGACGTCGCGGCCGCCGTCGCCGCCCCGGCCGTCGTAAACCCGTACTTCGTCGTCCGGGTCGCTGTAAAGCCGACAGAGCAGAGCCTCGACCCGCAGATCGAACCCCGGCTGGCTCAGGTGGTCCCAGTTGATGGAAATGGTGCCTCCCAATCGCGTTCCCGCCAACCTCTCACGCCCAAGTGGGATCAAAGGCGGTGATCGTTGCAGGACCCGCTGGTACAACTAACCTCCAGCGGCCTAATGCCTACCAGACGGCGGCACTCTCGCCCAACGCGCCTTGATCGGGTGCACTGTCATCGGCTAGAAGCGGATGCAAGCGGCGCGGGCTCAGGCGACTGTTTGAGGCGTGCTGCAGCGGATCCGGCAGCACCCACTGCTCATCAGCAGACCCACGGACACTCATCCCAGGTCGCCGAAGTAGCCCTCCTCCTCGCCGAGCAGCAGGGGTACGTCGTACACCGCCATGTCTGGCCGGTGCCGCGCGTACCTCACCCGGTGCCGCCAGCGGCTGTGCTCGAAGCCGACGTCGGCGTCGATCTCCGCCACCACGGTGGGCTCGATCTGCACGTACGGCAGCGGCTCCGGCCGGTCCAGCTGCCCGGACCAGGATGCGGGTAACGGCTCCGGCCACGGGTGCACCACGGCTGCGCCGTAGTGTTGCCGAGGCCGTAACGGAGACAGCAGCCCGGCGAGCTCCTTCCGCTGGAGGCCGGTCAGCGGGTGGGTCCGCCCGGTGTACCGCAGCCGTCCCCTGCGGTCGAACCGACCGAGCAGCAGGGTGTCCGGGTTGTGGATGCTGCCGGTGACTCCGCCGACGACCGCCTCGGTCACGATTCGGGTCCGGAACTTCCACCAGCCGCGCCGGCCAGGCTCATACCGCCCGGCCAACCGCTTGCTCACCACGCCCTCGATCCCGGCCGCGACGGTCCAGTTCAGCAGCCAGTCCGCGACCAGCCGCATGTCGGTCGTCTGCGGCGTCACGGTGAGCTGCGTCGGCGCGTCAGCGAGCAGCCGCTCCAGCCGGGCCCGCCGCTCCGACAGCGGCAGATTCAGGATCACCTGCCCGCCGGCGTCCGCGAGAAGGTCGAACAGCACGTAGTGGGCGGGGCAGTCGTGGACCAGGCGCAGGAGACCGCGGCCGGCGGTGACGCGCCGCTGCAGCTGCGCGAAGTTCGTCCGGCCGCGCTCCCACACGATCAGCTCCCCGTCCAGCACCACCCCATGCGGGAGCGTCCGGATCGCCCGCGTGATGTCCGGGAAGTAGGTGGTGAGGTTGCGGCCGGCCCGCGACTGCAGGTACACCCCGTCAGTCTCGCGGAACGCGATGCACCTCCACCCGTCCCACTTGGGTTCATGAAGCAGATCGGGACCTTCGGGCACCACATCGACCGGCGCGGCGAGCATCGGCGCGACCGGCCGGCGCAACGCGGGATCCGCGGCAGCCGGGCGCCGTGCCGGACTCACCGCCTGCGCGGGCTGTGAAAGCTCATCATCCCCGTCCCCTCGCCCATCGTCGGTGAAGGGCCACCAGGAACGGGCGAAGATCGGCTACAACAAATGCCCGTCTTGTCGGCCCGAGCCTCGCCGCTATGCCGAACTGGTCGCCGAAGAACGGGAACTGCGAATTCAGGGGCACGACGTGTACCGGTTCGGCGTCTGCGGATCGCGACCGCGCTGCGCGACGAGACCACCGCCTGCAGGGTGGCGTTGAACCGGGCCATCCCCTCGCGGCCGGACGGGTCCTCGGCTCGCCGCCGAGCTAGTCGATCAGAATCTCGCCCGACAGTGGCTCTCCGCCTTCTTCAACCGCCTCGCTGCCCGACACGGCAGCCAAGGTTTCGGCGCCAGCCGAGTTTGGTTGCCTACCCTCTCCCTGCCTGGGCCCCGGGCACGCCCGGTCGTCCGGCAGCACATCCGGCTTCGGACTGCGGCTCTCTGCGGCTGCTGGGCTCACCGCCCGCGGGCGAGGCGGTCGGGCAAGCACATGAGCGACCATGCTCGCCGGGTCGCCCTCGGCGTCGGACCCGATAATCTGCCACAACGCCCGGCTGAGGTCGCGCACAAGGTCATCGGCGACTGTGGCGGGCCGCCAACGGGGAGTGGCTCGATAGACCAGCGAACCGGCGGGACGTTCGAGGACTGCATCCCCCCTAACGAACAGGTTTCGCCGCTGCATCGCCGTACGGAGGCCTCGGTGGAGGGTGGCGGCCATCAGCAACATCTCACTGCCGAGCCGCGTAGCCTCCCTGACCCGAGGCGGCATGCGGCCCTGGGCCCCAGGGTTCAGCAGCGAGCGGGTCCACCGCAGGGCCTCGCCAAGCTCGGCCGCGGCGTCCTGGCCAGGGCCGGCCGCCGGTGCCGCGCGCAGCTCGGCAGCGGCGATCGCTGCCTGCCGCCAACCCCCGATCATCGCCAGGGATCCGTCGGTTCTGATGACGTGCACCGCCAGGCCAAGCTGCGTCCCGACCTGGAGGTGCGCTCCGGTGACCTGGTCGGGGTGAAGCCACAGCCAGGTACGCGCGGCGCGGACCGCCGCGATCGCCGCATCGACGGTGTTTACCGCCGGCGCCGGATGCTGTGGCGATCGGGCGATATCAAGCTCGCGGAGGTTGGGCTGAGTCTTCGCCGCGGCGATCAGCTCTTTGGCGACGGCACCCAACTGGCTGCCGCTCGTCCATCTGGCTGCCTCCGCCACCGGCCTGTACGTCTGCGCCAGAGGTCCGCCCCGGTCCAGCCACGCGGGGAGCCGGCTGTCGAGCCGCACGGCATCCACGGCGAGCCGGGCGATGTCACCAAGCCCGCCCTGGACACCGCCCCCGGCACGGATGGCGATTCCCTCCGGAGTGCCAGGACGCCCCCCGGGTGGAACGTGACCGGCGATGATGTCACCCATGACACCGATCGCGTCAGCGGCCCGTCGCAGCGACCGCGCCGCGCCAGCGGAGACTTCCGGTGCCGGCGGCAGCCGCTCGTCCATCACTGCTGCGGCCCGCAGTCCCACGTAGAACCGGGTCAGGCTCTGCCCGTGCCGCCCGAGGACCAGGCCGGCAGCCGCCCTATCCGGCACCTCCGCCGCCGGACGACCGCCGACCAGCAGCTCCGTCAGCCTGGCCAGTTGGTGATAGAGGTCCGACCGGGCACCCACCAAACCGTTGATTTCCCCGGCGGTCCCCGCGCGGCGTCTGGTCACCGCCGCAGTGGCCGCCCGCATCGCCCGCTGCGCCTCCTCGTACCAGAAGCCGACCGTCATGCCAGGGCCGCTGCCGCCCGGCGTAGTTGCTGGGCTGTCGCGTCGTGGTCGAGTCGTTGAGCCAGCCCGTCCTCGGCGACGGCACGGCGATCGTGGTGCTGGGCAAGGTGCTCAATGAGATCCATCACCGCAGCGCGCACCTCGGGCCCGTCGGCGTCCGGGACAGCCACGTCCACGACGACGTCGTCCTCGTAAAGGCGGCTGCGGACGTCCAGGACCTCCAGCCCGAAGCGGTCCCACGCGGGATCAAACCCGCCCAGGTGCTTCCAGGCTTCGATGGCCAGGTGGACGGCCCCGGCGGCGGCGAGGCTGTCGTCGCCAGCGGCGAGACGCGCACTCAGGACGGTGGCGGCTTCCAGGAACTCCATGCGGGAAGCCTCCGGCAATCCGTCGCGCCTCGTCCAACCCACCGGGTGCTTCCCTGTGGATATCCCGCGTCCGAGCAGGTCAGGGACGTGAAGCCTCACTTGAGGTCTGACTGGAACCGAACAATTTCATCGCGCACCAGCCCGCCGCACCGTCACCGAGGACCGCGGGCCGGCGGATCCCCCTTCATAGTGCGGTGACTACGAACGTTTAGCGGGTCTGACCTCCGGCTGCTTGATGTCGGTCTCTACCCATCGGCTCATGTGCTGATCGACGACCTCTCGTAGCTGACGGTGGAGGTCCGTGTACCTCATGTCGCCCATCCCCTCGGCCTCGAAGACCGCATCTGTGAAGCTGTCCACCTCACCTGGAGGGGACTCGCGGAGCCGTTGGTTCTGCTCCGGTGGCAGGCAGAAGCCCGGCTTGATGCACAGTTCGTTGAGGAGCCGTCGGACATCAGACTCCCGGTCGTCGCGTCGGCCCATGAGGGACAGCGTGACGACTCCTGCCTAGAGGTGCCAACCCGGTCAAGGTTTGGTCAGGGCAAACATCTGAGCTATGCCGACGTGTGGGTCAACCGCGCCGGTCGATCTTCATGTGCTCGCACGCGCCGTCGTGGTTCTCGGTGAAGGCCCCATCCGTTCGCCGCGCGATCTTCTGCCAAAACGTCCCAGCGGTGTCGTACTGGGTGGTCGTGTACCAGGTGAGGCCCGGGTATCGCCGATAGAGCTTGAGCACGGCGCGGGTGCCGATCCCATAGCCTTTGGCGGCCCCATCAACGCTGATCTTCCGCAGGTAGCCACGCCGACACCCCTGGCACACCCGGAAGTCGACCTGGCCCACGACGAGCGGGCCCCGACGGAGGACCAGCCGCTGGAACCCGGCAGGTGCGCCGGCTGGTAGGTGGACCGCGCGGACGCGCAGTGCCGCCAGGCGGTGCAGCCACCACACAGGATCGCGGCGTCGCGCCGTGTCCCACCGGAAGGGCCCTGGATCCGGGAAGAGTTGTCCGAGGAGCCGGACCCGAGCATCGTCGTCGTTGTCGGCACCGGCGTCGTGGACTATGCGCAGGGCCCGGTCCAGAAGGTTCGCAGTCTCCCCCCAAACATCGTCGTCCCCCTCGCCCTGCCGGCGTCGGCACACCGCGGCCGCCGCCGCAAACCGGCCCGAATCCGCCTGCCAAGTATTGACGAGCACAGCGGCCACCGCAGCGACCCGCTCCGGTGACGCGTCGTCCAGTCCGATGGCAAACGACAAGGCCTGGTCAGCGTCATCCTCGGCGGACCGCCGAGGATCCGGCACCTGCGGAAAGCCCATGGCCGTCACCGTATCCGTGCTGTACGACGGCGGGCGCCCGCCGGACGGTCCCACTCCAATCGCTTGGGGCGGACCCAGTCCGCTAAAGCCAGGGCCCGCCCCATCACCCCATTACGCCAGTGGGTGTGGCTCACCGGTGAGTGCCGCCAGCGCTGCGGCAACCTCGTGGACGGTTGCGCGTACGTAGGTGGCGGTGGTTCCGGCATCTCCCCCAACGGCGGAGTGACCGGCATAGGCTCGGGCGATGGCGTAGCCGAAGTTGCGCTCCACCCAGGTCAACGTCGTGTGCCGTAGCCAGTGGGTGCTGATCTGCTGCGCGTGCACCCACGGCAGGTGCTCACCGATGCGCACCCACAGGTGGTCGTAGCGCCGGTAGGTGATCGGCTGCCCGCTGCGGTACCGGAACAACGGCCCCGTCTCGGTCGCGTGCCGCTGCTCGGCGTGCCGCTGCAGGTACCGCATGAGTGTCGGCGACACCGGCTGCCACCGCACCGTCTCACCCTTCTCCCGCAGCAGGATCAGACACTGGTCCGGGTCCAGGTCAACCGGCCGCAAAGCGAGGGCTCCACCCCGACGGCACGCCGTCTCGGTGTGCAGCCGCAGCAGCAGACTGTCTAACGCCGGATCATCACCCGTGGACGCCGCTACCTCGTTGATCTCCTGCAAGCGGGTGTCCGCCAATGCCCGCCGGGTGCTCGGCAACCGCCGTGGCTTCGCCACCTTCAACGCCGGGTTGTCTGCCTCCGACAGGAACCCGTCGGCGACCGCCCGCCGATACAGACAGCGCAGCGCCGCGATCAGATGCTCCGCCGCGCTGCGCCCGCCCCGCGCGTTACGCCGGGCCACCACATGCGTCTTGACGTACTCCGCCAGCCGCTCGATTTCCGACGGTGTCGGCTCATCGATACGCCGCTGGCCCCAATGCTCGACCACGCGCTTCCAGTACGACCCGTACGCCCGCCGCGTGCCAGCACTCACCGCAGCGGCAACCACCGGCACGTACTCCGCGAACGTCGGAGCTGGCGGACGATCGGACGCCACTGCCACCAGATCCGCTGGCGAGATGCCCATCCGCGACAGCAACAACCGAGCGGCCTCCAGTTCGGCCTTGCCCGCCACGCCGCTCACGACTCACCACCCGCGAACGCCTCGTCGTGCACTCGGGCGACCACCGCGTCCAGCGAGGCCGGCGGGTGAAGCACGAGACGTCCGGCCTTCGGATCGGCCGCCAGCAGCACCCGATCGCCGGCTGTCAGCCCGCACCACTGGCGGACCACCGCGGGCAACCGCACATGGCCCTCTTTCGTCACTCGGAACACCCCGCGCGGGTCAGGGTCGACGATGATCAGGCCGCCGCTTTCCCTGATGCCCAGCCTGAGACCAGGACCCCAGCCGAGAGCGATCATCACCGCCCGATCAGCGACGCGGCCGTGCACATCAAGAGTCGCCAGCCCATACACCGTGCTGCTGTCACGAGTAGGAGCTAGTCGCGCCAGCGGCAAAGGCGGTCGCTTCATGGCGGTACGCGAGTCGCCGCGGATCTTAAGCCCGCCTGATGGAACCACCGCCGGGATCACCGAATCGATCGGCCGGTCGGTCATGACCCACCTCGCCCAACGACGAGGCTGCCACCAACGGCGGTAACAGAGAGTGAAATCAGGTGGTCAAGCACGCTTGACCACCTGTACGTCCAACGTCGCACGGTTGCTACGCGGGAGTGTCCGAGGGGGGACTTGAACCCCCACGCCCTATACGGGCACTAGCACCTCAAGCTAGCGCGTCTGCCATTCCGCCACCCGGACTTGCTCGTCCAGCCTACCCTGTCGGCCGAGGTGATCTTCTCACCGGTTCGGCCGCCCCGGCGGGCCGCACGGGGGATTACTGTACACGCCCCAGATGGATCATGCACATCGCCACCCGTGCACGCCGTTTCCGCAGGTCAGGGCAGCAGACCGCGGGTAGCCCACAGGGGGCGGTACGGGATCCTGCGGGGCGGGTAGCGTGCGAGCACCCATTCCGGGCAGCATTGCTCACGTGTCACACCCCTCCTCCCTGACCGCCGCTCAGCACCAGGCCCTCGCCCTGCGCTCCGCGGGTGATCTGGCCACCGCCCGCCGCCTCCTCACCGACACACTCGCGGCGGCCCGACCGGCGTACGGGGAGGACCACCCCGACGTGCTGGCCACCGGCCACATGCTCGCCCGGCTGCACCGGGAGGCCGACGACCCGGCCGCCGCCCGGCGGGTGCTGGAGGAGGCGTACGCGGCCGGCGAGCGCCGCCGCGGCGAGGCCGACCCACTGATGCTCGCGCTCAGCTTCGACCTGGCCGGCGTCGCGGAGGAGCTCGGCAACCGGCACGAGGCCCGTCGCAACTACACCCGGGTGGCCACCACCGGGCCCGCCGTGCTCGGTCCAGACCACCCCGCGGTACGCGCAGCCCGGCAGTACCTCGGCGGCTCCGCCGCCGCTCCCGCGGCCCAGTCGGGCCCGGCAGCCTTCTCCGGCCCGACGGTCGCCATGCCGGTGATGCCCCCTCCCCACCAGCCGCCGACACCCCCGCCCGGGCCCGCCGCCCCGGCACGGCCCCGCCCGACGCCGGCCGCTGCCCACAGCTCGACCGTGCCGCACTCCGCGCCGCCGGTGACGGGCGCGGAGTGGGGTCAGCAGGCCGGACCGGCTCCGGGGCCAGGGCGGACCTCCCCCTGGGCGCCGCCGAGCACAGGCCCTGGGCAGCCGCTGCCGCCGCCCGCCGTCCCCGGGCTGCCCCGGCCCGGCGCGGACGCCCCTCCCCTGCCTCCGGCCCCGGTCATCCCGGCTCCACACACCGCCACAGCGGCCACCGGCCCGATACCGCCGGTGCCCCCGGCCCCTCGGGTCGTGCCCCCGGTGCCCGCCACGCATGCCGGCGCCGCACCGCCGCCGGCTCCCGCGCCGACTCCTGTCCCCGGGCCGCCGACCTCCGCGCTATACCGGAACACACCGGCTCAGCCCCCGCAGGCGGCGAGGCCGGTCCCGCCCGTCGCGCCGCCGGTTCCGCAGCCCCACCCGGCCGCCTCGGCCCCGCACCCGCCGAGGCCGGCCACGCCCGTTGCGGCGCCTCACCAAGCCGCCCCGATGCCGCCCGCACCGCACCCGGCCCCTGGCGTCTCCGGGCCGTACCGGCCCGCCCCGGTGCCACCACCGCCGATGTCCGCACCGCACTCGGGCGTCCCGCTCGCGCCGCAGGCGCCCGCTCACATCGCGCCGGCCCCGGGCGTCGCACCGCCGCCGGTCGCCCCGCCCGCGCCGGTCGCCCCGGCATCGGCCGCTCCTCTGCCACCGGCACCGGTGATCCCTGTTCCCCCGGCGCCAACCTCCGGTGTGCCGGGTGCCGCCACGCCACCGCCGCCTCCCCGGATGCCGTCGCCCACCTCCGGCCCACCGGCCGCCCGTACGCTCCCGCCGCCTCCGGTGATCGCGGTGCCGCCGATGCCGGACCCCGCGCAGGTGTCCGGGCCGCCGTCAGCCCCGCCAACCTCGGCACCACCGGCCTCCGCACCGTCGGTTGCCGCGCCCGCTTCCGCGCCGCCGGTTCCGGCACCGCCGGTCCCGCCACCACCGGTCTCCACGCCGGCGGTTGTCGCGCCGATCTCCGCACCACCGGTCTCGGCACCACCGGTCTCGGCACCACCGGTGTCCGCTCCGCCGGCGGTTCCTGCGGCGGGTCCGGGTGCGGGTGGGCTTCCGGCACCGGTGGACCCCGCCGATCCGGACCGGTCGACCGACGGGGTTCCGCAGGTGCCGGGCACCCCGGCGCCCGGCTGGGACAAGCCGACCATCCAGGTCCAGCAGATCGGGCCGCTGCTGCAGGAGGAGATGGAGCGGGCCGCGTCCGCCACCTCCGCCATCCCGACGGCACCGACAGCGCCGGTGAGTGGTCCGCCGAGCGCAGTGGCGCCGGTGAGCGGGCAACCCGTCAGCGCTCCCCCGGCCAGCGGCCCGGGCTTCGACGGCCCGCCGGTCGACGCGCCGCCGGCCGCCGTCGCCCCGGTGAGCGGACCAGGGGTGAGCGGACCGCCGGTGAGCGGGCCGACGATGAGCGGGCCGCCCGCGAGCGCGTTCCCGGTCAGCTCGCCCCCGGTAAGCAGCCATCCGGGCAGCGCACCGCCGGTCGGCAACGCACCCTTCAGCGCACCGGCCGTCGGCAACGCACCCTCCAGCGCACCGCCAGCGGGCAACGCGCCCTTCGGCGGACCGCCGGCCAGCCCGCCGCAGAGCGCTCCGCCGTTCCCGGCGCCGCCGGTCAGTGCTCCGCCCGTGGCCGGCCCGCACCCCGGCCCGACGATGTCGCCCGTCAGCACCCCGCCGGCGCCCGCGTACCCGGTGAGCGGACCGCCGACGCCGGCGTACCCGCCGGTCAGCGGGCCGCCGGTGAGCGGCGACCCCCCGGGGTATCCGCCGGTGAGCGGGCCACCGGTCGCCGCGCCGGTCAGCTCGTCGCCGGTGCCGCCGTGGGGGCTGACCGCGCCGCCGTGGAGCAGCGCGGCGCCGTCGCAGGCCGTCGACCGGCCCGCCGAGCCGGAGCCGTCGGCGGACGAGGACGACGCGGTCGATCCGGTTCCGTTCGATCCGACGATGCCGAAGGCCGAGGTACTGGCGGACGACAAGCCGCGGTCGCTGCCGGTCTATGACGAGCTGCTGGAGTTCCCAGAGTCGGAGCACCCGACGCCCGGCCCGCAGACGTACCCCGAGCAGGGGGCGTGGCCGGCGGTGCCGGCGCCGTTCCACCAGCCGCCCGCGTACCCGGTGGCCGAGGAGGAGCCGGAGCCGCGCGGCCGCAACCGGGCGGTGGTGGCCGTGGCGGTCGGGGCCGCGGTGGTCGCGGTGGCGGCGGCGGTGGGCGTGGGCGCGGTGGTGCTCAACCGCGACGCGGCGCCGGATCCTGGCCCCGCGCCGGCGACGGGCGGGGTGAGGCCCAAGGTGAGCGGCCCGCCGCCGGGTGACCTGAAGCTGCGGGACGACAGCACCACGATCACGGTGACCTGGACGGATCCGAGCAACGGTGGGGTTCCGTTCGTGGTGGCCGGCGGTCGGGCGGGGCAGAAGCTGGGCGTGATGGCCACGGTGGACCCGGGCACGACCACGTACACGGTGAACGGGTTGAGCCCGAAGCTGGACTACTGCTTCACGGTGCTGGCGGTCTACTCGACGGACACCTACGCCACCTCGGGTCAGGTCTGCACCGACCGGGAGCGGGGCACGACGACGAACTGACCGGCGCTCCATCCACGACACGCTCGGTGTCCACAGCGGTGACGGTACGGGTTACCCGATCGTCGGCCGGCCCCTATGATGGCTCCCGGCTCTGGGGAGGGTCGGCCACGCGCGCCCCTCCCCCACCGACCTGGGGAGGACGGCCGGCAGTGGCAACCATCGAGGACGTCACGAGCACCGGGGCGGAAGCGCCCCGTTCCCGTTCCCGGCGGATGCGGGGCGGCCTGGTCACCATCGGCACCGTGGCCGCGTTGCTGGCCGCGATGGGGTTGACCGTGCTCGGGCTGGGCGCCGCCGACAACGCGGTGGCCAACTACGACGCCTCCTCCTGGCTGTGGAGCACCACCCGCAGCGAGGTGGCCCGGGTCAACGGGGTCACCGCGCGGGTGGACACCCGGATGGAGGTGCCGGGGGCGCGCCGGCACCAGATGCAGGTGGCCCAGACCGATCGGCAGCTGATCCTGCGGGACTTGAACACCGGGCAGGTCAGCTCGCTGGACCTGGCCACGCTGCAGATCACGGCGACCACCCCGACCGCCCCCGGGTTCGGGGTGAGCGTGGCGCTGCACGAGGATTCGGCGTTCGTGGTCGACGCGGTGCAGGGCATCGTGCGGCAGCTCGACCCGCGGGCGCTGACCCCGGTGGGCGAGCCGGTGCGCTATCCGCCGGGCATCACCGGTGGCGCGTTCGACGGTACGGGCCGGTTGTGGATCGGGGTGCCGAGCGAGGGCACGGTGTCGGCGGTGACCGCCGCCGTGCTGCCGAAGACGCCGGGTGAGGCTCCCGCCGCGGGGCTGAGCCCGAAGCTGGTCGAGACGTACGAGGTGGCCGAGCCGAGCCACGAGCTGGTGGTGTCCACGCTGGACGACGGCGTCGCGGTGCTGGACCGCACCTCCGCCTCGCTGGTCACGGTGCAGGGCGGGCAGACGAAGCGGGCCAACCTCACCATGTCCGCCCCGGGCAACCTGCCGGTGCGCACCAGCGGGCCGCAGGTGCCGGTCACCGTGCCGGGCGAGCGGAAGGTGCACGTGGTGCGCGACGGCGCCGACGTGCGGCAGTTCACCGTCCCGGGCGCCGGTGACCGGCTCACCCCGGCGGTGGCCTGGGCCGGCCGGTTCTACGTCGCCGACGAGGACACCGGCACCGTCTACTCGTTCGACGACAACGGGCAGCTGGTGGAGACCATCAAGGGATCCGGCCGGCCCGGTCCGATGGAGCTTGAGGTCCGGGAGAACCACCTGTTCATCAACCCGCCGAACTCGTCCACCGCGCAGGTGGTGGACGACAAGAACCAGGTCCGCGAGGTCAACAAGTACGCCAACGACGTGCTCGGCGGGGACCCGCCGCCGGCGCCGCTGCCGCCGCCCCCGCCGAAGAAGCCGAAGGTGGGCAAGCCCGGTGCGCCGCGCAGGGTGACCGCCGCCGCCGGCAACGCGTCGGCGCGGGTGAGCTGGCAGCCGGCCGCCTCGAACGGCGCCGAGATCACCAGGTACGTGGTGGAGGGCGGCGGCCAGCGCCGCGAGGTGGGCGCCAACCAGCGCTCGGTGGAGATCACCGGCCTGACCAACGGCGAGACGTACACGTTCGAGGTGCACGCGGTCAACGCCAAGGGCGACGGCCCGGTCCGCCGGAGCAACCCGGTCGTCCCGACCGCCGAGGTGCCGGACCCGCCGGCCAGCGTGGCCGCACAGGCGCGCCCCGACGGCACGGTGCTGGTGAAGTGGCCGGCCGCGAACGGGCAGGGCAACACCATCGCCAAGTACGCGGTCAGCGCCACCTCGGCGGGCGCCACCGCCCCGGCCGGCGAGTCGACGAAGACGGAGCTGGTGGTCCCGGCCGGCCAGTTGGAGTACGGCACCCAGTACGCGTTCACCGTCATCTCGGTGAGCGCGAAGGGCGCCGGTTCGAAGGCGTCCCCGGTCAGCAACACGGTGGTGCCGTTCACCGCGCCCGCCGCGCCGACCGAGCTGAAGGCGTCCACGGTGGCCGACCAGCCGGGCACCGTCGCGGTGCAGTGGGCGCCGGCGGTGGAGAACGGCCGCCCGGTCACCAAGTACCTGGTGGACGTGGCCGGTAAGACCAGCGAGGTGACCGACACCCGCACCACGGTCGGCGGGCTCGGTGACGGGCAGAACGTCACGGTGAAGGTGAAGGCGGTCAACGAGGCCGGTGCCGGCCCGGAGGCCAGCACCACCGCGCGTACGGTCGCCGCGCCGCGGGTGACGGTGACCGGCTCGTCGGCGGACACCACCTCGGTGACGGTGTCGTTCACGGTGGACGCGGGGGGCGGCAACGCCACCTGTTCGGCGGCGACCGGTGGGAAGACGGCCAGCGGCAGCTGCTCCAGCCTGCGGGTGACCGGTCTGACGCCGGGCACTGCGTACACGGTGACGGTGACCGCGACCAACGCGGCCGGTAAGGGCAGCGCCACCCGCGACCAGGGCACCGACCCGCTGTACGGCGTCGCCACCTGCAACAACGGCCCGTCCGGCGACCAGCGCACCTACTGCGACGCGGACGTGGCCGGCCGCAACGGCAACGAGATCTTCTCGGTGCCGCAGCAGATCAACGCCAAGCAGGTCGGCTGGGCGAAGCCCGGCACCCGGCTGCGGGCGTACTGCAAGAAGCAGGGCGACAACGTCGACTCGTGGATCTACAACAACCAGAAGCAGAGCACCTGGTGGGTGCAGGTCGCCTACTCCGGGAGGAACTACATCCCGTGGGCCTGGCTGAACCTGGAGGGCGGCGACAACATCAACCTCCTGCCCACCTGCTGACCGCGCCATCGTCACGAGGAGCACCAGCGCACGTGAACACCCAGGAACCGCTCACCCAGCCGGAGGTGCAGGGCTTCGCCGCCCTCGCCGCCCGGCTGGCCGAGAACGTCAACGCGGTCGTGCTGGGCAAACCGCAGGTGGTCCGGCTGGCGCTGACCGCGCTGTTCGCCCAGGGGCACGTCCTGCTCGAGGACGTGCCGGGGGTGGGTAAGACCACTCTGGCCCGGGCCCTCGCGGCGACGGTGAAGGGCCAGTGGCGGCGCATCCAGTTCACCCCGGACCTGCTCCCGTCCGACGTGTCGGGGGTGACCATCTTCAACCAGGCCACCCGGGGCTTCGAGTTCCACCCGGGGCCGGTGTTCGCCAACATCGTCATCGCCGACGAGATCAACCGCGCCTCGCCGAAGACCCAGTCGGCGCTGCTGGAGGTGATGGAGGAGCGGACGGTCACCGTGGACGGCGTACGGCACCCGGTGCCGCAGCCGTTCCTGGTGGTGGCCACCCAGAACCCGGTCGAGATGGACGGCACCTACCGGCTGCCGGAGGCGCAGCTCGACCGGTTCCTGGTGAAGCTGTCCGTCGGCTACCCCGACGAGGCCGTCGAGGTGGAGGTGCTGCGCGGCGCCACGGTCCGCTCCCCCGACTCGCTCACCGCGGTCACCGACACCGCCACCGTCGGGGAGATGGTGCGGATGGCCCGCCGGGTGCACATCGCCGAGCCGCTGTACGCGTACGCGGTGCGGCTGGCCGCGGCCACCCGCAACCACCCGCAGGTGCGGGTCGGGGTCAGCCCGCGCGGGGTCATCGCGTTGACCCGGGCGGCCTGCGCGTACGCGCTGATCGACGGGCGGGGCTGGATCATGCCGGAGGACCTGAAGACCCTCACCGAGCCGGTCTTCGCGCACCGGCTGCTGCTCACCCCCGACGCGCAGGTGCGCGGGGTGACCGCCGCCGAGGTGCTGCGGCAGGCGGTGGCCTCGGTGCCGGTACCGCTGCCGTCGGGCCAGCCGACCCCGGTGCACGGCTGACGGCACCGGCGTGGGGATCACCGCCCGGGGCATCGGGCTGCTCGTGGCCGCCGTCGTGCTGCTCGGCGTCGGCTTCCGGTTCGCGTACCCGGAGCTGGCCGTGCTGGGCGCGGCGGCCGTCGTCGCCGTCGGGCACGCCGTGGTCACCGCGGCCTGGCGGCCCCGGTTGACGGTGGAGCGCAGGGCCGACCCGGACCGGGTGGCCCGCGGCGAGCCGGCCGCGATGACGCTGACCGTGCGCAACACGGGACGGGTGCGGGCGGCGAACCTGGTCGCCGAGGACCGCTGCGGTGGGCGGCTGGTGCCGGTCCCGCTGCTGCGGCTGCGTCCCGGCCGGGACACCGAGGTCCGCTACGACGTGCCGACCCACCGCCGGGGCGTGGTCCCGGTCGGGCCGCTGCGGGTGACCCGCCGCGACCCGTTGGGGCTGGTCGCGCTGGCCCGCTCGTACGGGGAGCGGGTGCCGGTCTGGGTGCACCCGCGCATCCACCCGCTGCGGGCGGTGCCGACCGGCGCGGGGCGCAGCCTGGACGGGCGGACCGACAGCGTGCCGCACGGCTCGATCACCTTCGACTCGCTGCGGGAGTACGTGGTCGGCGACGAGTTGCGCCGGGTGCACTGGCGCACCAGCGCCCGGGTCGGCGAGCTGATGGTGCGGGAGAACGTGGACACCAGCCTGCCCCGGATCGTGGTGGTGCTGGACAACCGGGCGGGCGCCCACCCGGAGCGGGTGGACGGGGTGGCCGAGTCGTTCGAGTCGGCGTGCGAGGCCGCCGCGTCGGTGGTGGCCGCCGCGGCCCGGGAGGACCTGCCGGCGACCCTGCTGCTGATCGCCCCCACCGAGATCGAGGCGGCCGGCGACGGGCGGTCGCGGCGCGAACGCGCCGAACTGGAGTCGTCGCACGGGCCGCTGGACCGGCTCGCCGCGGTGGAGCTGGCCGAGGGCGGGGAGGACGTGCTGCGTACCGCGATGAGCCGGTTGCGGCAGGACCGGCTCGGCGACACGCTGGTCTTCCTCACCGGGCCCGGCGCCCGCGACGGCCTGGGGCACGTGGGCGCGCTGCGCGGCGCGTACCCGTCGGTGGTGGTGGGCATGTTCGGCGCGGCCGGCCCGACGCCGGTCAGCGCCGCGGGCCTGACCGTGGTGGACGCCGCCGACGGCGCCGAGTTCGCCGCCGAGTGGGACGGGATCCGCCGGTGGTGACACTGTCGCCGGCGCCGGCCGGCACCGACGCGCCCGACGGGCCGGCACCGAAGGAGAGCGTCGCGGGACGGCTGCTGCGGGCCGTGCCGGTGCCGCTCGCGCTGATCGTCATGATCTCCCTGGCCGGCGTGGTGGTGGGCCGGGTGTACGCGGGACCGCTGCTGACCCGCCTGCTGGTGGGTGCGGCGCTCGGCTCGGTGCTGGTCAGCGTCGCCGCCCGGCGGCTGCCGTCCTGGCTGGTCGCACCGGTGTCGGTGGCCGCCCTCGCGGGCTGGATGATGCTGTCGCTGAAGCTGGCCGCCGGCCACGCCGCGCTGCCCGGCGGGCTGGGCGAGGTGGCCGTCGACGCTGCCCGCAACGCGATCCCCCGGCTGCTCACCGCGATGATCCCGGTCGAGCCGGCGCCGGACACCGTGCTGGTGCCGCTGGTGGCCACCTGGCTGGCCGGGCTGACCGCCGCCGAGGTGGCGCTGCGCACGGGCCGGGTACTGCTGGGCTACCTGCCGCCGGTGCTGCTGTACGCGGGCGCGCTCTACGTCGTCGGCCCCAACGCGGACCCGGCGATCGGGCCGACGGTGCTGTTCGCCGCGGTCGCCGCCGCCGGACTGGCCGTACCCTCCGGGCGGGCCGACCGGCCGGCGTCCGCCGACCCGGCCGCCGGGCTGGCCCCGGCGGTACGCGCGGCGGTGCGGCTGCGGCTGCTCGCGGCCGGCGCGGCCGGGGTGGCGGTGGTGGTCGTGCTGGCCGCCCTGCTCGCCCCGGTGGTCGCCGGCCAGGTGCACGACCGCCCGGTGGACCCCCGCCGGTACGTCGAGCCGCCGCAGGTCGAGTCGCTGGACGAGAACCCGCTGATCCGGATCTCCGGCTGGGCGCTGAACCCGGACCAGCAGCTGCTCGACGTACGCACGGAGGCGGGCGGCGCGCCGGAGGGCGGGACCCGGATCCGGCTGGCCGTGCTCAGCGACTACGACGGGGTGACCTGGCGGGTCGGCGCCACCTATCGCAACGCGGGGCGGATCCTGCCCGCCCCGGAACCCGCGCCGGGGGCCGCCACCGACACGGTCCGGCAGCAGATCACCGTGGCCGACCTGACCGGGCGGCTGCTGCCCGCCGTGCCCACCCCGCGCGAGGTGACCGGCGCGCGGGTCGCGTACGACCCGGCGACCGGGACGCTGATCCGGCCCGAAGGGCTGGCCCCGGGGCTGCGGTACACGGTCACCTCGGTGCGGGAGCACCCCGACGTGAACCTGCTCGCCACGGCGAACGTGCCGGCCGGTGACGCGGTCGCCCGGGTGCTGCGGGTGGCCGACGGCGCGCCCGAGCAGCTGCGCCGGCTGGCCAGCCAGCTCGCCGAGGAGAACGGCGCCCCGTACGCCCGGGCCACCGCCATCCAGGAATTCCTCGCCGAGCACTACCGGGTGACCGCGGACGCGCCCAGCGGGCACGCGTACCCGAACCTGGCGTTCTTCCTCTTCGGACCGCGTAACGGCGGCGGCCAGCGGGGCACCTCCGAGCAGTTCGCGGCGTCATTCGCGGTGCTGGGCCGGCTGGCCGGCCTGCCCACCCGGGTGGTGGTGGGCTTCGAGCCCAAGGGCGACGGACCGGTACGCGCCGCCGACGCGTACGCCTGGCCGGAGGTGCTCTTCGACGGCCTCGGCTGGGTGCCGTTCGACCCGATGCCCCGCCCCGACGAGGAGCCCCGCCCGGTGGAGGAGGACTTCCGCCCGCCCCCGGACGACCCGCCCCCGTCGGAGGTGCCGGCGCCGACGTCGGAGCCCACCGCGACGCCCCCGGCAGCGGCCGCACCCGCCCCGGCGGTCCGGCGCGGTCTCGGCACCCCGGCGCTGGTCGGCGGTGGCACCGGCGGCCTGGTGCTGCTGGTCGGGCTGGTGCTGCTGACCCTGGCCGCGCTGCGCCGGAACCTGACCCGGACCCGCCTGCAACGGGGTGACCCCGGCCAGCGGATCGCCGGCGCCTGGCGGGAACTCGCCGACGCGCTGCGCCTGTCCGGCCACCCGGCCGGCGAGGACCTGGCCGCGGCCGAGGTGGCCGCGCAGGCCCGCCGCACCCTGGCCGAGGCCCGCGCCGCGCGGGCCGGCACCGCGGTCCCGACGGTCGGGCCGGACGGCAACGCCGCGGCCGGGTGGGACCGACCGGCCGCCGACCTGCCGGGCGGGGAGGTCGACGAGCTGGCCGGCCTGCTCAACCAGGTGGCCTTCGCCCCGGGCACCGCGACCCCCGACCAGGCGGACCGGGCGGCGGCCCTGGCCGCCAGGTACGTCGCGGCGCTGCGCGCCGCCCGGCCCCGGTGGCGACGGCTGCTGTGGGCGGTGCACCCGGGTCCGCTGCGCTGGGGTCGCTGACGGCTCGCCGGCCGGCCCGACCGTCGTGGGCAGCCGGCCGCAGCGGGCGGTACGTCGTCCCCGGAATTCCTCACGCGACCGGGTAGGGCTCCGTACCGGATCCGTTGCGCCGATGCCGGGACCAGCGGGCTGGGATCCCGGAGAATGGGGCTGTGCCTGCGGAACCCGCACCTCCGTCGCTCCTGCGGAAGGTGAGACGTGCATAGCGGAGATCGGGACGTCGGGCCGGAGACGGTGCGGCGAGAAAGCCGGGAGGCTTACGAGCGGCTGCGCACATATTTCATCGTCGCGGTCCAGGCGGGCGCGGCGGCCGGCTTGTCCTGGGTCATCGCCGGCGAGGTGCTGCACAATCCGCAGCCGTTGTTCGCACCCGCCGCCGCGATCGGCACGATCGCGGCGGCCCTCGGCAACCGGATCAGGCGAGCGGCGGAACTCATCGCCGGGGTGATCGTGGGGGTGCTGACCGGACAGGTGATCATCGGATTGATCGGGACCGGACCGGCGCAGACCGCCCTCATCGTGGCATTCGCGATCTCCTCGGCAGCCCTGATCGGCGGGAGCGGCGCCGTGATGGTGCACGCAGGAAGCACCGCTGTGCTGCTGGGAACGCTGGCTCCGGACAACCTGGGTGCGGCGCGGACCGTCAACGGGCTGGTCGGAGCGGTGACGGCCATCGCCGTCGCGCTGCTGATCCTGCCCGCCAACCCGGTCCGCGTCGTGCACCGCTCCGCCGGCCCGACGCTGGACCTCTTCGCCCGCGAGCTCACGGCCGCCGCTCAGGCACTGGCGCAGCGTGACGTGCCACGGGCCGAGGACACCTTGCAACGCCTGGTCTCGGCGGAGAAGGAAAGAAACAAGTCGATGGAGATGGTGGCGGCAGCGGCGGAGATCGCCGTTCTCTCACCCTGGCGGTGGCGACGGCTGGGCATCCTGCGCCGCTACCAGCACGCCTCCACGCATCTCCAACTCGCCTACTCCAACAGCCGGGAGGTAGCTCACTGGATCGTGTCGATGCTCCGGCAGCGTGAGGCGGTACCGGCCGGCCTTCCCGCATCGATCGAGCACCTCGGCGAAGCGGTGCGGCTGCTGCATCGCGATTTCATCTCCGGCCGGGAACCCGACCTCGCCCGGGCGCGGGCGCAACAGGCCATCGAGGAAGTCAACCAGGCCTGCGCCGAACAGGTGGGATTCTGCGGGATGGTCCTCGTGTCGCGGCTGCGCCTGGCCATCAGCGAGGTGCTTCAGGCGACCGGACTGCCGAAGGCAGGAGCGAACCAGCGGGCGGGGTTGGCGGCCGACGCGAGCTGATCGTGGACGACCCGTGCGGCGAGCGTCCGGGCGCCACGTACTGCCGGCGGCCAGCATCTTGGTTCCGGTCACGCGGCACCTCGGCCGCTCCTACGCTGTAGGTCAGGGTGCGACCGTGCCTACCACGGCGTCATCGCGGTCGAGCCCGTTCTGGCAACGGAGCAGGTCGTCAAGCTCGACACCCGGCGACCGCTCGTCGAGGCGCTCGCCGCGCACATCGGTCATCTCGGGGCCGGGGCGGCCAGGTGTGCGGCGGTGGCCGTCAGGCGCGGGCAGCGGTCCGGGCGCACAGTTTCCGATCACATCCGCTGTGCCCGGCACCGGGTCAGAGACAGGAGCAGCCGAACATGCGGGTGGCCGTCGCCGGCGCGTCCGGCAACATCGGGTCCCTCACCATGGCCGCCCTGCGCCACCACGGGCACGACCCGGTACCGATCAGCCGCTCGCACGGCGTCGACCTGTTGACCGGTCACGGCCTGGACGAGGCGCTGGTCGCCGTCGACGCTGTCATCGATGCGATCAGCGCGCCAGGGGCCGACCGCGAGGCGACGGTGACGTACTTCGCCACCACCACCCAGAACCTGCTGAATGCCGAGCAGCGCGCGGGTGTCCGGCACCATGTGATGCTCTCGATCGTCGAAGTGCACCGCATCGCGGGAACTGCCCACTATTCCGGCAAGCGGGAGCAGGAACGCCTGGTGTCTGCCGGGCCGGTGCCGTGGACCATCGTGCCCGCCACGCAGTTCTTCGACTTCGCCGCGACGGTGGCCACCTGGACCGAACGTGATGGCACGGCCTACCTCGCGCCACTGCTCGTCCAGCCGATCGCACCAGCCGACGTCGCCGAGATCCTGGCAGAGGTCGCCGCCGGCCCACCGCAGGGACGCTATCGGGACATCGCCGGTCCCGACCGTCACGACCTTGTGGACATGGCGCGCCGTACGCACCAGGCGCTGGGGCGGGTCATGAAACTCGTACCCACGTGGGAAGCGATCCTCGGCCCGGACATGGCAGGCAACGTGCTACTGCCGGGACCGGATGTCCGGATCGCGGCCACGACCTTCGACGACTGGCTCGCGGATCAGGAAGCGGAACGAGTACGGCCAGGCTAGAACTGCGCCGCCGCAAACGCACCACGGATCCCACCCGGCCGCCACACCAATGCCGGACCGGGATGGGACATCCGCCGCCGGGGCAACCAGACTATCGACGGACTGGTGGCCACCTCCTACCGTGACGGCATGAACACGCTGGTCTGGCTCCTCCCGGTGGCCGGCGTCGCCCTGGTGGCCACCGGTATCGCTGCCGTGCGGCGGCGGGCGCGCCGCCGACGCCCACTCACCCGGGAGGAGAAGCTCGCCGCGGCCCGGCAGGCGGCGCGCGGGCTGCGGCGGAGCGCGCGTCGCGCCGGGCCCGGCCTTTCCGACACCGAGAGCGCCCGCCCGAACTTCAACTGGGGCAGCTACTCCGGCGGCCCGCCGACGGACGCCGGCGGCTCCGGCTGGGCTGACTGAATCGGGATCCGGGCGGTGCGCTCGGCCACTCCCGCCTGGGCGTCTCCGGCGGTTCGGTCGCGCAGCTTGCGGACCAGTTTGCGCAGGCCGGCCTGCCATCCGTCGGGGTCCTCGGCTCGCCGGTGGGCGTACGTGGCGACCTCCGGGTGAGGCAGGATGAGGAACCGCTCCTCGGCCGGCCCGGCGATGGTGGCCTCGGCGACCTGGTCGGGGGTGAGCACCGCGCCGGAGGCGGCGATCACCCGGGCGCCCAGGTGCCCCTCGGCGAGGCCGTCGGCGAGCATCGGGGTGTCCACGCCCTGCGGGCATAGCGCGCTGACCCGGATGCCGGCGTCCCGGTAGGTGATGGCCAGCCACTCGGCGAAACCGACCGCCGCGTGCTTGGTCGCCGTGTACGGGGCGTCACCGACCGCGGTCAGCACGCCGGCCGCCGAGCAGGTGAACAGCAGGTACCCCTGACCGCGGCGGAGCATCGCCGGCAACGCCGCCCGAGCCGTGTACACGTGGGCCAGCACGTTGACCTAC
This sequence comes from Micromonospora sp. NPDC048930, assembly GCF_043197935.1. NCBI lineage: Bacteria > Bacillati > Actinomycetota > Actinomycetes > Micromonosporales > Micromonosporaceae > Micromonospora > Micromonospora sp. NPDC048930. The sequence goes on from NZ_JBICUB010000021.1 coordinate 93,556, forward strand.
CAGGCCCGCTCCCAGTCCTCCACGTCGGGCGCGTCCACTCCCGTTACCTGTCAGTGCGCTGTAGCGACTGATCGGCATGTCCCGCCTTGCGGTGGGACGGTCCCGGTCTTATCCGCCTGAGCGGGGCCGGGTTGACGCTTCACGGCCACCGGCCCGCCGGGGCGGGTCTTACGGTCGGCTCCACGTCCTGCCACCGGGCCACTCCCGGCGGTGGTTGCCTCACGCGCGAGCGCGGCGAGGTTACGGGCGGCGTTCAGGTCCCGATCGAGGGCCAAGCCGCAAGAGTCGCAGAGATAGGTCCGGACACGCAGCGGCAGCTTGGCTTTCACCGCGCCACAGTCCGAACAGGTTTTGCTGGAGGGATACCAGCGGTCGGCCACGATCCACCGGCCGCCGTTCCATTCAGCCTTGTACGCCACCTGTCGGCGGATCTCACCGAAGCCGGCGTCCGCGATCTGCCGGGCCAGCCGCCGGTTGCGCAGCATGCCGGCCACGTTGAGGTCTTCGACCACGATCGTGCCGTACGTGCGGGCCAGCCGGGTGGTGAGCTTGTGCAGGCCGTCACGGCGCAGGTTCGCCACCCGCGCATGCGCCCGAGCGACCTGCTGGCGGGCGCGTTCCCACCGATTCGAGGGCCGCTGACCGGTGCGCCGGTCCGGGCCGACGCGCCGGGACATCTGCCGGGCGAGACGCCGCATCCGCTGGGCCGCCTCGTCCAGGTGCCGGGGGTTGGGCACCACCTCGCCGGTGGACAGCACCGCCAGGTGGGTGATCCCGACGTCCACCCCGACCACCGCCTGCGGGCGCGTCGGGGTGCGCTCGGCCCGCTCGAGTTCGACGCAGAACGCGACATGCCACCGCCCGCCCTCACGGCGCACGGTCGCGGACAGGATCCTCGCCGTGCCCGCCTCGATACGGCGGGCGAGCTTGCGGGCGGACTCGTGCAGCTTGAGCCGGCCCAGCCGGGGCAACACGACATGCTGGCGGTCCGGCTCCACCCGAATCGCACCCGTGGTGAACCGGATACTCGGCGTGCTGCGGCGACGGGACTTGAACCGCGGGAACCCACCCGCCGCCCGGCGCGTTTCCCTGTACGGGAGTCGGACCAGTTCTTCAAACCGCAGGCCAGAGCGTCGAGGCCGGTGTTGTACGCCTCCTTGGAGCACTCAGCCCACCACGGCGCCACGTCTGGCTTCGCCTGGTTCCACGCCTTGCGTAACGCGGCGAGATTCCACCCGAGCGTCGGCGTCAGCAACTGCTCAGGTACACCGTAGGTGCGTTCCGCGGCGCGCTGGTCCATGACCGCCTTCACCCTGGCCAGGGCCCAGTTGTACGCCACCCTCGCCGCGCCCGCATGCGCCAGCACCGCCCGCTGCTGAGACGGCGCCAGGTCCAGAGCGAACCGATACGCCTGCATCGCCTTCACGACAACGGGTCCTGTCTGGTGGCAACCTCGACCGCCCGGCGCGCCCGATCCGCAGCAGCCCGACGGCCATACAGACGCGCGCACAACGAGGTCAACATCTCCGTGACATCCCGGACCAGATCGTCGTCGACCTCGCCCGGGTCGACCACCAACAGCTTGCGACCCTGCGCGGTCAGCGCCGCCTCCACGTACTCGGCACCGAAACGGGCGAACCTGTCGCGGTGTTCCACCACGATGGTCGTCACCGTCGGATCGCGCAGCAGAGCGAGGAACTTCTCGCGGTGCCCGTCCAGTACGGATCCGACCTCGGTCACCACCTGCGACACCGGCAGGTTCTGCCCGGTCACCCACGAGACGACCCTAGCGACCTGCCGGTCAAGGTCGGCGCGCTGGTCGGCCGACGAGACCCGGGCGTACACCACCACCCGCTCGACGCCAGCCGAGGCAGCAGGTAGCGGGTCGCCCACCATGATGAGCCGGCCCAGCCGGTAAGTAGGAACAGGCAACGTCCCAGCCGCGTACTGCCGCCGCGCGGTGACGTACGCGATGCCCTGAGACGCCGCCCACTCCTTCAAATTCACCCGGTCACCATAGCAGGCAAAAGAGCGCTAAAGACCACTCGATGACGAGCAGTTGTTGTTAACCCCTACCCTGCGCATGTCCGGCCGGTCAGCGGCAGGGGTCGGCACCCGGTGGGGCGGCGCTACCCGCGATAACCACCGTCCCGCTCGGAAAGAGTGCTACGACTGCCAGGTGGGCTGGACCGACGGCGGGAGGCGACCGTGAGCACCGCCGAGCCGCCGGGGATACTGCCGGCCGAGGAAGCGGCGAAGCGGGCGACGTTCCTGGAGCTCTTCTTCGACCTGGTGTTCGTCTTCGCGCTCACCCGGATCGGCGCCCGCGCCTTCGAGGACCTGGCGGTGGAGCCTGGGCACAGCGGTGTCTGGCATGCGGTCACCGGCGGCGGCAAGACGCTGTTGCTCGGGCTCGCGCTCTGGGGGGTCTGGCAGGGCACCGCGTGGACGACCAGCCGGTACGACCCGTACCGCAGCTGGATCCAGGCGACCGTGATTATCGCCCTGGTAGGCAGCATGGTGATGGGCGTCGCGATCCCCCAGGCGTTCTCCCAGACCGGGCTGGCGTTCGCCGTCGCCTACGTGGTGGTGCAGGTGAGCCGGCCGGCGATCCTGATAGCGGCGTTGGGCCAGCACCCGTACCGCCGGCTGAAACTGCGCATGCTGATCACGTTCGGGGTGACCGGCGTGCTCTGGTTGACCGGGGCGTTTCTGCCCACCGAGCCGCGCGTGCTGCTCTGGACGACCGCCCTCGCCATCGAGTACCTGGCGATGCGGACCGGCTGGCCGGTGCCCGGCCTCGGCCGTTCCACCATCTCCCGCTGGGACATCGCCGGGGAGCACCTGGCCGAGCGGTACCAGCAGTTCTTCCTCGTCGCGCTCGGCGAGACAATCCTGGTCGCCGGCCTGGCCTACAGCGCGCGGCCGCCCGATCCGAGCCGCACCGCCGCCTTCGCCACGGCGATCGTCACCACCGTGCTGCTCTGGCGGATCTACGTGCAGCGGGCCGGGCAGATCCTGGGCGAGGCGGTGACGAAGGCGGCCCATCCCGCCACCATCGGCCGGTCCGCCGCCGACACCCACCTGATCATGGTGATCGGTGTCGTCGCCACCGCGGTCGGCTACGAGCTGATCACCGACCATCCGACCGGGACCAGTCACGCCGCGTGGATCGCGATGATCCTCGGCGGGCCGGCGATCTTCCTGGCCGGTCGGGCCCGCTTCGAGTACGAGGTCTTCGGCCGGGTGTCGCCGTCACGCTGGATCGCGATCCTCATCCTGCTGGCGGTCGCGCCGCTGGTGGCGCACGTCGCGTCGCTGATCTCGGCAGCAGCCGCCGCCGTGGTGCTGCTCGGGGTGGCGGTGGCCGACGCCCGGCGGGCCCGCGGCCGCCCGCCCGAGGAAGCCGCCCCGCCGTTCTGAGGGGCACCGCCGCGCGGGTCCCGGCGCTACCATCCGCCCGTGACCTTCTCGATCGTCGCCCGGTCCGCCGACGGGCTCCTGCACGGCGTCGCCGTGGCCAGCAAGTTCCTCGCCGCCGGTGCGCTGGTCCCGGCCGCTGAGGCCGAGGTGGGGGCGCTGGCCACCCAGGCGCACGTCAACCTGGCGTACCGCGCGCAGGGGCTGGCGCTGCTGCGCAGCGACGTGGCCGCGGCCGACGTGGTGGCCGGCCTGGTCGCCGCCGATCCCGGCCGGGACGACCGGCAGCTCGGCGTGGTCGGGGCGACCGGCGACGGGGCCACCTGGACGGGGCCGCGCTGCCACCCGTGGGCCGGCGGCCAGGCCGGCGACGGCTGGGCCGCGCAGGGCAACATCCTGGCCGGCCCGCACGTCATCGACGCGGTCCGGGACGCCTGGTTGGGCGGCCCCGACCTGCCCTTCCCGCAGCGGCTGCTGGCCGCCCTGCACGCCGGCGACCGGGCCGGCGGCGACCGGCGCGGCCGGCAGAGCGCCGGCCTGCTGGTGGTGCAGCGGCGCGGCGGCTACGCCGGCACCGGCGACGAGTTGGTCGACCTGCGGGTGGACGACCACCCCGACCCGGTCACCGAGTTGAGTCGCCTGCTCGACATCCACACCATGCTGTTCGGCAAGCCCGATCCGGCCACCCTGCGGGACCTCACCGGTCCACTCGCCCAGGAGGTGGCCACGCTGCTGGCCACCGCCGGCCACCCGGTGGGCGCGGCCGGCCTGGACGACGCGCTCGCCTCCTGGGCCGGGGTGGAGAACCTGGAGGAGCGGATCGTCCCCGGCCGCATCGACCCGATCGTCCTGGACCACCTGCGCCGCACCGCGACGGCCTGACCGCACCGGCCGGCGGCCGTCCTGCGAGCGCGCCCCGCTTCAGGCGCCGAAGGAGAGCCAGCGGAAGCCCGACTCGGCGACCAGGGCCCGCTCCCGGTCGGTGAGCGGGGACCGTCCGGTGGCCTTACGGACCAGCGTCAGGTCGTCCCAGCCCAACCCGGCCGGCCGCCGGTCGGCCAGCAGGTCCGCCACCACCCGCGCCGCCGTCGGGGTCAGCCACGGCCGCCGGTCCAGGGCGTCGGCCAGGTCCAGGCCGTGCACCCCGACCTCCACCACCCGGGTACGCAGGAACTCGGTCAGCGTCATCGCGTCGCCGTGCCGGGTGCGGACCAGCCGCCCCGACGGCTGCGCGGCGACCGCCGCGTCGGCGGCCCGCCAGGCCCGCGCGAACCCCTCCACCACCGCAGGTACGCCGGCCGGCTCGCGCGCCTGCCGCCGGGCGCTGTCGATCCGGTCCCGGTCCACCTCCGGGGCGAACTTGGCCGCCCCGAAGTAGCCGGCGGCGTCCACCTCCGCCCGTTCCGGCGCCGGCGCGGCGAGCATGCCGACCAGCCGCCCCGCGCCGGTGCTGACGTGCGCGAGCAGGTCGCGTAGCGCCCAGGGCGGGCAGGGGGTGGGCCGGTCCAGGTCGGCCTCGGTCAGGCCGCGCAGCACCTCCTCCAGTCGAGCGCACTCGTCGCGGAACGCCGCGCGTACCGTGTTCATCGGTTTCCCCCGTCCGGTCCGTGCCGTGTCGCCGGACCAGCGTGCCACCGCCGTTTCGCCGCCCGCCCGCCGGGTACGCGCCGGTGGACGAGGAGAGGAGGGGCCGCACGATGGCCGGCATCATGCTCCGCAGCACCGCGTTCAACGACCACGACATGCTCCCCGGGCGTTTCGCCCAGGAAGGCGGGAACATCTCGCCACCCCTGGAATGGTCCCCGGTACCCGAGGCCACCGAGCTGATCCTGATGGTCGAGGACCCGGACGCCGGGAAGACCCCCTTCCTGCACTGGCTGGTCACCGGCATCTCGCCGCAGTCCAGCGGGGTGGCCGAGGGCGCCGTGCCCGACGGCGGCCGGGAGTGGCCCAACGACTTCGGCACCACCGGGTGGGGCGGCCCGAACCCGCCCCGGCACGAGGACCCGCACCGGTACTTCTTCCGGCTCTGGGCGCTCGAGCGCCCGCTCGACCTGCCGGACTCGCCGCACGCCGAGGACGTGCACCGCGCGCTCACCGACCGCGAGTTCGCCAGCGGCACGATGGTCGGCACGTACTACCGAAGTTAGCTCTTCAGGCGGGGCACCAGGCGGTGCACCACCGCGAGGACCAGCGCGGTCTCCACGGCGATCGTCCCGGCGATGCCGGCCGCGCTGCCCGCGTACCCGATGAAGAGCGGACGGCGGGTGAGTTCGTCGGCGGGCGTGCCGGAGCGGCCGGACAGCCAGGCCAGCGCGAGGGCGGACGCGCCGAGCGCGGCCACGCCGGCCAGGCCGAGCAGCGTGGCGGCCGGGCGGTGCGCGTCCTGCGGGGAGATCTCCGCCCGGTCCCGTTGGAAGAACAGGAGCACCAGGCCGCCGACCGCCGCCCAGCCGCCGACCACGAGGTACGCGGCGACGGCGTCGCTGGGCCGGTGCCAGCCGGCGGAGAGGGTGGCCACCCCGGCGGCGGCCGCGTAGCCGGCGCCCAGGTACGCGCCGACCACCCGCAGCTTCGCCGGCAGCACCAGGATCAGGGCGATCGCCACCGAGGCGGCCACCGCGGTGTGCCCGCTGGGCAGGCTGTTGCCGGCCCCCGCCCGTTCCGGGTCGATGCCGAAGTCGGGGCGGACCAGCTGGTGCTTGAGCAGTTGGGTGCTCGCGTTCGCGCCGACGACCAGCAGCGTGGCGGTGACGGCGAGGGTCTTGCGGCCCCGGATCAGCGCGATGAAGCCGATCGCCGCGGTCGCGGCCAGCAGGGACACCACGGACATGGCGTTGAGGATTCGGTTCACCGGCCCGTCGATGCGGTCCTGGCCGATCTGGTTACCGGTCAAGGCGACCGTGTCGAGCCACTGGCCGAGCCGGGTGTGCACGGCGAACCGCCACACCAGCAGCAACGCGGCCGCCTGGGCCAGGGCCAGCACGACCAGCCAGACCGCCGTCCAACCCCTCGCCGTCTCGCGCACCCGCACACCGTAACGGCCACACGGGCTCACCGCTCGATGGACGACGGGGGGTGCCCGGCGGGTGGCGTCACAGTTCGGCGATGGCTTCGGCGGTGGTGGGTGGTGTGCCGACGGCTTCGACGGGGATGAGAGTGGCGGGCTGGGTTGTCAGGTGTGCGGCGCTGACGCGGTCGAGGCGGAGCCAGCGGATCGCTTGACGAAGGTGGCAGTGCCCGACGAGGTACCAGT
>NZ_JBICUB010000022.1:0-98855 GCF_043197935.1 Micromonospora sp. NPDC048930
ATCCGGCAGCCGCCGCTGGCCACCACGATGACTTCGGCACGGCGTCGCAGATACCCCACTTCGACCTCTCGGCACCATCAAGTGAAGCCACCGTGTGACGCATCAACCGGAGTCGGACAGTGCCTCAGTTCTGTGTGATCCGACAGCTGATGTGTGACGTAGCTCTGCAAGGTGATGTGCGACGGGTGGTCTAGGAAACTGAGGTAGCGATCCGCGGTCGCTGGCCTTTGATGCTACGGACTGGCTGGGTGGTGGTGCGCCGGACGACCTTGGTGTCGTCGTCGGTGAGTTCGATGGCCAGGGTCGTCTCGGAGACGGTCACGGTGACGGTCTGATGTCGGTGCAGCCGGCCGAGGGCGACCTGCTGGCCGGCGACCATGATGGTCCCGGTGTTGGAGGCCCGTCGCCGCACCCGGACGGGCTCGATCGAGGGCCGTGGCGGCGGCCCGGCAGGGCGGGTGCCTCGCAGCCGTTTCACCTGCTCGGGCCGCAGCGGGTTCTTGCGGGTGCGGAGCAGTTCGCGGGTGCCCAGGTCGTAGAACACGATGTAAGTTGATATACGGCGTACGACCTGCTCAGTGGCTTGATCGACGCCACTCCCCCAGGTCAGTCGCCACGCGCAGTTAGTTCGCCCTGTACTACGACTGCTGAGCGGTCGACGACACACGGTCCACCAGCACCGGCCGGGCCGGCTCCGCGACAGCGGGGCCGGCCCGGCCGGTTTCCGTGCACGGCGGGCGGGGCGGGCGTCGCTCAGCGGGCGAGCAGGGCGTCCAGCTTGGTGAACGAGGTGCCCCAGCCCTCCTCGGCGCCCGCCTGGACGGCCGTGGGGAACGGGCCTTGGCGCAGCACCAGCCGGGTCTTGCCGCCGGGCTCCTCGTGGAACTCCAACCGCAGGGTCACCCGGGTGCCGTCGGGCAGGCCGGGGAAGCCCTTGGCCTCTTCGTAGCCGACCAGCAGTTCGTTCTCGACGACCTCGGTGAAGGTGCCGTCGGCCGGGGAGGTCATGCTCGGATCGGCGTCGTTGACCATGGTGAAGCGCTGGTGCCCGCCGACCCGGACGTCGATGCTGACGCTCTCCCGGGGCACCGACCAGCCCACCGGGCCGAACCACTGGGCCAGCTGGTCCGGGTCGGTGAAGGCCCGGTAGACCAGCTCGCGCGGGGCGTCGAAGACGCGGGTGATGACGAGTTCCTGCATCGTGGCCTCGGTCATGGTGTTTCCCTCTCTCGTGTCTCCTGCTCGGCCCGCATCCGCTTGAGGTGCGCGTCGAGCCGGTCGAAGTTGGTGTCCCAGAACTGCCGGTAGCGCTCCATCCAGCTGGTGGCCTCGCGCAGCGGTTCGGGGTTGAGGCTGCTGGAGCGCCACTGGGCGGTCCGTGAACGGGTGATCAGCCCGGCCTGCTCCAGCACCTTCAGGTGGCGGGAGATCGCCGGGAGGCTGATCTCGAACGGCTCGGCCAGCTCGCTGACGGTGGCGTCCCCCTCGGCCAGCCGGGCGAGGATCGCCCGGCGGGTCGGGTCGGCCAGCGCCGCGAAGATGACGCTGAGTCGGTCGGTCGCCACTACTTAACCACCTCGTTAATTAGCCGATGCGTTAAATGTAGAGGTCGAGGCAGGGTCGGTCAAGGAGAACGGGATCAGTGGGCGCGCCGCGCCCGGATCGCCCAGGCCACCAGCACCACGAGGAGCGCGGTCATCAGGATCGCCCCGGGCGCCTTGGTGAACCGGGCCAGGTTCGTGCCGTCGGGCAGGACGAGCAGCGCGGCCACCGCGCAGGGCGCCACGAACCACACCGTCCGGGCCGGCGACCGGGTCGCCACCGCCAGCAGCGCGAGGGGCCAGACCGCGTACCAGGGGTGGAAGACCGGGGCCAGCAGCACCGTGGCGGCCAGCGCCAGGCCCGCGCCGGTCAGCGCCACCCGGGGCCGGGCCGCCGCCAGCCGCACCACCCGCTGCCGGGCGTCGTTCAGCCGGCGCAGCGCCGTCCAGGCCCACCACCAGAGCCCCACCACCAGCGCCGCGAGCAGCACCAGGGCCACCAGCCGGGCGACCGGCACGGCGTGCGGCTCCCGGCCGGCCAGCGCACCCGCGTAGTCGACCACGAACCCCACCGCGGTCGGCGGCGACGTCCACTGCTCGGAGTCGCCGCTGCGCGCCAGGCCAGCCACCCAGCCCAGCCCGAGCCCGGTGACCAGGGAGCAGCCCAGCACCGCGGCCAGCACGCCGCCGGCCAGCCAGCCGGTGTCGCGCAGCAGCGCCCGCCAGGTGTACCGGCCGAGCACCGCCGCGAGCGCGGCGAACGGGAGCACCACCACGGCGACCGCCTTCACCGCGACCGCCAGGCCCAGCAGCACCCCGGCCACCACCAGGGCCCGCGGCATACCCGGCTTGCGGACCAGCACCAGCAGCCCGAACAGCACCAGCCCGAGCCCGATCGCGTCGTTGTGCGCGCCGGCCGCCAGGTGCACCCCGACCAGCGGGCAGGCCAGCACCAGCCAGGCCGCCCGCCGGGTCGGCACGCCCACGGCCCGGGCCAGCCCGGGCAGGCAGAGCGCGGCCAGCAGCAGCCCGGCCACGGCGACCACCCGCAGCAGCACGAGCGCCCCGACCAGGCCGCCGCCGGCCAGCACCGCCAGGCCCGCCAGCAGGACGAAGAACGGCCCGTACGGCGCCGGCGTGTCCCGCCAGATCGGCGACACCGCGTCCGTCCACGGACAGCCGGCGGCCGCCACCCCCACCCGGTACGGATCCGCGCCGTGCGTCCAGGACCAGCCCTGGCAGACGTACGAGTAGACGTCCCGGCTACCCAGCGGCGGCGCGCACAGCAGCGGCAGCGACCACAGCCCGGCGGTCAGGTACGCCCACCGGGTCGACGGGGCGCCCCAGCGCAGCGACCACCACGCGCCGACCAGCAGCAGCGTGCCGACCAGCCAGCAACCGAGGACCCCGGGCCCGTGCGGGGCGCGCCAGACGTCGGCGAGGCGGGTGACGAGCGGGGCGTCGGGCAGCGCGCCGCCCCACCAGCCGGCGACGGTCAGCAGCACCGCGCCGAGCAGGCCCGCGTAGCGGGCGAGCGCCGCGGCGACGGGCCGGACCGGCCCGACCGCACCCGGCTCGCTCACCGGCACCTCTCCTCAGTCGGCTGCCGCCTTGGCGGGGACCGACTTCCGCGCCGCCCGAGCCGACCGTACCAACCGGACCGTCACCACGATCACCAACAGCGTCATCAGGGGCGCGCCGGGCATCTTGGTCCACCGGGGCAGCCCGGTGCCGTCCGGCAGGATCAGGAACGACCCGACGACGGCGACCACGAGATACCACTTCTCCCGCAGGGCGGCGGTCGCGGCGAGGACGGCCAGCGGCCAGACCCAGTACCAGGGGTGCACCACCGGGGAGAGCGCCACGGTCAGGGCCAGCGCCAGCCCCGCGTGGTAGAGCGGGTCCCGGTACCGGGCCCGCCACCACAGCCAGACCAGCAGCACGGCCAGCAGCACCACGGCGATCCCCCGGGTCACCGGGAGCGCGTCGACGTGCGCGCCGAACAACACCGCGACGTAGCCGACGGTCTGGCCGACCGCGGTCGGCGGGGAGGTCCAGGCGACCGCCACCCCGCCCTGGGACAGGCCGCCGACCCAGCCGAAGTCCAGGCCGCCGCCGAAGGTCACCCCGACCACGACGGCCACGGCCCCGGCGACCACCCACCCGCCGTCGCGCACCAGCGTCCGGATCCGGTACGGCCCGACCATCGCCGCCAGCGCGGCGAACGGCACCACCACGAGGGCGGTCACCTTGATCGCCACGGCCACGCCGAGCAGCGCCCCGCCGGCCAGCAGCGGGCCGGGCCGGCCCGGCCGGGAGGCCACCAGGGCCAGCCCGGCGACCAGCGCCCCGACCATCAGGGCGTCGTTGTGCGGGCCGCCGATCAGGTGCATGGCGACCAGCGGGCAGGCCAGCGCCAGCCACACCGCCCGCGCGACCGGCACGCCGCACCGCCGGGCGAGCACCGGCACGGCGTACGCGGTGAGCGCCACGCCGGCCAGGCTGAGCAGGCGGAACACCACGATGCTGGCGGTCAGCGAGCCGGTCGCCTTGACCACCGCCCCGGCGATCAGCACGAAGAGCGGCCCGTACGGCGCCGGGGTGTCCCGCCAGATGTACGAGACGGTGTCCAGCCACGGGCAGGGCAGCGCCGAGACCCCCTGCTCGTAGGGGCTGATCCCGGCGGCGAAGCTGGCGCCCTGGCAGGCGTACGCGTAGACGTCGCGGCTGCCGAACGGCGGCGCGACCAGCATCGGCAACAGCCAGAGCGCGGCGGTGACCAGCGCCCAGCGGACCGACGGCACCCGGTCGCGCAGCGACCACCAGGCCCAGACCAGCAGCGCGGTACCGACCAGCCAGCAACCGAGGATCAACGGACCGTGCGGGCCCTGCCAGATGCCGACCGGGGTGGGGTGCAGGTTCGCGTGCGGGTACGCGCCGCCGAGGAAGGCGGACAGCGCGAGCAGCACCGAGCCCGCCAGGCCGGTCCAGCGCGAGAGGTGGTGAGACACCCCGCCATGCTGCCAGCCCGGCCGGCCGGCACCGACGGTGGGCACCGGACCGGGGCTCGTGTTCAGCAGTGGTTCGCCGCCGTCAGGCTGCTGGAGACCGAGAATTCACCCGGGGTGTCCACCCGCACCTCGGTCCAGCCGTCCGGCCCGGGCCGCAGGCACCCGTCCGCCCCGGCGAGGGAGAGCCACCGCGACCACCGGACCCGGACCGGCACGTCGCCGACCCGGTCCGCGGTGAACCGCACCCGGGCCTGGTCGGCGGCGAGCAGCCGGCCCGGGGCGCCGACCAGCGGCGTCGGGTCGACCACCGCGTACAGCCGCCAGTCCGCGTTGCGCCACACCTCCCGCAGGTAGGGCTGGCCGGCGCCGATCAGGTCGGCCTCGGCGCGGCCCCACCGGTCCGGCGGGGCGTCGGGCGCGACCGCGACGTACTGCACCGCCTCCCGGCGCAGCCAGTCCGCGTACGCGCCGGCGGTCAGCCCGTCGCCGTAGAACAGGGCGTTGCGCTCGGTGTCCACCTGCCGTTCCCAGCCCCGGGCCAGCGGCACCGTCGGCGGCAGGTACGCCGACTCCCAGTGGTCGCGCAGCGGCACCACCTCGACCCGGCCGACGGGCTGCCGCCGGGCCAGTTCGTCGGCGAGCGGACGGTGGAACGCGGCGTCGCTCTCCGCCGAGCCGGCCCGGGTCACGTCGCTGACCATCACCGGGTTCTGCCACCAGACGGTGGCCGCGAGCAGCCCGGCCAGCCACGGGCCGGGCAGCGGCGCGTACCCGGCGAGCACCGGCAGCGCGAACAGCATCGGCAGCCGCAGCGCGTTGGAGCCCACCGGGCTGGGCAGGTAGAACGCGGCGACCAGCAGCAGCACGGTGAGCGCCGCGCCGATCCGCAGCACCCGGCGCCGCCGCGGTACGACGACGAGGACCAGCACGGCCAGCGCCACGTTGATCCGCATCGACTCGGCCGAGTACGGCTGGGTGCCGCCGTTGCCGAACAGCACGGCCATCGGGGCGAGCGCGAGCGCCGGCGCGAGGCAGAGGACCAGGCTCTCGGCCACCGGGCGGTCCAGCCGCCAGCCGCCCCGCAGCGGCCGGCCCGGGCCGGCGCCCCGGCGCAGCCCGGCCAGCAGCAGCGCCGCCCCGGCCAGGCCGGTGAAGAGCCCGGCGACCGGGCTGGCCCAGGTGGCGGCCGCGGCGAGCACGGCGGCCAGGGCCAGCCGCACCGGCCGGGCCGGCCACCCGGCGCCGACCGCGCAGAGCGCGAGCAGCCCGAAGGCCAGGCCGACGGCGAAGGTGATCCGGCCGCTGGCCAGGTTGCCGACCAGCACCACCGCGCCGAGCACCCCGGCCAGCACCGGCCGGCGGGCCCGGTGCCGGAGGAAGAGCCAGCCCAGGGCGGCGGCGCCCAGCACGGCGGCCAGGACGCCCAGGGGCCGCACCCCGAGCCAGGCGCCCAGCCGGGCGGTGAACAGGCTGTAGCCGTACTGGTTGACCCCGCCGTACCAGCCGAGGTCGACCGGCGTGCCGCCGTGCCGGGCGACGAACCCGGCCCGGGCGACCTGGGCGGCCAGGTCGGTGCCCATCGGCGGGGCGAGCAGGAAGGCCACGCCGAGCAGCAGCGCCGCCGCCGGGGCCGCCAGCCAACCGGGCAGCGACCGCCGGCCGGTGCGCGGGTCGGCCGCGGACCGCCCCCGGAGGGTGGACACGTCAGGCACCGAGGACCCGCTCCATCGCCGCCCGGGACCGGCGGCCGGTGCGCAGGTATTCGTCCAGGAACTCGCCGGGGTCGTCCCGGCCGAGCAGCCGCGCCACCCCGGCAAGCTCCACCCCGTGCCGGGGCAGCTGGTCGCCGGCCCGGCCACGGACCAGCATCAGCGCGTTGCGGACCTGGGCGGCGAGGGTCCAGCCGGCGGCCATCGCGGCGGCGTCCTCCGGGTCGACCAGGCCGGCGTCCCGGGCCGCCGCGAGGGCGTCGAGCGTACGCGTGCCGCGCAGCTCGGGCCGCCGGCCGGCGTGCCGGAGCTGGAGCAGCTGCACCGCCCACTCCACGTCGGCGAGCCCGCCCCGACCCAGCTTGGTGTGGGTGGCCGGGTCGGCGCCCCGGGGCAGCCGCTCGGCCTCCACGCGGGCCTTGATCCGGCGGATCTCCACCACCTGCTCCCGGGTCAGCCCGTCGGCCGGGTAGCGGACCGGGTCGGCCATCGCCTCGAACTCGGCGCCCAGGTCGGCGTCGCCGCAGACGAACCGGGCCCGCAGCAGCGCCTGCGCCTCCCACACCTTCGACCAGCGGGCGTAGTACTGGGCGTACGCGGCCAGGCTGCGCACCAGCGGGCCCTGCCGGCCCTCCGGGCGCAGGTCGGCGTCCACCCCGAGCGGCGGGTCGGGGGCCGGCGCGGAGAGCAGCCGGCGCAGCTCCTCGGCGATGGCATGGGCGGCGGCGCTCGCCGCCCCCTCGTCCGCGCCCGGCGGCGGGTCGTAGACGAAGAGCACGTCCGCGTCGGAGAGGTAGTTCGACTCGTACCCGCCGAGCCGGCCCATGCCGATCACCGCGAAGCGCAGCCCGGGCGGCGCCGGCTGGGCGGCGCGGGCGGTCCGCAGCGCGGCGGCCAGGGTGGCGTCGGTGACGTCGGCCAACGCGGTGCCGACCGCGCTGACGTCGACCAGCGCGGGGGCCCGCCCGGCGCCGGGTTCGGCGGGGCGGGGGGTGAGCGGGGCGAGCGCGCCGGCCCGGCTGAGGACGTCGGCGCAGGCCAGCCGGACCAGCTCCCGGCGGCGCAGGGCGCGCACCGCCCGGGTGGCCTCGACCGGGTCGTCGTGCCGGGCCGCCGCCGCGGCGAAGCCCTCGCAGAGCACCTCGCGCGGGCGCGGGGTCAGCTCGCTCTCCTCGGCCAGCAGGCGCAGCGCCTCCGGCTCCCGGGCCAGCAGGTCGGCCGCGTACCGGGAGGAGGAGAGCACCCGGGCCAGCCGCCGGGCCACCGGGCCGGAGTCGCGGAGCAGCCGCAGGTACCAGGGGGTGCTGCCGAGCTTGTCGGAGACCTGCCGGTAGTTGAGCAGCCCCCGGTCCGGCTCGGGGGCGTCGGCGAACTCGCTGAGCAGCACCGGCAGCAGGGTGCGCTGGATCGCGGCGGTCCGGCTCACCCCGCCGGTGAGGGCCTGGAGGTGGCGCAGCGCCCCGGCCGGGTCGGCGAAGCCGAGGATCTCCAGCCGGTGCCGGGCCGCCTCCGGGGTGAGCCGCAGCCCCTCGGCGGGGACCCGGGCCACCGACTCCAGCAGCGGCCGGTAGAGCAGCTTGGCGTGCAGCCGGCGTACCTCGGTGGCGTGGGTGACCCACTCGGCGCGGAACTCCTCGACGGCGCTGCGGCCCGGGGTGGCCGCGTAGCCGAGCGCGGCGGCCAGCCAGCGCAGCGCGGCCGGCTCGGTCGGCACGGTGTGGGTGCGGCGCAGTCCCTGGAGCTGGAGCCGGTGCTCGACGCCGCGCAGGAAGCGGTAGCCGCGCAGCAGCGCCTCCCCGTCGGCCCGGCCGACGTAACCGCCGGCGACCAGGGCGCGCAGCGCCGGGATGGTCCCGGGCACCCGCAGCGACTCGTCGCCCCGGCCGTGCACGAGCTGGAGCAGCTGGACGGCGAACTCGATGTCGCGCAGCCCGCCCGGACCGCGCTTGATCTCGCGTTCCAGCTCCTTCGGCGGGATGTTGTCGATGATCTTCCGGCGCATCGCGCGGACGTCCTCGACCGCCTCCGGCCGCTCGGCGGCGGTCCATACCAGCGGGGAGAGCTGCGCGATCCACTCCCGGGCCAGGTCCAGGTCGCCGGCCGCCGGACGGGCCTTCAGCAGCGCCTGGAACTCCCAGGTGCGGGCCCAGCGGCGGTAGTAGGCCAGGTGGCTGGCCAGCGTCCGCACCAGCGGCCCCCGGTTGCCCTCGGGACGCAGCGCGGCGTCGACCGGCCAGGCGACCAGCCCGCAGATGTGGATCAGTCGGGTGGCCACCAGGGTCGCCGCGGCCAGGTCGTCGTCCTCGGCGGCGACGAAGATGACGTCCACGTCCGAGACGTAGTTGAGTTCGTCGCCGCCGCACTTGCCCATCGCCACCACGGCCAGCCGGGGGCGGGGCGTCCCCTCCGGCAGCTCCCCCACCGCGATGCCGTAGGCGGCGGCCAGGGTGGCGTCGGCGAGCCCGGAGAGCGCCGCCATGGTCTGCTCCAGGCCGCGCCCGCCGGTCAGGTCGGCCGCCGCGATCCGCAGCAGCGCCAGCCGGTACGCCTGCCGCAGCACAGGGATCGGGCCGGCGGTGGCGGGGCTGAACCGGGTGGCGGCGGCCAGGTCCAGCCGGCCGTCGGCCGATGGTGCGAGCCCGTCCGGGGCGGTGGCCAGCACCCGCCACTGGCCGGGGTTGGCCACCAGGTGGTCGCCGAGCGCCGAGGAGGCGCCGAGCACCGCGACCAGGCGGCGGCGCAGCCCCGGGTCGTCGGACAGGGCGTCGAGCAGGGTCTCCTTCTCCGGCGGTGCGGACGCGTCGCCGCCCCGCCCCGCCCCGGCGGCCCGGCGTTCGGCCTCGACGAGGCGGTGCAGCTGCCGCAGGGCCAGGTCCGGATCGGCGGCCCGGGAGAGCGCGGTGAGCAGGTCCCCGGCCGGCTCGTCGGTGGGCTCCTGGGTGTCCGGCCGCCACAGCCCCAGCCCATCCGGCCCGAGCAGGTCGGCGGCGCGCCCGCCGTCGCCCTCGGCGAAGCCGTACCGGGCGAGGCGTCCCCTGGTCGGTCGGGTCATCACTCAGTGCCCGAGCAGCGGCAGGCTGCGGCGGGTGGTGTCGTCGTCGAGCTCGCCGAGGGCGAGGGCGGCGAACCGAAGGGCGAACGGCTGCCAGACCTCCTCCACGTCGACCATCACCCGCTCGCAGGCGGCCACCACCAGCTCCGGGTCGTAGCCCAGCTCGGCGAGCTGGGTCGAGTCGCGGGCCCAGTCGGCGATCATGGCGGTGTCGCACTCGATGTGGAACTGCAGCCCCCAGGCCCGGTCGCCGAGGCGGAACGCCTGGTGCGGGTAGCGGGTGGAGGCGGCGAGCAGGGTGGCCCCGTGCGGCAGTTCGGTGATCTCGTCGGAGTGCCACTGGAACACGTCCGGCATCAGCGGCACGTACCGGAAGAGCGGGTCGGTGTCGGCGGCGTCCCGCTTGCCGACCACGGTCGGCCCGATCTCGGGCCCGGACGGGCTGCGCTCGACCTGGCCGGCGTGCGCGGCGGCCAGCAGCTGCGCGCCGAGGCAGATCGCGAGGGTGGGGACCCGCTGCCGCACGGCCTTGCGCAGCAGCCCCTCCAGGGCGGGGAACCAGGGCGCGCCGGGACTGCCGTCGGGCAGCGGGTACGCCTGCTGCTCGCCGCCGAGGACCACCAGCGCGGTGTACCCCTCCAGGTCGGCGGGGAGCTCGTCACCGGCGTGCGGGCGCAGCACCCGCAGCTCGAGCCCTCCCTCGGTCAGCCACTTCCCCAGCCGGCGGAGGTCGTCGGTCGGGTCGTTCTCGATCACCAGCGCGGTCGCCACGACGTCGAGGCTATCCGGTACGCCCGACGACCCCCGGTCCGGCTCGGCGCGCCGCCCGCGTCGGGTGCGGCGCGGGGCCCGGGTCCGGCCCGGCGGGGGTCCGGATCCGACTCGCCGCTCGGGTCCGGCCCGACGGCGGGGTCCGGCCCGGCGCGGCGCCCGGTCCGGTGCCCGGCGGGGGCGGGATGATCGCCGACTAGGCTCCGGCACGTGGCCACCGACGACTGCCTGCGTGCCCCCGTCCTGCGTCCCGGCGACACGGTGATGCTGGTCTCGCCCTCCGGCCCGACCCGGCCGGAACGGGTCGCCCGCGGCATCGAGCTGCTGACCGGCTGGGGGCTGCGCCCGGTCCTGGCGCCGCACGCGTACGCCCGCCAGGGCTACCTGGCCGGCGGGGACGAGCTGCGTGCCGCCGACCTGAACACCGCCTTCGCCGACCCCGAGGTACGCGGGGTGATCTGCACCCGGGGCGGCTACGGCGCGCAGCGGGTGGTGGACCTGATCGACATGGCCGCGGTACGCCGCGACCCGAAGGTGGTGGCCGGCTTCTCCGACATCACCGCGTTGCAGTTCGCGCTCTGGCGGGGCGCCCGGCTGGCCAGCGTGCACGGGCCGGGGGCGGCCTGGCTGGACGACCGGACCCCGCCCCGCTCGGCGGAGTCGCTGCACGCCGCGCTGATGACCACCGAGCCGGTGACCGTCGAGGCGGTGAAGGAGGAGGAGACGTACCCGGTCCGGGTGCCCGGCCGGGCCGAGGGCCGGCTGCTCGGCGGCAATCTCTGCCTGATCACGGCGTCGATCGGCACGCCGGACATGCCGGACCTGACCGGGGCGATCCTGCTGGTGGAGGAGGTGCAGGAGCCCCCGTACAAGATCGACCGGATGCTCACCCACCTGCGCCGCTGCGGGGCCCTGGACGGGATCGCCGGGGTGGCGGTGGGCCAGTTCACCGAGTGCGCGGACGGCTGGGACACCACGGTCGACGACGTGCTCACCGAACGCCTGGGCGACCTGGGCGTCCCGGTCCTCGGCGGCCTGCCGATCGGCCACGGCGTCGGCCAGCTCACCGTCCCCGTCGGCACCCCCGCCCTCCTCGACGCCGACACCGGCACCCTCACGGTCACCCCCGCCGTCCACTGACCCGCGTCACGGGATCAGGTGGGCCACCGCGCCGATCTCCAGGGCGATCCAGACGGAGCCGTCGGGGGTGACCGTCAGGCCGTGCGGCTCCGAGTGGGGGGTGGGCAGGTCGTACGCGCTGATCCGGCCGGTGGGGTCGAGGTGGCCGATCCGGTTGGCGCCCCACTCGGTGAACCAGCAGCCGCCGGCCGGGTCCGCCGCGATCGCGTGCGGCCGGGCGGTCCGGTCCGGCAGCGGGAACTCCTCGATCGCCCCGTCGGGCGTGATCCGGCCGAGCTGACCGGCGGCGATCTCCACGAACCAGAGCGCCCCGTCCCCGCCGCGGGTGATGCCCACCGGGCCGGCGGCGTCGGTGGGTAGGGCGTGCAGCGTGACCTGGCCGTCCAGAGCGACCCGGGCGATCGCGTTCGCCTGGTTGAGGGTGAGCCAGAGGGCGCCGTCCGGCCCGCTGGCCAGCATCGACGCGAAGCCCTTGGCGACCGGCAGCGGGAAGGTGGTGACCGTCCCGTCGACGGTGACCCGGCCGACGGTGTCGTCGCCCATCCCCGCGTACCAGAGGGCGTCGTCGGGGCCGACGGCGAGACCGCACGGGGCGGTCCCCGGCGGGAGCGCGACGGAACTGGTCTCACCGTCGACGGTGATCCGGCCGAGCCGGTGGTCGCCGGAGCGGGTGTACCAGAGCGCGCCGTCCGGGCCGGCGGTGATGATCAGCGGCCGGCTCTCCGCCGGGTCCGCGAGGTAGGAGCGCACCTCGCCGTCCCGGGTGACCCGGGCGACGCCGCCGGTACCGGCCAGCGTCACCCAGAGCGCGCCGTCGGGGCCCAGGGTGATCCCGTACGGTCCGGCGCCCGGCCCGGTGACGGGGATGTCGCGGATGGAGGGGTTGGTCATGCGGCTTCGCCTTCCGTCGGTGACCGCCCCACCCTCCCGGCCACCGCACGCCGCCGCAACCGGTTTGTCCCGGTTCTCGGGGGTGATTGCCAGCGCGCTGACAGGTTCGCCACGGCTCATCCCCAGCTTCGGCGCTCACTGTCGGTGACGTCATCGCACCACCACCGAATTGGAGAACCGCATGATCCGCAAGATGTCGAGGAAGCACCTGCTGGCCGGCCTGGCCGCCGCCGGGGTGCTCGGCGTCGGGATCGCCGCCCCGACGGTGGCGCTCGCCGACGACAAGAGCCCCAGCCCGAGCGCCAGCACGAGCACCGACCAGGGCAAGGACCGGCAGCAGCAGCGCGCCGACCGGCAGCAGGAGTTCGCCGAGGCCCTCGCCAAGGAACTGGGCGTCTCGACCGACAAGGTCACCGCGGCGCTGGAGAAGCTCCGCGAGCAGCACCAGGGCGACCGCCCGCAGCGGCCGTCCACCGAGGACCGGCAGGCCATGCTGAAGGAGCGACTGGACCAGGCCGTCAAGGACGGCAAGCTCACCCAGGAGCAGGCCGACGCGGTGCTGAAGGCCGCCGAGGCCGGGGTGTTCCCGGGCCCGGGCGGTCGCGGCCACCACGGCGGCTGGACCGGTACGACCGACAAGTGACCCGGGTGGCCCCGCCGTCTCCTCACCGGCCGAATTCCCTCCCGGTCGGCACCTTCTCCGGCGGGGCCACCCCCTGACACGGGCGGGCGTCCGCCCCGGCGGCGCTGCCGGGGCGAACGCCCGCCCGTTCAGCTTCGGGTGCGTTTGTTGTCGTCGGGGCGACCACAAACGCACCCGACGCTCGGGCCGGCTCAGGCCGCGGCGCGCGGCGGGGTGAAGACGCCGAGGTGGTTCCCGGACGGGTCGAGCAGGTGCGCGAAGACCAGCCCGCTCGGCGTGGTGCGCAGCGGCACCAGCACCTTGCCGCCGGACGCCTCCGCCCGGCGGCAGGTCTCCGCCACGTCGGCCACCTCGGCGTAGAAGATCGCGTAGTTCGGGGAGTCTCCGTTCGTGGCCCGGATCGCGCCCCCGATCCCCTGCTCCCCACCGGCCGCCGTCTGCCGGTACGACGCACCCGGCCCGCCCTGCTCCTCGAAGGTCCAGCCGAACAGGTCGGCGTAGAAGCGCTCGACCTCCTCCGGCCGGTCGGAGCCGATCTCGAACCAGGTGACGGGCGTGCTGGACATGGTGCCTCCTGTCGTCGCGCCGGCCGGTCGGCCGGCGTCGTCAGGAGTCAGCCTCGACGACCTCCGCGACAGCGTCCTGTCGGTGTTTTCCGGCCCCGCACAAATCGGTGTCGAGTTCAGACCAGGGTGAGCGGGCGCACCCGCTCGTGCGGGATGTCGAGGTCGCCGGGGCGCAGCTCCCGGGTCACCGCCTCGGCCAGCGGGCGCACCGACACGATCCGGTCGGTGCGGAAGCAGCGCAGCCCGTCCCGCAGCCGGCACCAGGCGACCAGGTACCAGTGCGTCCGGTTGCCCAGGTACGCCAGCGGCTCCACGTCGCGCATCGAGTCCGCCCCGGCGCGGTCCGCGTACCGCAGGCGCAGCACGCGCCGCGCGGCGACCGCGTCGGCGACGGCGGCCGGGACGGGCGTGGGCGGCCCGCCGCCGATCAACCGCACCCGGCCGGCGAGGCGGTGCGCCTCGGCCACGTCGGCGGCCGGCATCACCGCGACCAGCTTGCGCAGCGCCGCCCCGGCGGCCGCGGCGAACGGCGTGCCGTTCAGGCGGTGCAGCGCCACGGCCATCGCCACCGCCTCCGTGGGGCTGAGGTTGACCGGGGGCAGGGTCCGCGCCCGGTCGATCACGTACCCGCCGGTGCGGCCCGGCTCGGCCCAGATCGGCACCCCGGCGGCCTGGAGCGCGGCGATGTCCCGCTCGACGGTCCGCGCGCTGACCTCGAAGCGCTGGGCCAGCCAGCGGGCGCTGCGCGGGCGCGGCGACACCGCCCGCAGTTCCTCCACCAGGGCGTAGAGACGGTCGGTGCGATTCACGCCCCGGACGCTATGCCCGGGGTACGACAGGGCTCAGGCGATGCAGGCGCAGACGATCAGCGCGGCGCCGAAGTGGGTGGCGGCGCTGACCCGGGCCGCCGGGTGCGGCTCGTCGGCACAGATGATCTCGCCGAGCCGGCCGGGGGTGAGCAGGTCGAGCACGAAGAAAGCCAGCGCCATGATGGCCAGCCCGATCAGCCCGAAGATGACCGTCGAGGCGAGACCCTTGGTGAAGGAGGTGTAGCTGGTCAGGATCGCGGTGAAGACGATCGCGGCGATGCCGAGCTGGTTGGCGGCGAGCAGCAGCGCGGCGTTGCCGTTGCGGCGCACCCAGATCAGCTCCCGCAGCCTGCCCGGGGTGAGCAGGTCGACCAGCAGGAAACCGGCGGCCATCAGCGCCACCCCGACGACCCCGAACACGATGCTCTGCCAGGCCCCGCTGAGCAGATCCTCCAGCACCGACGCCTCCCCCGGCTCGTTCCGCCCGACGAGGGGTGCCGGGCGCGGTGCCGCAGACGATAGCGGCCCCGCGCCACGTCGATCTAGAGCGAAAGGTAGCGCTGCCGCTCGTACGGGGTGACCTCGCGGCGGTACTGCTCCCACTCGGCCCGCTTGTTGCGCAGGAAGAAGTCGAAAACGTGCTCGCCGAGGACCTCGGCGACCAGCTCCGAGCCGGCCATCACGTCGATCGCCTCGGCCAGGTTCTCCGGCAGCGCCTCGTACCCCATGGCCCGGCGCTCGGCGCTGCTCAGCGACCAGACGTCGTCCTCGGCGCCCGGGGGCAGCTCGTACCCCTCCTCGATGCCCTTGAGGCCGGCGCCAAGCATGACCGCGAAGGCCAGGTACGGGTTGGTCGCCGAGTCCAGCGAGCGGACCTCCACCCGGGCCGAGTTCGGCTTGCCGTACGCCGGCACCCGGACCAGCGCGGACCGGTTCAGGTGACCCCAGCAGACGTACGCCGGGCTCTCGGTGATCCGGTCCGGCAGGGCCTGCGGGAAGAGCCGCTTGTACGAGTTGACCCACTGGTTGGTGACCGCCGTGTATTCCCGGGCGTGGGTGAGCAGCCCCGCGATGAACGACTTGGCCACCTTGGAGAGCTTCATCGGGTCGCCGGCGTCGTGGAACGCGTTGCGCTCCCCCTCGAACAGCGACAGGTGGGTGTGCATGCCGTTGCCCGGCTGATCGGTGAACGGCTTCGGCATGAAGCTGGCCTGCACCCCCGTGGAGAGCGCCACCTCCTTCACCACGTGCCGGAAGGTCATGATGTTGTCGGCGGTGGTCAGCGCGTCGGCGTAGCGCAGGTCGATCTCCTGCTGGCCCGGGGCCACCTCGTGGTGGCTGAACTCCACCGAGATCCCGATCCGCTCCAGCGCCAGCACGGCCTGGCGGCGGAAGTCCCGGGCCACCGCGTGGGTGGTGTGCTCGAAGTAGCCGCCGGTGTCCACCGGGGTCGGCACCGAACCGTCCTGCGGCCCGTTCTCCAGCAGGAAGAACTCGATCTCGGGGTGGGTGTAGAAGGTGAAGCCCTTCTCGGCCGCCTTGGAGAGGGCCCGGCGCAGGACGTGCCGCGGGTCGGCCCAGGACGGGCTGCCGTCGGGCAGGAGGATGTCGCAGAACATCCGGGCGCTCTCGCCGCTGACCCCGCCCTCGAAGGGGAAGACCTGGAAGGTGGTCGGGTCGGGCATGGCCACCATGTCGGACTCGAAGACCCGGGCGAAGCCCTCGATCGCCGAGCCGTCGAAGCCGATGCCCTCCTCGAAGGCCGCCTCCAGCTCCGCGGGGGCCACCGACACGCTCTTGAGGGTGCCGAGCACGTCGGTGAACCACAGCCGGACGAACCGGATGTCCCGCTCTTCCAGCGTACGGAGGACGAACTCCTGCTGACGGTCCACTTCCACCCCTCGTCGCACGTACGTCCGGTGCCGGTCCGGCCGGTCCGGCCTGACCGCCCAGTCTCCACCGGTCTCGTTACGCCGACGTTACGCGACCCGCCCGGCGGGCGTCCCCCCGTGTCCCGCCCCGAAGGACGCCGTCCGAGCCGCCGGCCCGCCGCCCGACGGGGTGTCCGGGGTCTCCCGCGTCCGGCCCGGTTGGCACCGTCCCGCTGGGGCAAGATGAGGACATGCCCACCCTGCGTCTCGCCCTGTGCCAGGTCAATCCCACCGTCGGCGACATCGACGGCAACGCCGGCCTGGTCCGCGCCTGGGCCCGCAAGGCCGCCGACGCCGGTGCCCAGCTCGCGCTGTTCCCGGAGATGATGCTGACCGGCTACCCGGTCGAGGACCTGGTCTTCCGCCGGTCCTTCGTGGCCGCGTCCAAGGCCGCGCTGCAGCGGCTCGCCGCCGACCTGGCCGCCGACGGGCTGGGCGATCTGCCGGTCGTGGTCGGCTACCTGGACGCGGACGGCCCGCCGCAGGTCAGCGGCGACGCCCAGCCGGGCCGGGGCGCCCGCAACGCCTCCGCGCTGCTGCACCGGGGCGGGATCGCGGCCACCTACTTCAAGCACCACCTGCCCAACTACGGGGTCTTCGACGAGGACCGCTACTTCGTCTCCGGCAACACCCTGAGCGTGGTGCGGATCGGCGGGGTGGACGTCGCGCTGACCATCTGCGAGGACCTCTGGCAGGCCGGCGGCCCGTTCGCGGTGGCCCGGCAGGCCGGTGTCGGGCTGGTGGTCAACATCAACGGCTCGCCGTACGAGCTGAACAAGGACGACATCCGGCTGCCGCTGGTCCGCCGCCGGGCCGCCGAGGCCGGCGCGGCCGTCGCGTACGTGAACATGATCGGCGGCCAGGACGAGCTGGTCTTCGACGGCGACTCGATGATCGTCGGCGCGGACGGCACGCTGCTCGCCCGGGCGCCGCAGTTCGTCGAGCACCTGCTGGTGCACGACGTGGAGCTGCCGCAGGCGTTGGAGCAGGTCGACGTCGAGGAGGAGCTGGCCGACGGGATGCGGGTGGTCCGGACCAGGGTCAGCGACATCCTCACGCCGGCCCCCACCGGCGAGGTCGCGCGCGGCGGGATCATCGAGCCGGTCGCCGACGAGGCCGAGGTGTGGCAGGCACTGGTGCTGGGCCTGCGCGACTACGTCAACAAGAACCGCTTCCCGTCGGTGGTGCTCGGCCTCTCCGGCGGCATCGACTCGGCGGTCTCGGCGGCCATCGCGGTGGACGCGCTCGGTCCGGACCGGGTGGTCGGCGTCTCGCTGCCCAGCCAGCACTCCTCCGAGCACTCCCGGGCCGACGCCGAGGATCTGGCCAAGCGGACCGGCCTGGACTACCGGATCGAGCCGATCCAGCCCATGGTGGACGCCTTCCTGGCCAACATGTCGCTCTCCGGGGTGACGGTGGAGAACCTCCAGGCCCGGGTCCGCGGGGTGATCCTGATGGCGCTGTCGAACCAGGAGGGCCACCTGGTCCTCACCACCGGCAACAAGAGCGAGCTGGCGGTGGGCTACTCCACCCTGTACGGCGACTCGGTGGGTGGCTACAACCCGGTGAAGGACGTCTGGAAGACGCTGATCTGGCGGCTGGCCAAGTGGCGCAACGCGGACGCCGAGCGCCGGGGCGAGACCCCGCCGATCCCGGAGAGCTCGATCGGCAAGCCCCCGTCGGCCGAGCTGAGCCCCGGTCAGCTCGACAGCGACACCCTGCCGGACTACGCCGTCCTCGACCCGATCCTGATCGGCTACGTCGACGGCGACCTGGGCCGGGACGGGCTGATCGAGTCCGGCCACGACCCGGAGGTGGTGGACCGGGTGCTGCGGATGGTGGATACCGCGGAGTACAAGCGCCGGCAGTCCGCGCCCGGCACGAAGATCTCGCACAAGGCGTTCGGGCGGGACCGCCGGCTGCCGATCACCAACCGCTGGCGCGAGCACGGCTGAGCGGCGCTCGTCCCCGGCGCGCGAACCGCGGGCCGGGGAGTGAATTCCTCCACTCCGCCCTGCCGCCGCCCGGTCGTCCGGTGCGACGATCGCGGCGGAACCCGGGGACCGCGAGCGCGGCCTCGAGGAAGGAGAGAGTCATGGTGGAGTCCACCCCGACCGAGGTGACCGCCCTCTACGGCGGGCCGGCCACCCGACGGGTCCGTACCCGCGACCTGCTGGCCGCCAAGGAGCGCGGCGAGCGCTGGGCGATGCTCACCTCGTACGACCAGTACACCGCCTCGATCTTCGACCAGGCGGGGATCCCGGTGCTGCTGGTCGGCGACTCGGCGGCGAACAACGTCTTCGGCTACGAGACCACCCTGCCGGTGACCGCCGAGGAGCTGCTGCCGCTGGTCCGCGCGGTGGTCCGGGCGACCCGGCAGTCACTGATCGTCGGCGACCTGCCCTTCGGCTCGTACGAGGAGGGGCCGACGCAGGCGCTGCGGACCGCGGTGCGGTTCATGAAGGAGGGCGGTTGCCACGCGGTGAAGCTGGAGGGCGGCCGGCGCTGCGCCGCCCAGATCGAGGCGATCGTCGGGGCCGGCATCCCGGTGATGGCGCACATCGGCTTCACCCCGCAGAGCGAGCACACGCTGGGCGGCTACCGGGTGCAGGGCCGGGGCGACACCGCCGAGGAGGTGATCGCCGACGCCCGGGCGGTCGCCGACGCGGGCGCCTTCGCGGTGGTGCTGGAGATGGTCCCCGGTGAGGTGGCCAAGCGGATCACCGCCGAGCTGCGGATCCCCACCGTGGGCATCGGCGCCGGCCCGGACACCGACGCCCAGGTGCTGGTCTGGCAGGACATGGCCGGCCTGCGCACCGGCAAGGCCCCGCGCTTCGTCAAGCGGTACGCCGACCTGGCCGGCGCGCTCACCGACGCCACCCGCCGCTACGCCGACGAGGTCCGCGGCGGCCAGTTCCCCGCCGCCGAGCACACCTTCTGACCGGTACGCCGGGCGGTGCGGCTTCCGGGCCGCACCGCCCGCACCGGTCAGACCACGCAGAACTCATTGCCCTCCGGGTCGGCGAGCTGCACCGCGTAGTGCTCGTTCTCCGGGTCGTCCGTCCGGCCGAGCACCGTGGCGCCCAGCCCCGTCAGCCGCGCCACCTCGGCGTCGACGCTCGCCCGGCGCCGGGGCAGCGGCACCGCGCGTCCGCCACCGACCTTCAGGTCGATGTGCAGCCGGTTCTTGACCGACTTCGGCTCGGGGACCGGCTGGAACCAGATCCGCGGCCCAGCACCGGCCGGGTCCTCCAGGCGGTCCACGCAGTCGCCCTCGCCGAGCTCCTCGGCCGGGATGCCGAGTGAGAGGTACCACTCCCGCCAGGTGGTGTGCCCGGCCGGCGGTGGCTGCGGACGGTATCGCAGGGCCTCCGCCCAGAACGCGACGAGCCGCGAGGGCTCCCGACAGTCGATCACCAGTTGCCACTCCATGCGGCGATGGTGCCGCACGGGTACGACGTCACAGGTCGGTGACCCGGATGCCGGCGTGCGCCTTGTAGCGCTTGTTGATCGCGATGAGGTTGGCGGTGAACGCCTCGATCTGGTGGGCGTTGCGCAGCCGGCCGGCGTAGATGCCCCGCATGCCGGGGATCCGCGCGGCCAGTGCGGCGACCACCCCGACCAGTTCCCGGTCCTCGGTGCAGATCAGCACGTCGAGGTCGATCCGGTCGATCTCCGGGTCGGCCAGCAGCGGCGCGGAGACGTGGTTGAACGCGGCGCAGACCCGGGACTCGGGCAGCAGCCCGGCGGCCTGCTGGACGGCGCTGCCCTCGGGCACGGCCAGCGCGTACGGGCCCTGCTTGTCGAAGCCGAGCGGGTTGACGCAGTCGACCACGATCTTGCCGGCGAGCGGACCGGCGAGGGCGGCGACCGTGGCGGCGTGCCCGTCCCACGGCACCGCGATGACCACCACGTCGCTGCGGCGGGCGACCTCCTCGTTGTCCGCGCCGGACACCTCGGTGCCGGTCGGCACGCCGGGCAGCGCGGCGATCTCCGCGGCGGCCTGCGCCGCCCGGTCGGCCGAGCGGGACCCGATCAGCACGGTCTGCCCGGCCCGCGCGAACCGGTAGGCGAGACCCCGCCCCTGGTCCCCGGTGCCACCGATGATGCCGACGGTCAGCCCGGAGACGTCGGGCAGCGTGGTCGCGTCGTAAGCCATGCCGCCATCCTCCCAAAGATCACCGCCCGGCATACCGGCCCGGCCCTGTGACAATCCCCGCTGCCCACCCCGCCCGCCCCGGCACCCAGGCCGCGTGGTGCCCGCCCGCCTCGACGCCCACCCGTCCGGGCCCCGCGCGCCCTGGCCCCGCGCGCCCTGGCCCCGCGCGCCCGGGGCCCGCGTCGCTTGATCGACTCGCTTCGCGGCAGGTCGGCGTATCCGCGACCCGGGGCACCCCGACCTGCCGCAAGCCGAGTGGATCGGCGGCGGCCGCGCGATCGGCCGGCCGGGTCAGGCGCGTTCGAAGAGGACCTTGCGTTCGGTGGGGTCGGCGGTGACCAGGCGGACCGCGACGCGCTCGCCGAGCGGCAGCTCACCGAGGCACCGGGCGCGGACCGGCGGTTCGTCCAGGGCGACCGTGCCGCCCGGTGGCCGGCCCGGCCGGCCGCCGCTGTGGTTGCCGGCCGGGCGCCCCGCGCCGCCGGCACCGTTCCCGCCCGAGCCGTCCGGGCTCGCCTCACCGTCCCCGCCGGGCCCGACGCCGCTTCCGGCCGGCCGGTCCGGGACCGCGTCGGCGTGCCCGGGCTGCCGGGGCACCTCGGCGGCCGGCCGGGGCACGTCCACGTCCAGCACCGCCGCCTCGAAGGTCTCCCCCACGCGGTGGGACAGCAGCACCGCCTCGGCCAGCTCGATCGCCCCCCGGGTGGCCGCCGACGCGGTCCGGTCGGTGGTCGCCATCACCTCCGACAGCTTCGGCAGCGCGGCACGGGCCCACTCCGGCACCTCGCGGCCCTCGTACAGGGCCAGGCAGACCTCGGTCGCGTACCGGTCGGCGAGCCGGCGCAGCGGGGCGGTCACGTGGGCGTACGCGGCGGCCACCCCGCCGTGCTCCGGCTGCTCCGGCAGCTCGCCGTCGAAGGCGGTGTACGCGGCGCCGCGCATCAGCTCGGCCGCCTGGTCGATGAAGGCCGCCGCCCGGGCCTGGGACGAATCCAGCCCGGCCAGCACCTCGCCGACCGACATCCCCGCCGGCCAGTGCACGCCCAGCGGGCCGGCGGCCAGCCGCAGCCGCTCCACCGCCTCCGGCTTCGGCGCCGGCATCGTCCGCAGCAGCCCGATCCGGCCGGCGAGCATGATGTCGGCGGCGGCCATCCCGGTCAGCAGGGAGATCTGCGCGTTGTGGTCCTCCATCGGGCCGGGCCCGCGCAGCACCAGCCGCCAGCCGTCGCCGTCGGGCTCCACGTCCTGCTCGGGCAGCGGCAGGTTGATCGCGCCCCGGCGCAGGCCGCGGGCGGTGAGCAGGGCGCCGATCTCGGGCAGCAGGGCGATCGGCTCGGGCAGCCGGCCGGCGTCGGCGGCGAGCTGCACGCCCACGTAGTCGAGCTTGGCCCGGCTGCGCACCCGGGCACGTTCCAGCGCGACGCCGACCGTGGCGCCGTCGGCGTCGAGGTCGATGGTCCAGAGCACCGCCGCCCGGTCGGCGTCCGGCAGCAGGCTGGCCGCGCCCTCGCTGAGCGTGTGCGGGTGCAGCGGCACGTTGCCGTCGGGCAGGTAGACGGTCTGCCCGCGGCGCCAGGTCTCCTCCTCCAGCGCCCCGCCGGGGCGTACGTGGGTGGCGACGTCGGCGATCGCGTACCGGACCCGGAACCCGCCACCGGGACGGCGGCTGAGGTGCATCGCCTGGTCGAGGTCGCGCGAGGCCGCCGGGTCGACCGTGACGAACGGGACGTCGGTGCGGTCGGCCACGGTGGGCAGCGGCGCGGCGGCCGCCTCGTCGGCCTCGCGCTGCGCCGCGGCCGGGAAGCTCTCGGGCAGTCCCAGCTCACGGCGCAGCGCGCCGAAGTCGATGCGGGGCGCCAGTACGCGTCGGATCACCACGCGGTCAATCCTGACAGCGTCGCGCGTGATCCGCTCCCCGTGAACGGCTGGTGTTCGCGTCAGGCGCCGGCCCGCCGCGCGGTGCCGCGGGCCGGCGCCTTCTTGGCGGTCGTGGTCTTCCTGGCCGGGGCCTTCTTGGCCGCGGTGGTCTTCTTCGCCGTGGTGGCCTTCTTCGCGGGCGCCTTCTTCGCCACCGCCTTGCGCGCGGTCGGGCGGGTCGCCGCCGTGGTCTTCTTCGCCGGGGCCTTCTTCGCGGCCGTGGTCTTCTTCGCCGCGGCGGCGGTCTTCCGGGCCGTCGGGGTCACCTTGCGGGCGGCCGTGGTCTTCTTCGCGGGCGCCTTCTTCGCCGCCGCCGTGGTCTTCTTCGCCGGAGCCTTCTTCACCGCCGCCGTGGTCTTCTTCGCCGGCGCCTTCCTCGCCGCCGCGGTGGTCTTCTTCGCCGGAGCCTTTTTCGCCGGCGCCTTCTTCGCCGGCGCCTTCTTCACCGCCGCCGTGGTCTTCTTCGCCGGCGCCTTCCTCGCCGCCGCGGTGGTCTTCTTCGCCGTCGCCTTCTTGGCGGGCGCCTTCTTGGCGGTGGTCCTCGTGGCCGGTGCCTTCTTGGCGGGCGCCTTCCGGGCCGCCGACACGACCTTCCTGGCCGCCGCCTTCTTGGCGACCGCCTTCTTCGCCGGCACCCGGCCGGCGCCGGCGCCCGAGGCGTTCGGCGACGCCTTGGTCACCGTGGCGGTCCGGGCCGTGGTCGCACCCACGGTCCGCTTCGCCGTACTGGTCTTCTTCGCGGTCGTACGTTTCGCCGCCGGGCGGGTGGTGGCCTGCTGTGCTACGGCCATCTCGGTTCCCTCCTTGGGGACGTGCTCTCGCCCTCGCGGAGCACGGATCACCTCGACGCGGGCCGTCCCGCGCCGTCTACCTGTCCTCCCCGGCCCAACGGGCGTCCTCCGCGTCCCACGCTTCGTTGCGCGCCCGCACCTGCTGCAGGGCGTTCTCCGCGTCGGCGGCTGAGGCGTACGGTCCGAGAACGTGCTTCGCGGGGCACACGTCCGCATCGGTCTCGACCCGGTGGTGTCGCGTGCACCAGTAGTAGTGCCCACCACTTCCGTTGTCGCTCATGCGATCACTGTGCACCGGGAACCGACCGGCCGCCACCGGAACGCCCGAAATAACCGCTAATGTCCTCCACAGTAGACCAGCTCCGGCGCGGTCGGGCGCGGAACCGGGAAAGACGGGGCAGCCGGGCGGCGGGTCGGTGACGGACAATCCCGGAGTGCGGTACGGGGGAGGACATTCGGCGCGGCTGCGACGCCGGCTGCTCGCCGCAACGGCGCTCCTGGCGATCGCCGCGGTGGGGGCGGCGGTGGCGCTGCCCCTCCTGCGGGACCGGTCCCAGCGCCGGCTGGAACGCCGGGCCGACCGCGAGGTGACGGCGACGGCGCTGCGTACCCGGGCCGCGCTGCTGGCCACGCCGTCCGCCCGGGAGGGCACGCTGCGCGACACCGCCGGCGCGCTGGACGGGGTCGAGGTGCTGACCGTGGAGGCCGGCGCCGCGGGGGTCCGGCTGGTCTTCCGGGTACGCGTGGCGAAGACCGCCGCGTCGGTGTTCGGCTGGCAGCGGGCCACCGCCGCCGGGTGCTTCGCGCAGGTGGTGAATCCGGCGGCCGCCCCGGCGGCGTTGGAACGGCTGCCCTGCCCGAGCTGACCGGCTCCCCCGAACGGCCGGTACCCGCGGCGGACGGTTCCGGCCAGGATCGACGGTCATGATCACCACGAAGGCCGGCACGGGGGCCTGTCCGGAGTGCGGCGCGGCAACCGTGTCGATCCGCGAGGCGCTGCCCTGGTGCGCCGGTTGTGAATGGAACCTCGACGGCTACGACCGTGCCCGCCAGGCGCCCGAGTTCGGCTGGCCCCGGATCGACCGGTGGACCCACCGGCTGGCCACCCGGCTGACCCGCCAGCAGTACGCCGCGCTGGTCGGGCGACCGCTGGAGCCGGCCGGGCTCGGGCTGGCCGGGGCGGTGACCGTCGGCGTCTCGCTGCTGCTCCTGCTCGGGGTGGCAGCCGTGGCGGCGGCCGGCGTCTGGCTGCTGTTCGCGTACCCGTTCCCGAACTTCGCGATCGTGCTCGGGCTGGCGCTGATCGGACTGGCGGTGGCGCTGCGCCCCCGCTTCGGCCGGATCGACCCGGACCTGGAGCAGCTCACCCGGCAGGAGGCGCCCGAGCTGCACGCCCTGGTCGAGGAGGTGGCGACGGCGATCGGCGCGCCGGTGCCGCACGTCATCGGCGTGGACGCCGACCTCAACGCGTACGCGATGTCGGTGGGGCTGCGCCGGCGGCGGGTGCTCTGCCTCGGGCTGCCGCTGTGGGGCGCGCTGGACGGGCAGGCGCGGGTCGCGCTGCTCGGTCACGAACTGGGCCACTTCGTCAACGGCGACGTACGCCGAGGGCCGGTCACGCAGCCCGCGCTGACCATGCTCGGCAACGCCGCCGACCTGTTCCACCCGGCCGGCGGCACGGAGAGCGGCGGGTTACTCATGATGGTCGGCGAGTGGCTGGGCCGGATCCTGTCGTGGACGCTGTCCAAGCTGCTCTTCGCCGGCCACCTGGTGCTGGCCGCCACCGCGCAACGAGACAGCCAGCGGGCCGAGTACCTGGCCGACGAGATGGCCGCCCGGGTGGCCGGCACGGCCGCCGCCACCCGCCTGCTCGACGTGCTGCTCAGCGGGGAGTCGGTGGCCCTGGTGGTTCGCCAGGCGGCGCGCGGCGGGCAGGGGGCGGCGGCCTGGCGGACCGGGACGGCCCGCTCCCTGGCCGGGGCGGCGGAGCGGCTGCCCCTGGTACGCCAGCTCTCCGTCCGCGAGGACGCCTCGTTGTTCGCCAGCCACCCGCCGGCTGGTCTGCGCCACCGGATGCTCGGTGCGCGTACCTGGCAGGACCCCAGGGTGGTGCTCACCGACGCCCGCGTCGAGCGGATCGACGCCGAACTGGCCCGGCACTACCAGCGGGTGGGCCGCATCGTCGCCTGGTCCGCCTGACCGTCCCGGCCGGCCGGCCCCTCGGTGGTTGTCGGGTGCCGGCAGTAGCCTCCCCGCATGGCACCGCACCGGCTCGACCGCGCCACCGCCCGCCGCATCGCCGTCCGCGCCCAACTCCTCGACGCGCTGCGCCCCACCGACCTGCTGGCGGTGGTGGACCGGCTGACCTTCCTGCAGCTCGACCCGACCGCCGCTGTGGCGCCCAACGCGGACCTGGTCGCCTGGACCCGGCTCGGCGCCGGATACCGGCCGGAGCAGCTGACCCGGGCGCTGGAGGACGAGCGCGCCCTGTTCGAGCACCGGGCGATGGTGCGCCCGATGACCGACCTGGGGCTGCACCTGGCCGACATGGCGGCCTGGCCGGAGGACGCCCGCCGCCGCGACTGGCTGGCCGCCAACGACGCGTTCCGCCGGTACGTGCTCGACCTGCTGCGCGACTCCGGGCCGCTGCTCAGCCGGGACGTGCCGGACCGCAGCGTGGTGCCGTGGCCGTCCACCGGCTGGACCAACAACCGCAACGTCACCCAGATGCTGGAGTTCCTCGCCGCCCGCGGCGAGATCGCCATCGCCGGCCGGGTCGGGCGACAGCGGACCTGGGACCTGGCCGAGCGGGTCTACCCGCCCGGCACGCCGGTCGTCCCCGCCGAGGACGCCCGCCGGGCCCGCGACGAACGGATGCTCCGCTCGCTCGGCGTCGCCCGCCCCCTCGTCGTCGGCGCGGCCGGCGAGCCGGCGGAGATCGAGGGTACGTCCGGCCCCTGGCGGGTCGACCCGGCGGCGCTCGACGGTGCCCCGTTCGCCGGGCGTACCGCTCTGCTCTCCCCCTTCGACCGGCTGGTGCACGACCGCAAGCGGGCCCTGGAGCTCTTCGACTTCGAGTACCGCCTGGAGATGTACGTGCCGAAGGCGCAGCGACGCTGGGGCTACTTCGCCCTGCCGGTGCTGCACCACGACCGGCTGGTCGGCAAGGTGGACGCGACGGCCGACCGGAAGGCCAAGGCGCTCCGGGTGGACGCGATCCATGAGGACGTCCCGTTCACCCCGGAGGTCACCGCGGCAGTGCACGAGGAGTTGGCGGCGCTGGCGTCCTGGCTGGACCTCCCAGAGCTCCGCCTACCGTCCACCACTGCCGCCTGACCGACCGATCCCGGCCGGACCGGCGGCGGGTGCCGAAGATCAGCCGTCCGAGGTGGCCTGTCGGCGCCGGTGGGACAGGTCGGTGTGGTGGTGCCCACCGGGGTGGCTGTCCGGGTCGGTGTGCACGGTGGCGCTGGTCAGCCTCGGCACCGCGTGGGTGAGCTGGTGCTCGGCGTCGGCGGCGATCTCGTGCGCCGCGACCAGGCTGAGGTCGGCGGCCACCACGAGTTCGGCTTCGGCGTGCAGCCGGTGGCCGATCCAGCGGAGCCGCACCGCCGCCACGTCCTGGACGCCGTCGACGCCGCGCAGCGTGGTTTCGGCCTGGTCGACCAGGTCGGGGTCGACGGCGTCCATGAGCCGCCGGTAGACCTCCCGCGCGGCGTCCCTGAGGACGAACGTGATGGCGACCGCGATGACCAGGCCGACGACCGGGTCGGCCCAGCGCCAGCCGAGGGCGGCGCCCCCGGCGGCGGCGAGCACCGCGAGCGAGGTGTAGCCGTCGGTACGGGCGTGCAGGCCGTCGGCGACCAGGGCGGCGGAGCCGATGCGGCGGCCGACCCGGATGCGGTAGCGGGCGACCAGCTCGTTGCCGACGAAGCCGACGAGGCCGGCGGCGGCCACCCACGGCAGGTGGGTCACCTCGGCCGGGCGCAGGAGCCGGTCCACGGCGGTCCAGGCGGCGGCGACGGCGGACGCGGCGACGATCACGACGATGACGATGCCGGCGAGGTCCTCGGCCCGGCCGTAGCCGTAGGTGTAGGCACGGCTGGCGGCGCGGCGGCCCAGCAGGAAGGCGACCCCCAACGGTACGGCGGTCAACGCGTCGGCGACGTTGTGCAGGGTGTCCCCCAGCAGGGCGACCGAGCCGGACAGCGCCACGATGACCGCCTGGGCGAGCGCGGTGATCCCGAGGCCGACCAGCGAGATCCACAGCGCCCGCAGACCGTCCCGGGAGGACTCCAGCGCCGGGTCGACCTTCGCCCGCGAGTCGTGTGTGTGCGGCACGGCGGCGTGGCGCAGCCGATGCCACCGGGCGGCGAGCCGGCCGCCGTGGTGATGGCCGTGTCCGTGGTCGTGCTCGTGATCGTGCACCGCTCCCCCTTCACCCGGCCGGATGCGTTCCCGTGGCGACGCGACGATATGCGCCCGGACCCCGGCGCGACAACGCTGCAGATGCCAGTGACCTGCAACAACGCACTCCTGGCGGACCGTCGGGCCGGGCGCGCCACCCGCGGTCGCTTTCCCGGAACCGCGGCTCGATCCCGTGACCGCGTCCGATGCTGGTGCGGGAGGCAGGGTCGGACCAGCAGCCGGAGAGGGGTCCCGTGGCGGTGCACGGCACAGGGGTGTTGCGGGGTCCCACGACCCGTCGCCGGGTGACCAAGGCGGAACTGTTCTTCGACCTCATCTACATCCTCGCCATCACCCAGTTGACCCAGCTCCTGCTCAGTCACCTGACCCTGCTCGGCATGGTGCAGACCCTGCTGTTGCTGCTCCCGCTCTGGTGGGCGTGGCTCGACACCGCCTGGTTCACCAACTGGTTCGACCCGGACCGGTTGAGCGTGCGGCTGATGCTGTTCGGGATCATGCTGCTCAGCCTGATCGTGTCCGCGTCGCTGCCCGAGGCGTACGGCGACGGGGGCAGGTGGGTCGCCGGGGCGTACGCGGCGATCCAGGTGGGCCGAACGGCCTTCGGCGTCGTCGCCCTGAGCCGGCCGGCAGGCGTACGGGGCTGGCTGTCCGGGTCGGCACCCGAGTCGCCGGACGCGCGTCGGGCCCGACTCAGGCTGCGGCCGACCTTCCAGCGCCTGGTGGCCTGGGCAGCGATCTCCGGCACGCTCTGGGTGGCCGGCGGGCTGGTCCACGGTTCGGCCCGGGTCGCCCTCTGGGGCGCCGCCGTGGCCGCCACGTACCTCGGCGGCATCCTCGGCTTCTATTTCCCCGGGCTGGGGCGGTCCACCCCGGCGGACTGGCCGATCACCGGCTGGCACCTGGCCGAACGCGTCCAGCTGTTCATCCTCATCGCGCTGGGCGAGTCCCTGTTGCGCACCGGTACGGCGCTCGGCGCGGAGCCGAACGACACGGTCCACCTGCTCGCCCTGGTGAACGCGTTCCTCGGCAGCGTGGCGCTCTGGTGGATCTACTTCGACCGCGTCGCGGAGGCGGCCGGCAGGGTCATCGACGAGTCCCCCGACCCGGGCCGGCTCGGCCGGTCGGCGTACTCGTACCTGCACCTGCCGATGGTCGCCGGCATCATCGCCACCGCCGTCGGGGACGAGCTGACCATCGCCCACCCGACCGGCCACCCGACCGCGCCCTCGATCACCAACGTGCTGGCCGGACCGGCCCTCTTCCTGGCCGGCCACGTGCTGTTCCTCTGGGCGGTGCTCGGCGAGCTGTCCAGGCCCCGGCTGATCGCGATCGGCGCGCTGGTGGCCCTGACACCGATCGGCCTGATCGGGCCGCCACTGCTTCTCGCCGGCCTCGCCACCGTCGTGCTGGTCGCCCTGGCCGCCTGGGACGCCGTCCAGGCGCGGCGCGGAACGCCGGTGGGCCGAAAAAACAGCAGGCCAGCCACCAATTGACGGCGGCTGGCCTGGTGGGCGACGGACCACCGCATGGACGTGGCTCCACCGTTGCGGTAACGCCGCCTCAAGTTTGCTGCGAGCCATCTGCTGGGCGACGTTGACGAGCTGGGCCATGCGGTCAACCTAGGGAGGCACCGGCCAGACCGCTCACACCTAACAGGCCGGACCCGTGCGTACTCCAGCCGTAGATCGTGATCATGGATGCCGAGGCCGCTCGTCGGTACCCTGCCCGCGTGGCGGAGACCTGGGACGAACGACAGCTGATCGCAGACGGCTTCGAGCGTGTGTACGCCGAGTTGGAGTGGTACGACGGACCTCGCGCCGGCCTCGCCGACATCAACGGGAAGCCCCACTACTTCCAGGGCCTCGACTACGACCACACCGATGAAGCCGACGAGTACCGCGTCTGGCCCGCAAGCGCGGCTGCGGTGGAACTGGAGCGCGAGCAGTGGGCGATCTTCGCCAGGTGGAACGAGCGTTATGAGGCGGGGACGGAGGGGCCGGAGAGCCATCCTGGCCAGGGCGGGATCGACGCCCGTTACGACGAACTGGACCTGCTGCTGGCGCCGTACCGCCAGGTGCCGGACGACGCACGCCTGCTTGCGGGCGAGCTGCGGTTCGATGCCGGCGCCCACTACCGGGTCGACAGGCTCGGCTACTGGTTCCGGTGGCGTCCGAGCAGGCGAGGCCGCAGTTGAACATCAGCTAGGGGCCGCTAGTGAGCCTGCCGGCGATTGGGCTCCTGCCGGATTGCCTCGGTGAGATCCCGCCAGGTGCCGGCCGAGGTCTTCATCATTCGGTTGACCATCGCTCGGGCGGATGCTTCATCGGTGAAGTCGTACAAGACTTCCCGCCCGTCGTCACCGCCGCGGCGGCCACGTACCCACCAAAGCCGGCCGTCCGAGAGCAGCCAGATATTGCGCCGGCCGATGCGACCCCAAGCGCAGTTCCACCAGCGACCACGTACGCAGCAGCTCAGTCGAACGTACGTACCAACCGCCGGCTGCCGGCCTGTCTCACCACCTGCTTGACGAATCCGTCCCAGCGCATGCGCGACAGTCGGCCTTGGTTCCTCGGTCGTCCTGGTTACAGCCGGTGACATCTGCGTGCCTGCGGGCGCACTCAAACTCAGGCAGAGAACGAACCAGTGCCGCCAAGACGCCATGCACGAGGGGAAGGCCACCCAGCTCGCTGATCCCGACCCATGCGATGTCGTCATGCTCGTCAGGTGCACGGTTGGTCGGAGAGCCAACCCAGTCTCCGATTTGCCAGACGCCCACGTGAACGGCGTCCTCACCACTGCCGTCATGCAAGACGCCCAACCGTGAAGCGGACTCCGCCACAATGTGAACACCGAGCTCCTCGTGCATCTCACGCGCGAGGGCTTGTAGTTCCGACTCACCCGCTTCGACCTGCCCCCCGGGCAGATCCCAGACATCTGGGTATGCCCGTTTGGTCGGCCTGCGGTGTACTAGCAGGACCGCGCCGTTTTCGACGAGTGCGCCTGTGACGACGACATGCATGACGGGATCAGACCACAGGGATAGGACAAGCTCGCTCCAGCCAAAGGGGACGCCCAGACGTCCGCATCTCCCGCGATCCGATCACTACGGGGCGTGGCAACCCATCGCCGGCGGTCCGGCCATGCCGCGATGTGCGCCCCTGCGTCAAGCATGTCCCGTGACAGACACCTGAAGATAGGACCAGCTCAGAGCCTTGATCGTGGCTCTGAGCTGGTGGGCGACGGACGAGTCGACCTGTACGCCGGATTCTGTGACCGACGCGGCCCGTAGGCGCGTCGGCGGCGGCCATCCATCTCGGCCTACCGTCGCCGGCAGGCTCCAGCGGCCTACCCGCAGACATCGGGCGGGCAGCCCTCAAGCGTCTGCGCGGGTCGTCATCGTGCGGTGACGGCCCTTTCTTGGCCTTGCTCCGGGTGGGGTTTACCGAGCCATCCCGGTCACCCGGGATGCTGGTGGGCTCTTACCCCACCGTTTCACCCTTACCGTCCCGTTTAGGGCCGGCGGTCTGTTTTCTGTGGCACTGTCCCGCGGGTCACCCCGGGTTGCCGTTAGCAACCACCCTGCCCTGTGGAGTCCGGACGTTCCTCGGCGACGGGCCGCAGCCCGTCGACGCGACCGCCCGGTCGACTCGTCCGTCGCGCACTCATCCTAACGACGGGCCCGCCCCGCCCATTTCCGACCCGGGAACGGGGGCACGCCGCCCCCGTTCCCGGACATCCGTCACCAGTTCGACACGATCGGCTCGTTGAAGATCCGCTCTCCGGTGGCCGGTTCCTGCAGCGTGCCGGAGGAGCGCACCACGCCCTCCCCGTCGAGCCCGCGCAGGATGACCGGGCTCCCGACGCGCAGGGTGAGCAGTGCGCTCCCGCCGATCACCGGCGCGCTCACCAGAACCGTCCCGGCGGCCACCGCCTCGATGCGGGTCACACCCCTGCCGGGCACCACCAGCAACTTGTCGGTGAGCACCGCACGGTCGCCGTCGCGGCCCGGCCGCCGGACCGCC
The DNA here is from genome assembly GCF_043197935.1 of Micromonospora sp. NPDC048930. Taxonomy (NCBI): domain Bacteria; kingdom Bacillati; phylum Actinomycetota; class Actinomycetes; order Micromonosporales; family Micromonosporaceae; genus Micromonospora; species Micromonospora sp. NPDC048930. The sequence continues at coordinate 31,382 of NZ_JBICUB010000022.1, forward strand.
AGCAGGTCGTGCGCCACGGCGTAGCCGGTGGCCACCAGCGGCGGCCGCAGCGGGCCAGCGGGCGGCGCGGGGTCGGCCGGGGCCGGGTCCCGGGCCGTGGCGAGGGCCAGCAGCGGATCGCTCCCGGTGTCGCCCAACTGAAGCAGGGTCGGCCCCTTCCCCGGTGCGGCGAGCAGCACCGCCTCGCCCTCCGCGGTGCTGAGCCGGCCGGACCACCGGATCACCGGCTGCGCCGCGTCGACCAGGCCGGACTGGCGGGCGAGCGCCGCATACATCCGCCCGGCCTGCCGGGCCACCGTGGGGTTGGGCGGTTCGGCGCCCGGCGCCCACCGGCCGTCGTCCGGATACGTTCCGTCGGGGCCGTCCGGATCGGCGAACCAGATCGGCCCCGCCTGCCGGACCTGTCCGTCGCACTCGACCCGCCACCAGCCGTCGGCCGACGCCTCGTCGACCAGGACGTAGCCGTCGGTGGGGACGGCCTGCCACTGCCGTCGCAGCCCGAGATCGCCGGGGTACGCGGGCCGGCCCAGGGAGACGCGGCAGCCGGCCGGGGCCAGCCCGAGCAGCCACTGCTTCTGCGCACCGGGCGTCCCCGAGACGGCGGTGAGGAGGCTGAACGGGTCGACCCGCCCGTTGCTCAGCCCGTCGCCCCGCAGCAGCCGGGCCGGTGACGCGCCGACCGGGCCCTCCCGGGTCACCAGGGCCGCCGCCGTCGCCGAGTGGTAGGCCAGCACCACCTGCCGGAACCCGGCGGACTCGTCGGCGTAGAGCACCTTCACCGTGGGCAGGTCCGCGGCCATCCGCACCTCGGCCCGCTGCTGGTCGAAGAGGCGCCGCACCTCGGCGACGAAGGCCGCGTCCCCGGCCAGGCTCCCCCGGGTCGGTGAGTCGATCAGACGCCAACTCCACGGTGAGTCGATCGGGTGGCCGTGCCCGATCCGGGAGTCGTCCACCACCGGCCGCAGGCCCGCCCCGGTGAGCGCCGCCGGACCACCCAGCGCCGCCACCAGGATCGCGGCCACCGCCGCCCCGAGGCCCGCGAACCGGCGCCGCCGGCGCCGCCGCGCGTGGCGCATCAGTCGCTCGTACGGATCGGGGTCCGGCACCACCGTGTCGGCGATCCGGGCCAGCCCTGCCCGCAGTTCGTCCACGCTCATGCCCGCTCCCCCAGCAACCCGCCGGCCACCCGCGGCCGCGATCCGGCCAGCACCTCCCGCAGCCGGGCCAGCCCGCGGGCCGCCTGGCTCTTCACCGTCCCGACGGAACAGCCCATCGCCGCCGCCACCTCCGCCTCCGGCAGGTCCTCCCAGTAGCGCAGCACCAGCACCGTGCGCATCCGGGCCGGCAGGCGGTCCAGCGCGGCGAGCAACTCGTCCCGCACGACCACGCCGTCGGTGCTGTCGGGGCCGGCCCGATCCGGGACCGTCGAGGTGAGCAGTTCCCGCAGCCCGACGCGGCGCCAGCGGCTGGTCCGCTCGTTCACCATCGCCCGGCGCACGTACGCCATCGGCTCGTCGACCCGCCGCCAGTGCCGCATCACCTTGAGCAGTGCCTCGTGCACCAGGTCCTGGGCGGCGTCGCGGCTGCCCGTCAACAGGTACGCGGTGCGCAGCAGGTCGGCGTAGCGGACCTCGACGAACTCGCGGAACTCCGGGTCATCCACCGGTCGGCCCCCTGTCGTGACGATGCACGGCTCGCTCCCTTCGTCAGGCCCGGTCGATGGGAACGACGCGGCAGGGTAGCGAAAAGTTGAGTTCCGGCCGGGTCGTACTAGCCTCTGGGGATCATGAACCTCTCCGACGCCGCGCTCCTGCTCGCCGCCGGTCTCGCCGCGGGCACGGTGAACGCGGTGGCCGGGGGCGGATCCCTCATCACCTTCCCGGCGCTGATCGCCACCGGCCTGCCCCCGGTCCCGGCGAACGTCACCAACTCGGTGTCGGTCTTCCCCGGCTACGTGGCCAGTGTGGCGGGCAGCCGGACGGACCTGCCGCCGGTCCGGCGGGTGGCGTCGCTGGTGCCGACCACGATCGTGGGCACGCTGATCGGCTGCGTGCTGCTGCTGGCCACCCCGGCGCGGGCGTTCGAGCTGGTGGTGCCGTTCCTGGTGCTGGGCGCGACCGCCGTGCTGGCGTTCCAGGATCCGCTGCGTCGGCTGGTCGGCCATCCGGCCGACCTCAGCCCGCGCCGCCGTACCGTCACCGTGCAGGCCATGGTCGGGCTCGGCGCGGTGTACGGCGGTTACTTCGGCGCGGCGCTCGGGGTGATGCTGGTGGCCGGGCTGGCCCTGGTGCTGGACACCACCCTGGCCCGGGTGAGCGCCATCAAGAACCTGCTCTCGGCGCTGGTGGGGCTGACCACCCTGGTGGTGTTCGCGCTCTTCGGCCCGGTGGACTGGGCGGCGGTCGCGGTGGTCGCGCCGGCCACCCTGGTCGGCGGGTACGCGGGCGCCCGGCTGGTCCGCCGGCTCCCGCCGGTGGTGCTGAAGACCCTCATCGTGGTGTTCGGCACCACCATCGGCCTCTACCTGCTCTGGCGCGCCCTGCGCTGACCTTCCCCGGACAGCGGACCGCCCGGCGCATTGCCGCGCCGGGCGGTCCGCCCACCAGGAGGGGAAGGTCAGTACGCCTCGCCGACCGGCTCCTCCGGGGCGTGCTCGTTGCGCCGGGCGGCCGAGTTCCACCGGGACCAGAGCACCCGCTCGCCGTAGCCGGCGGCCATCACGTGCGCGAAGGCGAGGTAGACCAGCACACCGACGGCGAGCACCCCGAAGCCGACCCAGAACGGCAGGGCCAGCCCGTGCTCGGCGAGCTTGCCGGAGATGATCGGGGCGGGCGCGGCGGCACCCCAGCGGACCAGGTTGAACGCGCCGGTGGCGACGCGGCGGTCGCTGGAGCCGAGGCCGAGCGCCAGGTCGGTGAGGTTGGCGTTGGCCAGGCCCATGAACAGGCCGGCGAGCACCAGCACCACCAGCGACATGGCGGTCCCGGTGGAGGTGGCGAAGAGGACCATGCAGACCAGCAGGCCGGCGATGGCGACGCCGACGGTCTGCACCGCGCCGATCCGGTGGGCCAGCCGGTGGCCGATCACCAGGATGCCGGCGGCCAGGCCGAGGCCCCAGCCGGTGAACGCCAGCCCCAGCGGGATGACGTCGAGGTGCAGGTACAGCGGCGTGTAGCCGAGCACCACGAAGAACACGAAGTTGTAGGCGGCGGTGACCACGCAGAGGGTGATGAACGCCGGCTTGCGGTAGGTGGAGAAGATCTGGCCGACGCGTACGGGGGCCTGCTTGCGGGCCGGCTCGCGGAGCTTGCGCGAGGCGACGGCGAGGGCCAGGACCATGAAGACGCCGCAGACGAAGAAGGGCAGTCGCCAGCTCACCTCGCCGAGCAGGCCGCCGATCAGCGGGCCGACGGCGAACCCGAGGCCGAGCGCGGTCTCGAAGAGGCCGACCACCCATTCCCGGTCGTTGGCGAGGTTGACCAGCACCACCATGGCGGTGGCGAAGAACATCGCGTTGCCCAGCCCCCAGACGCCGCGCAGCACGGAGAGCTGCACGATGTCGTTGCTGAACGACGCGAGGATCGCGGCCAGGCCGACCACCGAGACGCCGGTGATCAGCACGGGTTTGAAACCGAACTTCCCGCTGGCCAGGGTCGCCGGGATCATGCCGACCGCCATCACCGCGATGTACGCGGTGAAGAGCAGCTCGACCTGCCAGGCGGTGACTCCGATCGCCTCGCCGATGGCCGGCAGGATCGGGTCCACCACGGCGATGCCGGCGATGGCGAGGAAGGCCACCAGCGTGGTGGCGTAGATGGCACTGCGGTTGGGCTCGGAACGCCGATCCACTCCGCAACCTCCCAGATAGCTGTATCGTACAGGTAAATCGGTTGTATCATACAGCTATGAGGGACGACGCCAACACGGAAGACGTCACACTCGGCCGGATCGAGACCGAGGTCGCGCTGCTCCTCCGGCTGGGCGAGGCCACCCGCCGGGCCAGCGGCACGGCCGAGCACCGGGTGCTGGACCGGGCCGCGTACGTGATCCTGCGGCACCTGGACAAGGCCGGCCCGCAGAACGTCTCGGCCCTGGCCGCCCGGCTGAACCTGGACGGCTCCACGGTCACCCGGCAGGTCTCCGCGATGCAGCGGGACGGGCTGATCGCGCGTACTCCCGACCCGGCCGACGGGCGCGGGACGGTGATCTCGCCGACCCCCGCCGGCCTCCAGCGGATGGCGGCGGTCCAGGCCGCCCGCACGCGCCTCTACGGCGACATCCTCGGCGCCTGGTCCCCCGACGACCGGGAGACCCTCGCCGACCTGCTGCACCGGCTCAACGAGGCCCTGGACGCACGGAACCGGCGCCGCTGACCCGCGGCGCGGGCGTTAGGAAGGGCCCCCTGTACAACGCAAGGCGTTAACAGGGGGCCCTTCCTTACCACTCAGGCGACGGGCTCCCGGGCGGAGTCCGCGTCGCGGTCGGGGCCGGGGGTGACCCGCGGGTCGCCCTCGTCGGCGAAGTAGTCGTCCGGGGTGGTCCCGTCCACCCCGTCGGCCACCTTCGCCGCCCGCAGCACCAGGGTGAGCAGCGCGGCCACCGCGAGGTTGACCAGCACGGCCACGATCCCCACGTAGATCGTCTTCTTGGTGTCGAAGCCGAACTCGGAGAGCGGGAAGGCCGATCCGGCGAAGTGCTTCTTGCCGGTGGCCGGGTTCGCGACCTGGTAGAGCATCCACATGCCCAGGCCCATGCCGGCCACCCAGCCCGCGATCAGCGCGCCCCGGTGGAACCAGCGGGTGTAGAGGCCCAGCGCCACCGCCGGCAGCGTCTGGAGGATGATCACGCCGCCGATGAGCTGCAGGTCGATGGAGAACTGCGGGTCGAGGAAGACGATGCAGGCCACCGCGCCGATCTTCACGACCAGCGAGGTGATCTTCGAGACGTTCGCCTCCTGCGCCGGGGTGGCGTCCCGCTTCAGGTACTCCTTGTAGATGTTGCGGGTGAACAGGTTCGCCGCCGCGATCGACATGATCGCCGCCGGCACCAGCGCGCCGATGCCGATGGCCGCGTACGCCACGCCCGCGAACCAGTCCGGGAACTGCTTGTCGAACAGCAGCGGCACCACCGTGTTGCCGTCGACGCTGCCGGCCTTGGCGCCCGGCAGCGGCTTCACGCCCGCCGCGATGGCCATGTAGCCGAGCAGCGCGATCAGGCCGAGCAGCAGGCTGTACGCCGGCAGCGCGGACATGTTCCGCTTGATCACGTCCCGGTTCCGACTGGCCAGCACGCCGGTGATGCTGTGCGGGTAGAGGAAGAGCGCCAGCGCCGAGCCGAACGCCAGGGTGACGTACTGGAGCTGGTTGTTGGCGTTGAGCAGGATCCCGTCGCCAGGTGCCGGACTCGCCTTGAACTTCGCGTCTGCCGCGTCGAAGATGTGGCCCCACCCGCCGAGCTTGTACGGCAGGTAGAGGACCGCCACCAGGATCACGATGTAGATCAGCGAGTCCTTGACGAACGCGATCAGCGCCGGCGCGCGCAGCCCGGACTGGTACGTGTAGGCCGCGAGGATGGCGAACGCGATGATGATCGGCAGGTGCCGGGCGAGCGCGCTCTCCCCGGTGACGCCCATCGTCTTGAGCACCGCCTCGATGCCGACCAGTTGCAACGCGATGTACGGCATCGTCGCCACGATGCCGGTGATCGCCACCAGCAGCGCCAGGATCGGCGAGTCGAACCGGTTGCGCACGAAGTCGGCCGGGGTGACGAAGCCGTGCCGGTGCGACACCGACCAGAGCCGGCAGAGCACCAGGAACACCATCGGGTAGATGACGATCGTGTACGGCACGGCGAAGAAGCCGGCCGCGCCGGCCCCGAAGATCAGCGCCGGCACCGCCACGAACGTGTACGCCGTGTAGAGGTCACCGCCGACCAGGAACCAGGTGATCCAGCCGCCGAAGCTGCGGCCGCCCAGCCCCCACTCGTCCAGGTGCGCCATGTCGCGCGGCGCCCGCCACCGGGCCGCCACGAAACCCATCGCGCTGACCAGCAGGAAGAGGACGGTGAAGACGATGATCTCAGTGAGGTGGGCCCGCATCACCGGTCACCCCGCTTCTTGGTCATCTGGTAGACCAGCGTGGTGGTGGCCACGCCGAGGATGATCCAGGCCAGTTGCAGCCAGTAGAAACGCGGGAACCCGAACAGCCGGGGTGAGTCGGCGTTGAAGAAGGCCGGGATCAGCGGCACCACGATCGGTATGAAGAGCAACCAGTTCCAGGGGCTGTGGTCCTTCGCCCTGGATCGCGCCGTTGTCGGCGCCTCCGGTTCTGGTGCAGCCATGTGACACACCTCCGGGAAGTCGTAACTTGCCTTGTGACGGCCGGAGGCTACGGCCCTGTGAACGGGGTCACGTTCGGTCGGACGACGCCGTTGCGCCGAGCGGCGGCCCGCGTGCGCCGAACGGCGATCACCGGGGGTTGGGCGGCAGGAAAATCAGAGGTCGGCGAGGTGCGCGGTGTCGTTCACCGAGCGGACGGCGACGCCGCCGTCGGGATAGAGGTCCAGCACCGAAACGCCCGCGGTGTCCAGGTAGAGGCGGTGCAGGAAGGCGTCGCCGGCCGCCAGCGCGTCGCGCAGCACCAGCTTGATCGGCGAGACGTGGGAGACCACCACGACGGTCTCCCCCGGGTACGCCGTACGCAGCCGCTCGACCGCCCGGCTGGTCCGCTCGGCGACCGCGGTGAACGATTCGCCCTGCGGCGGGGCGACCCGGGTGGAGGCGAGCCAGGCGTCCAGCTCGCCGGCCCAGCCCTCGCGTACCTCGGCGAAGGTGCGCCCCTCCCAGACCCCGAAGTCGCACTCGATCAGGTCGTCGTCGGGGCGTACCGGAGGGTTGCCGACCAGCGCGGCGATCGCCTCGGCGGTCGCCGTGCACCGGGACAGCGGCGAACTGACCACGGCCGCGACCGACGGCGCCAGGGCGGCCACCCGGGCGGCGGTGGCCCGGGCCTGCGCCCGGCCCCGGTCGGTGAGCGGGACGTCCCCGCGGCCCGAGTAGCGCTTCTGCACGGTCCGCTCGGTCTCGCCGTGCCGGACCAGGATCAGCCGGGTGGCCTCCTCCGTGGGGCGCGGCTCCCAGGAGGCGGGCGTGGTGGCCGGGTCGGTGCCGGTGGCCCGGTCGGTGGCGGCCCGGGCGGCCACCTCGCGGGCGGCGGCGCGGGCGGCCGAGTCCGGAGCGGCCACCTCGCGCGGCGGCTCCACGATCCGCGGCGACTCCACGGCCGGCCGGGCCGGGGCCTTGCCGGCGGCGACGTCCATCGCTGCGTTGGCCAGGGCGTCCGCGTGCTTGTTGCGCTCCCGGGGCACCCAGCTGAACCGTACGCTGTCGAACCGGCCGACCAGGCCGGCCGCCTGCGCGGCGAGCGGGCGCAGCCCCGGGTGCTTGATCTGCCAGCGGCCGCACATCTGCTCGACCACCAGCTTGGAGTCCATCCGCGCCTCGACCTCGACCGCGCCCAGCTCGGCGGCGGCCTCCAGCCCGGCGATCAGGCCGCGGTACTCGGCGACGTTGTTGGTGGTGGTGCCGATCGCCGCGGAGCGCTCGGCCAGCACCTCGCCGGTCTCCGGGTCCCGGACCACCGCGCCGTAGCCGGCCGGCCCCGGGTTGCCCCGGGACCCGCCGTCGGCCTCCACGACGACCGCCCGCACCGCCACGACGACTACAGCCCCGACTCGCTGGTCCGGACCATGATCCGCCGGCACTCCTCGCAGCGGACCACGTCGTCCGGGGCGGCCTTGCGGATCCGGGCCAGGTCGGCGCCGGAGAGCTCCAGCCGGCAGCCGCCGCAGCGGGCGCCGGTGAGCAGCGCGGCGCCGAGCCCGGTGTCCTCGCGGATCCGGTCGTAGAGGGCGACCAGGTCGGCCGGGAGGTCGCCGGCGAGCGGCTGCCGGGCGCTGCGCTTGAACTCCTCCTCCTTGGCGATCTCGGCCAGGCTCTCCGCGCGGCGCTGCTCGGCGGCCTCCCGCCGGTCCCGGGCCTCGGCGATCCGCCGCTCGACGCCGTCGAGGACGCCCTGGGCGGTCTCCCGCTGCTCCATCAGCTCCAGCTCGGCGTCCTCCAGGTCGCCCTGCCGGCGGTTCAGCGAGACCAGCTCGTGCTGGAGCGCCTCCAGCTCCCGGGCCGGGCCGCTGCCCGAGGCCAGCCGGGCCTCGTCCTTGCTCTTACGGGCGCGCACCTGGTCGATGTCCTTCTCCAGCCGGGCGATGTCCCGGTCCAGGTCGTCGACGGCGACCTGGGCGCGGACCCGCTCGTCCTCGAGCGCGGAGAGCTCCCGCGCGAGGGCCTCCAGCTCGGCCAGCTCCGGCAGCGTCCGGCGGCGGTGGGCGAGCTGGGCGAGGGCGGTGTCGATCGCCTGCAGGTCGAGCAGGCGGCGCTGCACCTTCGGGTCAGCCTTCACGGTCGGGACTCCTTGTCGTCCGGTCGGGGCGCGGCGGCGTGCACGGTCCACGGGTCGGTGTCCAGGTCGGACACCACGGTCTCGACGCCCAGCTCGTCCCGGAGGTGGGCGGCCAGGTCGTCCAGCCAGGGTCGTTCGGTCGCCCAGTGGGCGACGTCCAGCAGGGCCGGGCCACCGGCGGCGAGGTGCTCACCGGCGGGGTGGTGGCGCAGGTCGGCGGTGAGGAAGGCGTCCACCCCGGCGGCGGTGGCCTCGGCGAGGAAGCTGTCCCCCGACCCGCCGCTGACGGCGAGGGTACGAACCATACGCCCGGGATCGCCGGCGGCGCGAACCCCCCAGACCGTGTAGGGGAGCACGAGCGCCGCGTGCCGGGTCAACTCGCCGAGGGTCATCGGGGTGGACAGCTCGCCGATCCGGCCGATCCCGCGCCCCGGACCGTCGGCCGGCGAACCGGGACGCGGGCGGTGCAACGGGCGCAGCCCGGTCAGCCCGAACCGGGCGGCGAGGGCGTCCGAGACGCCGGGGTCGGCCACGTCGGCGTTGGTGTGCGCCACGTACAGGGCCACGTCCGCCTTGATCAACCGGTGGACGATCCGCCCCTTGTACGTGGTGGCGGCGACCGAGGAGACGCCGCGCAGCAGCAGCGGGTGGTGCGCGACGATCATGTCGGCCCCGGCGGCGAGCGCCTCGTCCACCGTCTCCGGGACCACGTCGACCACGCAGGCGACCCGGCGGACCGGGGTGGTGGGCTCGCCGAGCACCAGGCCGACCCGGTCCCACTCCTCGGCCCAGGCGGGCGGGTAGCGGCCGTCCAGCGCGGCCACCACGTCGGCGACGGTGGGCGGGGATCCGGTTGTGCTCACGGGCGGCCAGCTTACCGGCGTCCGGGCCCGGCAGGGCGTCGGATGGAAGCTCCGGTGGGCGGTTCGTGGTGGCATGTCCGGCCGCGCCGGCCGACGCACGGCGGAACGGGCCGGCGGGAGCTGCCCCGTCGGCCCGTTCCGGTCCGGCTCAGCCGACCGGGGCGACCGGACGCCGCGTGCCGCGCAGCGCCGCGAGGCCGACCGCCCACGGGAAGTCGTCCACGTGTCCCTCACCGGTGCCCGGCGGGTGCAGCGGTACGACGTGGTCGCCGAAGAGCACCTGTACGCCCCACTCGCGCAGCCGGGCCAGGCCGGCGAGGAACGCCGGGTGCGCGGCCATCGCGGCGTTGGTGTACGGGACGGCGACGATCGGCACCCCGAGCCCCTGCGCCTCCACCAGCAGCCCGAGGGCGAGCGTGTCGGTGATGCCGGCCGCCCACTTGTTGACCGTGTTGACCGTCGCGGGGCAGACCAGCATCGCGTCCGCCGGGGGCAGGACGTCCAGGTCGCCGGGATTCTTGTAGTGGGTGCGGACCGGGTGACCGGTCTGCCGGGCCAGCGTGGCCCGGTCCACGAACTTCGCGCCGTCCGGCGTGGTCACCACACAGACGTCCCAGCCGTCCCGCTTGGCGAGGTCGACCAGCTGGCCGACGTTCCGGGCCATCGGCGAGCCGCAGGTGATGACGTAGAGCACCGGACGGTGCCCGTTGGCGGTGTGCGGACCGCTCATCCGATCGGATCCCCGCGGCGCCCGATGATTCGCTCGCTCATACTCCAACTCCCATGTGCTCAGCCAACTCCGCGATGGGCGGAGGTGGCGCACCCCGTGTGCGACGCAGCACGTCCGACATCACCTCGTGGGCGATCGGGCGGCAGCGGATCTCGGACGGCGCGAGCCGGTCCCCGCGCAGCAGCATCTCGCCGGCGTTGGCGACGTCGCCGATCTGGGCGTACCCACGGGCCAGGTCGAGCAGGTGGTGCGCGCGGCGCTCGGGCAGCAGGGCGTTGAAGGCCGGTTCGGCGAGCCGGTGGTGGGTCTCCACCGCCCGGCCGCCGTCGCCCAGCTCGACCGCGGCGGCGGCCCGGTGCAGCTCCAGGTTGGTCGGGCCGAACGAGGTCCAGTAGTGGTTCTGGTCGCCGCCGAGCAGGGTGGCCGCCTCGTGGGCGCCGGTGAGCAGGTCGTCGACGGTGGCGGAGTCGCCGATCCGGGCGGCGGCCATCGCGCCCTGGAGGAGCAGCATGCCGTAGACGGAGAGGCGTTCCGGGGTGACGTCGTTGCCGCCGCCGGGGGCGAGCCGGTTGGCGATCCGGACGTTGAGTTCGAGCGCCGGGCGGGGGCGGCCCATGGCGACGAGGGCGTTGCAGACGCGGGTGGTGGCGATGCCGGCGAGGAGGGGGTCATCGGCCCGCTGGGCGACCGCCATCGAGCGGTCGGCGGCCAGCCAGGCGAGGTCGCACTCGCCGAGCTTGCGGAGGACGGAGGAGGCGATCTGGTAGACCTGCCCGAGCAGGTGGGCCGCCTCCCGGGCCTGGTCGCCGCCGTGGCCGGCGTCGGCGGCCTGGGCGTCGCGCAGCAACTTGGGCAGGGCCCGGGTGAGCATGCCGTAGCGGCCGTACTGGTAGGTGAGCCAGGCGTGGTTGACCGCCTTGCGCATGTCGGCCAGCGGCGGGGGGTAGGGCGCCGCGTCGAAGTACGCGCTCATCGAGTCGTACCGCTCCAGCGCGGCCCGGATCTCCTCGACCTCGACCTGGTCGATGCAGTTGAGGGCGTCGGAACGCCGCTCCGGGTCCTTGCCGAGCAGGAGTTGGACGTCGACCTGGAGGATGTCGGCGATCTCGTAGAGGACGGAGAACTTGTCCAGCCGCCGGACGCCGCGCTCGACCTTGTCCACCCAGCTCTTGGACTTCCCGAGCCGGTCGGCGAAGACCTGTTGGGACATCTTGCGACGGCTGCGCCAGTATGCCACTCGACGGCCTATGGGCAACTCATCCATCTCCCCATCCCTCCCCCTGCCCGCGTCCGGCTTGATCTCCCCCGGTCGACGATCGCAACGGTCCGTCGGTATTCAGATTTTCCCTGGTCGCACAGTCTGTGCGTCAGCCGTACGGCCAGTCCTCGTAGTTTCCGTGCAAGTTGCACCAGCCGTTCGTCAGCTCAACGACTGTGTGTTACAGCAGTGACGGGGTTCGACGTGTTACATCGGAGCGTCCAACCAGGACAAAGAGGGGATGGCACACCATGTGGGGGAATGTCGGACCGCGCGTGGCCCACCTGTCGCCCCTGGAACGCGTCCGGCTCCGCCGGGTCGCCGTCCGCTACGCGCTGCACGGCTGGGAGGTGACCCCGGGGGCGTGCCTGGCGAACAGCCGCTTCGTGTGCGGCCGGGCCGGCTGTCCCACCATCGGCTGCCACCCCGCGCTGGAGAACTGGGAGCACGCGGCGAGCGCCGACCCGGCCCGGGTGGCCACCTGGTGGCGCGAACGGCCGCACGGGGTGCTGCTGCCCACCGGGCGCTCGTTCGACGTGCTGGAGGTCGCCGCCGACCTCGGCCGGCGCGCGCTGGACGCGGTCGCCACCCACCCGGCCGGGATCGGCGTACGCGGGCCGGTCGTGGTCACCCCGACCGGTCGCTGGATGTTCCTGGTCCGCCCGGGCGACCCGCTCCGCCCGGAGCTGGAGCACTGTTTCCAGGTGGTCCGGCACGGCCCCGGCTCGTGGATCCCGGCACCGCCGACCCGGCTGCCCGAGGGCACGGTCCGCTGGGCGGTCGCCCCGGAGCAGGCCCGCTGGCAGCTCCCCGACTCGTACCTGCTGCAGAACGCGCTGATCGCGGCGTTACAGGCGGCCGGGATCAGGCTCACCTCCGACCTGCTGCCCGGCCACCTCCCGCTCCCCCGGCGCGGCCGGTGAGCGACGGCTCCCCGACAACGTCCTCCCCGGCGCCGCCCTCGTTGAACGAGGTGACGACGCACACGCCAGAGCGGGGGTTGACCATGTCCTGGGACGACGCGGCCCGCCACACCGGCGGCACCGAGCCTTCACGCCACCACCGCCGTCCGCACCGCTGGGGCGGCACCCGGCCCCGGGGCGCGCGGCCCGGCCGCCCCCGCCCCACCGGCTCCCGCCCCGCCACCCAATACCGCCCCCTCCGCTGACCCTTCCTCCACCCTGCCGGCGCGACGGCGCCAGCATCTTGTCGATCATGAAGTTATCGCCCTTCGGACCGGCGTGTCCGGGCGACAACTTCATGATCAACAGGGTGGAGTGCGAGGCCGGGGGGACCGGGTCAGGGGGCCAGGGGGAGGGTGCGGGAGCGGAGGAGGCGGGCGTCGTCGGTGATCACCGCGTGCAGGTAGCCGTCGGGAAGGCGGTCGAGCCAGCCGATGCCCGCCAGACCCATCGCCACGGCGGCGGTGGCGTAGGCGTCGGCCAGCCCCAGATCGGGACCGACCACCGTGACCGAGCGCAGGCCCTGGGCCGGGGTGCCGCGTCGCGGATCGCGTACGTGGTGGCCGCGCTCGTACCCGCCGGAGGTGGCGACCGCCAGGTCGGTGCCGGTCAGCACCAGGCAGGTGGCGTGCGGGTCCCAGGGGTGCCGCACGCCGATCCGCCACGGCTCACCGGTGGCCGACCGGCCGCGCACCCGGACGTCGCCGCCGGCGTTCAGGCAGTGGTTCGGGGCGCCCGCGGCGACCAGCCGGTCCGACGCGACCTGGGCCGACCAGCCCTTCACGTAGCCGGACGGGTCCAGCCGGCCGGTGGCGTACGCGTCGAACCAGCCGTCGGTCTCCCGCCACAGGTCGGCACAGCGGTCCAGCACCGCCCGCAGATCGGCCGACGCCGCCGTGAGCGGCAGTTCGCCCCGGTCGAGCCGGCACACCTCGCTGTCCGCCCGGTAGGTACTGAACCGGCCGTCCACCTCGCGGAGCCAGCCGAAGGTCTCCTCGGCCAGCTCGTGCAGGCGCGCGGCGGGCAGGTCGTCGGCGAGGTCGAGGCTGATCGCCGTACCCATGATCTGCTCGACCCGGCGCAGGCCGGGCCGCGCACCGGGGGCCACCCCCGTCACGCCTTGTCGATGGCAGCCTGGAGCGACCGCTTGTACGCGGTGCTGGTGTAGGTCGCCCCGGAGACGGTGTCGAGGTTGGCGCTCTGCCTGGCGACCACCTCGCCGGAGGTGCCGCTGTACCGGGCCTGCACGTCGTCGCTGCGCAGGCCGGACTGCCCCTCCTGCGGCATGCCGAGGCCGACGGCGTCGACGATCCGAGTGCCGTTGAGCGTGATCCGCACCTGGAGTGAGCCGTACTTGTAGCTGACCACCGGGCCGGTGACCGTCCGGGTGGTGGTCTTCGGCGCGCTGGTGGTGGTCTGCGGCGCGGCGGTGGTCGTCCGGGCGGTGGGGCTGGTCTTCGCGCCGGCGGTCCGGCTCGCGCCGGGCCTGGCGCTCGGCCTCGCCGACCCGCCCGGCCCGGCCGAGCCACCGGCGACGCCCGGGGTGGGGCCGGACGCGGGCCCTCCGCCGGGAGCGACGGGCGCCTCGGCAGCGGGCAGGTCCTGGGCGGCCTGGCCGGTGCCGGGCGAGCCCTTGAGCACCACCAGCGCGGTGGTGCTGGCGGCCAGGCCGGTGATCGCGAGGAGCGCGCGACGCATCGCAGGTAGACCTTTCTACAGCTCGAAGATGGCCAGGTGGATCTGCCGCCGGGGGACGCCGGCCCGGCGCAGCACCTGGACGGCCTCGTCGACCAGGCCGCCCGGCCCGCAGAGGTAGACGTCCCGGCGGGTCAGGTCGGGCACCAACCGGCGCAGCCCCTCGGGGTGCATCACCTGGCGGGGGCCCGGGTCGTGCCGGGAGCCGAGCACGTACCAGACCGAGGCGTGTCGGGCCTGGGCCAGCCAGTCCAGTTCGTGGTGCAGGAGCACGTCGGCCGGGGTCCGGGCGCGGTAGATCACCGCGGCGCCGGGCGGCAGCTCCTCCAGGATCGCCCGGAGCGGGGCGATGCCGCTGCCCCCGGCGATCAGCAGCGCCCGCGCCCTGGTCCGGTGCGCCGCGGTGAAGGTGCCGAAGGGGCCCTCGGCCCAGACCCGGGTGCCGGGATCCAGCTCCCGCAGCTCGGCGGTGTGCCCGCCGACGACCTTGACGGTGAGTCGCAGCCAGCGGCCGTTGCCGGCCGCGGAGAGCGAGAACGGGTGTGACTGCCACCAGCAGCCGGGGTTGAGGAAGCGCCAGCGGAAGTACTGCCCGCCGAGCAGGTCGATCTGGTTGAGCCGGTGTCCGGTCAGGTAGATCGAGATGGTGTCCGGGGCCTCCGCCACGACGTCGGCGACCCGCAGCCGGTGCCGCAGGTTGAAGTGCATCGGGGCGATCACCCGGCCCCACCCCAGCGCGGCCACGACCAGCAGGTACGCCGCGACCCAGCCGGTGCGCACCGGCCCGGGCTCGTGGAGCTGCGCGCCGTTGCTGAACTGGTGGCCGTAGCCGAGCAGCAGCGCGAGGTAGCTGGTCAGGTGCAGGTGGTACCAGAGTTCGTACGGCAGGCGCCGGCGGACCGCCCGGATCGCCGTCAGGCCCACCGCCACCATGATCCCGGCGGCCACGAACGCGGAGACCATGTCCTCGTAGTCGCTCAGCAGGGAGCCGACCTCGCCGAGAACGGACTTCTTCTCCAACCCGGCGTAACCGACCACGAGCAGCGCCAGGTGGGCCAGGACCGCCACGAGCAGGGTGGCGCCGAGATCCCGGTGCACCCGGGAGAGGCGCTCACCACCGATCCAGCGCTCCAGCACGCCGAGCCGGCTCATCATCAGCACCTGGACCAGCAGCAGGTAGCCGGCGACCAGGCCGGTGATCCGGCCGGCGGCGGTGAGCACGTCGGTCGTCCCCGTCAACGAGCCGTCCGGGGTGGCCAGCCACCAGGGCAGCACCGCGGCGGCCAGGCCGAGCCAGAACAGCCCGGTGAGAGCCCGCCGGCCGCCGGGGCCGCGGCGCGGCACGCCCGGCGGCGGTGGTGGCGGTGGCGGTGGCGGGGCAGCCGAACGGCCGCCGTACGGGGAGGGTGTCCCGATCCGGCGGCCGGTGGCGTACGTGTCGTAAGTGTCCTGGTATGTCACGCGTACAACCGGTCCGCCTCAACGGCGTGCTCGGCCGCGACGATGTCCGACTCCGCGCGCGGCAGCGCCTCGGCCGGGTTGTCGGCCAGCCGGCACTGGTCGGGGCATTCGGGGCGCAGGGGGTACAGGTTCACGGTCAGCTCCATCGAATGCCTTACCGGAGGTGGCGCTGGGGGACGCGAGGATCGTCCGCGCGACCGCGGCAACGGCCCCCGTTGAACGTGGCGTCGACCTTCGTGCTCGCCGTTACACCGGCGGCGCCCAGGACGAGCCGCTAGGGGGACTTAAGGCCGGACAAGGCCGGACTGAGGTCCCCCGACCGGAAGATCCTCGCCGCCCGCCCTCCGACGAAAGTGGCAGCAGGACCGGCGCGTGACCCGCCGCCGTTGCGGGTAAGCCGCCGAACCGCTGAAGCCGTGAGGGGAAGGCACCGCCATGCTCAGCAAAGAGGATCAGCGCAGGTTCGAGCAGATCACCCGCCAGCTGCGGGAGAGCGACCCGCAGTTCTTCGCCCGGCTCGACCACCGGGCCAAGGGCCGCCGTGGCCGGTATCTGATGCTGTTGACGATCGTGCTGTGGGCCTCGCTGCCGGCGATGACCGTACTCGCCGGACGACTGGCCGGCGCGATCTGCGCCCTGGTGCTGGTGGCCAATGCCGGGCTCATGTGGCACTTCCGGCGACGCTGGCTATGACCCGGCCGGGGGCGCCCGCGCTCAGGCCGGCGGACCGTCCGGCTCCGCCGCCGGTCCGGGCCGACCGAATTCCCGGTACGCCCGGCGCAGCCGTTCCACCAGTCCGGGGCCGCCGAGTTCGGCTCCGGGCGGGGCGAGCTGGCGCAGCAGCAGCTCCGGTCCGGTCGCCAGGGTCGGCGGCCGGTCGGGCAGCGGCACCGGGGGCAGCCAGAACCGGTCCACCTCGTCATCCGGCGGGAGCGCCGGCAGCCCGCCGAGCACCCGCCCCGCACCGGCGACGGGCTCGGGCCGGGACGGGACGTCCGCCGGGCTGGCCGGTCCGTCCGGCGCCACCGCCCGGTCGGCCGCTGCGCCGCCGGGGATCGCGCCGGCGCCCCGCAGCGTACGCAGCCGGTCCAGCAGCTCGGCCCGGCTCCGGCCGCGCCAGTGCAGGAGCTGGAACGGGTCGGCGTCGAACGCCTCGGCCAGCAGGTAGAAGGTGGCCGCGAGGTGCTTGCACGGCACCGCGAAGTCGGGGCAGCCGCAGTGCTGGTCCAGCTCGTCGACGGCCGCCGGGAAGAGCGGCGCGCCCGCCGCGGCGAACCGTGACTCCAGCTCCGCGGGCAGGTCACCGGCGAGCAGCCGGGCGCTGAAGAACGCCTGCCCGGCCAGGTCCGTCTCGATCCGGTCCCAGACCTCGTCCGGGTACGCCGCGAGGCCGATCCGCACCGGGTACGGGTCGGGCCGCGAGCCCTGCACGTCGGCGGTGACCAGGCCGGGGGCGACGTCGAGCCGGAGCACCTGACCGCGGCGCGCGTACGCCCGGCCCCGGGTGAGCCGGGTGCCGAGGGCGAACGACTCCAGCACCTCCAGGAATCGCCGGGACCACCAGGACCGCCCGATCGCGCCCCGGGTGCTGCGCGCCTTCAGCCCGCCGTCGACACGCCGGGGCGGGCCGAACTCCGCGAACCGGGGGCGCTCCCGCTCCGGGCTCACTCGACCACCGCCCCGGACGCCAGCGCGAACAGCTCGCGCAACGTGTCGGTGGAGAGCTCGGTGATCCACTGCTCGCCGGTGCCCACCACCCGCTGCGCCAGGCTGCGCTTGTCCGCGATCATCGCGGCCACCTTCTCCTCGACCGTGCCGGCGCAGACGAACTTGCGGACCTGCACCCGGCGGCGCTGGCCGATCCGGAAGGCCCGGTCGGTGGCCTGGTCCTCCACGGCCGGGTTCCACCACCGGTCCACATGCACCACGTGGTTCGCCGCGGTCAGGGTCAGCCCGGTGCCACCGGCCTTGAGGGAGAGGACGAACAGCGGCGGCCCGTCCGGGGACTGGAACCGGGTCACCATGGCGTCCCGCTCGGCCTTGCCGACGCCACCGTGCAGCAGCAGCACCTCCCGGCCGGTACGGGCGGACAGGTGCCCGCGCAGCATGCCGCCGAACTCCGCGTACTGGGTGAAGAGCAGGGCCTTCTCCCCCGCCGCGAGCACCTCGTCGAGGATCTCGTCGAGCCGTTCCAGCTTGCCGGACCGGCCGGGCAGGGCCGAGCCGTCGTGCAGCAGCTGCGCCGGATGGTTGCAGACCTGCTTGAGGCGGGTCATGGTGGCCAGCACCAGCCCGCGGCGTTCCATCCCGTCGCTGGACTCGATCTTCGCCATCATGTCGTCGACCACCGCGCGGTAGAGCGCCGCCTGCTCGGCGGTGAGGTTGCAGAGCACGTCCATCTCGAGCTTCTCGGGCAGGTCGGAGATGATCGACGCGTCGGTCTTGAGCCGGCGCAGCACGAACGGGCCGGTGATCCGGCGCAGCCGCCCGGCCACCTCGGCGTCGCCGTGCCGCTCGATCGGCTCGGCGAACCGCTTGCGGAACGTCGCGGCCGGCCCGAGCAGGCCGGGGTTGGCGAACTGCATGATCGACCAGAGGTCGGCGAGGCGGTTCTCCACGGGCGTACCGGTGACCGCGATCCGGTGCCGCGCGGGCAGCGACCGGACCGCCTCGGCCTGCCGGGTGGCGGCGTTCTTGATCGCCTGCGCCTCGTCCACCACCACCCGGTGCCAGTCGATCCCTGCCAGGTCGTACGCGTCCCGGGCGGCCACCGAGTAGGTGGTGAGGACCAGGTCGGCGGCGTGCACGGCGGCGCTGAACTCCTCGCCCCGGGCCCGCTCGGCCCCGTGGTGCACGTGCACGCGCAGCCCGGGCGTGAACCGGGCCGCCTCCCGCTGCCAGTTGCCGACCAGCGACATCGGACAGACCAGCAGGGTCGGTCCGGCCTCCGGCGGGTCCCCGGCCAGCAGCGCGAGCAGCTGCACCGTCTTGCCCAGCCCCATGTCGTCGGCGAGGATCCCGCCGAGCCCGAGCGACTGGAGGAAGGCCAGCCAGGCCAGCCCGCGCCGCTGGTACGGCCGCAGCGTGCCGGCGAACCCGGGCGGCGGGTCGGCCGGGGCGAGCCGCCGTTCCGCCTCCCCGGCCAGCAGCTCGCCGAGCGCCCCGTCGGCGGTCACCTCCAGCACCGGCAGCGCGTCCGGGCGGTCGGCCTCGGCCAGGCCCATCCGCAGCAGGTCGGCCACGGTCAGCTCGCCCGCCGAGCGGAGCAGCCGCAGGCCGGCTTCGAGGCGCTTCGGGTCCAGCTCCACCCACCGGCCGCGCAGCCGGACCAGCGGGGACTTCAGCTCGGCCAGCGAGGCCAGTTCCTCGGCGGTCAGCGGCTGGTCGCCGAGCGCCACCTCCCAGCGGTAGTCCACCAGGGCGTCCAGCCCGAGCCCGGCGGAGGCGGCGGCGACCGTGCCCGGTGCGGTCCGGCCGCGCGCCCGCAGCCGGGCGCCGAGCCGCGTCGACGACCGCCGCCACCACGACGGCAGGAGCACCCCGAAGCCGGCCGCGTGCAGCACCGGGGCGCCCTCCCGGAGGAACCGGTGCGCCCCCTCCGCGTCCAGCTCCATCCCTTCCGGCGTGGCGGTCCGCAGCGCGTCGTCCAGTTCCGGCCAGAGCCGGCTGGCCCGGCCCAGCTCGGTCAGGAGGGTCTCCTGCGGGTCGACGCCCCGGCCGGCGAGCGCGGGTGCCGACCCCTGCCAGACGTCCGCCGCGTCGACCACCAGTCCCGGCTCGTCGGCCGGGTGCAGGCCGAACTCGACCCGCCAGGCGCCCCCCTCGACCAGCTCGGCGACCGGATCGACGGCCGGCTCGACCAGGCGGAAGGCGGCCCGTACCGTGCCGCCGGCCGCGTCCCGCTGCCAGGCGTCCAGCTCGCGCCGGAGGAGGTCCAGGGCGGCCGGCGCGACGGTGAAGGCCGGCTCCGCCCCGGTGAGCGCGGCCAGCCAGCGGGGCACCGGCCCGGGGCGCATCCCCCGGTGCAGGGCCGTCTCGGCCAGCGCCGCCCGGGCGGCGGCGTCGGTCAGCGCGTCCAGCGCGTCGGCGACCAGCGCACCCGGCTCCGGCCGGCCGGGGTCTCCCCCGGCGGCCGGGTCGTCCGAGCCAGCCGGCCGGACAGCGGGAGCGGCGGCCGACGACCCGACGGCGTGGACAGCCGGCCGGACACCGGCGGCGGCCGACGCCGCGGCCCGGGCGGCCGGCGGCAGGGCGAGGGCGAGCGACCGCGCCCAGGCGGCGTCCGGGCCGGTGAGCAGCGGTCGCCACACGGCCCGGGCGGTCACCGCGTCGGTGGCGTCGACCGGTCGGGGCCCCCGGCGGACCCGGCCGGTCTCCGTACCGTGGCTGGCACCCCGTCGGGACGACGTGGCCGAGGATGCGCCGCCGCCGCGTGCGGACGAGGTGACCCCGGGTGCCCCGGACACGGTGAGCGAGGAGGTGCCGGCGGAGGGCGGCGCTGCCGGAGGCAGGTCCGCGACGCCGGGCAGCAGCCGCCCGCGGGCGACCAGGTCGGCGGCGAAGTCGGCCAGCTCGGCGAGGTGACGCAGGCTCGCGCCGGGCACCGCGGGGAGGTGGCCGAGGGCGCGCAGCAGGGGCAGCGCGGCGTCCGGGGCGTACACCAGGGCGGGCGCCCGCCAGCCGGCGAGGGTGACCCGGCCGCGGACCCGGTCGGCGACGTCGGCCCGGACCAGCTCGGGGGAGTCCAGCGGCGCGCCGGCCCGGGTGGGGAGGGTGAGCAGGACGGTGGTGGCCTGGCCCGGGTGGTCACCGAGCGCGGCGGCCAGCCCGGCGTGGTCGGCGGCGAACGGGTGCGGGCGCTCGCGGGGTGCCCGACCGGGACGGCGGGGCGGGGTGGCCGGGCGGGCGCTGTCCTCCGCCCAGACGGCGAGACCGGTGCCGACCAGCCACGACCCGTGGATGACCAGCACCTGTGCCCCCCTCGTGACGACTGTCGAGGATAGCGGGCGGGCGGCTGCCGGCCCGCCCGACCAGCCCGGGTCGGCCCTCCACCGAACGGTCGCAGTTTGTCGGATCGGTGAATGATTCTCGGACTCACCCGCGTGGGGGGTGTCGCGGCGACGGCCTCCACACGTTAGGTTCCTTCACGATCATGGGGGAAAGGCTGGTCCAGATGTCATCGCGCACTCCGCGACAGATCACCCGTCGCGGCGTACTCCGCAGCGGCAGCGTCCTGGCGGTCACGGCGACCGCCGCACCGGCGGTACTCGCCATCGACCCGGCCCCGGCCGAGGCGGCGACCCCGAGCTACGACCCGGAGCAGCGGTTCATCCAGTTGGTCGGTGGCGGCAACGGGGTGATCTACGCGATCCAGGCCGACGGCTCGCTGCTGTGGTACCGGCACTCGGGCTGGCAGACCGCGGCATCCGGCTGGGCCTCCGGCTCCGGACGGAAGATCGGAACGGGCTGGAACCAGTTCGTCACCGTGCTCGGCAGCACCGATGGCTCGCTCTACGGGGTGCGCGCCGACGGGACCATCCACCTCCACCACTACATCTGCACCGATCTCACCACCGGTGCGGGCTACTGGACCGGTGGCCGGCAGATCGGCACGGGCTTCGCGCGGTTCCCCCGGGTGTTCGGCTTCGACGGTGCGATCTACGGCGTGGACGCCAAGGGTGATCTCTACGGATACCGTTACATCCGGTCGACCGGGAGGTGGAACGGTGGCACCCGGATCGACGTCGGCCGCGACTTCACGAGCTACCAGCTCCAGGCGGACGCCTCCGGCGTCATCTACGGCTGGCGCTTCGGCGAGATCTTCTGGTTCCAGCACCTGGGTCGCGGCCTCTGGGCACAGGGCTCGGGCTTCCGGGTGGGCAGCGGGTTCACCGAACTCGCCCTCAACGGCCTGGTCTTCGCCGGCCAGGGCACGCTGTACGGGGTGCGGCCGAGCGACTCGACCAAGCGGGCCGTCGGCAGTCTGGTCGCCTACCGACTGAGCAACTGGGCCACCGCGGGCACCGACCGGAAGGCCACCTGGGTCAACGGTGGCGCCGGGAGGGCGGTCAGCAGCGGCTTCACCGTACAGAGCCGGGCCTCCCTCCAGGGGTACGCGCAGACGCCGAGCCTTTCCCCCGGGCAGACGCTCCGGGTGGCGGTGTCCACCACCTTCCCGTCGGTGACGGCGTCGGTGGTGCGGGTGGCACCCAGCACGGGCGGCCCGGTGGTGGTGAAGGACGCCACGACCGTCACCGGCAAGCTCCAACTGCTGCCCGCCGGTTACCTGCACAGCGGCTGCGGCTGGTCGGACAGCTATCAGGTGTCCATCCCGGCGGACTGGCCGTCCGGCCTTTACGCGGTGCGGCTGGAGGGCCCTTACCAGCTCCGGCGGCACGTGCCCTTCGTCGTACGACCCCAGCAGCCGACCAACGACATCGCCTTCCTGATGCCGTCGAACACGTACCACGCGTACAACACCTGGGGCGGGCACTACCAGTACTGCGGCGACATGACCGGCGTCCGCACGTTCTCGCTGCGCCGCCCCTCCACCGAGTGGAACATCGAGGCGACGGGCAGTCTCGAGCACACCATGTGGTCGGACGTGATGCTGCTGCGCTGGATGGCCCGCCAGGGGCTCGCCTTCGACTGCTACGACGACGCCGACCTGCACGCCTCGGGCGACTGGCTGAGCAGCTACAAGGCGCTGGTGCTCGGCAGCCACCCGGAGTACTGGTCCGAGGCGATGCGGCAGCACCTGGCCGACTACCAGGCCGGCGGGGGCCGGGTGATCTACGCGGGCGGCAACGGGATCTACGAGCGGGTCTCGTTCAGTGACGACGGCAGCGCGATCAGCTTCCGTACCGCCGAGGGCAAGCGGGACACCTTCAACGCCCTCGGTCTGCCCGCCTCACAGCTGCTCGGCGTCAACTACACCAGCGCCAGCTGGTTCACCTTCGCGCCGTACGCGGTGGTCCGCGACCACCCGCTGCTGGCCGGCACCCGACTGACGGCCGGAAGCCAGTTCGGCAGCAAGGGATACAACGGGGGCGCGAGCGGCTGGGAGGTCGACACCCTGCTCGGGTTCACCGCCGAGGCGACGGCGGAGGAGGTCATCGCGCGCGGGCAGAACGTGGGCGGCGGGGCGGCCATGATTTTCGCCGAGAAGCCGAACGGCGGTTTCGTCTTCAGCGCGTCGTCCATCAGCTTCGCCGGGGCGCTGGACAGCGACCCCGACCTGTCGACGATCTTCCGCAACGTCTTCGACCTGGCCCTGGCCGGTGGCCCGGTGGCCCGTGCCCGGACCCGGATGCAACGCACCGCTCCGGTGCCGGACCAGCCGGAGCCGGTCCTGGAGTAGGACGGCGGGCCCCGGGGCAGCGGGGCGTGACGGCGGCCGGCTAGCGTCGGCGGCATGCTCGATCTTCTCGTGGTCGGCGGCCTGGGCGTCGACATCCGCGCCCAGGTGCCCGCCCTACCGCTGCCGGCCGCCGACTCGCTGGCCGTGCCCCCGATCGAGTTGCGGATCGGCAACACCGGCGCCGGGGTGGCGCTCGCCGCGCACGCGCTGGGCCTGCGGGTGGGGCTGGTGGACGTGCTGGGCGCGGACCCGGCCGGCGACGTGGTCCGGGCGGCGCTGGCCCGCACCTCGGTACGGACGGTGCTGGTCGACGCCCCGGCCGGCACCCGCCGCTCGGTGAACATGGTGGACCCGGCCGGCCGCCGGATGTCGCTCTACGACCCGCGCCCGTGGTCGGGGCCGGCGCCGTTCGCCGAGGCGGAGCTGACCGCCCTGGTCCGCGAGGCGGCGCACGTCCACGTATCGATCATGGACTGGGCCCGGGCCGCGCTGCCGACCCTGCGCGCCGGTCTCGCCGACGGCGTAGCGCTCTCCACCGACCTGCACGACTGGGACGGCGAGAACGACTACCACCGCCCCTTCGCGGAGGCGGCCGACCTGGTCTTCGTCAGCGATGTCCAGCTCGGCGACCGGGCCGGCAAGGTGGCCGCCGGGCTGGCGCCCCGGACCGTGCTGGTGACCGGCGGCGCGGCCGGCTCGACCCTGCACGCCCCGGACACCCCGCCGGTCCGGGTGCCGGCGACGACGCCGCCCGCCCCGGTGGTGGACACCAACGGCGCGGGCGACGCGTTCGCCGCCGGCCTGATCGCCGCCCGGCTGCGCGGCGCGTCCCCGCTCGACGCGGCCCGGTACGCCGCCCGGGTGGCCGCCGCCGCGTGCACCCACGACGGGATGGAGTATCCGCCCGGCCTGCTGCCCCGGGACTGAGCCCGGCTCAGATCGCCCCGGTCTCGCCGTCGGTCAGCTCGCGGAGGATGTCCGCGTGCCCGGCGTGCCGGGCGGTCTCCTCGATCAGGTGGACCAGCACCCAGCGCAGCGACACCTCGCCGAGCTGCGGGTGCGGCACCACGTGGTCCAGGTCGAACCGCGCCGCGACCGCCCGGGACCGGGCGCAGGCCGCCGCGTAGGCCGCCGCCAGGCTGGCCACCGTCTCGCCCGGCTCCAGGGTGAAGCTCGCCTCGGCCTCTTCCTCGGAGGTGAGATAGACGTCCCCCGGCTCTGGGGCGAACAGGCAGGGCAACCAGTTCCGTTCCACCAGGGCGAGGTGTTTGAGCAGGCCGGCCAGGGTGGTCAGGGAGGGCACCAGGCGCCGGCCGGCGTCGGCGTCGGAGAGGCCCCGGGCCTTGCGCAGCACGATGGCCCGGTGGAAGTCGAGGAACGATTCGAGGACTGCCCGCTCGTCACCCGTACGGGCGAGGACCGGACCGAGCGTGGGGTCGACCGTCGTGTCCGCCATCTTCGGACCCTAGTCCCGGGACCCGCCCGGCCGCTGCCCGCCATCCCGCTGCGGGCCGGCGATCTCCGGGGCAGGATGGGGCGCATGGCATCCACGGTGCAGATCCCGCTGGTGGGCGGCGCGGCCGACGGTGAGACGGTCACCGTCGAGCTGGACAGCAACGGGCGTCCGCCGCTGACCCACCACCACCTCGGCGCGGCGGGCCTGGCCGAGGCGCAGATCTACGAGCTGGAGTCGGACGACCCGCACGGCCGTCCGTGGATCTACACCTGGCGGGGCCCGGCGGTCTGACGCGGCCCCGGCCCGGTCAGCCGGCGCCGGCCCGGGACAGCGCCCGGGAGCGGATGCTCTCCAGCACGCCCCGGGTGACGTGCGAGGTGCCCCGAGCCTGCTCGCACACCTCGGCCACCCGCCGGGCGGTCTCGCTGGCCCGCGCCTCCCGCTCGTCCCAGAGCCGGTCCACCTCGGCCAGCAGCGGGCCCTCCACCTCGCGTTCCACCCCGCGCAGCGCCGGCACACCGAGCCGCTGGGCCAGGTCGAAGACCTTTCCGGCGTACGGCAGGGGCAGGAACGGCGTGCCCATCATGGCCGCGAAGATCAGGAAGTGCAGCCGCATACCGACCGCGAGGTCGAAGTGCTTCATCAGGCCGAGCACCTGCCGGGGCGTGTAGTCGTTGTGCAGGATCCGGCCGCGCTCGGCGGCGACCATGTGCGACATCACCCCGTGCGAGTGCCGGATGTCGTCCCGCTCCATCGGCACGAAGAGCACGTACGCGTCGATCCGGTGCACCAGGAAGTCGCTGATCTGGGCGAGCAGCCGGTGGTAGCCGTCCACGTCGAGGCGTTCCGCCGCCCGGCCCGGCTCGCGGACGCTCAGCCCGACCAGCCGCTTGCCGCCGGGCACCCCCTCCTCGCGCAGCCAGCTCGCCGGGAAGTCCTCCGGCTCCAGCAGGAACGCCGGGTCGGCGGTGACGGTGATGGGGTTCAGCAGCCCGGCCTCCTCCAGCACCATCCGGGACTCCTGATCCCGCACGGTCACCTCGGTCGCCTCGGCCAGGGTCTCCCGGACCATACCGGTGTCCACGCCCTCGGTGAGCGGGCCGACGCCCACCGCGTAGGTGAGCAGCGGTAGGCCCCGCTCCTGGGCGACCCGGACCACCCGCAGGTAGCGGCGGGCCTCCTTGTCGTAGAGGATGCCGCCGCCGCCGAGGATGAGCAGGTCGAGCTGCTCGAGGATCTGGGACGAGTCGACCCGGCTGACGCCCTCCCAGGGCACCGCCTCCACGTCGGGGTGGGCCAGCGCGGTGTGTGCGGGGTTCCGGGAGAAGACGATGAGCCGGGCCGTCGGCTCCTGCCGCCGCAGGTCGGCCAGGAGACCGCTGAGGATCGCCTCGTCGCCGAGGTTGCGACCGCCGTACGAGCCGAGCACACCGATGGTCAGTCGGGGGCCATCCGTCATCCGTCGCTCCTCCCCAGGTGCGTCCGGTGCCGGTTTCCCGCTACGTGAGGGGACATACCTGGGCGAAGCTCCGTCAACCGGTGGTCGCGCCGACCAGACGGGAGACCAGGGCGGAAACCACTTGGTCGACGTCGAATCCGGCGTCGACGGAGGTGGTGAGCAGGTCGAGCAGGAGGCCGTCCACCGCGTAGTGCAGCAGGGCCACCTCGAACGCCCCGCCGGGCAGCCCGGCGGCGACGTGGAAGGCCACGTCGTCGGCGTACCCCTTGCGGAGCACGGCGCCGAGCGCCTGGCGCAGTTCCGGCCGCCGGGACGCCTCCAGGCGCAACTCGAACAGGGCGCGGGTGAGGTCCGGCTCGCGGGTGGTCCGTTCGACGATGTACCGCAGGTAGTCGGTCACCAGCGCGAGGGACGGCTCGCGCCGGCCGAGGTCGGCCACGACCGCCGGGTCGGGGGCCATCCGGTCGAAGATCCGCTCGGCCAGGCCGGCGAGCAGGGCCGCCCGGGACGGGAAGTAGTTGGAGGCGGTGCCGGTGGGCACGCCCGCCTCGGCGTCGACCGCGCGGTGGGTCAGCCCGCGCGCGCCGCCGGCGGCGAGCACCCGCAACCCGGCGTCGGCGAGCAGGGTACGGCGTTCCGGGTTCCTGGCCATGAAACTCAGCCTAGCAAGAACCACGACAGGTGTTGTAGATTGAGCGCCAACCACGACAGCCGTCGTGGTTGTCCCGGACATCGGAGTCGGTTTGCGCAAGCTCGTGTACTACGTCGCCAGCACCCTCGACGGCTTCATCGCCGCCCCCGACGGGTCCTACGACTTCCTCCCCCTGGAGCCGGACGTGGCGGCCCACCTGACCGCCGAATGGCCCCAGACCTTCCCCACGTTCGCCCACGCCCAGCTCGGCATCTCGTCGCCGCCGGCCGGCCGCTTCGACACCCTGCTGATGGGGCGCGGCACCTACGAGCCGGCGCTGAAGGCCGGCATCAGCAGCCCCTACGCGCACCTCAAGCAGTACGTGTTCACCCGCTCGCTGCCCCCGTCCGACGATCCCCAGGTGGAGATCGTGGCCGGCGACCCGGTCGCCTTCGTGCGCGACCTGAAGGCCCGGCCGGGCGGCGACATCTGGCTCTGCGGCGGCGGGCAGCTCGCCGGGCAGCTCCTCGACGAGGTGGACGAACTGGTGGTCAAGCTGAACCCGGTGGTGGTCGGCACGGGCGTCCCGCTGGCCGACCGGGGCTTCGCCCCGCACCGGTTCACCCTGGTCGACACCCTCCCGTTCGACAGTGGAGTGGTCGTCCTGCGCTACACCGCCGGGGCGCGGTAATCGGTTGCCGGGGCCCGGCGCCGTCCCGCACGGTGGGGTGGTGACGAGCGGAACGAAGACCCGGATCCACTGGACCGACCTGCCGGAGCACGTCCGGTCGGCGGTCGAGGAGCTTCTCGGCGACCGGGTGGTGGCGGCCGTCTCGCAGGACGGTGGCTTCTCGCCCGGCACCGCCGACCGGGTGCGGACGGCGGCCGGCCGGCGGGCCTTCGTCAAGGCGGTCAGCCCGGCGCAGAACGACCGCAGTCCCCGGCTGCACCGGGCCGAGGCGCTGGTCGCCGCCGCCCTGCCGCCCGGCACCCCGGCGCCCCGGCTGCTCGGCAGCTACGACGACGGTGACTGGGTGGCGCTGGTCTACACCGACGTCGAGGGCCGGCATCCGGCGACCCCGTGGGACGCCACGGAGCTGACCGCCGTGCTGTCCACCCTGGAGACGATGGCCGCCGCGCTCACCCCGACCCCGGTCGCGACGGTCCCCACCGCCGCCGAGCAGCTCGCGTACGACTTCGCCGGCTGGCAGCGGATCGTCGCGGACCCACCGGCCGACCTCGACCCGTGGGCCCGGGACCGGCTGCCGGACCTGTGCGCCGCGGCCGAGCGCGGAGTGGCCGCGCTGGCCGGCGACACCCTCTGCCACCTGGACATCCGCGCCGACAACCTGCTGCTCGGCCCGGACGGCACGGTCACCGTGGTCGACTGGCCGTGGGCCTGCCGGGGGCCGGCCTGGCTGGACAGCCTGCTGGTGCTGGTCAACGTCCAGGTGCACGGCGGGCACGACCCGGAGGCGCTGCTGCGCGCCCGGCCGCTCACCGCCGACGCGGATCCGGCGGGCGTCACCGGGGTGCTGGCCGGGTTCGCCGGCTTCTTCCTGGACGGCGCCCGGCAGCCGCCACCGCCGGGCATCCCCACGGTCCGCGCGTTCCAGCGACTGCAGGGCGACCGCCTCCTGCCCTGGCTCGCCCACCGACTGCGCTGATCGACTCCGATTGCGGCAGGGCGGGCCGTCTCGAGGCCGGGACACCGTCCCTTGCGGCAGGTCGAGTCGGTTCGGCCCGCCTGCCGGCGACCGGTGAACGCGTCGTCCGATCGCCGCCAGACCTCGGCCCACGGGGCGACGAGGCTGGAGCCATGACGACATTGGACGGAAAGGTCGCCCTGGTCACCGGGGGCGGGCGGGGCATCGGCGCCGCGATCGCCCGGCGCCTGGCGGCCGAGGGCGCGGACGTGGCCCTGACCTACGAGCGCGACGCCGAACGGGCCGCGCTGGTGGGCAAGCAGATCGAGGCGGCGGGGCGGCGCGCGCTGGTGCTGGCCGCCGACAGCGCCGACCCGGAGGCGGTACGCGCGGCCGTGGACCGCACGGCCGCCGAGCTGGGCCGGCTGGACATCCTGGTGAACAACGCGGCGGTGTTCCTGGTCGGGTCCGTCGACGCGCTGGGCATCGACGAGCTGGACCGGACGCTCGCGGTCAACGTGCGGGCGCCGTACCTGGCGGCGCAGGCGGCGGCCCGGCACCTGGGCGCGGGCGGGCGGATCATCAGCATCGGCAGCAACGTCGCCCGCCGGGCCCCCTTCCCTGGCCTGGCGCTCTACTCGATGAGCAAGACCGCGCTGATCGGGCTGACCAAGGGGCTCGGCCGGGAGCTGGGGCCGCGGGGCATCACCGTCAACCTGGTGAACCCCGGTCCCACGGACACCGACGCCAACCCGGCGGACGGGCCGAACGCGGAGGCCATCGCCGGGCTCACCGCTCTCGGCCGGTACGCGGCACCGGACGAGATCGCGGCGGTGGTGGCCCACCTCGCCGGTCCCGACGCCGGGTACGTCAGCGGGGCGGTGATCGACGCCGACGGCGGCTTCGCCATCTGACCGGGATCGGGCGGGTGCGGACCTCGACTCCGCACCCGCCCGCGCCGCCCCCAACCATTCGCCGGACATCTGGCGTCTGTACTGGACGAGGGGGGTGGGCATGTCGGAGACGTTCCACGAGTTCGTGGTGCAGCGTTCGCCCGCGCTGTCCCGGACCGCGTACCTGCTCAGCGGGGACCACCAGCTCGCCGAGGACCTGTTGCAGAGCGCCCTGGCCCGGACGTACCGGCACTGGCGGCGGGTCCGCGACGGCGACCCGGAGGCGTACGTGCGCCGGGTCATGTACCACCAGCAGGTGTCCTGGTGGCGCCGGCGCCGGGTGGCGGAACAGCTGGACCCGGCACCGGCCGAGCGGGGCGGCGGCGACCACACCGACGCCACCGCGCTGCGGCTGAGCGTGGTGGCGGCGCTGCGCCAACTCACCGCGCGGCAGCGGGCGGTGGTGGTGCTCCGGTTCTACGAGGACCTGACCGAGGCACAGGTGGCCGAGGTGCTGGGCTGCTCGCTGGGCACGGTCAAGCGGCACGGGCACGACGCCGTACGCCGGCTCCGCGACCTCGTCCCCGACCTGGTGGAACGGACGGCGGAGAGGAGCGGGCGATGAGCGTACGGCTGCGGGAGGCGTTGCGGGAGGCGGCGGCCGACGTGCCCGCGTACCGGGTGCACGAGCGCGCGGTGCGGACCGCGCGCCGGACGCGGCGGCGGATGGCCGCGGGCGTGGCCGCGGTCCTGGTGCTGGTGGCGCTCGTGCCGCTGGTCGGGCGTGGCGGCGGCCCGGGGCCGGAACCGACGCCGGCCGGCACGGACGGGCCGGCGCTGCCCGACCGGATCGGGCTGCCGGTGTTCGGGGCGCTGCACGCCACCGACCGGCCCCGGCTCGGTCCGGCCTCGCTGATCTTCAGCGGGCAGGCGCGCGGCCTCACCGGGCTGCTGGACGAGAACGGCACCATCGGCATCGTGGGCGCCGAGGCGGACCGCTACCGCACCCACGAGGTGGGGTACGAGGCGCCGGCCGGCGAGGAGGTGCTGCTCTCCCCCGACGGCCGGCGGATCGCCGTGCCCGGTGGCAGCAGCGAGCACCCCCGGATCGATCTGGTGGACCTGGTCAAGGGGGTGCAGCGGCACCTGCCCAGCGTGGTGCCGGGCAGCGTCACCAGCCAGCCCGCCGGCTGGGCCCCGGACGGAAAGTCCCTGGTGGTCCGGGACGTCGTGCCGGCCAACCCGGAGGGCAGCGCCTACCGGGACGTCCTGAGCCTGGTCCGGCTGGACGGCGGCGGCGCGGTGCGCCTGATCGAGACCGAGCAACTGCCCATCTTCGGCAACCCCGTGGCGTTCTCGGCGGACGGCAGCCGGCTGGCCTGGCGGGTCGGCGACAAGGTGCTCATCGCCGGCAGCGACGGGCGGAGCATCTCTTCCTTCCCGCTGCCGCCCGACACGGGGCTGGCCGGCAAGGGCGCCTGGCTGCCGGACGGCACGCTGGCGCTGGTCGGCAGGGACCCGGACAGCACCCGCTGGCGGGTGCGCCACGTCGACCCGGCCACCGGGCGGGACCTCGGCGCGCTGGCGCTGCCCGCCGTCACCGGGGTCACCACCATCCGGCTGCTCGGCTGGCGGCCGGACGGGTCCGCGCTGGTGGTCGCGTACCGGCCGGAGCCGGCGGCGCCCACCCGGTTCGACCAGCCACTGGAGATGGACCAGCGGACCGCGTACGGCAATGTGCGCTCGGTGGCGGTGCTGGCCCTGGTGCCGGGGGCCGCCGCGCCCACCACCGTGCTCACCGCGCCGGAGCAGGTGCTCGCGATCGACGTCGCGGACCAGGTGGTCCACTCCGGGCGGGTGCGCGACGCCGACCCGCCGTGGGGGGTGGGCGGCCGGTTCTGGTGGTGGACCGGGCTGGTGGCCCTGGTGCTGCTCGCCGGTTTCCTGGTCCGCCGGGTGGTCACTCGGGCGCGCGGACCTCGTGGGTGAGGAAGGGCAGCACGGCGGCGGGCAGCGCCGGTGCGCCGACGATGTCGTAGTGGGTGAGGCCGGGCAGCACGGCCAGCCGGGACGCCGGCCGGTTGCCGCCGTCCCAGCCGGCGTCCCGGTGCCCGCCGCCGAGCAGCCCGAAGAACTCGGCCATGTGGTGGACCGGGATCGAGTCGGCGTCGGCGTAGACCAGCAGCACCGGCAGGGCGAGGGCGGCCACCTCGGCGGACCAGTCGTACTCGCGGCGCAGCAGCTCACCGGTCTTGACCCAGAGCGTCGGCCAGTCCTGCGGGCGCGGCGCCACCCGCTCGTAGAGCTCGTGCGGCGGGGTGCCGCGCATCTGCTCGGCGACCTGCGCGCCGTGGGCGGCCATCGCGGCCAGCACCTCCGGGTACCAGCCCTGCCGCCGGCAGGGCGTGGAGACCAGCACCAGCCGGCGGACCAGCGCCGGATGCTGGATCGCGGTACGCAGGGCCACCCCGCCGCCGAGCGAGTAGCCGAGCAGGTCCGCCTGCGGCAGGTCGAGGTGGTGCAGCAGCGCGGCGATGTCGTCGGCCATCGACTCGTGGCGCAGCGGCCGGTCCACGTCGGCGGTCCGGCCGTGGCCCTGGAGGTCGACGGCGACCACCCGGCGGCGGGCGGCGAGGACGGGCAGGATCGGCGCGAACATCTCCACCGACCCGTAGCCGCCGTGCAGCAGCACCAGCGGCCGGCCGGTGCCGTGCAGCTCGTACCAGAGGCGCACCCCGTTGACGTCCGCGTAGCTCATGTCCCCTACAACGAGGGTGGCCGGCCCGGCGGCGGTGGCGCCGCCGGGCCCTTCGGTGCGTCTGTTGTCGCCGGGGCGACAACAGACGCACCCGGAGTGGGGCTACTCGGCGACGTACCGGTGCAGCGGCCCCTCGTCGGAGGCCACCGTGCCGGTGTGGCGCAGACCGGCCTTCTGGAGCACACGGACGGACGGCGCGTTGGCCGGGTTGACGGTGGCGAAGACCTCCGCCACCCCGGCCACGGTGCGGGCGAAGGCGACCAGCGCCCGGACCGCCTCGGTGGTGTAGCCCCGACAGCGCCGGGACGGGACGATGCCGTAGCCGAACTCGACCGCGCCGTCGAGGACCGGCAGCTTCAGCCCGATCCCGCCGACGGTCAGGCCGGTCTCCCGTTCGATCATCTGAAAGTGCCCGTGCGGCCGGTCCGGCTCGCGGGTGAGCAGGCCGGCGATCATCCGGTCGCCCTCGAAGGGGTAGTCCGCCGCCCAGTGCGGGCGGCGCTCACCGGCGACGACGGCTTCGGCCTCCTCGGCCGGCCAGTGGCGCAGTACGAGACGGTCGGTGGTCAGGTCAGGAAAAGACAACGCGAAACTCCCAAGGTCGTGGAGCGACCCGGGCCGCGGTGTCTCAGTCAGTCAGCGCGCGACCCGGAGAAAGGCATGGTGGAGGAAGCTCATGGCGATCCATGGCCTCATCTCCCCCTGCGCCCACGACGGTCGCGTGTCCGCGCGTTCGCACTGTATCCCATGATCCGGATACGCGGCGCCCCCGCTGCCTCGGGCCGGGGGCAGCGGGGGCGCGACGCAGGACCGGTCAGCTGACGCCGGTGACGGCCTTGACCAGGTTGATGGCGAAGTAGATCACGAACGCCGCGGCGACGGCCCATAGCAGCGGGTGGATCGAGCGGGCCTTGCCCTGCGCGATCCGGATCGCCACCCAGCTGACGAAGCCGGCACCGATGCCGTTGGTGATCGAGTAGGTGAACGGCATGAGGGTCATGGTCAGGAACGCCGGGACGGCGACGCCCACGTCGGTGAAGTCGATGTCCTTGACCTGGCGGATCATCAGCGCGCCGACGATCACCAGGGCCGGGCCGGCGGCCTCGCTCGGCACCAGCGACACCAGCGGGGTGAGCAGCAGCGCGCCGAGGAAGAGCACGCCGGTGACCACGCTGGTCAGGCCGGTACGGCCACCGTCCGCGATGCCGGAGGAGGACTCCACGTAGGTGGTGGCGGAGGAGGCGCTGCCCGCGCCGCCGGCGACCGCCGCGACACCGTCGACGAAGAGCACCTTGCCCAGGCGGGGCATGTCGGTGCCGTCCTCGGTGGCCAGGTTGGCCTGCTTGGCCAGGCCGACGGTGGTGCCCATGACGTCGAAGAAGTCGGCGAGCACCAGGGTGAAGACCAGCAGCAGCGCGGTCATCACGCCGACGTGCGCGAACGCGCCGAACGAGACGTTGCCGATCAGGTGCAGGTCGGGCCCCTTGACCAGCGGGTCCGGCAGGGTCGGCACGTTGAGGCGCCACCCGTCCGCGTTGGGCTTGCCGTCAGCGGTGAAGGCCCCGCCGGGCTTGGCGAACGCGTTGACGATCACCGCCACGACGGTGGTGGCCACGATGCCGATCAGCACGCCGGCCTTGACCTTCTTGGCGACCAGGATGCCGGTGACCAGCAGGCCGACCAGGAAGACGACCGTGGGCCAGCCGTGGAGGGTGCCGTTGGCGCCGGAGCCGAGCTGCAGCGGCACGCCGGTGCTGGCCCGGACGAAACCGCCGTCGACGAAGCCGATCAGCGCGATGAACAGGCCGATACCGGCCGCGATGGCGGCCTTCAGCTCGGCCGGGATGGCCCGGAAGACGGCCTTCCGGAAGCCGGTCAGCACCAGCACGGTGATGATCAGACCTTCGATCACCACCAGGCCCATCGCCTCGGCCCAGGTCATCTGGGAGGCGACGGCGTACGCGACGAAGGCGTTCAAACCCAGGCCGGTCGCCACGGCGAACGGGACCCGGCCGACGACACCCATCATGATCGTCATGACCGCGGCGACGAGGGCGGTGACCCCGGCGACCGGCGCGATGCCGAGCAGGTTGCCGTCCTTGTCCGGGGCGGTACCGATGATCAGCGGGTTGAGCACGACGATGTACGCCATCGTCGCGAAGGTGGTGAGCCCGGCGAGCACCTCGCGCCTGACCGTCGAGCCCCGGCGGGTGATCTCGAAGTAACGGTCGAGGCGGCCACGTGCGGCGGGTTCCGCCGGCTCGACCGGGGCAGCAGGATCCTGCGTAGTCACGCTCATGGCGTGGACTTACTCCGTTCCGGGTTGGCCCGCCGGACGCGCCGGTCGGGCGGTGGGGGTGCAGCCGCTCCGATTCGGTTGGCCCGGAGAACGTCGGAACGGCTGGGCTCCACGGATCCCCGTGAAGCACTACGAAGCCGCACCCTGGTCGGGACGCGACTTCGCAGCGCCCACTCTAACCGCCGGGTAACGGCGGATGACCTGCCCCTACGCGTCGCGCCGACACGGAGGTGGCCAAGGTCACTTCCGGGACCGGTGGCGGGCGATCCAGTCGGCGTTGAGCGCGTCCGCCTGACGCCGGTGCCGGGGACGGATCGCCGCGCCGGGCGGCAGCGCGCGGCCGAGGACGTCGAGGATCCCGAGGGTCACCCCGGTCGGGTCGGCCGCCAGGTCCTCGTAACGCACCCGGTGCGGCGTGATCCCGTACGCGGCGAACCACTCGTCCCAGGCGGCCTGGTGCGCCGCGATGGTCCCGAGCAGCTCGTCGACGCCGTCCGGGTCGTAGACGGGTGCCCGGCCGTTGCCGCCCGCGTCGCCGACGTACCAGTGCTCCGTCTGCTCGGCGCGCAGCCAGGACACCGCCTGGGCCAGCACGTCCTCGCGGCGCAGGTGCACGAAGGCGGTCCGGCCGAAGGCGCGGCGCAGCAGCGCGTCGTCCGCACCGGCCAACTCGGGGTGCACGCCGGCCAGGCCCTCGACCACCCGGTCGAGGGTGCCCCACATCAGCTTCGCCCCGAACACCCCGTTGCCGGTCCGGCCGGCCGCCAGCGCCGCCCGGACGTAGTCGTCGTACCCCCAGCCGGCGGCGAGCCCCCAGCGGTCGGCCCAATGCCCCTCGTCCGGCACCCGGAAGTACGCCTCCGGACACCCCGCGACCCCGGTGGAGGCGAGCAGGCCGCAGAGCAGCGAGCTGCCCGTACGCGGCGTGGCACAGATGAAGTACGCGTCGACGTCGGCCATGCGCCGAGCCAATCGACCGGTGTGCACGTCCGCAACCGAATTCACCGGGCCGCGGGGGTCGGCACCGCCTCCTCCGCGACGATCTCGGGCAAGCGGGCGGTGCGCAGCGGCGAGAGCACGGCGACGGTGGCCGCCACCGCCATGCCGGCGACCCCGATCCCGATCGTGGCCCGATGGCCGACGTGCTGGGCGAGCAGACCGCCGACCGGGGCGCCGACGGTCAGCATGCCCCAGTTCAGCGAGCGGATGGTGGCGTTCATCCGGCCCTGGAGACGGTCCGGGGTGACGGCCTGCCGGTAGCCCATCTCGTTCGGCCCGCTGATCCCCAGCGCGCACCAGACCACCACCTGCGCCGCACCCACCATGAGCCAGCCGGCGCGGCCGGTCACGGCGAGCGCCGCCAGGCTCCAGCCCACCGGCTCGACCACCCGTTCCAGCAGGATGGCCCGGCCCACGCCCCACCGGCCGACCCGGTGCGACAGCGCGTTGCCGAACACCGCACCGACGCCGCCGAGGGCCAGCACCACGCCGAGGCCGAACGCCGCCCGCTGCTCGCTCATCCCGGGGTCGAGTCCGCGTACGACGAGGAGCGTGAACCCGGTGGACGCCACGCTGGCGAAGAGGAACCGGGCGTGCAGGGTGAGCGCGTACGGCGCGAGCACCGGGTGTCGGTAGACCCAGGACAATCCCTCCCGCAGCTCGTGCCCAAGGTGGCGGCGGGCCGGCGCCGGGGCCGGCTCCGGCCGGCGGATCGTCGTCAGCAGCAGCCCGGAGACCAGGTAGGAGACCGCGTCTACGAGCATCGCCACCGGTGCGCCGACCGCCGTCACCACCGCGCCACCGAGGAACGGGCCGGTGGTCTGGGCCACCGAGGCGCTCTGCTCCATCCGCGCGTTGGCCCGGGTCAGGGCGGCGGGCGGGACGAGCCGGGGCAGGTACGACTGGTGGGCGGCCTCGTGCAGCAGCGACAGCGCGCCGAGGACCGCGACCAGGACCAGCAGCAGGGGCACGCCGAGCAGGCCGAGCAGCGCGAGCGCCGCGATCAGGGTCAGCAGCCCGGCGCGGGCCAGGTCGGTGGCGACCAGGATCGGCCGCCGCCGGTGGCGGTCGGCCACCACGCCGGCCAGCAGGCCGAAGAGGAGGTACGGGGTCCAGCGCGCGCCGTTGACCAGCCCCACCTCGGCGTCGCTGGCGTCCAGCGTGACGATCGCCAGGATCGGCAACCCCACGGTCGTCAGGTACGTCCCGAAGGTGGAGAGCGTGTCGGCCGCCCAGAACCGCGCGTACCCGGGATGGGCGGACAACCGTGTCATGATCAAGACCGTAGCCCAGGCCGGTCTCCCCCGCCGCCCCGCGCTCAGCCCGCCGGGCGGCCCGCAGGGGAAACCGGCGCAGCACGCGAGCCTGCCAGGCGGCGGCGACAGCTATCGGGCGCCGGCATCCACCTCGATGGCGTGGAGGCGGGACCGGCACTCACGCACGAAGGCCGGGTACGTGTCCCGGTAGTAGGAGACCCCGCTGATCGCGACGGCGACCGCCCATGCCCGGGCGCGGAGCCACGTCGCCTCGTCGAGACCCACGGCGTCCCAGTAGGCCCGTCGGGCCTGGGGCGGAAGATCCCACACGGTGGCGTGTTCGGCGTCGGGGAAGCCGACCGAGAGGCCGCCGAAGTCGATGACCGCGTGCAGCCTGCCGTCCCGTACCAGCAGGTTGGTGGGTCTGAGGTCGCCGTGCAGCCACACGTGCGGCCCGGTCGGCTCGGGCAGGGCGAGCGCGTCGCGCCACAGCTGCCGCAGGAACGCGACGTCGAGGTCGAGGTCCGGAATCGCCCGGCAGTCGTCGAAGCAGCCGCTGATCCAGCGGTCGCAGGCACCCAGGCTGCCGCCGCGGTACCAGCTCAGCTCGCCCTGCCGGGCGGCGCCCATCAGGTCCACCGAGTGCAGGCTCCGCACGGTCGCGGCCAGGTCGGCGCCGAAGGCCGCCCAGTCGGTGACCGTTCCCGGACCGACCTCCTCGCCGTCGATCCAGCGGTACACCGACCATGGGAGCGGGAACGCGGAGCCGGGCGTACCGGCGTGGACCGGCTCCGGGACGCGGGAGGGCAGATGCGGTCCCAGGCGCGGCAGCCAGGTCTGTTCCTTCCGTACGTCCTTCGCCTTGTCCGGCGTGCGCGGCAGCCGGACGAGCAACTGGTCGCCCAGCCGGTACATGCTGTTGTCCGTACCCGAGCCGGCGGCCGAGACCGGCAGGTCGGCCCACTCCGGCCGCTGTTCCCGCAGCAGCGACCGGACGACCCGCTCGTCCACCGGGATCTCGTTCTCGTGCACCATCACGTCCGGCAGCCTGGCCCCCGGGCGTCGATGCCGCCAGCGATTTCCGCACCGCAGCCCACGACGGTGCCGCCGGCCGGCGGGCTGTCGGGTGCTTGACCTCACCTGCCATCGTGGACCGGATCGGATGTACGTCCTGTGCTGTCGGGGAGGATCGATGGAAAGGGCTGGCTGGTCGCTCCCGGCGCTGCTCGTCGGGATCGGCGTCGGCGCCGTGGGCGGTGCCCAGGTCGGTACGGCCGCCATCTGGCCCGGCGTCGTCGCGGGCGTCGTCGGCGTGGGGCTGTCGCTTGTCGGCTCGCGACCGGCCACCATCAGCGAGGAGGCGAAGGCTCAGCCGCCGGGTGAGGGCACGGGACTCTCCGGGCTGGGCTCCCGGGTCGAGCAGATCCTTCGCCTGGCCGAGCGGCAGGCGGACGACCACCGGGCCAGGGCCGAGCGCGAGGCCGAGCGGACGCTGGCGGAGGCCCGGTCGGAGGCGCGCCAGATCCTGGACCGGGCGCGCGCCGAGGCGGCCGGGTTGGCGGAGGCCCCGAAGCCGGCGGCCGAGTAGGGCACCCGGCGCCGGCGTCACCGCGTCACGCTGATGTGCGCCCCGGCGCCTCGACCCCCGTAGCCGACGGCTCGCGCAGCAGCGCGGGCAGGTCGCCGAGGGTGGGGAACGCGGCGCCGCCCCAGGTCGGGTCGGTGTCGTTGTGTTCCGTGGTCCGGAACACGGTCATGCCGACCGCCGCCGCGCCGGCCAGCTCGCCGTCCGCGCCGTCGCCCACGAAGACACACTCCGCCGGCGCGACGCCCAGCCGTTCCGCGGCCGTGCGGTAGATCGCCGGGTCGGGCTTGGCCAGCCCCACCTCGCAGGAGAAGACCGCCACGTCGAAGCGGCGGGCGAGCGGGCTCTGCGGCCACGCCTCGGCCGTCTCGGAGGTGGCGTTGCTGATGAGCGCCAGCGGGTGCCCGTCGTCGCGCAGCGCGTCGAGCACACCCAGGGTGGCGGTCGAGACGCGACCCAGCACGCGGCGCGCCAGCGCTCGCCGATGCTGGCCGGCCCGGGTCACCTGTTCGTCGGTCGGCGTGCCGCCGAGTTGTCCGGCGAGGATGCGGACGGTCTCCTCGACATCCCAGCGGACCAGCCGCTCACGCCAGCTGGCGTGGTACGCCGCGACGAGCGCGGCCGGTGCCACCCCGACCATGAGCGCCATCTCGCCGACCACCCGGTCGCGCTCCTCGTCGGCGCCATTCAGCAGGGTGTGGAAGAGGTCGAAGATCACCGGCCGGGACATGTGGGCATCGTACTGAGCTGGGCGGCGCAGTCGGGTTGCCTACCGTCACCACAGCCCTCGACACGCAACCAAAGGTTGCGCGTTGAGCGGACGCCGTTGTAGGGTTACGCAACCAAAGGTTGCGAAAGGTTGGTGTCATGGAGCACGGAACCATCGAGCGGGCCATCCATGTCGACGCGTCACCCGAGGTGGTCTTCGAGGTGATCAGTCGACCCGAGCACATGCGCGAATGGTGGCCCGACGACGCCCGGTTCGAGCCGGTCGCGGGCGCGCCCGGCGAGCTGGTGTGGCGCAACGCGGACACCGGCGAGACGACGACCGTCGCACTCGCCGTCGTCGAGGTCGATCCCCCGAAGCGGTTCTCCTTCCGGTGGTGCTTCGCGGACCCGGATCGGAACGGGCAGTCGCTGCTCGTCACCTTCGACCTGGCCGCGACCGGTCAGGGGACCCGGGTCCGCATGACCGAGACCGGGTTCCGCGAGATGGGCTGGGAAATCGCCGTCCTCGAGGCGCAGTACCGCGACCACGAGAGCGGGTGGGACCACTACCTCCCGGCGCTGGGCACGTACGTGGCGCGGCTGGTCGCCACCTCATGAGCACGGCGATCGACGACGACCTGTGGTCGGCGATCGGTGACCCCATCCGGCGCACGATGATCGACCTTCTGCTGTCCGGGGGACCGGGCACGGCCACGTCACTGAGCGAGCGGCTGCCCGTCACCCGCCAGGCCGTCTCGAAGCACCTGGCCGTCCTGGACCGGGTCGGTCTCGTGCACGCCGCGCCGGCCGGTCGCGAGCGTCACTACCAGGTCGACGAGGCGCAGCTCGCCCGAGCTGTCGCCCAGTTGTCGGCGGTCGGCGCCACCTGGGACGCCCGACTCCGCCGGATCAAGCGGATCGCCGAGGCGATCGAACGTAGCCGCACCAACAACCAAGGAGAATGAGATGGTCGACATCCTGCACCGGGTCGGCGTGGTCGCTCCGCTCGACGACGTCTACCGGGCAGTGGCAACTCCAGAGGGCATCGCCGGCTGGTGGACGACCGAGACCACGGGCAAGAGCGAGGTCGGCGGGCAGTTGGCCTTCCGGTTCGGCGACGTCGGTGGCTTCGACATGGAGGTCCTGGAACTCGATCCCGCCGGCCGCGTACGGTGGCGGGTCACCGACGGCCCCGAGGAATGGATCGGGACCGAGATCGACTGGCGCCTCGACCAGCGCGGCGAGTACACGATCGTCCAGTTCGCACACGAGGGCTGGCGCGAGCCGGTCGAGTTCATGTACCACTGCAGCACCAAGTGGGCGACGTTCCTGTTGAGTCTCAAGGAACTCGTGGAGACCGGACGCGGCAGGCCGGCGCCGGACGACGTCAAGGTCAGCGACTGGCACTGATCCGGCGACGAGCTTCCCGAGGCGGTGACGGATCGGGTCGCGGGCACCGTCCCGGGGGGGGTGATCTTCCCGGGACGGTTTCGGTGGTGACGAAGGGTGGGCGCGGCAGGTTTCGAACCTGCGACCCCTCGCTTGTAAGTTCTGGGCGCGTCGTCCGGCGGCGTCTCGGACCGTCTCCCGCCTCGGCCGACCGTCCGTGTGACGCTGGCCCCGGTCATCTCTATCCGGCCTGGTTACTGTCACCGCTGCTGTCGCCGCAGTGCGGCCCAGCAGAGGAACGCCGGCCCCCGCCACAGAGAAGGTCCCCCCGAGGCCCCACGACGCCGGGCTCCCTCTAAACGGATGGTCGCCCACCCAAGCTCGATCATGAGGACACCCAGGCCGAACACCAGAAACCACATACCCAACTGAGCAACCTGCTTGGACGTCGGCCGCGCGCCGGGCTTGGTCATGCAGTCATGGAAGCACGCCCACCCACTGCCGGCCATCCCCCGGTCACCGGCCCGACGGTCATACGTTGAAGCGGAACTCAGGATGGCTCTGCGCCGACCTGGGGTTACCTAGCTCGTGCCCTGGTCAGCCCGCCTTTGCTGTCATTACCGTTACTGTCGACAGCCGCCCCGCCCTATGGGGTGGGCGCCTGCGATCCTCGAACCAGCCCTGACCGCATCAGCCGACGGCCTTGCTTTACAACGGCTTACCCGTCACCATCACCCTGCACCTTCTGGCCCAGGGCCCCCGCCGACCATGACCTTTACCAACGCCTTCGGTTCGGGCTTGGACTGACGGCTTCTGGAGGTAGAACATCTTGTTCAAAGCCGTCATTGTGGTGCTGGTGACTATTGCGGGGTTGGCTGCAATAATCTGGGTTGCCAACTGGCCCTTCAACACCCCGTGGGAGAAGGAGCTCAGTCCCGAAGAACGTCGGATTAACGCCGCGCACAATCGGCGTCATCACCGCCGTGCGGCACGCGGGATATTGGCCATTTTTGCCGTCGTGTTCGGGATTGCATCGGTGAGCCTTTTGTCAGGCCCAAAAGGTGATCCCTTCGCGGCGTTAGTCATGGGCGTCTGTTCGGTTGTGTGCGCCGGCGTGTTCGGTGCCCTGATCAAGAGGGGGCGCGGGCGGCGGTCTTCGACACGGCGATGAACTCTTTTGGCTCAGAGCAGCACCTCACGCTTGTCCATTCTGTAGCGACCAACTTGCCATCCCGATGCCATCGACCCGCCCTATTGGGGAGCGAGGCCCCGCTCCTTCATGCCCTCAAGACGGCCTTGACGGCAGGTTCGGACGCTGGCGGGTCGGGCGGTGGTCTGCTCGGCTTGCCCGGGTCGGTGGCAGGCGGGATGGCCTACCGCAACCACCACGGACGGTGACCGGCCGGCGGTGCCCCGGCCATCCTGGAGCCGGAGCGCCCCCGCCAGAGGCGCAGTGACCGCGACCCCGCGAGCGCCGCCAGCTCGCCGACGCGGCCGGCGTGCGCTCCCCTACGCCGCGCGGGCTCGTGGCCGCGCGGCCCGGCCGGCTGCCGGCCCACCACCACCCGGTCAACGCTACTGTCGTTCTGCGGCGGCCCTCCGGGCTTCCCGCTCTCCGCGCCAGCCGCCGGGCATCAGGCGTGACGGCCGCAGAGCGACAGCGGCAGCGGCCGGCGCGCGCCCAGGCGGCGGCGCGTGCGGCCCGTTGCGGGCCGCCTTGATGTCATGCGGCAGGCGCTCGGAAAGCTCGACGGACGACTCTCGTAAGCGCTACTGCTGTCACCGTTGCTGTCACCGCCCCGGGGAATGATTTTCCGGGGCGGTTTTCACTGGTGGTACGTGGTGGGCGCGGCAGGTTTCGAACCTGCGACCCCTCGCTTGTAAGGCGAGTGCTCTCCCACTGAGCTACGCGCCCGGAACGCCCGTACGGCGGGCCGGAGGTTGGCAAGCAGCTTACCTGCCGGCCTCCGGCCCGGTCGAACGGCGTGCCTGGGGTGGGATCAGGCGGCGACGGCCTCGGCGAGCGCCTTGCGCCAGCCCTGCTGGTCCCGGGCCTCGCCGGGCATGTTCATCTCGGCGAACCGGACCACGCCGGCCTTGTCGATCACGAACGTGCCCCGGTTGGCGATGCCCGCGACGTCGTTGAAGACGCCGTACGCCTGGGCCACCGCGCCGTGCGGCCAGAAGTCGGCCAGCAGCGGGAACTGGTAGCCCTCGCGGTCGGCCCAGATCTTGTGGGCGTAGACCGAGTCGACGCTGACGGTCAGCACCTGGACGTCGTCGTTGACGTACTCGTTCAGGTTGTCCCGGACCTCGCAGAGCTCGCCCTGGCAGATGCCGGTGAACGCGAGCGGGTAGAACACCAGCAGCACGGTGCGCTTGCCGCGGAAGTCGGCGAGCCGGACCTCCTGGTTGTTCTGGT
Source organism: Micromonospora sp. NPDC048930 (assembly GCF_043197935.1). Taxonomy (NCBI): domain Bacteria; kingdom Bacillati; phylum Actinomycetota; class Actinomycetes; order Micromonosporales; family Micromonosporaceae; genus Micromonospora; species Micromonospora sp. NPDC048930. The sequence continues at coordinate 73,668 of NZ_JBICUB010000022.1, forward strand.
CCTTGAGCACGAAGTCGGGCGCCTCGGCGCCAACCTCGATCGGCATGCGTACTCCTCGGGTCGGGTCTGGAGATGATCAGCCTGCCACACCCGGGACGACGCCCGCCGGGTGTGGGTCGGGCCGGCTACTTCTTGCTCTTCGACCCGCGCCGCAGCACGAGGCGGGCGCCGCTCCAGTCGCGGCCCGCGTTGATCGTGGAGGTCTGCTGGAGGCCGGCGGTCTGCGCGCTCTCCGCGACCTCGCTCGGCTCGACGTGACCGTCCCGGCCGGCCTTGGGCGTCAGGAGCCAGACCACGCCGGCGTCGGCCAGGGGTCCGAGCGCGTCGACGAGGAGCTCGAAGAGGTCGCCGTCGCCGTCGCGGTACCAGACGAGAACCGCGTCGACCACCTCGTCGGTGTCCTCGTCGACCAGTTCCCCACAGCGGTCGGTCAGGGCGTCCCGGAGATCCTGGTCGACGTCCTCGTCGTACCCCATCTCCATGACGACCATCCCCGGCTCGATCCCGAACCGGTCCGCCAGGCTGCGTACCCCGTCGGCGGCCTGACCAGCGGTCGCGCTCACTGTCGCGTGCCTCCTCATCTCATCCCTGCTCGCGGCGTCCTTCGACGCCGTCGGGCCAAGTCCACACAGTTGTGGCTCCCCGCGCAAGTGGCGCACCGGGTGGAACGGAATTTACCGTGCCAGCAGCGTGCGGGCACCCTGGGTAATGGCTTCCTCAGAGACCAGAACCTGACGCGCCGCCGGACCTAATGGTACAAACGAGTCAAGTCCGGCCACCCGTCGCGCCGCGCCGACGTATCCGGCGTCCACCAGGGCCGCGATCACCCCCTCGCCCACCCCGCCGGAGCGACGGGTCTCGTCGACCACCAGCACCCGACCGGTGGCCGAGGCCTCCCGGATGATGTCCGCCACCGGCAGCGGCGCGATCCAGCGCAGATCCACCACCCGGGTGCCGATCCCCTCGTCGGCCAGGGTGGCCGCCGCGCGCAACGACATCCGTACGCCGTTGCCGAACGTGATGATCGTGACGTCCTCGGCGGAGCCCACCCCGTACACCCGGGCCCGGCCGACCGGGACGTGCCCGGCGGCCCACGCCCCCGGCTCGGCGTACTCGCCCAGCCACTCGCCGTCGCCCTCGGCGTAGAGGTCCCGGGTGTGGTAGAGCGCGATCGGCTCCAGGAAGACCGAGACGGTGCCGTCCACCGCCGCGGCGGCCAGGCAGGTACGCAGCATCGGCGCGGCGTCGTCGGGCCGCGCCGGCACCGCGATGACCAGCCCCGGCACGTCCCGGAGCACGGCGAGCGAGTTGTCGTTGTGGAAGTGGCCGCCGAAGCCCTCCTGGTAGGCGAGCCCGGCGACCCGCACCACCATCGGGTTGCGGAACGCGCCCCGGGAGAAGAACCGCATGGTGGCCGCCTCGCCCCGCAGCTGGTCCTCGGCGTTGTGCAGGTACGCCAGGTACTGGATCTCCGGCACCGGCAGCATCCCGGCCACGCCGGCCCCGAGCCCGAGCCCGAGGATCGAGGTCTCGTCCAGCAGCGTGTCGAAGACCCGGGCCGCGCCGAACCTGTCCCGCAGCCCCTTGGTCACCCCGTACACCCCGCCCTTGGCGGCGACGTCCTCGCCGAAGACGGCCATCCCCGGGTGGTCCAGCATGCCGTCGGCGAGCGCCGCGTTGATGCTCTGCGCCAGGGTGAGCGGTCCGGCCCGCTCCGGCAGCCGGCCGCCGAACGCCTCGGCCCGGGCGCCCGCGCCGGGACCGGCCGCGCGGGCCGCCGCGTCGGCCACCGCCCGGGAGACGCGGACCGGCCGGCGTGGGGCCAGCTCGGCCACCACCTCGGCCGGGGAGGTCAGCTTCGGCTCGTCGAGCACCTCCTCGGCGAGCCGGCGGATCTGCCAGCCGCGCTCGTCGTACCGGGCGAGCAGTTCCTCGCCGCCGGCGAAGCCCGCCTCGACCAGGATCCGCGCGGTGGCCAGCAGCGGATCCCGCGCGGCGTCCGCGGCCAGTTCCGCCGGGCTCCGGTACGCGGTCTCGGCGTCCGCCCCGGCGTGCCCCATCAGCCGTACGGTGCGCAGGTGCAGCACGGCGGGGCGGCGGTGCCGGCGCACCCAGGCGGCCGCCTCCCCCGCCAGCCGGTACGCCTCGACCGGGTCGGTGCCGTCGGCCGCGAAGTAGCGGATGCCGGGCTTGGCGCGCAGCGTCGCCTCGACCCAGCCCTGCGGCGAGCGGACGCTGATCCCGAGGCCGTTGTCCTCGCAGACGAAGAGGACCGGGATGCGCAGCCCGGTGTGGTCGTACCAGCCGGCGGTGTTGAACGCGGCGGTGGCGGAAGCGTGGTTGACCGAGGCGTCGCCGAACGAGCAGACCACGATGGCGTCCGGCGGCCAGGGCGAGCGGGGCGTGTCGTCCCCGTCGGGGCGGCGGGGGTTGCCGACCCGGCGCAGCCGCTCCAGGGCGAGCCCCATGCCGACCGCGCGGGGCAGGTGCGAGGCGATGGTGGAGGTGGTCGGGATGACGGCCAGGTCGGCCCGGCCGAACACCTTGTGCCGGCCGCCGGCGATCGGCTCCCGCGCCGAGGCGACCATCCCGCGCAGCACGTCCCGGGCCGCCTCCGCGTACGCGTCGTCGGGGTCCGGCGCGGGCAGCGGCGGCGCGTCGACGGTGGCCTCGCCGGCGGTGGCCACCACCACGGCGGCGCCGCCCGGGAGGCTCTCCCCGCCGGCGGCGTCCGGGGCGGACCGGGTCGCCACCGCGCCCGATCCGGCCGGCTCGGACGCCGCGTCGGCGGGTTCCGGGGCCGCGTCGGCCGCAGCCGGGCCGGCGGGCGTCTCCGGCGTCTCCCCCGGCGCGGACGAGGGCTTGCCCTCCTCCCCCGGCTCGATGTCCTGGCCGCCGGCGCGGTTGGGAGCGCCCTCCGCCGCGTCGTCGTCGGCGGCTCGCGGATCCGGGATCCGGGCGACCGCGCCGGATCCGTCCGCGCCGGTCACCTCGACCGGCTCGGCGTCGTCCCCGACCGGCTCGGGCGGGGCTCCGGCGGTCAGGTCCGGGCCGGCCGCGGCCTGCGGGGCCGGGTCCGGGCCGACGGTGGGGACGTCACCTGCCGCCTGGGCGGCCCGCAGGCAGTAGAAGGCCCCGGAGCGGTAGTGCAGCAGGGCCGGGTCGGTGGGGCGCAGCGCGGCGGCCACCGCGGCGTTGCCCTCGTGCCCCGCCGAGCCGATGGTGTAGTACCCCTCCCCGAAGCTGCGCAGCCAGCGCCCCGCGAGGTCCAGCAGCCGGCTGGTCACCTGCGCGTCGAAGAGGGCCAGCGCCTGCGCTCCGGTCAGCGGGGCGCCGTCGGACAGCCGTTCACCCAGGTCACGCCGTCGGGCGGGGGCACCGAGCTCGCCCAGGGCCGCCCGGAACCGGTCGTCGAGATCTTGCGGGGTGGTCACGTCGGACAGCATTACCGACGAGGGGCCAGGTCGCCCACCCGGACACGTTCCGCCCGGGCGGGGTCAGTCCTCCCCGCACTGCTCGGGGCAGCCCCCGTCGGAGACCTTCCAGACCAGCTCACGCAGGCTGGCGAGCTCCTCGGTACCGAGCCCGTCGAGGAGTCGGGAGTCCGACATGACCCGGTGCACCCGGTCGCGTACCCGCCGGCCGGCGTCGGTGACCACGAGCGTCTTCTGCCGCCGGTCGGCCGGGTCGACCCGTCGCTCCACCAGCCCGGCGTGCTCCAGCTTGTCCACCAGGGCCGTCACGTTGGACCGGTCGCAGCCCAGCTGCTCGGCCAGGTCGCGGGCCGGCAGCGGCCGGTCCGGGTCCAGCTCGTGCAGGGCCCGGGCGGTCGCCGGGGTGAGGCCCAGGCCGGCGATCTCCACGTCCTGGTGGTGCCGCATCGCGGCGGCGATGTGCATGATCCGGCGCACCGCGTCGCCGGCCAGGGCGGAGCGGTCGGCCCGGTCGGGGCCGGCAGGAACGGTCGGTTGCGCCATGGTTCACATGCTACTTGCCCCACCCCGCCCCGGTGATCATGAAGTTACCGCTCCGGCACGCCGGCCGGCCGGGCGACACCTTCGTGATCAACGCGGGCGGGGGTGGGGCGGAGGGTGCGGCGGGCGGCCAGGGCGCCGGTCAGCAGGAGGGCGGCGGTGAGGGCGGCCGGGGGGAGGGACAGCGCGGCGCCGGTGCGTCCGGTGCCGGCCAGGGCGAGATGGAGGCCGCCGATCGCGGTCACCCCCAGGACCGCGGCGAGCAGGGTGCCGGTGGAGACCAGCGCGGAGAGCGCGGCGGCCGAGGCGACCGGCACGATCCCGGTGAGCCGGCCGACCAGCGGGCTGAACGAGGCCGCGTGCGCCGCGCCGCCGGCCAGCAGCAGCGCGCTGCCGGCCACCCACGGCCAGCTCTCCCGGGCGGCCCAGGCGAGCACCGTCACCACCGCCGCCAGGGCGAGCGGCCCGAGCACCGGCAGGACGCCCCGGACCCGCTCCGGCAGGCGGGGCACCGCCAGGCCGCAGAGGGCGAAACCCGAGGCGTACGGGAGGAAGGCCAGTCCCGCCGCCAGGGCGGTGAAGCCCAGCCCGTCCTGCAGGCGCAGGGTGAGCACGAAGAGGAACCCGGCGTAGCAGCCCATCACCACGCAGCAGGCCGCCAGCCCGGCCGCCACCCCGGGACGGCGGAGCACCGCCACGTCGAGCAGCGGGTCCCGGCCGCGCCGGGCGCGGCGGACCTCGTACCCGAGGAAGAGCCGGAGCCCGACGGCGCCGGCGGCGACCGCGACGGCCCGGATCCAGCCCGGCCAACCCAGGTCCCGGCCGAACACCAAGGGCACGACCAGGGCCAGCATCGCGGCCGAGAGGAGCACGACGCCCGGGATGTCCAGGCCCTCCCGGGCGGGCGCGGCGGCCGGCGACCCGGCGAGCACCCGGCGGGCGACCGGCCACAGCAGCAGCCCGACCGGCACGTTGACCAGGAAGGCGGTCCGCCAGGTGAGCCCGCCGAGGTCGAGGGTGACCAGCAGCCCGCCGACGACCTGCCCGGCGGCCACGCCGAGCGCCAGCACCATCGAGTACGCCCCGATCGCGCGGCTGCGCGCCGCCCCGGTGAAATGCGCCTGGATCAGCGACAGCACCTGCGGCACCAACAGCGCGCCGGCGGCGCCCTGCGCCGCCCGGGCGAGCACCAGGGCGACCGGCCCGGGCGCCAGCCCGCAGGCCAGCGAGGCAAGGGTGAACCCGGCCAGGCCGAACCGGAACATCCGGGCGTACCCGTGCCGGACGCCGAGCCGCGCGCCGGTGACCACCAGCACGGCGAAGGTCAGGGTGTAGCCGGCGAGCACGAGCTGCTGCACGGCCGGCGGCCCGGCCAGGTCGGCCCGGATCGCGGGTGCCGCGACGGCCGCGATCGAGGTGTCCATGGAGGCCATGGCCTGCCCGGTCAGCAGGACGGTGAGCAGGGCGGCGCTCCGCCGCGTCGAGTCGGTCACGGCGGCAACGCTGCCGCCCGTCCCCGTCGCTCGTCTTGTCGATCCTTGCGGCGCCGGCCGCCCCGGCCTCGTGGGCCGTTCCGGTCACCCGGGCCGCCTACGCTGACCGGGTGCGTACCGCCACGCCGCTGCTCCGGCACCCGGACTTCCGGGTGACGGCGGTGCGCTGCCGGGACGACCACACCGGCTGGTCCGCGCCGGAGCCGGCCACCGCGTACGGGCTGGTGCTGACCCGGCGGGGCGGCTTCCGGCGGGCGGGGCGGGGCGGTGACGAGTTCGTCGAGCCCACCGTGGCCTACCTGACCGTGCCCGGCGAGGAGGAGCGGTTCGCCCATCCGGCGGGCGGGGACGACTGCACCTCCGTGCACCTCTCCGAGCGGCTGTGGCGGGAGCTGTTCGCCGACCGTCCGGTGCCGGCCGCGGTCCACGTCGACGCCCGGGTCGACCTCGCCCACCGGCTGCTGCTGCGGGCCGGCGCCGACCCCGGGTTCGCCGCCGCCGAGCGGCTGGTCCGGCTGATCGCCGCGGCCACCGGGCCGGCGGTCGAGGCCGGCGCGCGGAGTCGCCGGCTGGTGGAGCGGGCGCGGGCCGCGCTGCACGACGACCACCCCGACGCGGCGGGCCTGGTCCCGCTGGCCCGGTCGCTCGGCGTGTCGCCGTACCGGTTGAGCCGCGAGTTCCAGGCGCTGGTCGGGGTGCCGCTGACCCGCTACCGCAACCGGCTGCGGGTCGGGCGGGCGCTGGACCGGCTGGAGGGCGGGGTCGACAGCCTCGCCGCGCTCGCCGCCGAGCTGGGCTTCGTCGACCAGGCGCACCTGACCCGCACGGTGCGCGCGCAGCTCGGGCACACCCCGGGCCAACTGCGCCGGCTGCTGCGCTGACCTCTGGAGCGGGGCGGGTCAGGCGGGGAGGAAGGAGAGGCGGACCTTCCGGGTGGGGTTGTCGCCGTTGGTGTCGACCAGGCAGATCGACTGCCAGGTGCCGAGCTGGAGCCGGCCGCCGAGCACCGGCAGGGTCGCGTACGGCGGGACGAAGGCCGGCAGCACGTGGTCCCGGCCGTGCCCGGGCGAGCCGTGCCGGTGCCGCCACCGGTCGTCGGCCGGAAGCAGGTCGTCGATCGCCCGCAGCAGGTCCTCGTCGGAGCCGGAGCCGGTTTCGATGATCACCAGCCCGGCGGTGGCGTGCGGCACGAAGACGTGCAGCAGGCCGTCGCCCTGGTCGGAGACGAAGCGCTCGGCCTCGGCGGTGATGTCCCGGACGGTGGGCCGGGAGCCGGTCTGGACGCTGATCACCTCACTGCGCATACGGCGCATTCTGCCGCAGCCGCTCAGGAACCGCCCCCGCCGCCGCCACAGTCACCACCACCGCCGCCGTCCCCGCCGCCCCCGCAGTCGCCGCCGCTCCAGTCGAACGAGAAGTCCGCGCCGTCCGTGCCGGAGTGGGTCGGCGTGCCCGGGAACCAGGCCGGGCCGGTGCCGTGGCGCCCGGCGCGCCGGGCCGGGACGAGCTGCCGGTCGCGGATCATCCCCACGCCGACGAGCATCAGCAGCACCCCGACGCCGGCTCCCAGCAGCGGCGCGGGGCCCCAGTCCCCGGCAGTCGCGATCCCGGGCACGAGAATCGCGGCGGAGACCGCCAGGCCCAGGAGGCCCACGCCCGTCAACGCCCCACCCACCAGTACCGGTCGCCCACGCATGTCGGCAGGGTAGCCGGACGGGTCCAGGCGGCTCCGGCCCCAGCGCACCCGGTGATCGCACAAAGTTACTGGTGAGTACCTGTGTTCAGCGTCGCGTCTGGGGGAGGGAGACGTGACGACTAGCGTCACGAGGGGGCAGGATGGCGCTAGAGACCTATCCCACACAGAACCGAGGGAACGCCTGTGGCTACGGAACGCAAGCGCCCGGTGATCACCGCTGGTCTGCCGAGCCAGCTTCCGGACATCGACCCTGAAGAGACCAGCGAATGGGTCGAGTCGCTTGACGGTGTCATCGACGAGCGCGGAACCAAGCGCGCCCGGTACGTCATGCTGCGCCTGCTGGAGCGGGCCCGCGAGCGCCAGGTCGGGGTGCCGTCCCTGACCACCACCGACTACATCAACACCATCCCGCCGGAGCGCGAGCCGTGGTTCCCGGGTGACGAGCACATCGAGCGGCGGATCCGGGCGTACATCCGGTGGAACGCCGCCATGCTGGTGCACCGGGCGCAGCGCCCGGAGATCGGCGTGGGCGGCCACATCTCCACCTTCGCCAGCTCCGCGTCCCTCTACGAGGTGGGCTTCAACCACTTCTTCCGGGGCAAGGACCACCCGGGCGGCGGCGACCACATCTTCTACCAGGGCCACGCCTCCCCCGGCATGTACGCGCGGGCCTTCCTGGAGGGGCGGCTCAACGCCGACCAGCTCGACGGCTTCCGGCAGGAGCTGTCGCACCCGGGCGGCGGGCTGCCGTCGTACCCGCACCCGCGGCTGATGCCGGACTTCTGGGAATTCCCCACGGTGTCGATGGGTCTCGGGCCGATGAACGCGATCTACCAGGCCCGGTTCAACCGCTACCTGCACCACCGCGGCATCAAGGACACCTCGCAGCAGCACGTCTGGGCGTTCCTCGGCGACGGCGAGATGGACGAGGTCGAGTCGCTCGGCGCGATCGGCGTGGCCGCCCGCGAGGAGCTGGACAACCTCACCTTCGTGATCAACTGCAACCTGCAGCGGCTGGACGGCCCGGTCCGCGGCAACGGCAAGGTCATGCAGGAGCTGGAGGCGTTCTTCCGGGGCGCCGGCTGGAACGTGATCAAGGTGGTCTGGGGCCGCGAGTGGGATCCGCTGCTCGCGGCGGACACCGACGGCGCGCTGGTCAACCTCATGAACACCACGCCCGACGGTGACTACCAGACCTACAAGGCGGAGTCCGGGGCGTACGTCCGGGAGCACTTCTTCGGGCGCGACCCGCGCACCCGCAAGATGGTCGAGCACCTGAGCGACGACGAGATCTGGAACCTCAAGCGGGGTGGGCACGACTACCGGAAGCTCTACGCGGCCTACAAGGCGGCGATGGAGCACACCGGCCAGCCGACCGTGATCCTCGCCAAGACCATCAAGGGCTGGACGCTGGGCTCGCACTTCGAGGCCCGCAACGCCACCCACCAGATGAAGAAGCTGACGCTGGAGGACCTCAAGCTCTTCCGCGACCGGCTCTACCTCGACATCCCGGACAAGCAGCTGGAGGACAACCCGTACCTCCCGCCGTACTTCCACCCGGGCGAGAAGTCCGAGGAGATCGAGTACCTGCACGAGCGGCGGAAGCAGCTCGGCGGCTACCTGCCGACCCGGCGGACCACCGGCAAGACGCTGCAGATCCCGGGCACCGAGCGGTTCTCCGACGTCAAGCGCGGCTCGGGCAAGCAGAAGGTGGCCACCACGATGGCCTTCGTCCGCCTGCTCAAGGACCTGATGAAGGACAAGGAGTTCGGCAAGCGCTGGGTGCCGATCATCCCGGACGAGGCGCGCACCTTCGGCATGGACTCGCTCTTCCCGACGGCGAAGATCTACTCGCCGCACGGCCAGCGGTACACCTCGGTGGACCGGGAGCTGTTCCTGTCCTACAAGGAGGCCACCACCGGCCAGATCCTGCACGAGGGGATCAACGAGGCCGGCTCGGTCGCCTCGTTCACCGCGGCGGGCACGTCGTACGCCACCCACGGCGAGCCGATGATCCCGCTCTACATCTTCTACTCGATGTTCGGGTTCCAGCGGACCGGCGACGGGCTCTGGGCCGCGGCCGACCAGATGGCGCGGGGCTTCCTGCTCGGCGCGACCGCCGGCCGGACCACGCTCAACGGTGAGGGCCTGCAGCACGAGGACGGCCACTCGCTGCTGCTCGCCGCCACCAATCCGGCGGTGGCCGCCTACGACCCGGCGTTCGCGTACGAGATCTCGCACATCGTGGAGAACGGCCTGCACCGGATGTACGGGGAGGCGCAGGAGAACATCTTCTACTACCTCACCGTCTACAACGAGCCGATCTTCCAGCCGGCCGAGCCGGAGGGCGTGGACGTCGAGGGCATCGTCAAGGGCATCTACCGCTACTCGCCGGCGCCCACCGTGGACGGGGACGCGCCGAAGGCGAACATCCTGGCCTCCGGCACGGGCATGCAGTGGGCGCTCAAGGCGCAGAAGCTGCTCGCCGAGGACTGGGGGGTGGCCGCCGACGTCTGGTCGGTGACCTCCTGGACGGAGCTGCGCCGGGACGCGGTGGAGTGCGAGGAGCACAACCTGCTCAACCCGGGCGCGGAGCAGCGGGTCCCGTACATCCAGCGGAAGCTGGCCGACGCCGACGGGCCGAAGGTCGCGGTCAGCGACTGGATGCGCGCGGTACCGGACCTGATCGCCCGCTGGGTACCCGGCGACTACACCTCGCTCGGCACCGACGGCTTCGGCATGTCGGACACCCGGCACGCGCTGCGCCGGCACTTCCACGTCGACGCCGAGTCGGTGGCGGTCGCGACGCTGCGCCAGCTCGCCCTCCGCGGCGCGGTGCCGGCCCACGTGCCGGCCGAGGCCGCCAAGAAGTACGCGCTGGACGACGTCAACGCGGCCCCGGTCGGCGAGACCGGCGGCGACAGCTGACCCATCCGGTACGACAGGGGCCCGGCGCCACCCGCGCCGGGCCCCTTCGTCATCCCGCCCACTCGCGCTCGGGCCCTACGCCGTCGCGTGGGCCGGGGTGAGCTCGGCGACGAACGGCTCGACGGCGGCCCGCCAGGCGGCCGGGTTGTCGTAGTGCAGCACGTGGCCGGCGTCGGGGACGAGCACGAAGCGGCCGTCAGGCAGCAGCTCGGCCATCTCGCGCTGGCCCGCGACCGGCTGGTCGCTCTCCGCCCCGGCGACCACCAGCGCCGGGCAGGCCACCGCGGCGAACTCGGGCCGGTGATCGCGGTCCGCCCAGTGCCGCAGCGAGGCGAGCAGGTGCGCGGGGCGGGCCAGCGGCCGCCACCCGTCCGGGTCGCCGGCCATCACCTCCACGAAGGACTCTCCCTCGGTCCGCCGCGTGGCCCCGAAGTAGTCCCGGACGTCGGCCAGGGTCGGGAAGGGCACGGGCCAGTCGGCCAGCCAGCGTCGCCAGCGGTCGACCAGGTCGGGCGGGGTCACCGGGCTCATGTCGGCGATCACCACGCCCCGGACCAGGTCGGGCCGCGCCCCGGCGAGCTGCCAGGCGGTGAGGCCACCCATCGAGTGTCCGATCACCAGGGCCGGCGCCAGGTCGAGCGCCTCGATCACCGCGATCGCGTCCCCGACGTACGCCGGGCGGTCGTACGGGCCGTCGGGCTTGTCGCTGTGGCCGTGCCCGCGCGCGTCGTAGCCGACCACCCGGCCGTACCGGCTGAGCCAGCGGGCCGTGGCGGTCCAGTTGGCGGCCCGGCCGGTGAGCCCGTGCAGCAGCAGGATGCCGGGGCCGTCGCCGCCGAAGTCGACCACGTTGAGCCCGGTCCCGGCGTGTCCCTCGATCCGCATGCGTTCCTCCCATACCTCGAATCGAGGTACACCGTATCGAGGCATGGTGGCGGCGGGCAAGGCAGAATGCGGGGGTGCTGGAGTTGGCGATCCTGGGGTTCCTCGGCGAGGGCCCGCTGCACGGCTACGAGCTGAAGTCCCGAATCACGCGGCTGGCCGGCTACGCGCGGCCGGTGAGCGACGGCAGCCTCTACCCGGCGATCAACCGGCTGGAGCGCGCGGGCCTGGTCAGCCGGCAGCGGGAACCGGGGGCGGCCGCCGCGCCGCGACACACCCTCTCGCTCACCGACGCGGGCCGGGCGGAGCTGCTGCGCCGGCTGCGGGAGCCGGCGGAGCTGGACGTCACCGACCAGAACCGGTTCTTCACGCTGCTCGCCTTCCTCGGGCAGCTCGCAGACCCGGCGGCGCAGGCCGCGGTGCTGGAACGCCGGCTGGCCTTCCTCGACCAGCCGGCGAGCTTCTTCTACGCCGGGGAGCGGCCGCAGCGGGCCGCCGAGCAGGACGACCTCTTCCGGCGCGGGATGCTGGTGATGGCCCGGGAGATCAGCCGCGCCGAGCGCTCCTGGCTCCGGGCGGCGATCGACGAGCTGCGGGCCGGCTGACGGCGGCGGAGTCGACGATGGTCCGGCGTTCCTGGCGGGAACGCCGGACCATCACCATCGCGGGCGACGCCGGGACCGGCTCCGGTCAGCCGACGGCGGCCAGATCGGTCAGCCGGGCCAGCGAGTCCTCCAGGTCGGCGCCGACCCGACGCAGGCCGAGCCGCAGCAGGGCGGCCTTGACCGGCCCGGCGGGCCACCGTACGACGATGAGCCGCACGATCGTCCCGCCCTCCTCCTCGTCCGGGGTCAGCTGGACGTAGATCTCGGTGCGCGCCTCGGCCCGGGCACCGGCGCCCCTGGCCCGTTCGCGCCACCCGATCAGGGTCGGCTCCTGGTAGGCGATCACCTCGGCCTCGTGCGCCGCACCGCGCCCGGCCTGGACCAGTTGTCGCCGGCCGAACCCCTCCCCCGAGAGGACCTCGGCCGCGCGCACCCCCGCCAGCCAGGCCGGCAACTGCTCGGCCCGCTGCACGACGTCCCAGACCGCTTCCACCGGCGCCGCCACGTGCGCACTGCGTTCCACGAGGATCATCTTTCTTTCCCCCACTTAAACCACATCCGCGATATTCGGCACTCTATGTGTAAATCGGACTTACCTGGACGGGTTCGGAAAAAGACACGCCGAAATCCCTTGCGCCGCCTGCCTTTCCGGGCCTATGGACCGGGGGCGCTGCGCGCCCTAGAGTCGCGAACACGCTTCGCGTTTGAGGGAGGGCGAATGACGCAGCCGCCGATGCCCGAGTTCCCCGCCGGCTTCCGCTGGGGGGTGTCCACCTCCGCGTACCAGATCGAGGGGGCGGTCACCGCCGACGGCCGGGGACCGTCCATCTGGGACACCTTCGCCCACTCCCCCGGCCGGATCGTGGACGGCAGCACCGGCGACGAGGCGTGCGACCACTACCACCGGTACGCCGAGGACGTCGCGCTGCTGGCCGGCCTCGGGGTCTCCGCGTACCGGTTCTCGATCGCCTGGCCCCGGGTGCAGCCCGCCGGCACCGGCCCGGCGAACCAGGCCGGGCTGGACTTCTACGACCGGCTGGTGGACGAGCTGCTCGGGCACGGGGTCGACCCGGTCGCCACGCTCTTCCACTGGGACCTGCCGCAGGCCCTGGAGGACGCCGGCGGCTGGCTCAACCGGGACACCGCCGCCCGCTTCGCCGAGTACGCCGACCTGGTCGCCGCCCGCCTCGGCGACCGGGTGAAGCTCTGGATCACGCTCAACGAGCCGTTCATCCACATGAGCCTCGGGCACGGGATGGGGGTGCACGCCCCCGGCCGGACGCTGCTCTTCGACGCCTTCCCGGTGGCCCACCACCAACTGCTCGGCCACGGCCTGGCGGTCTCCGCACTGCGCGCCCGCAGCAGCAGCCCGGTCGCCATCGCGAACAACTACTCCCCGGTCCGGCTGGCCGGGGAGACCGACGCCGACCGGGCCGCCGGGGCGGCGTACGACGCGCTGCACAACCGGCTCTTCACCGACCCGCTGCTCGGCCTCGGCTACCCCGCGGAGCCCGGCTTCGACCCGGCAGTGGTGCGGGACGGCGACCTCGACGTGATCGCCGCCCCGATCGACGTGCTCGGGGTGAACTACTACAACCCGACCGGCATCCGGGCCGCCGAGGAGGGTTCGCCGCTGCCGTTCGAGATCGTGCCGCTGACCGGCTACCCCCGCACCGCCTTCGACTGGCCGGTGGCCCCGGACGGGCTACGCGAGCTGCTGGTGCAGCTGCGCGACCGGTACGGCGACGCGCTGCCGCCGATCCAGATCACCGAGAGCGGCTGCGCGTACGACGACGTGCCGGACGCCGATGGCCGGGTGCCCGACCCGGACCGGATCGCCTACCTGGACGGGCACGTCCGGGCGGTGCGCGCGGCGATCGACGCGGGGGTGCCGGTGACCGGCTACTTCGTCTGGTCGCTGCTGGACAACTGGGAGTGGGCCGAGGGCTTCACCAAGCGGTTCGGCCTGGTGCACGTCGACTACGCCACCCAGCGGCGTACCCCCAAGTCCTCGTACGCCTGGTTCCGCGACGCGGTGGTTCGGCCGTGACCACGGTGAACCCGACGCCGGCCTCGCTGCCGGCGGCGCTCGCCGAACCGACCGTGCCGGTGCGGCGGAGCTGGATCGCGCTGATCTTCGCGGCCAACCTGGGCGTCTGGATGGCCTTCTTCACCCCCATCCAGGTGCTGCTGCCCCAGCAGGTCGAGCGGATCGCCCCGGGCGACAAGGAGGCGATGCTGGCGGTGGTCACCGGGCTAGGCGCGCTCGCCGCGGTCCTCGCGAACCCGCTCGCCGGCGCGCTCTCCGACCGGACCGTGCTGCGCCTGGCGAACCGCCACTTCGGCCGGCGGCACGTCTGGACCGCCTCCGGGGCGGTGCTCGGCGCGCTGGCCCTGGTGCTGCTGGCCCGGCAGGACACGATCGCCGGGGTGGCCGTGGGCTGGGTCGCCGCCCAGGTCTGCTTCAACGCGATGCTGGCCAGCCTCACCGCCGCCATCCCGGACCGGGTGCCGGTCGCCCAGCGCGGCGGCGTCTCCGGCTGGGTGGGCATCCCCCAGGCGCTCGGCCTGGTGGTCGGGGCGGTGCTGGTCACCGCCGTGGTCACCGGCAACGCCGCCGGGTACGCGGCGATCGCGCTCGCGGTGCTGCTGCTGTCGCTGCCGTTCGCGCTGCTCACCGAGGACGACCCGCTGCCCCGGGAACACCGGTCGGCGGTGCGGCTGCGGGCGCTGCTGTCCTCGATCTGGATCAGCCCGCGCCGGCACCCCGACTTCGCCTGGGCCTGGTTCACCCGGTTCCTGGTCCAGACCGGCAACGCCCTCGGCACCCTCTACCTGCTCTACTTCCTCACCGACGGGGTGCGGGTGACCGACCCGGAGGGCGCGCTGCTGGTGCTGATCCTGCTCTACACGCTCGGCATGATGCTCACCGCCGTGGTGGCCGGCCGGCTGTCCGACCGGTCCGGCCGGCGCAAGGTCTTCGTGATCGTCTCGGGGCTGATCATGGCGGTGGCGGCGGTGCTGCTCGCGATGGCGCCGACCTGGCCGATGGCGGTCACCGCGGCGCTGCTGCTCGGCGCCGGCTACGGCGTCTACCTGGCGGTGGACGCGGCGCTGATCACCCAGGTGCTGCCGGCCGCCACCGACCGGGCCAAGGACCTCGGGGTGATCAACATCGCCAACTCCGCGCCCCAGGTGCTCGGCCCGGCGTTGTCCGCCCCGATCGTGGTCCACCTGGGCGGCTACCCCACCCTGTACGCGGTCACCGCGGTGGTCACCCTGATCGGCAGCGTCCTGGTGTTGAAGATCAGATCGGTGCCCTGACCGCCCCCTGGCTCAAATCGGCTCGCCGCCCGCCGTAGGCTGGGGACGTGACGGTACGCGTACGATTCGCCCCCTCCCCGACCGGTATGTTCCACGTCGGCGGCGCCCGCTCGGCCCTGCAGAACTGGATCTACGCCAAGCAGCAGGGCGGGGTGTTCGTGCTGCGCATCGAGGACACCGACGCGGCACGCAACAAGCCCGAGTGGACCGAGGGCATCCTCTCCGCGCTCGACTGGATCGGCATCGCGCGGGGCAGCTACGAGGGCCCCTACTTCCAGTCGTCGTACGCCGGCGAGCACCGCGCCGCCGCCCAGCGGCTCCACGAGAACGGCCGGGCGTACTACTGCGACTGCACCCGCGAGGACGTGCAGGCGCGGACCGGCTCGCAGTACGCCGGCTACGACGGCTTCTGCCGGGACCGCGGGCTCGGCCCCGGCGAGGGGCGCGCGCTGCGCTTCCGGACGCCGGACGAGGGCGAGACCGTGGTGGTCGACCTGATCCGGGGCGAGCCGACCTTCGAGAACAAGCTGATCGAGGACTTCGTCATCGCCCGCGGCGACGGCTCCCCGGTCTTCCTGCTCGCCAACGTGGTCGATGACATGACCATGGGGATCACCCACGTGATCCGGGCCGAGGAGCACCTGCCCAACACCCCCAAGCAGCAGCTGCTCTGGGACGCGCTCGGGGTCAAGCCACCGGTCTGGGCGCACGTGCCCGTGGTGGTCAACGAGAAGCGGCAGAAGCTGTCCAAGCGGCGGGACAAGGTCGCCCTGGAGGCGTACCGGGACGAGGGCTACCTCGCCGCCGCGATGCGCAACTACCTGATGCTGCTCGGCTGGGCCCCGTCCGGTGACCGGGAGATCGTGCCCTGGTCGGTGATCGAGGACGAGTTCCGGCTGGAGGAGGTGAACCCCTCCCCGGCGTTCTTCGACGAGAAGAAGCTGCGCGCGTTCAACGGCGAGTACATCCGGGCGCTTCCGGTCGAGGACTTCATCACGGAGTGCCAGCCGTGGCTGACCGGCACCGGAACCATCGCCCCGCCGCCGTGGCAGCCGGAGGAGTTCGACCCCGCCGCGTTCGCCGCGGTGGCCCCGCTGGCGCAGACCCGGATCGCGGTGCTCAGCGAGATCGTGCCGAACGTCGACTTCCTCTTCCTGGCCGACCCGCTGATCGACGAGGCGGCCTGGGCGAAGGCGATGAAGGAGGGCGCGGCCGAACTGCTGGACGCGGCGATCGCCGCGTTCGAGGCGCTGGAGTCCTGGGACGCCGAGTCGCTGAAGTCCGCCCTGGAGGCGGTCGGCGCGGAGCGCGGGCTGAAGCTGGGCAAGGCGCAGGCGCCCGTCCGGGTCGCGGTCACCGGGCGTACGGTCGGCCTGCCGCTCTTCGAGTCCCTCGAGGTGCTCGGCCGTGAGCGCACCCTGACGCGGCTGCGCGGCGCCCGGGTGCGCCTGGTCTGACGTCGGATCGCCGAAGGGCCCGCCGGTCGTCCGGCGGGCCCTTCAACGTACGGCGGCGACCCGGGCGTGACGGCACACATCTTCGGAGCGATATGACGCTGAGACATGAATATGTCTGAGAGTCATATCGCTGCCAGGACTTGACCTGTCCGGCGACCGGGTCGCTCGGCGAGCGTTGCGGTTCAGCGGCGGGCGGAGCGGCGGCGCAGCAGCAGCCCGGCCGCCAGCGCGACGAGCACCACCACCGCCCCGAGCGCCCACAGCCAGCCCGTGCCCCCGCTGTCGTCGGCGGACGAGGCCGCCGCCACCGGGCTGGCCGGGGAGCCGGTCGGGGCGACCGGGGTGGGCGGAGCACTCGTCGGCGACGCCGGGCCGGCGGTGGGCGTGGCGGCCGGGGCGCCGGTGGTCAGGGTGAAGCTGAGCGTGCCGTGCACCTCGTGCCCGTCGGTCGAGGTGACCTGGTAGGCGACGGTGTAGCGGCCGGCCGGGCCCGGGGTGAACGGCACCGCCACCTGCTTGCCGGAGAAGGTCGGCACGCCGCTGGAGGCGGGCGCGTTGTCCGGACCGGTGACCGTGATCTTCGTGGTGTCCCGGGCCGGCGTGGCCAGGAAGCGCAGCTCGATCCGCTTCGGCGCGGTCGCCACCCGGGCCCCGTCCTTCGGATCGCTGCCGGTCAACGAATTGTGCGCGGCCGCCGGGGCGGCCGGCAGCAGCACCGACAGGCCGAGCGCCGCACCGAGAACCACCGACCAGGTACGCGCCGCACGGGCGACCCTGCCCCCCATGAACCCCTCCGTCCGGGTACGATCCGGCCGCTGATCAACGGCCGCTCGATTAGTCGGCCGCAGATCGCAGATAGTTCCAATTACTGTTCCAGCAGCTGCAACCGAGCGACGTTCTGCGGAGTCTTTTCAAGGTGGGCACCCGGTGTTCGGGCACGGCCACCACCGTCGGCCGATCAAGCGTGACCTGCAGCGGAAGCCAGCCATCGAACGGGGCGAGGAGGCGGCGATGGTCCGTAAGGTGAGGCGTCTGCTGGCGGCCGTGGCCGGCGCGGTGCTCGCCACCGCGTGCGCGCTCGCCCTGGCCGGCGCGACGGCCGCCCAGGCGGCCCCGAAGCCCAAGCTCGCACCGGCCGGTGTGGACATCACCGGCGACAAGCTGGACCAGCCGCTGCAACTGCGCGCCGACACCCGCCCGGCCGAGGTCAACGCCGTCATCGACCAGGTGAAGTGGCTGGGGGCCACCGGGCAGCAGCGCGGCCCGAAGGCGGAGGACCTCGGTCCCAAGTACACGGTCGTGGTGCTCAACGCGGGCACCCCGACCAAGACCTACGACCTCTACCCGCTCGCCAAGGGCGGCCCCCGGGTCTACCGGCCGGCCAAGCAGCCCGACCTCAGCAAGACCCGGGCCGGCTGGTTCTACGGCCGGCTGACCATGTCGGAGGTGCTGCGGGCGGCCGGGGTGCCGCTGGAGCCGCAGTACGACGCGATCAGCGGCGGGATCGGCGGCGGCGATCGGGTCATCCCCGAGGAGTCGCTGGACCCGGTGCAGGACATCGACGCGGTGCTGGGCGAACTCCAGCGGCTGCTGCTGCTCAACGTCGGGGTGATGGTGATCATCACCGGCGGCCTGGCCGGCATCGCGCTGCTGGTCCGCCGCCGCACCCGCTGACCCGGGCGGGTCAGACCTCCAGGACCACCTTGCCCCGGACGTGCCCCGCCTCGACCAGGCGCTGCGCCTCGGCGGCCTCGGCCAGCGGGAAGGTCCGGGCCACGTGCACGGTCAGCCGGCCGGCGTCGACCAGCCCGGCCAGCACGCTCAGGTCCGCGCTGGACGGCTTGACGAAGAGGTAGCTGCCGCCGAGCCGGGTGACCTGCTCCGGATCGGCGGTGGAAATCAGCCGGGCCGGCCGGGCCAGCAGCTCGGCGGAGACGTCCAGCGCGTCGCCCCCGAAGAGGTCCAGCGCCACGTCCACCCCGTCGGGCGCGACCGCGCGGACCCGGTCCAGCAGGCCGTCGCCGTACGCGACCGGCTCCGCGCCGAGCGACCGGACGAAGTCGTGGTTGGCCTCGCTCGCGGTGCCGATCACCTTGCCGGCGCCGAGCGCCCGGGCCAACTGCACCGCCAGGTGCCCCACCCCGCCGGACGCGCCGTGCACCAGCACGGTGTCGCCGCTGCCGGTCCGGGCCAGCTGCAACGCCTGGTACGCGGTCAGCCCGGCCAGCGGCAGGCCACCCGCCTCGGCCCAGGACGCCTGCACCGGCTTGTCGGCGAGGCACCGTTCCGGGGCCGGCACCAGCTCGGCGTACGTCCCGTACTGGATGTCGTCGCGCCGGACGTAGCCGATCACCTCGTCGCCCACGGCGAACCCGGTCACCGCCGGGCCGACCGCCTCGACCACGCCGGCCGCGTCCCACCCGGGCACCAGCGGGAAGTGGCTCGGGATGACGGCGGCGAGCCGGCCCTCGCGGACCTTCCAGTCGACCGGGTTCACCCCGGCGGCGCGGAGCCGCACCAGGACGGTGTCCGGGCCGACCGGGGGCGCCGGCAGCTCCCGCAGGGTGAGCCGGTCGGCCGGGCCGTACGCGTCGATCGCGATCGCCTTCACCCTGCTCACGCTAGCCCTCAAACCGGGCCGGCGTGGGGTCAGCACCAGCGGCGCGGAGGTCTCTCCCGACGGATCGCCCGGCTCCGGGGCCGGACCGCCCCGTGCCGGTGCCCGCCCGCCCAACCGGGCAGCTCACTGCGGCAGCCCTGCGCCGAAGCCGGCTCGGGCACGGCCGGCAGCGCCGGCTCGGCGGCCCGCTGCCGGGGCGCGGGCAACTCCTCGTCGCCGCGCTCGGGCCCGCGCCCGGCGGTCGGCTCGGCCGGATGACCCGCGCCCGTGCGGCGCGGGTGCTTGGCGGACGCCGGCTGTTCGTGGTGGCCCAGCCGGCAGGGCTCGCCCTGGGCGCAGCCGTGTTCGGCCTCCCCGTGCGCCATCCCGGTCTCCTCACGTTCACCATCGCCCGTCGGGCGGTCGCCCGGACGTGCCCTGACACCGTACTGGCCGGGCCCGACGGGGCGGACGGCGCGTACCCGTGGAGATCGTCCGGCACCCGGGCAGGCGGTCCGGCCGGGCGGGCGGTCAGGCGGGGCGGGCGGCGTCGAGGTCGGCGCGGGTGAGCAGGGCGCGCAGCGCGATCCCGTGTCCGGCGAGCGCCGCCGCGCCGCCCTCTTCGCGGTCGATCACGCAGAGCGCGTGCTCGATGGTCGCGCCCAGCTCGCGGAGCTGGCCGGTGGAGATCACCACCTGGCCGCCGGAGGTCACCACGTCCTCGACCACCAGCACCCGCCGGCCCGCGACGTCGGCCCCCTCCGCCAGCCGCGCGGTCCCGTACGCCTTGGCGGTCTTGCGGACGAAGGCGCAGGGCAGGCCGACGTGCCGGGCCAGCGCGGTGACCACCGGGATCCCGCCCATTTCCAGGCCGGCCAGCACCTCGGTGCCGGGCGGCACCAGCTCGGCCAGGCCGGCGGCGACCCGGTCCAGCAGCGCCGGGTCGGCCTCGAAGCGGTACTTGTCGAAGTACTCGTCGGCGATCCGGCCGGAGCGGAGCACGAACCGCCCGGTGAGCCGGCAGGTGGCGGCGATGTCCCGGGCGAGGTCGGCGCGGGCGGTCGAGGTGTCGGTCACGGGAGATCATTGTCCCCGGTCGGCGCCGGGCGGCCGGCGGCGGCACCCGACCTCGGGTGGAGTCCCTGGTCAGCGCGTGTCAGGCTAGTGCGGTGAGCGAGCCGGGCGGTACCGAACTGTCGGCGACCCTGCGCCGGATCGAGCGGGCGGCCGGGGCGCTGGCCACCGCCAGCGTGGCCCGGATGGACGAGACCCTGCCCTGGTTCCGGGAGCTGCCGGCGGACCAGCGGTCCTGGGTCATGCTGGTCGCCCAGGCCGGGGTCCGGTCGCTGGTGCAGTGGCTGCGGCAGGGCGGCGGGGCGACGGACAGCACCCAGGAGGTGTCGGACGAGGTCTTCGCCGCCGCGCCGCAGGCCCTCGCCCGATCGATCAGCCTCCAGCAGACCGTGGCGCTGATCAAGGTGACCATCCAGGTGGTCGAGGAGCAGGTCGGCCACCTGGCGGTCAAGGGCGAGGAGCAGCCGTTGCGGGAGGCGGTGCTGCGCTTCTCCCGGGAGATCGCCTTCGCCGCCGCCCGGGTGTACGCCCGCGCCGCCGAGACCCGCGGCTCCTGGGACGCCCGGCTCCAGGCGCTGCTGGTGGACGCGCTGCTGCGCGGCGACTCGCCGGACGTGCTGGCCAGCCGGGCGGCGGCGCTGGGCTGGTCGGACGCGCCGCCGGTGGCGGTGGCGGTGGGCCGCTCCCCCGGCGGCGAGGTGGCCGCGGTGCTGCACACGGTCTACCGGCAGGCCCGCCGGATCGGGGTCGAGGTGATCGGCGGCGTGCACGGCGACCGCCTGGTGATCGTCCTGGGCGGGGCGGCGGACCCGGTGGCCGCGACGGAGAAGCTGCTGACCGCGTTCGGGGACGGGCCGGTGGTGGTGGGTCCGGCCGTACCCAGTCTGGACGAGGCGACGGACTCGACGCGGGCCGCGCTGGCCGGCTTCCGGGCGGCGCCGGCCTGGCCGACCGCGCCGCGGCCGGTGCCCGCCGCGGACCTGCTGCCGGAGCGGGCCCTGGCCGGTGACGCGGAGGCCCGGCGCCGGCTGCGCCACGACGTGTACGCGGCGCTGGTCCGCGCCGGGGGCGAACTGCTGGAGACCCTGGACGCCTTCTTCGCCGCGGGGGGCACGCTGGAGAGTGCCGCCCGGGCGCTCTTCGTGCACCCGAACACGGTCCGCTACCGGCTCAAGCGGGTCGCCGAGGTGACCGGCTTCTCCCCGCTGTCCCCCCGGGACGCCTTCGCCCTGCAGGTGGCGCTGACCGTGGGTAGGCTCGACCCGGTGGTGCCGGTGGTCCCGGCGGTCGCACCCGTCCCGAGCCAGACATTGAGCCCAGCCGTGAGAAAAACGTCACAGACCGGTGATGATCGCCGCCGATCTTTGTAGGGATCCTCCAAAGCTTCTAGTGCGGTTTGGTGCCGTGCGTTACAGCGCGACCCGCGAGTATCCGTCAGAGTCGTAGACGTGCTCGCCGTACTCTCACCCGGACAGGGTTCCCAGAAACCCGGTTTCCTGACCCCGTGGCTCGACCTGCCCGGGGCCGAGGCGCGCCTGCGCTCGTGGTCCGCGCTGGCCGGGGTCGACCTGGTCCACCTCGGCACCGAGGCGGACGCGGACGAGATCAAGGACACCGCCCGCACCCAGCCGCTGCTCGTCGCGGCCGCCCTGCTCGCGGCCGAGCACCTGCCGATGGAGGACGTCGCGGTGGTCGCCGGGCACAGCGTCGGTGAGCTGGGCGCCGCCGCCCTGGCCGGGGTGCTCCCCGCCGAGACGGCCGTGACCCTCGCCGGCGTACGCGGCCGGGAGATGGCCGCCGCCTGCGCGCTGGAACCCACCGGGATGGCCGCCGTGCTCGGCGGCGACCCGGACGAGGTGGTCGCCGCGATCGAGGCGCACGGGCTGCACGCGGCCAACCGCAACGGCGCCGGCCAGATCGTCGCCGCCGGCAGCCTCGACGGGCTCGACAAGCTCGCCGCCGAACCGCCGACCCGGGCCCGGATCACCCGGCTGAAGGTGGCCGGCGCGTTCCACACCCCGTACATGGCCCCGGCCGAGGCCGCGCTGGCCGCCGCGGCCGCCGGGATCACCCCGGCCGACCCGGCCCGGACCCTGCTCTCCAACCTGGACGGCACCGCGGTCAGCCACGGGCCGGAGCTGGTCCAGCGGCTGGTCCGCCAGGTCACCGCCCCCGTCCGCTGGGACCTGTGCATGCGCACCCTGGCCGACCTGGGCGTCACCGGCGTCATCGAACTGCCCCCGGCCGGCACCCTGGCCGGCCTGGTCAAGCGCGAACTCAAGGGCGAGGGCGCGCCGGAGATCGTCACCCTGAACACCCCCGACGACCTGCCCGCCGCGCGGGACCTGATCTCCCGGCAGGCGCGAACGGAAGGTAAGCACTGATGAGCGGCAGCAGGATCGTCGCGATGGGGCACTACCAGCCCTCGCGGGTGGTGACCAACGACGAGCTCGCCCAGATGGTCGACACCAACGACGAGTGGATCCGGGACCGGGTCGGCATCGTCACCCGGCGGATCGCCGGCGACGAGACGGTGGCCGACATGGCCACGGCCGCCGCCGGCAAGGCGCTGGCCAACTCCGGCCTCACCGCCGCCGACATCGACCTCGTCGTCGTGGCCACCTGCACGTCGGTCGACCGCAGCCCGAACGTGGCCTGCCGGGTCGCCGCCAAGCTGGGCATCACCGCCCCGGCCGCGTACGACATCAACACCGCCTGCTCCGGCTTCGCGTACGCGCTGGGCACCGTCGACCACGCGATCCGGGCCGGGGCGGCCCGCAACGCGATCGTCATCGGCGCCGAGAAGCTCTCCGACTTCACCGACTGGACCGACCGCTCGACCTGCATCATCTTCGGTGACGGCGCCGGGGCCGCGGTGGTCACCGCGACCGCCGAGGGCGAGCCGACCGGGGTCGGGCCGGTGGTCTGGGGCTCGGTGCCGGAGAAGAGCGACGCGGTCCGGATCGAGGGCTGGCGGCCGTACATCGCGCAGGAGGGGCAGGTGGTCTTCCGCTGGGCCACCACCGCGCTGGCGCCGCTGGCGCTGCAGGCCTGCGAGAAGGCCGGGGTGGACCCGTCGGAGCTGGCCGCGTTCGTGCCGCACCAGGCCAACGCCCGGATCATCGACGGGATCGCCAAGCGGCTGAACATCCCCGACGCGATCATCGCGAAGGACATCGTCGAGTCCGGCAACACGTCGGCGGCGAGCGTCCCGCTGGCCCTGTCCAAGCTGGTCGAGCGGCGCGAGGTGCCTTCGGGCGCCCCGGTGCTGCTGTTCGGCTTCGGCGGCGGCCTGACCTACGCCGGCCAGGTCGTCCGCTGCCCCTGAGACCCCCTCGGGCGCGAGTGCGCCGAGGAGCGACGGCCGGCGTCGCCGACCGTCGTGCAATCCCCGATGAGAGGAAGCAAGCACAATGACCCGTGACGAGATCACCGCCGGCCTCGCCGAGATCCTCGAAGAGGTTGCCGGGGTGAACCCGGACGACGTGGCCGAGGGGAAGTCCTTCACCGACGACCTCGACGTCGACTCGCTCTCCATGGTGGAGGTCGTGGTGGCGGCCGAGGAGAAGTTCGGCGTCAAGATCCCGGACAACGAGGTGCAGAACCTGAAGACCGTCGGGGACGCCGTCAGCTACATCGAGGCGCAGTCCTGATCATGAGTCGCCCCGACGTCGTCGTCACCGGGCTCGGCGCGACGACCCCGCTCGGCGGGGACGTCGCGTCGACCTGGGACGCCATGCTCGCCGGCCGCTCCGGGGTGAGTGCGCTCACCCAGGAGTGGGCCGCGCAACTGTCCGTCCGGATCGCCGCCCAGCTCGCGGTCGACCCGTCCGAGGTGCTGGACCGGGTCAAGCTGCGCCGGCTGGACCGGTCCGAGGCGATCGCGCTCATCGCGGCCCAGCAGGCGTGGGCGGACGCCGGGCTGGCCGACTCCGGGCTGGACCCGGAGCGGCTGGCGGTCAGCGTCGGCTCCGGCATCGGCGGCGCCACCACCCTGCTCGCCCAGGACGACATCCTGGAGGCGTCCGGCCCGCGGCGGGTCTCCCCGCACACCGTGCCGATGCTCATGCCGAACGGTCCGGCCGCCTGGGTCGGGCTGGAACTGGGCGCGAAGGCCGGGGTGCACTCGGTGGCCAGCGCGTGCGCGACCGGCGCGGAGGCGATCGCGCTCGGCCTGGACATCATCCGCGCCGGCCGGGCCGACGTGGTGGTGGCCGGTGGCACCGAGGCGGTGATCCACCCGCTGCCGATCGCCGGCTTCGCCTCGATGCGGGCCATGTCGACCCGCAACGACGAGCCGGAGAAGGCCTCCCGGCCGTGGGACAAGGGCCGCGACGGCTTCGTGCTCGGTGAGGGCGCGGGCATCGTCGTACTGGAGCGCGCCGACCACGCCGCCGCCCGCGGCGCCCGGGTGTACGCGCGCCTCGCCGGCGCCGGGATCACCTCGGACGCGTTCGACATCGTGCAGCCGCACGCCGAGGGCGAGGGCGCGATCCGGGCCATCGCCCGGGCGGTCGCGGACGCGGACGTCGCGAAGACGGACATCGTGCACGTCAACGCGCACGCCACCTCCACGCCGGTGGGCGACATGCTGGAGATCGGCGCGCTGCGCAAGGCGGTCGGCGACCACCCGGTGCTGTCGGCCACCAAGTCGATGACCGGGCACCTGCTCGGCGCGGCCGGCGCGCTGGAGTCGATCGCCACCATCCTGGCCATCCGCGACGGTGTCGTACCGCCGACGATCAACCTGGACGACCCGGACGAGGGCCTCACCCTGGAGGTGGCCACCCACAAGGCGCGCCACATGGAGGTCCCCGCCGCGCTGAACAACGCGTTCGGCTTCGGCGGTCACAACGTGGCTCTGGTCTTCACCCGGGCCTGAGACCGGCACCCCGGGGAGGCGCACGACACCTCCCGGGGGTAGCCAACGGTCGTACCATCGGGGTGCGCGCCCACCGGGCGCGGACCCCGACGGCGTCTCAGCCCGGGTTGCGGGATGCGCCCGCCTCGGCCCCGGTTTCCCGGCCGGTGGCCGCTGCGGCGGCTAGGGTGAGGCCGCCGAGACCGTCGAGGAGCACCCGTGGAAGCGACCGAGATCCGCAAGCTCGCCGCGCTCGAGGACACCCACTGGTGGTACCGGGAGCGGCGGGTCCTGC
>NZ_JBICUB010000023.1:0-97503 GCF_043197935.1 Micromonospora sp. NPDC048930
TCCGGCGCCCACGTGCGCACCATGTCATCGAGCATCGCTGTCACGAAACGAAGATCATGCCGCAGCTACCGCATCGTCCATCTGAGACACCCCCTTAGTGACGAACCAGATGGGTCGGCACACACTGGACGCGGCAAACGCGGCAAGGGATAGGCGCGCGAGGTAATGCTGCTACTCAGCGAGGGACCCGACGGTAGGTACGGCCGGGTGATGTGCGCTCTGAGGGACGCCGGCAGGATGGCAGCCTGGGTGGATAACTGAGCGGTGGGGCAGGCGGGTCCCGGCGTACGCTCGTGGCCGGTTGCCGAGCAGGTGTAACAGCGTGGCGGACGGCGCCTGCGTTTGGAGGACGGCGACGCGGAGAGGATGGTGCGGGGCATGGAGAACGGCATGACGCCGGTCGACGAGCTAACCAGCATGATCGAGCAAAGCGACGCCGTTGACGTCCGACTGGCCCTGTACCGCGAGAAGGATGCCTGGAGGATCGGCTACGGCGAGGTACTCATCGGCGCCGACAGCCCTCCCCGCGAGCGTACCTGGACATACGGCGAGGACGCCTTCATCGAGCGCCGCCTGCCCGGGCCCCTGGCCGCCGACCTGGTGCGGGGCATGTCGCAGCAGGTCGCCGAGCTAACGGTGTCTGCCCCGGCCGTACAAGACAGCGGCAGCTTCCAGCGGATCGCCGGTCAGGTGCGCTACAACAACGCGGTGTTGCCGTGGCCACGCACCGAATGGCAGCTCAGCCCGATGGCGCAGGCCCCGACCCGGCCGCGGAAGGTGCTTGTCGGCGACGGGCCAAGCTTCCTCAACACCGAAGCGGCGTTCAACGCCTTCTTCTACAAGGCCACCGTCGAGAACGGTCCCCGCCCCACGCACATGCTGTGGCGCATCGTCCGAGCTGACCGCCGCGGCTGGCTCGACCGTCTCACCATCGCCTCTGACGCGCTAACCGTGCATGTGAAGGGGACCGAGCTCGCCGGAGCGCAAGTGGAGCTGGCCACCCCGCAGAACCGGCAGATCCGCCCGGTCGGCACGACCGGGCGCCTCCGGTTCCGGCTGCCGCGAGGCCTCGCGCCTGCCACCATAGTGATGCTGCGCTCCGGCGACGACTGGTTGGACTTCCGCTACTTCCCCGCGCCCCAGCCGGGCGGCGATAACGACAGTTCGATCATCTGGGACCTGCCCGGCGCTGACGCGAGCGTGCTGATCGCCGGCGGCGAATCGCAGTACGTCGAGTTCAAGGAGCAGCTGCCCATCAGCGAGCACAGGAGAAAGATGCTCAAGACGGTGGCCGCGTTCGCCTCCGGAGAGGGCGGAACCGTGCTGATCGGGGTGACCGACGACAGCCAGATCATCGGCGTTGACGCGACGAAGCTGGACGAGCTCATGCTCGCGCTGCACAACATGATCCGCAGCAACATCGATCCAGACCCGGAGGCGACGGTGCGCCCGGTGTCGGTGGACGGCAAAACGGTGCTGCTGGTCGAGGTCCCCGCTGGCACCGGCTGGCATGCATACAACCGGGAGAAGCCCGAGTTCTATCTGCGCCGGGGCGCCAACACCGTCCCGGCGCGGCTGACGGAGATCACCAGCCGCTTCGTCCAGCAACAGGCCCTGCCCTGGTAGCAGCGCCGGGGCAAGGTAAGGACAAGGCCCCAAATCAGCGCCGACAGCGGGAATGTCTGGGGCAGCTCCGTGTCGGCGGTGTCAAGCCGGACGTGGAACCACAGGACGGCTAGCCCGGCCGCCTCGTGCGGCCCGGTCACGGTAACGAAGGCTATCGCCACGCTCGTAAGAGCTTGGCGTACTAACGGACCGCGATCGGCGACCAAGAGCGCCGCACACGCCTCGCGGCCAATGAGTAGGTGCGAAAAGCGGTATGGGTCGATTCGATCATGGATTCGTGGAGTACCTCGTTGCGACCGAGTGTCGGGCTGGCCAACCAGCCCCGAACAGGTCTCCTGCTGCCGTGGTTGTCCGCTGAGGATCGGGGGGCCGAGCCGACCGTGCTCGACGACCTAGCCGACGCGGAGCACCCCGACGAGCTGACCCCGTCGAGAACTGATGAACAGGTGGCAGCCCGTGGCTAGGCTTCCCTGCGATTAGGGCGGGAGGGGACTGGCATGGGCAACGCGGCGTGGGACGCCGGCCACCATACCGGCGTGGGAGAGGGGCTCGCCATCGGCGAAGAGATCGGCCGAGCGATCGGCGAAGCTGTCGGCGTAAAGAAGGGCGTGGCGATCGGCATCGCTGCGAGCGCCGTCGTCGCGGCAGCTGGCGTCGGGCTCTGGAAGGTCGACCCATGGAGGCTTGTTTCGAAGAACCTCTTGGGCCGTGAGCACGACCCTGCCGCCATGGACTCGAAGCCGGTCGCCAAGAAAAGCGTCGACGACAAGCAGGAAGCCCGCGAAGGCACCGCAAACGAATAGGCTGGCGCCTCTGCCACTTCGGGACCCCCCGGCTGTTCTCACAGATGGCTATACGTGCTGCGCACGCTCATCGACTACTCCGCGCACTGCCACGAGCAGCACCAGCAGCCTTGGCTCTCACGCACCGTTACTTGACTCTCGGCGAGGCCGGCCCGTGCCGGGGCCTGTTATGGCCGTTCGGTGGAGCCCATCTCGTCCGTCATAGCCACCCGAGGGACCTCGCGGTCATCGAGAGGTTCAGGAAGTGTGACGCCACAGGTCGCGCAGGGGCGCCCAGGAGGAGCCGAGACCCTCTTCCCAGTACGCCGTCAGGACGCCGGCGACAGGCTGCGCGGGATCGCTCCACCACAGCGCGGCCACCGTTTGTCCAGCGTGCTCTCCGGCGGGCACTTGGTAGGCGTACTCGACGTGAAGCTGCGGAGGGTGTTCGGCGGGCGCCGGGCTGGGTTGCAGCATGCCGGGAGCCAGATGTTGTGAGTGCGCCGCCTGGACAGCGTATCGAGCCTGGGGGGCATCCCGATCGGCGATGCTGCGATATGAGATCCAGTACACGGTGACGATCCCGGCGGTGCACCGGGTACGCGTCTGCTCGCCGTCGCCGCGCTCGGGTCCTCCGCTTTGGGTGTCGCCGGTGCAGTCGCCCATGCGGGCGAGCCAGGGCGCGGCGAACTCGGCCAGCTGCTTCGTCGGGATGTGGCTGCGATTGACGCTGGCCTGACGCTCGGCGAACGGACCTTCGGCATCCTCTGTGGAGCGATCCCTTGGGCTCTCCGAGGATGTGGGTGCAAACCAGCTCGCGAAACCGGTGCCGAGCCCGGCACCGGCAAGGAGCACCGCGAGGATCATGGCCACACGCCGGGCGCGGCTGGTCCTTGGTCGATCACTGTGCGGGATGGCGGCGTGGGCTGGAGTGGAGACGCCGCCTGCAGGATGTACGGGAGTGACGGCAGGTGCCCGGCCAGGCGCCCTTGCCGGCACGTCGCCGTGGCCGATGGGCCAGATCGCCTGGTCGGGGCGCTGCCTCGTCGCAGTTGCCCTCCCTGCCTGTGTCGTACGCGTTAGCTGATCTTGCGTCGACGGCCAGCAACGACCAGACCGACGCCGATGAGGACTGCCCCGGATCCGACCGCCGTGATCGATACGACGCGCGCCCCGGTCACGGGCAGCCCTGGTCCTTGATCGGCACCGTCAGCGACAACCGCGGCGTCGGACGTCGGGGTGGACGTGTTCGAGACGCTGCTGGACGGCCGCGAGGGCTTGAGCGGGGGCGGGGCCGTCGGCGATTTGCTCGGTTCAGGGAGCGGTGGCGTGGGGGGCTCAGGGCTGGGAGGTGTGGTGGGTTCTGGATCCGGCCCCGGGCCGGTGGGATCGGGCTCCGGCGTCGCGGTGGGATCCGGCACGGGCGGGTTCGCGCCGGCGCTGGTCGCTTCCGCGGTCGCGGCCTTCGTCGCAGCCGCGTCCGGAGTGGGAGTGGCATCGGCGAGTGCGGGTGAGGCTGCGACCATCAGGCCGACAGCTGCGCTGGCCGCCGATATTGCCAGCGCGTTCCACGTTCTAATCGATGCAAAATGCACGAGTGATTCCTCCCCGTTCGAGTTGTTGAACTCGGCCTTGACGGAAGGCGCGACGCTCCGCCGTGCCGTGCGGGAGGAACCGTAGCTTCTTGCTGTGTCCGCTACCAGCGTGATGCGCGCTGGAGGATTGCATTCCGGTGCACATACTCCCAGTTCAGCCGTGCCTAGATGGCGCAGTGAGTGGACTGGTGGAAGCGACTAGTGGTGGCCGGAAACGTAGACACTCCGGTTGGGCGTGTGTTGAATTGATCGCGTTGTTGGCGCAGACCTCACAACGGGGGAGCAGGTCTACGCCCGGAGCCCACGACATCATCCGCGCGGGCTGCTAGCTCGCACCCCCGGATAGGTGCGCCAAATGACATCGTCGTCATTTCCCTTCGGCCGTCAGTCGCGTCGTCGCCGGCGGGCGATTCCCTATGGCTTGACACTTCGCGCTGCGGCCGCAACGTGGGGCCTCGCCGCAGTGGCGCTGGCACTGTCCGGCTGCACCGGCGCCGCTGAGTCTTCGCCTGCTTCCGGCGCTACCTCCACCGCCATAGTGAGCACCTCGGCGACGTCAGCCGTGCCACCCTCGACCGCGACCCTCTACCGCCCGATTGACGCGCTATGCCCCAAGCTGGACCTTCGCGCCGTCGCCGACATCATCGGGCCGGTAGCGAGCCGCCAGGACACCTCCCGAACGAGCGGCAGCACCGCCAACCTCGCGTGCACCGCCACCGTGGGGCGCCTACCCAACGGTGTCGTGATGACGGTGCACGTCGACATCGTGGAACCCGACTCGGCCCGCCTGATGTATGAGGGCATGCGGCAGGCGCAGCAGGACGCCGGACCGGTCACCGAACTGACCGGCGTCGGCGCCGCCGCCTACACATACACAGACGAGTCGACCGGCTTCAACCTGGTCACCTACGACGCGAACCTGTACCTGACGATCGCGGCCGCACCGCTGCGCCTCGGGGCTGCGCTGCCCGGCGACCTGCCCGCCCGGCTGACGGCCGTAGCGACCTCAACCCTGGCCGCCCTGCGCACCTGACCAGGCTGCCGCGACGCGATCCACCGGAACGCCGATCCCGACAACGCCTCGCCTGCGCATCGGTCCGACCGTCCTTGGAGACATCCTGTGCTAACGACACCTCTACCCGCTGTTTTACCGGGAGCGGGCGACACCGACTACGCCCGCTACATGCGCATCGACGACCTGCTGTCCTTGCAGAAGGGACCGGGGGAGTGGGTGCACCCTGACGAACTGTTGTTCCAAGTCGTGCACCAGAGCAGCGAACTGTGGCTCAAGCTCACCCGCTCACATCTCGCCAGGGCCCTCGCGCACCTGACCGCAGACCAACCGTCCGCGGCGGAACTCCTCCTCCGTCGGGCCGCGGAAGCGCTGCGGCTGATCACCGAGCACCTGCGCATCCTGCGGTCACTGCCACCGGCGCAGTTCGCCATCATCCGGACCGCGCTCGGCAACGGGTCAGGGTTCGAGAGCCCCGGGTGGCGGCTTCTCCGCGAAGCGACCACGGAGCTGGACATCGCGTTCGCCCGGCTGCTGTCCTCGCTGCACCTCACCCCCGTCGACCTGTATCGGGGACAGCCGTCGGACCCGCTGTACCGGCTCGCCGAGGCGCTGGTGGAGCTGGACGAGCGGATCGCGCTATGGCGCACCGAGCACTACAGCGTCGCCACCCGCGTCATCGGTCAGGGCGTGCTCGGCACGCGCCGCACCCCGGTTGACAGCCTCCCCAAGCTCATTGCCCACCGCCGGTTCCCGACGCTGTGGGAAGCCCGCAGCGAACTCACCGAAGGGTTCTCGCGCGCGGCCTGTCCACGGCAGGTACAGCCGTGACCGCCGCGGCACTGGCCCGACCCGCGCTGCTGCGGCAGCGGTTGGCCACGCCATCCGGCAGCGCCCACCTGGCCGCGTGCAGCATCGCCCCCCGCACCCTCGACCTGGAACAGGCCGTCGCCCGGATGCTCAACGACCTCTCTCGGCCCGGCTTCTGGCAAGCATGCGAAGAGCAGGTCGCCCACGCCCGCCAGCTGTTCGCACGACTCATCGGCGCCGACGCCGACCAGGTCGCGATCCTGCCCAACGCCAGCATCGCCACGCACCAGGCGGCAACCGGCCGCCGGTGGCGACGACGCCGGGAAATCCTCACCACCCCCGCCGAGTTCCCGGGGATCGCACACACCTGGATGGCCCAACCCGGAGCGCGGGTGCGCTGGTGTGGCACGCCCGACGGGGCGGTGCACCCCGGCGACTACCTGTCGGCGATCACACCCCGTACCGCACTGGTGTCGGTGCCCGCCGTCACCTACCGCGACGCCATCCGCCTCGACGTGGCCCGCATCGCCGATGCCGCGCACGACGCCGGCGCGGCCGTGTTCGTCGACGCCTACCAGGCCGCCGGCGTCATTCCCCTCGACGTCGACGCCCTGCGCTGCGACTACCTCGTCACCGGCACCGGCAAATATCTGCTCGGGCTGCCCGGCCTGGCGTTCCTCTACGTCCGGCATCCGGGCGGTCCGCCGCCGGCGCTCACCGGCTGGCTCGGCCGCACCGACCCCCACGCTTTCCGCGCCACCGTCCTGGACTCGCCCCCGCACGCCCGGCGCTACGAGACCGGAACCCCCGCCGCAGCGGCCGTCTACGCTGCCGTCGCTGGCCTGTCCCTGATCGGTGACCTCGACCTGCGGCAGGTACGCCACCACACCCAGCGGCTGATCGCCATGACCGCGCAGCGGCTGGCAGCCCAGGGCGAGATCGTGCGCCTGGCCACCGACGCCGACGCGCAAGGCGCCCACCTGGCGCTCGTCGAGCCACACGCGGAGGCGATGGCCGCCTGGCTCGGGCACCGCGGCGTCATCGCCGCGCCCCGCAGCGGTGTCCTGCGCCTGGCCATGCACGCCTACACCACGAACGAGGACATCGACGCCGTATGCGAGACGATCGCCGCGTACCGGTGCCGCAGCCGCACCCGCCCTGGAGCGGCCCGATGAATCCCGAGCCGCTGCACCGCTGGCTGGCCCACCGACGGCCCACCACACACCGCTTCCCCTACGACACTGTCGTCGACGCCTACCTCTACTACGGCAAGCACTTCATCCCCGAGGCGTGGACCACGCCACTGCGCTCGGCCCGTGAGCGCCTGCCCGAAGTGTCCGGGCCGCGCGCATACCTGGCCGACTTCCTGGCCGTCGCCCTCGACAAGATCGACGGCAGGTACGACTACCGCAGCTACCTCGCACTGCCCCTCCTACCCATATCCGACCCTGCCAGCAACGCCGAACCGGCAGACCAGCTGCTGGCCCGGCGCGACCACCTGCACACCTTGCTCCTGACCGACCTCATCTCCTTCGAGCTGCGCGCCCTCGACAGCACCGGGGCGCCGCTGCCCCAGATGCGTCCCAACGCGGAGGTGGTGAGGAAGCGGGTGCGACACGCGGTGCGCGCCGCTGCTCCCGCGCTGCGCCGGCTCAGCTTCGCACTCCCTGCCGCCGATGATCCGATGGCGCTGGCCCGCCGTTTGACCGCGCTGGCCGCAATCGATCGAACCGCAGCTGACCGGCTGGTGCTGCGGACCACGATGCTGCCGGTCGAGCGCGTCCACGACGAGTACCTGTTTATTCGGGTCCTGCAAGCCTTTGAGTCCACCCTCGCACTGCTCGCCGTGGACCTCACCGCGGCCATCACCGCCGTGGACGAAGAACGTCTGCCTGCGGCCGGCACGCGCCTGTCCTTCGCGGCGTCGCTCCTGCGCGAGACCGCACCGTTGTGGTCGCTGCTGGCCACCATGCAACCGGAGGCGTTCCACGCCTTCCGCGTCTACACCGACGGGGCAAGCGCCATCCAGTCCCGCGCCTACAAGCTGGTCGAATCGCTGTGCCGCACACCCGACCCGCAGCGTCTGCATTCGGTGGCGTACCTGTCCGTGCCCAACGTGTACGCCCGCGTCAGCAACGGACAGCGCAGTCTCGACGACGCCCTGGACGCCATCCGCGCCGACCATCGAGCTCTCGCGCAAACGCCCATTCTGGCCGACGGGATGCGGCAGCTCGCCGCCGCCGTGCACCAATGGCGGCGCACCCACTACCGCCTCGCCGTGCGAATGCTCGGCACCGAACGACCAGGCACCGGCGCCACGCCCGGAACCCCCTACCTCCTCCACGGCCGCGACAAGCACGTCTTCCGCAACCGCGACGCCCACGACCCTGAGGAGCGGTGACCGATGACTGCGCCATCGACCGTG
This sequence comes from Micromonospora sp. NPDC048930, assembly GCF_043197935.1. Classification (NCBI taxonomy): domain Bacteria; kingdom Bacillati; phylum Actinomycetota; class Actinomycetes; order Micromonosporales; family Micromonosporaceae; genus Micromonospora; species Micromonospora sp. NPDC048930. Next base: position 8,251 of record NZ_JBICUB010000023.1, read on the forward strand.
CGCCGACGGGCGGACATGCCCCACGATCAGCTGCCAACCCAAGCCCACGCCTTCCTCCGCCAACGGCACAACGAGTTAGGGATGCCCGGCCTCGCGCGCCGCTGGCGAGAAGTGCGTGCCGAAATCCGTGCGAACGGGACGTGGCGGCCGACCTACGACGAGCTGGCCTACGCGGCGCGGGCGGCCTGGCGCAACTCCGGCCGCTGCATCGGCCGGCTGCGCTGGCCCAGCCTCATCGTTCGCGACCGCCGCCACATCACCACCCTGCAGGATGTGGGCCGAGAACTGGCCGCTCACCTCGACGAGGCCACCAACGGCGGACGGATCCGCTCCGTCATCACCGTCCTCGCACCCGCCACACACACCGGCCCGCCACCGGCGCGCATCATCAGCCCGCAGTTGGCCCGCTACGCGGCCTGGCCCAGCAGAGACGGCGTCCTCGGTGACCCCGCCAACCTGGCCTTGACCAGCCTGGCCACCGACCTCGGCTGGCCAGGACCCACTCGGCGAGGCCCGTTCGACCTCCTGCCCTGGATCACCGCCACCGCCGACGGGGGACTGCACTTGCTGCCTACAGACCCAGCGCACATCCTCGAGGTGCCGATCCACCACCCCGACTACCCGTGGATCGCTGATCTCGAACTGCGCTGGCCCGCCGTACCCGTCATCAGCAACATGGCGCTCCACTTCGGTGGCCTGCAGTTTCCCGCCCCGTTCAGCGGCACCTTCATGGCATCCGAGATCGCCACCCGCAACCTCGCCGACGAACACCGCTACAACCAGCTGCCCGCCATCATCGCCGGCCTGGGCCTCGACGACCGCGACCGGCTGCGCACCGACAAAGCCCTGCTCACCCTGCACGAAGCCGTGCTGCACAGCTTCGAATCCGCCGGCGTGTCCATCACCGACCACCACCGCGAAAGCCGGGCCTTCGCCCGCTTCGTGCAGCACGAGGAAGCAGCCGGCCGCGTCGTGGTCGGTGACTGGAGCTGGCTCAACTCCTACCCGATGACGCCCCAGGACCCCTCCTGGAGCCGCTACTACAACACCGGCCAACCCACTCCGGCTCTTCTTCCGGACCCGTACTGCCTCGCCCTCACCGCCGGCCACCGCAGGCCCGGCCATGAACCCTCACCGCGCCAGCGCGCCGACGTCCCCCCGGCCGCTGTCGCCCCACCCAACCACGCAAGGGAGGACACGTGTCCACACGCACACCCGCCAAGGCACACCGGCGACTGACCCGCCTGGCCGCGGCAGCTGTCACTCTGGCAGCCGTCACCGCCGGTCTCGTCGGCGTCTCCGGCGGGCCCGCCCAGGCCGCAGGCTGCCGCGCCGCGCCCTACAGCGCCAAGTTCGGCGCCGCCGACGCCTTCATGCAGTACAACGGCGTGGAGATCATCAGCTACCCCAAGTACCCCAGCTACTACCGCGCCACCAGCCAATGCAAGGACATCCAAGTTCGCAACACCGGCAACGGCAAGGACTACGGCCCGTTCGACGCCTGCATCAACTTCTACGGACGCGCCACCTGCAACTACTGGACGCACGTGCCCGTCGGCCAGTGGCGCAACCTCGCCACCAACGTCAAGGACGGCACCAAGTTCTACGTCTGGGTCCGCATCGACCTGGGCAAGTACTACGGATTCACTGCCGTCGGCGACTGGTGAGCCAAGCTTGGGGCCCGCGCTTGCGCGGGCCCCAAGCTCCCGTACCGTCAGTAGTCGCTCAAAGGAAGCGTGCTGCGTCGATGCGATGAGACCTGAGAGCTTGATTCCCGAGCAGGTCACCCCGCATCCTAGGATGCCTAGGGGATGTGACCTCCTCGAATCAGCAATTTGGCGGCTGAGGTCGCCGAGAACCAGATTCAGTGAACTAGATGTGCGGAGAGTCATGGCGATGATGCTTGCGAATACGGCATCCGGGGGTGGCGAGGACGCGAGCCGGCCGGCCCCGCCACCATCTTTGCTGGCAGCTATCGGTCTCCATGCTCCTCAAAGACGTAGGCCCGCGAAAGGTTGTCATTGGCAATACTGCCTCACCGTCATGGACGCGCGAGGGCGGCTTGCGGATCGAACCCCGGTTCGCGCAATGGGCTGGAGCCCGGACCATTCGCTGAACGGCAAAGTGGGGGAGGGCTTCCTCATAATCCAGCGCGGCGAGGGCGGGACGTGTCTGGTTACAGCACAGGGCCACCTCCGCGTACTCTCTCCTATCAGGCTTTCGGCCGAACTGTCCACAGGAGTACGACTGTTAGCGGTGGCGCGGAGGGAAGAAGGAATGGTCATCCTTTGCACCATGGATCTTGTGGAATCTGCGCTCGCGGCTTTCATTGACATTGGCTCAGGTGGTGTTACATGACCGGGCCGTTGCCGAATGGATTAACCAACCAAGAGGTAGCCGCCCTGCGGTCGATTCTTGCGCGGATTCCCGATGAAGGGTTGCGTGGACCGTCGGCAATCGGCGAACCGCCGGGAATCCCTACCTTTCGTGACTACATCCAGCGCGTATTGGTGGCCGTTTCTCCAGGCTCCCGCCGACTTTACGAAAGCTACTGGAAGCGAATCGAGCAGTGCTGGGGCGAGCGCAAACTGAACGACCCAACACCATCCGAAATCTCGGCGCTTGTAGAGCAGGTCCGCGCGAGTGCACTCGTCCGTAGCAACTCACGCGGCGGTCGCTCAGCGGCTGAGCACACGGTCTCTGCCCTTCGCTGCCTCTATGCATTCGCGGTTGCCGACGGCTTGATTGCCGAGGCGGAAGATCCAGCTCGACGAGTGGCAAAGCCCCGAAGGCTGCCGAGCAATCGGCACGCTCTACCGGAGCGTCAGCTTGCGCGGATAGTGGAACTCGCAGGGCGTACGGGAAATGATCCGCACCTAGACTCCCTCATCCTGCGACTTCACATCGAAACAGCCTGCCGGCGGGGTGGAGCACTGGGCCTGGACCGAGCGGACTTGGACCTCGATAATTGCTGCATTCGGCTCAGCGAGAAGGGCGGGACAGTTCGCTGGCAGCCCGTCTCCCCTTCTATGCTGCGTATGCTTGTCCGGCACTACGAAGAGCGTGGGAAGATCGGTGGCGGTACGCAACTGCTCAGATACCGGTCGGGCGCTCCATTGACGAGCCGTCGGTACGATCATCTCTGGCAGCGACTGGGGCGTCGCCTGCCTTGGGTCCAAGCCCAGCAGGTATCGACACATTGGCTAAGGCATACCACGTTGACCTGGGTTGAACGGAATTTTGGATACGCCATCGCCAGAGCATATGCTGGGCATAGCGGCAGATCGGACGCCGGCGTGACAAGCACCTACGTCAAGGCAGACATTTATGATGTGGCACGGGCGCTGTCTTCACTCTCGGGCGAGCCACATCCGCTTATTGCTGAGGAACAAGCGATACCTTGGCCGGAGCGCATGCTAGCCGTGCCCGAGGGCGAGGATGAGATCATGGCGCCGTAGCTGAGTTAGGAGCCGGACGGCTTAAAAGCCGAGCTGTCCCCAGCCGCAGGTCGGGCGGATGAGGAGCCGTCCGCTCGGCAGGAGGCTGGCACTGACTCCGCCACCGATCTTTCAGCTCCTGCTCAGCCTGTTCAAGATCCGCCAGCCAGCCATTCCTCGGCGTACCGCACCCGCCTGGTGTCAGCGCGCCTCCTGCCTACCTGACCATCATGCGTGTGGAGCCACATGCCGTATGCCGGCGTGGATGCCGACCTCGTCGGCTTGCCCTGGTGGTGGCTGACCTAACCGGCGGGGCAGGCGATCCAGGGCGAGACACCACGTGCTGTACGGCTTGTCTACCCATGCTCGACGAACGCGTCGCCGACACTCAGGCAGGCGTCTCTCTAAGACGCACAAAAGCCACTATTCGCCAGAAGAGCCCGCCAGCTGGCTTTGGGTCGGTTGAGGGACACGGTGTGGCGGCGGTGCGCGGCTCGGACCGGGTCTTTGGGAGGATGGACCGCCTTTGGCAGGATGGGCCAGCGTGATTGTCGGCGACGAGCGCGAGCCGGAGAAAAAAGCGGGGGTGGTGTGACGTGCGGGAGAACAGCCGGCGGTGGCACGAGGTCACGCCGTCCGAGTTCCCGCACGAGCGGGAAGGTCTGACCCACCTGCGCGAGCTGCTGCCCGACCGGAGCCCCTTCCATGCCTGGACGAATTTCGAGTTTCGTGATCGAGACGGCAAGTGGTACGAGGTCGACGCTCTGGTGCTGGGGGAGCGCCGGCTGCACCTCGTCGAGCTGAAGCACTACCAGGGCACCATCACCGGCAATGCGTACCGCTGGCAGCGCGGCGGGCGGAGCGAGGATTCGCCGCTGCTGCTGGCGCGGCGTAAGGCCCAGCGACTCAAGGGCGTGATCACCGACGCGCTGCGTCAGCTGCAGCCGAACTTGGACTCCCGGCACATCCCGTACATCCAGCACAGCGTGTTTCTACACGCGCCTGATGGTCGGTGTGCACTGCCGCCCAGCGAGGCCACTGACCTGTTCGGCCGGGATGACCAGCAGGCGCGCAGCGGCCTGCCCAGCATCGCCCAGCGGCTGCTGGAGCCGCCGCTGCCCGGCGAGCGGGCCGGATTGATCGACCAGGACGATTTGCTGGTGGCCCTGTTCGAGCGGATCGGCTTCGCGCTGCGCCGGGAGCGGGAGGTGGGCTCCTGGCGGCTGGTCGGCCCGCCTCTGGCCGAGGGGGACGGCTGGCAGGACTGGCCGGCGGAGCACCGGCTGGCCCGCCGCGATCAGGCCCGAATCCGCTTTTTCGTCAGCCGGCCGGGTGCCTCTGAGGCCGAACGACGCGGCATCCACCAGCTCGCCGAGCGCGAGTACGCGCTGACCAGCCGGCTGCACCACGACTGGGTGCTGTGCCCGCGTGACCTGGTCGAGGACGAGCTGGGTGTGGGGCTGGTCTATCCCCGTGACGACGAGTTTCGCCGGCTGGACCTGTGGCTCGACGACCACGGCGACGCACTGACCCTGGTCAACAGGGTGCTCATGATCCGACAGCTCTCAGAGGCGCTGGCCTACGCCCACCGCCACCACGTGGTACACCGCGGGCTGACGCCCGCCGCGGTTCTGGTGCACCGAAGCGGTGACGAGATTGAGGTACGGCTGGGTGACTGGCAGGTCGCCGGGGCCGACAAAGCCGGGGCCAGCCGCACCCCGGGCGGCAGCCCCGTCTCCGGGGAAGTGGCCACCCGCCTATTCGCGGCACTCGAGGGGCGTGCGGCTGCGGACCCGGAACAGCAGCGGGCGCACGCCTACCTTGCCCCGGAGGGGCGCTGGAACCGCGACGCTGACCGGGTCCGGCTGGATGTGTTCGCCCTCGGCGCGTTGGCTTATCACATCGTGGCCGGGCGTCCGCCGGCCGGTAGCGCCCTCGACCTGCGGGACCGACTGACCCGCGACGGCGGTCTGGACCTGGTGGCCGATGTGCCCGAAGTGCCTGCGAGCCTGCGGCAGCTCGTGCTGAATGCAACCCGGCCGGTGGTCGGCGAGCGGCTCAGCGATGTGCAGGCATTCCTCGCCCAGCTCGATCAGGTAGACCGAGAGACCCAGGCGAGCGCCACCGGGGTGGTGACAGATCCGCTGGAGGCGGCCCCTGGCATGCTGCTCGGCCAGCGGTTCGAGCTGGTGGGCCGGCTGGGCTCGGGCTCGACCGCGGTCGGGATGCTGGTGGCTGACCGGGCGGCCGGTGGCGAGCGCCGCGTGCTCAAGGTAGCGCTCGACGACACCGCTGCGGCCCGTCTGCGTGGCGAGGCCGAGGTGCTGACGGCGCTGGCGAAGGTCAACCATGCGCGGCTGATCCGCCTAGTGGAGCCGGAGCCGCTGCGGGTGGGCGACCGCACCGCCTTGTTGCTGGAGAGCGCGGGTGAAACCACGCTCGCGGGGGTCCTGCGGGAGCGGCCTCGACTGTCGCTGGACCTGCTGGAACGTTACGGCACCGACGTGCTGGAAGCGGTGGTGGCGCTCGACAAGGCCGGCGTCGACCACCGCGACATCAAACCGGCCAACCTGGGGGTACGCGAGCAACGCAGCGACAGGGCTAAGCATCTTGTGCTGTTCGACTTCTCGCTGTCGCGGGCCGGCGCCTCGGCAATCGAGGCCGGCACCCCGCCGTACCTCGACCCGTTCCTCGGCACTGCAGCCCGGCCCACCTGGGACTCAGCCGCCGAACGGTACGCGGCCGCAGTCACCCTCTTCGAGATGGCCACCGGCCAAGCACCCCGCTATGGCGACGGCCGCTCCAACCCGGCCGTGATCCCCGACGAGGCCACGATCGATCCCGGCCTGTTCGACCCGAGCGTGGCCAGCGGGCTGGTCGACTTCTTCCGCCGCGCACTGCGACGGGACGCCCGCGAACGCTTCCACACCGCGACGGAAATGCTGGGTGCGTGGCGTGCCGTCTTCACCCATCCGGCCACCACAGTTCCGAAGGACGCCGACGATGTCGCTGCGGCGGCCCGGCCCTCGACCCCGCTGGCGGCGTCCGGCCTGTCGGCCCGGGCCCTGTCGGCGCTGGAGCCACTGCGGCTGAACACCGTCGGCGACCTCGCCGCCGTTGACCCCGGGCAGCTGTCGCGTCTGCGCGGTGTGGCCGATCCCACGCGGCGGGAGGTGCGCAGCCGGGCCAAGCAGTGGCGGGAGCGGTTTGGCCCTGCGGCCGGCCTTGCGCCGACGCCAGACCGGGCCGCCGCTGACCCGATCGCCGACCCATCCAGCGCCGCCGACCTGCTGCTGCGAGTGGCCCGCACCCCGACCCGTCAGCGGTATGTGGGGCGGCTGCTGGGTCTGGACGACGGCGGGGCCACGACCGACGCGTTCGCCTCAGTGACCGACCTCGCCCCCGTCCTTGGCCTCGGCGGGCAGCCGCAGGTGTCGCGGGCGCTGGCCGACCTGCAGGAGACCTGGGCCGCCGACGCCGACGCCCGCACCCGGCTGGACGCGATCCTGGGCAGGGCTTACGAGGCCCTCGCCGGCCTGGGCGGCCTGGCGGTTGCCGAGGATGTCGCCGCGGCGCTCGCGCCGGCGTCAGAGGACCCGCGGTCGGTCCGGATCGTCGCCGGGCTGCTGCGCCTAGCGCAGGACCGCGCCGAGATCGTGGAGCGGGGCGGCGGCGACACGCCGCCGATCGTGCGACGCCGCCGCAGAGGCGGCCGAGGCCATCTTGTAGCGACCGAGCCAGCCCTGCTCGACATTGCAGACGCGCTCGGCGGACACGCCGACGACCTGGTCGCTCGGGCTGTGGACTCCGGCGAGGACATCGTGCCGGTGGGCCGGGCAGCGACCCGGCTGCGTGCGGTGTGGCCTGCCGGATCGGCTGCCCCGGACGATGTGCGACTGGTGCGGGTGGCCGCGCAACTGTCGGCTCGGGCCGCCGCGTCGCGCCGAGGCGAACTGCATGACCGCGACCTCGAACCGGCCGCCGCCGTCCGGATCGCCCTCGGCGGGCTGGCCCCCTCGGAGCAGCTGACTGTGCAGGACCTGTCCGACCGGGTCCGTGCCCGCTTCCCCGACCTACCGGCGCTGCCTACGAGGCCGCGGCTGGACCGGGTGGTCAGCGACGCCGGGCTGCCGCTGCGCTGGGACGGCGAGCACTACGCGGTGCCATCCCGCCGCAGCGACACCACTCTGGCCAGCCGCGCATCGGTGGTGGCCATCGAAGTCGCCAGCGCCCGAACCGCCGCCACCGGGGAGGACGCTAGGCTCGTCGACAGCGTACGCAGCCGGGCGTTCCTGGCCCTCGGCGTCGCCCCGCAGCGGCTCGACGCTGCCACCCGAACTCTGGCCGAGCGGCACCACGCGCGGGTGGTCGACGTGACGTCGGTCCTGCTCGCAGCCCTGCACGACGAGGCCGGCCGCCGCGGCGTGTCCTGGGATGCGGTACGGGCGGCCGACGCTGCTGAGGCGGGCAGCCGGCCGGCGCAGGGCCTCGCCGCTCTGGTCCGTACCGTGGTCCCCGCAGTCGAGGCCGCGATCACCGAGGCAGCCGACGGCGCGGCCGAGGGTACCCGACCGGTACTGGTCACCGACGCTGCGCCGCTGGTCCGGTATGGCCACGCCGAGGTGCTGACCCGGCTGGCCGACCCGACGACCCGCCGCCGGCAGGCGGTGTGGCTGCTGCTGCCCGAGACCCCGGGGGCCGGCGCGGCGTTGGATGGCGTGCCGCTGCGGCTGGGCCACGGCGGGCAGTTCCTGCGACTCGACGACGATTGGCTGCGGGCATCGACGGCGGAAAAGGAGAAGGCATGACGGCTGAGGAGCGCCTGACCGGCGAGCTGCGCGCCGAGTTGAAGGCGTTGGAGGACGACCTGCGCCGGCGGGTCGCAACCCAGCCGGCGGTGGATCGGGCATGGCGCGACCAGCACCAGGAGGCCCTGCAGTGCGGGCGCACCGCGGGGTCCTGGCAGGAGTGGTCCGACGACCGTGTCACCCAGGCGGCCGTCGCCTGGATCCTGACCGCCGTGTTTATCCGGTTTGCCGAGGACAACAAGCTCGTCAAGCCGGTGTGGATCTCCGGACCGAAGGAGCGCCGGCAGGAGGCGCTGAACGCCCAGGCCGAGTTTCTGCGCACCGAAGCTCGCACCAACCCTGACGTCACCGACCGAGAGTGGCTGCTGCACGCGATCACGTACCTCGCGGGGATGCCGGCCACCCGGGAGCTGGTGGACGAGACATCGGCCCTGTGGTTGGTCACCCCATCCGGCGACGCGGCGGCCCGGCTGCTGGCCTTCTGGCGGGAACGGGATGAGAACGGCGAGCTGCTGCGCGACCTGTCCGACGAGTCGCTGGACACCCGCTTCCTGGGCGACCTCTACCAAGAGCTATCGCTTGCGGCACAGGAAAAGTACGCCCTGAAGCAAACACCCGTGTTCGTGGAGGAGTTCATCCTCGACCGTACCCTGGACCCAGCGCTGAATGAACGTCCGCTGGACGGTTTCAAACTGATCGACCCGACCTGCGGTTCTGGACACTTCCTGCTTGGGGCATTCGCACGCCTGCGGGAGCGCTGGGAGCGGCATGCCCCGGGAATGGAGCGACGTGCCCGCGTGCAGAAGGCGCTCGACGCGATCCACGGAGTGGACCTGAACCCGTTCGCAGTGGCGATCGCCCGCTTCCGGCTAACCATCGCCGCGATGCAAGCGTCGGGCGACGAGATGCTGGAGAGTGCGCCGGCATTCAACTACCACCTAGCCGTCGGCGACTCGCTGCTGCACGGCCTTGACCAGCTTGAGATTGAGTACGGGGCGGAGTACAGCGCGGACCGCACCGCGGCCACCTACGCCTACCCAACCGAGAATCTGGCGGCTCTGCAGAAGATCCTGGGAAACGGCCGATACGACGTGGTGGTTGGCAACCCACCGTACATCACTGTCAAGGACAAGGCCCTCAACCAGGGGTACCGGAAGCGGTACCACTACTGCAAGGGCACCTACGCACTGACGGTGCCCTTCATGGAGCGGTTCTTTGCCCTGGCAAAGGCGGGAGAGCGGCCTGGTTGGGTCGGTCAGATCACCAGCAATTCCTTCATGAAGCGCGAGTTCGGCGTACCACTGATCGAGAAGTTCCTGCCCACCAAGGACCTGCAATTCGTCATTGATTCCGAAGGGGCATGGATTCCGGGTCACAATACTGACGGGACTCCGACGGTTATTCTGATCGGCATGAATCGGCGACCAGTCAAGGGAGTGGTTCGGGCCGTTTTGAGCAACGGGCTTCGGGAAACTCGTTCAAGTGGCGATAAGGGGCAGGGTCCATATTGGACATCGCTAGCGAACCACCTCGATGAGTTGGGATTCGAAAACGATTGGGTAACCATCTCTGACCTTGATCGCGGGTTGCTCGCGACCCATCCTTGGTCCCTCTCCGGCGGCGGTACCCTTGAGCTTCAAAGTGCGATCGACAGCCGCTGCTCGCGTCGATTGGCCGATATGATTGCAGGGCAGATTGGCTTCGCTAGCTTTCCGGGGGCCGACGACGCATTCTTCGCGCCAAAGCACGCCTTGAGCCGCGATCAAGTGCCGCATGAGCTAGCCCGACCCGTCATTACCGGAGACGTTGTCCGTGATTGGTCGGTGACCGAGGGCGGCTGGGCGCTCGCTCCCTATGACGAAAAGGCCAAACTCATCCCCATCGCGGGCCAGCCGTGGCTCCGTCGGCAGTGGCCCTATAAGACTGTTCTCGGCGCCGTGACCGGCTTCGGGGGCGTAACCAAGGCCAAGGCTGGAGAGCCGTGGTGGAGTTGGTATCGCTGGGTAGCTGCCCGTTACCTGCGGCCGCTCTCGATAACATTCGCAGAAGTGGCAACACATAATCACTTTGTGCTGGATAGAGGCGGGAAGGTCTTCAAGCAAACTGCACCCGTGATCAAACTGCCAGAGGGATCTACCGAGGATGATCACCTAGGTCTTCTAGCGGTTCTAAACTCTTCAACTGCATGCTTCTGGCTCCGTAATAGAACGAAGCCGAAGGGTGGCGCTGCCGACCAAGCATGGCAAAGGACATACCAGTTCAATGCATCCAACGTAGAAGAGTTCCCACTGCCCTCCACATTGCCGTTCGAACGAGCCCGGCGGCTTGACCACCTCGCCCAGCGACTCGCCGAGTTAACGCCAGCGGCGATCGTGGCTGCGGGTATCCCGAGCCGGGAATCGCTCGACGACGCGCGGCATGCATTCGAAGCCGTGCGAGCTGAGATGATTGGGCGGCAGGAGGAACTCGACTGGACGGTCTACCGGCTTTACGGCCTGATCGACGAGGATCTGACCTATCCCGGCGACGACCTGCCCGGGCTAGAGCTTGGGCAGCGGGCCTTCGAGATGGTGCTTGCCCGGCGGGTTGACAAGGGTGAGGAGCAGACGGCCTGGTTCGAACGGCATGGCTCCACTCCGGCCACTGAAATCCCAGGGCGTTGGCCTGCAGCGTACCGTGACCTCGTACAGCGGCGGATCGAGCTGGTCGAGTCGCATCCGTACCTGAAGCTGTTGGAGCGGCCGGAGCACAAGCGGCGCTGGGGCTCCGAGCCGTGGGAGAAGTCGTGGGAAAGGAGGGAGGAGCGCGCTCTCCGCGATTGGCTGCTGGACCGCCTTGAAGACCGCCGGTTCTGGTTCGATCGGGCCGGCGCCCCAGTCCCGCGGAGCGTCGCGCAGCTTGCCGACGACGTGTCGCGGGACGCCGAGCTGGTGTCGGTGTTGGCCTTGTGGGAAGGCCGGCCGGACGTGTCGGTGGTGGTAAGCCTGCAGCGGCTGTTGGCCGAGGAAGCCGTGCCCTACCTGGCCGCCTATCGATACACGGAGAGCGGGCTGCGCAGCCGAGAGGCGTGGGAGCACACCTGGGCGTTGCAGCGCCGCGAGGATAAGGGCGAGAAGTTCGGCACTGGTCCAGACAACCCGCCGATCCCGGTCCCGCCGAAGTATGCTCCGGCTGACTTCGTTCGTAAGGAGTACTGGGCGCATCGCGGCAAGCTGGACGTGCCCAAGGAGCGCTTCATCCTCTACCCTGAGGCGGGCAGGGACAACGATCCCACCCCGTTGCTCGGGTGGGCCGGCTGGGATTATTCGCAGCAAGCGTTCGCGCTCGACCAGTTGCTGCGGTGGCGGGAGACCGAGGGCGCGCCGGACGAGAAGCTGATCCCGCTGGTGGCCGGCCTCGCGGAGCTGCTGCCGTGGGTGGAGCAGTGGCACACCGAGCCGGACGCGTTCTATGGCGGGGTGTCGGCGGCGGAGTTCTTCCGGGAGCAGGTCGACCTGCGTGGCCGACAGGTGGAGCGCACGCGCGAGCAGCTGGCCGCATGGTGCCCAGAGCCCTCCCGCCGTGGTCGTGGACGAAAGGCGAAGACAGCATGAGCATCCTGCTGCGGGACATCATCCGCATTCCGGAGATTGCCGGTGCCGACGATTACGTGCTGCGGCTTACCGAGGGGGTTGGCAAGAGCCGGCTGCATCGGACCGTCAAGGAGTACGTGGTCACCGACGCGCTGGCCGAGGCGTTCGACTCCGCACTCGGGCTGGTCGCGTCTGCGATCCAGGACGACCAGAGCCGGGCGGCGTTTCTCTCCGGCTCGTTCGGTTCCGGCAAGAGCCACTTCATGGCTGTCCTGTACGCGTTGCTCGGTGGGGAGTCGGCCGCCAGGGCGATCCCGGAGCTGCAGCCTGCGGTCGCGCGGCACGATTCGGTGCTGGCTAACAGGAAGATCCTGCGGCTGGCGTTTCACTTTCTAGAGGCGCGCAGCATCGAGGAGACGATCCTCGGCGGGTACGTGGCCCAGATCCTGGCGCTGCACCCGGGATGCGACCTGCCGGCGGTGCATCGCAGCGATGCGGTGCTGGCCGATGGTGAGCGGATGCGCAAGCGCCTCGGCGATGATGCGTTTCTCGCTGGGCTCAACGAGCACATGGCGGTGGCCGACGAGTGGTCCGGCGTGCTCGAGGGGGACGAGCCGTGGACGGCGGACTCCTACGACGCCGCGCGGGCGGCGGCTTCGGGCAGCGAGGCCCGGCAGAGGCTGGTCTCGGCGCTGGTCCGCACCTACTTCACCTCGTTCACCCAGACCGGCGAGTTCGTCACGCTGGACGAGGGCCTGGCGGCGATGTCCCGGCACGCCAAGGGGCTGGGCTACGACGCTATCGTCATGTTTCTCGACGAGCTGGTGCTGTGGCTGTCGTTCGCCGTGCGAGACCGGGAATTCTTCGGCCGGGAAGCCCAGAAGATCACCAAGCTGGTCGAGTCGGGCTTGGGCGGGCGGGCCATCCCGATCGTGTCCTTTGTGGCGCGGCAGCTTGACCTGCGCCGCTACTTCGTCGACATGGGCGCCGGCGCTGGAGCCGAGCAGGATGCGCTGGACAAGGCCTTCCGGCACCAGGAGGGGCGGTTCCTGCCCATCGTGCTCGGTGACGACAACCTGCCGTACGTGGCGGAGAAGCGGCTGCTGCAGCCGAAGGACGCTGCCGCGAGGGCGACCCTTGACGAGGCGTTCCAGCAGCTCGACCGGCGGCCCGAGGTGTGGGATGTGTTGCTGGACGGGGTTAACACGGATGACAGTCATCGTGGCTCCGACCAGTTGGCGTTCCGGCGTACGTATCCGTTCTCCCCGGCCCTGGTCTCGACGTTGCGTACGCTTGCCTCGGCCATGCAGCGTGACCGCACCGCGCTGAAGGTGATGCAGCAGCTGCTGGTGAACCAGCGGGATTACCTGACCATCGATGATGTGGTGCCGGTCGGCGACGTCTTCGAGCTGGTGGTTGATGGCAATCAGGCGCTGACCCCGGAGATGGCCGGCCGGTTCAAGAACGCCCGTACTCTGTACCAGGAAAAGCTGCGCCCGGAGCTGCTGCGCGAGCACAAGTTGGCTGCGACCGACCTTGCCGGCCTGCCCCGTGAGCATCCTTTCTGGGCCGACGATCGGCTGGTTAAGACGCTGGTGCTGTCCGCTGTCGCTCCGGAGGTGCCGGCGCTGAAGGAGCTGACACCGTCCCGGCTGGCCGCACTCAACCACGGGTCGATCACCGCCCCGGCGTTCCGCGGCCGGGAGGGCGAGCTGGCTCTGACGAAGCTGCGCCGCTGGCAGTCGGCCGTGCCCGAGATCCAGATCACGGGAGACACCCGTAACCCTGTCGTCCGGGTGCGTATCGCGGAGGTTGACTACGAGAGCGTCGTCGAGCGCGCCAAGGGTGAGGACAACGACGGCCGGCGGCGGGAGACGCTTAAGCGGCTCGTCTGGGATGAGCTGGAGCTGAAGGACATCGACGGCGACGCGTTCGGCGTTTCCCGGCAGACGCGGATCTGGCGGGGGTCGCGGCGCGAGATCGAGGTCGTGTTCGGCAACGTTCGGGACCAGAACTGGCTCACTGACGGGGCGTTCGAGGCGGGCCCAGACACGTGGCGGTTCGTCATCGACTATCCGTTCGACGAGGACGGCCACAGCTCGTTGGAGGACCTGAACCGGGTCGAGACTTTGAGGGCCGCGGCCAAGCCCGCTCGTACGGTCGTGTGGGTTCCGCACTTCCTCAGTACCGAGCGGCGGCGCGAGTTGGGCCGGCTGGTCATCCTGGACTGGCTGCTGGGCGGCTCGGGGGAGCGGTGGACCGCCCACTCGGACCACCTCGCCGAGGCGGACCGGGTGCAGGCCCGGATCATCCTGGAGACGCAGCGGGACTCGTTGCGGCAGCGGCTGCGCCGCGCGGTTCAGGAGGCGTACGGGGCGGCCACCGCCACGCCCGGCACGCTGGAGCGGCTGGACGGCCACGACCGGGTGCTGTTCAGCTTGCACCGGGAGTTCGACCCGGCGGCCCCGGTCGGACATGACCTGGCCGCCGCATTTGCCAACCTGGTAGAGCAAGCGTTCGCCGCGACCTTCCCGGGGCATCCGCGGTTCGAGCCGGAGGAGCGGGAGGTGACCCGGGCCGAACTGGCCGCTGTGCTGGCTGCCGTTGAGGCCGCGGGGCAGGATCCCGACGGCCGGGCCTTCATCGAGCCGGGTAAGCGTGAGGCGGTACGCCGGGTCGCCAACCCGCTCGGTGTCGGCCACATGGGCGAGACACACTTCCTCTTCGGCTCCGACCGGTTTCGCTGGGACATGCTGCTGTCCACTGCGATGGGCCGCGACGGCATGTCGCCCGCAGACCCGGTCGCAGTCCGGCGGCTGCGCGACTGGATCAACGCGGTCTCGCCGCCTGCAGGCCTGCGCCCCGAGGTCACCGATCTGATCATCTGTGCCTGGGCGGTGTTGCACACCCGCGCCTGGTACCGGTACAACGCACCGGTAGTGCCGGCCCCGGCGCCCGGGTCGCTCGCGCCGGATATGGAGCTACGTCCCGAGCCGCTGCCGGCTGCCGGCGATTGGGAGGCAGCTGTGGCGCGCGCGGGGGTGCTGTTCGGCACGGTGGCCAACCCGTACCTGACCGGCCAGGCGGTGACCGAGCTGACTCAGGCGGTCAGTGAGCGGGCGGCGGCAGTCAAGGCGGCTGCCGCGCAGCTCGTCGCCGATTTGGAGCGGGTCTACCAGCGGTTCGGAACCGACACCGCCGCGAATACCGGCCGGCTAGCCACGGCAAGGTCCGCGCATGAACTTGTGGCCGCGTTGACCGGCGCCCGAGACCGCGTGGCGCTGGTGGAGGGGCTTGCCCGTCACGAGCTCGCCGGTACGGCGCAAGCTACCGCGAAGTCGCTGACATCCGCGCAGACTCTTGTATCTGGGCTTGCCAGCTTCCCGTGGGAGCGGCTGCGGCCGGTGCAGGAGGCCGAGGCCAGCGGCGCCAGCGAGCGCGCTGTCGCGGCGCGTGGCATCCTCGACCGGCTGCGCGACGCGGTGGCAGCGGACGAGCTGGCGCAGTCCCTGTTGGTCGCGCTGAAGCGCGCCGAGGACGAGGCGTTCCGGTGGGCGCTAGGGGCGGCGAACGGCGGCGACAAGCCGCGCCCTGGCGGTGGGGACGACGGCAAGCGGCGGCCGGCCCGCGGAGCCCGTACCGTGGCCAGCCAGGAGGACCTGAACGAGACGGTGACACAGCTGAAGGCATTCGCGGCCGAGCGGGCCGGGCGTCCGTTCACAGTGGAATGGCGGGCCGAGGAGTGACCCTCGCCGCAGCGACCCTGCCGGTCATCACCGCCCTGCTCGACGAGGCCGCCCGCAAGCGCTACGCCGGGGGCGTGCTCGGCGTGCAGGCCAAGCCGGAGTGGGCCGGCCCGGACGAGTTCGACCATAACGGCGTGCCGGTCCGCGTCGTGCGCTGCCAGTCCGCGTTGGCGGTGCGGGAGGCGCTGCTTGACCGCGGCGCCGACCGATGGCTGGTCGTGCTCACCGACCGGGACGAGACCGAGCTTGGCCTCGGGATCACCGCCCACCTAGCCTGGCAACGGCTGCGCCGGCCGGACCCGTGGGCCGCCGTGCAGGACAAGTTCGCGGCCACCCGCGTCGACCACGGCCTGGTCACCGCCGCGTCCGCACAAGCCATCGCCACCGGGCTGCTGGCCGCAGCTCCACCGGACGGCTGGCCACCGGCCCGGGTCGGCCTACTCACCGCCGACCACGCCTTCGGGGCCGTGGCCGCGCTGCGGCTGGGCCTCGGACAGGTGGGCGAGCCGGTTGACCTACCAGTGGTGTTGCGCTGGAGCACCCGCGCCGACGCCGCCACCGCTGTTGCCGACCTGCGGGTCATCGCCGGGGACGCGCTCGTTGACGCGCTACTCGCCTGGGCCGCCGACCGGTGCGGCACCTGCGCCTCCGTCGTACTCCCGCTCCTGCGGGACGGCCGTGCCGCCGACACCGTGCCAATGGGCCTGGTGGCCCGGGTGGTACGCGCGGCGCCAGCCGGCTCCGGGCCGCGCGCCCTACTCGGCCGGGAGGTGGGTGGCCAGCTTCCAGAGCATGTCCTCAAAGTGTGGGCGGAGCAGGCGGAGCTTGTGACCCGGGAGGTGATCTCGGCCGAGCCGGACGCTGCTGCGCGGGTGCTGGCGCGTGCGGAGACCCTCCTCGATCGGGTTGAAGCTGGCTCCTTCGCCGGCGAATCGGCGATCATCCGGCGTGGCCTAACAGCCCGCCTCGCAGTCCTCGGGGAATCGCTACGGCGCTGTGCCGAACGGGCCGCGGCCCGGGCAGCCGCCGGCGGCCCGGACGGTCCCCTGGTAGACCCGGCCGTGCTGCCCGCAGTCGAGGAGGCCCGCAGCCAGGTAGAGGGCCACGCATTGGCTCAGCATCCCGACGAGGTACGGGTGCCACGAGCGATGGCCAGCGTCCGCCTGGCGCGCTGGTTGAGCCGGACGGCACCGACCGCTGGCGACCTCGGCGAGTTGGCTGCCCGGCAGCGAGACGAGGACGCCTGGGCCGACCGAGCTGCCGCCGAGGCGTGGACCGGGGTGGACGACGAAACGCTCGCGCAGGGGCTTCGGGCTGTGCTCGAAGCGGCCCGGTTGCGGCGGGACGCCCACGACGAGGCGTTCGGCCGCGCTCTGGCGGCACACGTCGAGCAGGATGCCCCGACCCCGGCCGGGCTGGTCCACCTGGAAGACCTCCTGCCCACGGTTGTGCTGCCGCTGGCGCGGCAGCGGCCGGTGCTGCTGGTGGTGGCCGACGGGATGAGTCAAGCCGTCGCCACGGAAGTCGTCGACGACGTCATCCGCCGCTACGACAGTTGGCTGGAATGCCTGCCGGATGACCGTGACCGGCGTATCGCAGCCGTCGCCCCGCTGCCCTCACTCACCACCGTGTGCCGGGCGAGCCTGTTCAGCGGGGCGCTCACCACCGGCGAGCGGCCGGCAGAGACCTCCGGTCTGAGCGCGCTGGTGAAGGCGCACGGCCTGACTGCGCGCCTGTTCCACAAGGTGTCCTTGGACTCCAGCGCCGCCGGTTACGCCCTCGCCCACGACGTGGCCGCCACAATCGATGACACCGCAGGCACAGCCCTGGTGGCCTGCGTCCTCAATACCATCGACGACGCACTCGACCGGTCCGACCCGGGCGGCACCGCGTGGACCGCGGACACCGTCAAGCACCTGCGCCCGCTGCTGGAACGCGCCCGCACCGCGGGCCGGCTGGTGGTGCTCACCTCCGACCACGGCCACGTTGTCGAGCGGCGGCAGGGGCACACCCTGGCGGTGACGGGCGCGTCCAGCAACCGGTCCCGGCCGCTCGACCCGACAAAACCGGTGGGCGAGGGTGAGGTCCGCGTACGCGGCCGCCGAGTGCTGCTGCACGGCGGCGATGCCGTCCTCGCGGTCTCCGAACGGCTGCGGTACGGGCCGCTGAAGGCCGGCTACCACGGTGGCGCTGCCCCGGCCGAGGCCGTGGTGCCGGTCAGCGTCCTGGCCCCGGGTGAGGCGCCGGACGGATGGCGGCTGGCACCACCGCAGTCCCCGCCGTGGTGGCGCGGCCCGATAAACGGCGGGCCGACGCCCGCTGCGGCACCGGCGCGGACTAAGGCGGGCATGCGTGCCCAGCACACCCCGCAGGCAGCGACCCTGTTCGACGAGCCGGATGTCGCCGCGGCCGTCCTCGCCTCGCCCACCTATCGCGACCAGCGCAAGCGCGCCGCCCGGGCAGCGATCACGGACGATCAGGTTGCCCGGCTGTTGTCCGCCCTGCTCGCCACCTCGGCGTACCGGCTCGACCCCGAGTCCGCCGCAGCGGCACTCGGCGTAGCCACGGTCCAGCTCACCGGGGCGCTGTCCCAAGCCCAGCGGCTGCTCAACGTCGAGCAGTACCCAGTGCTCAGCCGCGACGCCGACGGCAGGGTTGTACTCGACACCACCCTCCTTAGGGACCAGTTCGGGGTCACGCTGTGACCCTGCAGCTCAGCACGCGGCGCCGCCAGGAAGTGATCAACGCCTTGCGTCGCGGCACCGTACCGCAAAACGGGCTCGACGTGCTCGCGGTCGGTCTCGACCGGTTCACGGCAGCCGTGGACGCCGAGCTGGCGGCGGTGGCCGCCGGCGGTGGCGGTTTCAAGGCCGTCCGGGGGGAGTACGGCTCCGGCAAGACCTTCTTCGCCCGGTGGCTCGCCGAGCGGGCCAAGCGCCAGGGCATGGCCGTGGCCGAGGTGCAGATCTCCGAGACCGAGACGCCGCTACATCGGCTGGAGACCGTCTACCGGCGGATCTGCGAATCGCTGCAAACCTCCGAGTTCCCCGCCTCGGCGCTGCGGGCGGTGCTGGACGACTGGCTGTTCCTGCTCGACCAGGAGGCCGGCGACGCGGCCGAGGCCGTGCTGGAGCGCCGGCTGGCCCAGGTCTCCCGTACGACGCCCGCCTTTGCCGCCGCCCTGCGCGGCTACCGCGCGGCGCTGCACCGCGATGATCCTGCGACGGCTGAGGGGCTGGTCGCCTGGCTGGGCGGCCAACCACAGGTTGCGGCAGCTGTCCGCCGGGCCGCCGGTGTACGCGGAGAGCTCGACCATTTCGGCGCGTTCGGCTTCCTCCAGGGCCTGCTCACCGTGCTGCGCGACAGCGGACACCCGGGGCTGTTGGTGGTACTGGACGAGGTGGAGACCCTTCAGCGGGCCCGGTCCGATGTGCGCGACAAGGCCCTGAACGCGCTGCGCCAGCTGATCGACGAGGTCGACTCTGGCCGCTTCCCCGGGCTGTATTTGCTAATTACCGGAACTGCCGCCTTCTTCGAAGGTCCGCAGGGGGTGCAGCGGCTAGCACCGCTGGCCCAACGGTTGGCCACCGACTTCACCGCCGACGCTCGCTTCGACAACCCCCGCGCCGTGCAGCTGCGGTTGCCCGGCTTCACCCCCGAAACGCTGGGCGAGCTAGGCGTGCGGGTACGGGACATCTTCGCCGCCGACGTCGCCGAACCGGACCGGATCGCCCGGCTCGTCGACGACACGTACGTCGCCGACCTCGGCGCTGCATTGACGGGTCGCCTCGGCGGCAAGGTCGGCGTGGCGCCCCGGTTGTTCCTCAAGAAACTGATCGGTGACGTGCTCGACCGCGTTGACCAGTTCCCCGACTTCGATCCCAGATCCGACTACGCACTGACCCTGTCCACCACTGAGATGACCGAGGTGGAGCGAAACGCAGCCAGCGCCGACGACGTGTCGCTGGACCTGCCGTGACCGCCGACCAACTCCACCCAGCTGTCGTCCACCACATCGTCAACTCCCTCGGCTGGTCCGACCTGCGGCCGATGCAGCAGGCGGCCATCGACCCGCTACTCGCCGGCGACGACGCACTATTGCTCGCACCCACGGCCGGCGGCAAGACCGAGGCGGCTGTCTTTCCCCTGCTATCCCGGATGGCCACCGAGGGCTGGTCCGGCACATCTGTGGTGTACCTGTGCCCGCTCAAGGCGCTGCTGAACAACCTGCTGCCCCGACTCGAGCGGTACGCCGAGTGGCTGGGCCGGCGAACCGCCCTCTGGCACGGGGACATAGCCGCCCCCCAACGCCGGGCGATCCTGGCCAACCGACCCGACATCCTCCTGACCACCCCTGAGTCGCTGGAATCCATGCTGGTCAGCCGCAACGTGGACCATCGGTCGTTCTTCGCCGGCCTGCGCGCCGTCGTCGTCGACGAGGTGCACGCATTCGCAGGCGACGACCGCGGTTGGCACCTGCTGGCCGTCCTGGAGCGGCTGACCCGCGTCATCGGCACGCCGGTGCAGCGAATCGGACTGTCAGCCACTGTCGGTAACCCGGAGGAACTGCTGGGCTGGCTGCAGGGCTCAGGGAAAGGCGCCCACCCCGGGCGGGTCATTGCGCCGAAGGAGCTCGGCATCCACCCGAACGCCGTGGCCGAACCACCGCCAGGAGACATCGAGCTGGACTACGTTGGCTCGCTCGCCAACGCCGCCACCGTCATCGCGTCCCTGCACGCAGGGGAGAAGCGCCTGGTCTTTTGCGAGTCCCGGCAGACGGTCGAGGAACTGGGACAGCTCCTGCGGGCCAGAGGGGTCACCACCTTCCTGTCGCACGCCTCCCTGTCCACCGACGAGCGACGCCGATCAGAGCAAGCGTTCGCCGAGGCGCGCGACTGCGTCATCGTCTCCACCAGCACCCTCGAACTCGGCATCGACGTCGGCGACCTGGACCGCGTCATCCAGATCGACGCCCCGTCGACAGTCGCGTCCTTCCTTCAGCGGCTCGGCCGCACCGGGCGTCGACCCGGCAGTGTCCGCAACTGTCTCGTGCTCGCCCGCGACGGCGATTCACTCGTTGTCGCCGCTGCATTGCTGCTGCTGTGGGGGCGCGGCTGGGTGGAGCCGGTGACAGCACCTCCCGAGCCACGCCACATCGTCGCCCAGCAGGTCCTCGCGCTCTGCCTTCAACAGGGCCGAGTCGGCGACCGCCTATGGCAGCAGTGGTGGAACGGGCTGTCCCCGTTTGACCGCAGCGCCGAGCCGATAGTGCGGTTCCTGGTGGAGCACGGATTCCTGGACGTCGACGGCGACATGCTGTTCATCGGCCCCGAGGCGGAGAGGCGGTTCGGCCACCGGCACTTCATGGAGATGACGACCGTCTTCACCAGTCCACCGGAATTCACCGTCCTGTACGGCCGCAGGGACGTCGGCCGGATCGATCCGAGCCTGCTGACCGAGGAGGTACACGGTGATCGCCGGGTGCTCCTGGGTGGGCGGAGCTGGCGCGTGGTGTACGTCGACTGGCGGCGCCGGCGCTGCTATGTGGAACCGGCCGACGGCGGCGGCAAGGCCCGCTGGACGAACCGCGGCTGGGCAGGCCTCGGCTTCGAGCTGACCCGAGCCATGCGGGATGTGCTGCTGGGCAGCGACCCACCCGTCCGCCTGACCAAACGCGCGACCGACAGGCTTGCCACCGAGCGCGACGAGCGATCGTCCCTGGTCCACCCCGGCGGCAACGTCATCAGCCGAGACGAAGGCGGTGACCTGCGCTGGTGGACCTGGGCCGGATTCCGCGCCAACGCCACCCTGGCGGCAACCCTCAGCGAGGTGGTCGACCCAATCCAGCGCTTCGACGACTGCCAGATCCGCCTGCGAGAGGATCTCACGCCCGCCGCATGGCGAGAACTGACCGCGGACGCGGAGCAGCGTATCTGTCTGCCTGACGTGAACGAGAAGGCGATGGAGGGACTTAAGTTCAGCGCTGCGTTGCCGCCGCGGCTCGCGACGGCGACCCTCGCCGCCAGGCTCGCCGACACCACCGGTGCCGCAAGGGTGTTTGAGGAACGAGCGCGCTTTGTTCAGGTCTGACCGAAATAAGAGCGGGAGTGGGCAAGCAGCGCACTGCCTTCCGTCACGTATTGCGGACGCTGGCGGTCCGGAACGTGTCAAGGGATTGAGGCCAGTGGGAGTTAAGCGACCAGCGGTTCTAGCTCGGTTCGCTGGTCGGGTTTGTTGATCCAGACGACGATGTACCCGTTGACCGTCGTGTAGTGGTTGTTAGGTGGGCTGCGGAGCTACAGCCGGCGGCCCGTTGACGCCGTTGGTGAGGTCACTCAGCGCCAGTGGCTGGTCCGCTAGGCCGGAGACTTTGAGGGACAGGATCGCGGATTCGACGTTGTCTGCGTAGATGACGACGGCGAGTTCCTCCCGGGCGCGTGAGACGCAGACGTACAGCAGGCGCCGACTCCGTTCGATCGTCGTGTCCTTGCCGTTCGCCTTGTTCTCGCGGTCCGTCTGCGACGGTTCTGCGAGTCCGAGGAGCTTGTCGTAGGAGTACGACGGGAGGACGCCTTCGGTGTCGTCCAGTAGGACGATGACACGAGGGAACTCAGCGCCCTTGGTTGCGTGCTGAGTTGAGTAGGGCGACTGACGGCTAACATAGCGAAGATAGCCTTCAACCTCGCGTACGTCGCATGCCATGAATGCGTCGAGGATCTCTCGGGTCTTTTCGCTCAGCACCTGGTCGCTGTACGGTCCGTCAGGGTCTAGATAGCGGGTGAGGTGCGGAGCCGGATCAATCAGACCGTTGTCGTACGCGAACCGTAGCGCCCGCCCGACCGAGCCTGGGCCGGCGTCGGCCACGAGGCCTCGTAGTTTGGTCACGGCGTCGCGGGCCGACGTCAATCGTGCCCGCGCGACAGCTGCTCCGGCGAGGTCGTCACGGAGTAGCCTGCTGTGCTTTCGCAGGATGCGAAGTGCTGCGGCGTCCTTCGATGTGTCGCACAGCGGCAGGATGACGGTGGCGAACGGTGTGATGGGCCAGGCATTGCCTTCGATGAATGCGGTAGCGAGTGTGGGTGGGTTTCGCGGGTGGAAGGCTGCGTGCAGGTTGGCGAAGCCGAGCCGCCGCGCCGCGAGCTTGTGCATGGCCACGAGGATCTTCACGCTGTCCGGCGCGTCGCCGGTCCAGGCATCGTTCGACGTACGGAGTGCGAGCCAGCGACGAATGGTGTCCATGCTGTCGATGCGGTCGGCGTCGGCAGGCAGAACGAAGAAGTAAGCGTGTCCGTCCGGGGTCAGGTCTTCCGGCCGGCCAGGTGTTTGCTGAACACCGTCCGCAGCGGCTCGTACTCGGTTAACGACCTCGAGCACCCGGCGCGAGGAGCGAAAGTTCTCGGGTTTGTTGATGAGCTCCCAGTCCGGCTCGGCCGGAACCCGGCCAATGCCCGTGGGGTAGATCTGCTGCATCGGGTCGCCGAAGAACCCCAGACAGAAGTCGCTCTTGACGGTCTTGTACATGTGTACGAGGCTAGCGACGACGGCCGCGTCTGTATCCTGGCTTTCGTCAATGAAGATGATCGGAAAGCGTGTCGCGACGACCTTCGCCAGCAGCGGCTGCTCGAGAAGCATCTGCGGCACCATTTTGAGGATATCCGCGTGCCCGATTTGCCCTCTACCGTAGTCCGGTCCCACCCCGTAGGTGAACTTGCGGACCGTGCGGAGCGCGTCAAGTTGACGCTCGTAGCGGACCCGGTCCTGGGTCATGGCGTCTCGTTTGGTCGATGCCTTCGATTTCTCGATTTTGCCGTCAATCTCGTCGACTTTGGTCGCGAGTTGTCTTTCGATCCAGGCGCCGATGTCGGACTGGAACGGTGCGATGGCGTCCCATAGGAAGCTGTGAATCGTCGACACGTAGACCAGCGGGTCGTCTTGGACGTCGCCGTGGATCTCGGCTGCGGCGACTTCCGTGTAGGTGATGCAGGCTATCCGCTGGGTACGCGCACGAAGCTGCGCACGACGGGTTGCGGCCACGTGCGCGAGGGCCTTGACCAGCGAGGTGGTCTTCCCGGATCCCGCCCCAGCGGTGACGATGAACCCGGCCTTTCCCTTGCGATCGAGGACATCGCGGATCCGCCGGTCGGCGTCAGTGTCTCGGGCATCGACCCGGCTGGTCATTTGCCGACCTCGGCTTCGATCGTCGCTAGGGGCGCAGTGTCGGGCGCCGCGACCGTGACCATGTCGCGTAGCCAGTTCAGGCCTTCCGTAATGTACTGCGGTGCTGACCACTGGTTGTGGTCCTTGGTGATGAGTGCTAAAGCAAAGTCGGTCTTGTCGAAGGATCTGACCCGCTTGTAGATCTCCTCGTGCAGGTCGTCCAAGGCCATGGTCGCGGCCCCTGGCACACGGAGCCGGAGATCTGTCTGTGCCTCATCCTGGCACCATGCGAGGTTCTCCAGAGCGAATGCTTCCTCGAACGTGCGACCGGCTCGGGTGGCCTCCTGGCCGCCCCACACGATCGGTCGGCGGGTCTGGTATGCGACTCGGATATATCCCGGACGGCCGTCGACGGCGCGTGGGCATTTCGCAGCGTCGTTCGAGTTGAGAAGCTGGTCGATCGATCGGAAGCCCGGAATCCATGTGGCCAGGGCCTCGTTGCTGGTGACCGCTCCTGCCTGCGTCGTCATACACGATGCCCCAGCCGCAGGAGCCTCAGTGGAGTCGGCCTTGGCCGCGTCGGGATTCGGCCCTCGCACGCTGTCCAGATCGGTGATGACGAGCGTGGGAACTCCTAGGAATTCAACGAGTTCCCGGAACCTGTGGGCGTGTGCCCCGCCGACCTCGAGGATCGTGAGGTGACTTGACTGGAGCTCAGGAATTGTCTGTTGGATAATCAGCGGCAGCAGGAGCCGTTCGACGTTGCCCTCGACCAGGATGGCGGCGTCGGCGAAGAACAGGTCGCAGTGGGTCAGCTTGAGGTACTGCCGGAGGAAGTGTCGGGTAGCGACCTCCGTCGTTTCCCGGAACCTCATCAGGTCCTTGACGTCGGTGTGGTGGATGTTGCCGTCAGCACCGGCCCGCTTGAAGTACCGGATCGGCTCGAAAGTCTTCTCGTAGATGACGTGAGCGGAGTGCGTCGTGACAACCATCTGGGTGGTGAAAGCCGGCTCGACCTGCGGCAGGATCTCACGGATCTTGCGGATGAAGACCTGCTGCAGTTGGGCGTGTAGATGCGCCTCGGGTTCCTCGATGAACACCAGGTGGATCGGTGGTCGTTCGCCCTCGGCGTCGATCCACCGGTGGTGGAAGTCCAAGACCTCGACAACCATGTAGATCAGGTTCTTGAAGCCCAGTCCGTTGTACTGGTCGGGCAGCGTGCGCTCCGTCGTGCCTCCCGGGCCGTCGGCGGCGGGTAGGGCGTAGTGCACCCGCGCGCCGCTGTTGAGGACGCTCTGCGCGTTGAAGGAGGCCTTCACCACCAAGCGCGGATGCACGAAACCCGGATAGCCGAGATCGGCAAGCTTGTCCAACGTCGACTCGAAGACCTTCGCGAAGTGCTCGTTGAGGTGGCGTTCCGAGTCTGCGATCGCGGCGACGGCCGCGAGATCGTCCTCGCGCTGTTCGAGATTGCGGGCGTAGAAGCCGCTCAACTTTCGGGACAGATCCTCTGCGCGGCCGCGGCTCTCGCCGTCGACCAAGTGGCGTTGAGCATCAAGGAAGTCAATCTTGATCAATGAGTCAAGCTTGGCGCCAAGGCGGCTCTCGCTGCCGCCCACGATGTGCGGGACATACCCGGCAACCGGATCGAGCTGCTCGTCGCAACGAGTGGCATCCAAGATCGCGTAGGTGATCTCGTACTCGCGTCGCAGCTCACGCGTCAGATAGTCAGTCAGCGACTGTGGCCAGGGTTCGTAGGCGGATTCCTTAGGGTGGTCGACGGCCAACGCCCGTCTGCGGCACTCCTCGAAGTTTTCGATCAGCGCTTTGCCGTTCTTGGGCATGTACGCGAGCCGGACCCCTACCAGCCCGGAATTCCAGCTTAGGTCGGGCAGAAGATCGACGACGCGATGCAGATTGTCATCGTCCCCGTCCAGGTCGAGCCAGATGTCCAACACGATGTGGGGAAGTCGCTCATCGGGATCATCCGCAGCGGCATCGAACGAGTCGAGCTCGGCCCAGCAGTCGGCGGTGAAGTCGTAGAGCTGGAATCGCCCCTTCTCGACGCCTAGGAACAGCCGAAACACCTGGGCGGCCGAGGTCTTCCCGCTGTTGTTTGCGCCGACGAACACTGTTGTCTGAGGGTCGAGATCGATCTTGACGTCTCGCAGCCGCCGGAAGTTCTTCACACGGAACGTCTTGATATGCACGCCGCTCCACTCGCCACAAGGCACACCGTCAGGAGGCGTGCGATCAACTGAACACTATAGATCATCTGTCGCCTCCTGTAGTTAGGTTTGACGACAATCGAAGTGGAGATCATTAGTCAAGGTAGGACCCGAAAGGGTATCGGTGCCTGCCGCGTTAATGCCCATGGAGTTTACCGGTTCGGATGAGGTGGACGGTTCACTGAGTCCTTTCTGTGTTGACCCTACAGATCGTGTCGATTGCAAGCGGCCTGGAACATCGATGAAGGCGAGGTTCCGGGGACTAAGATCTGTGAGGAGGGATAGCCTCGCCGTCCCGTGGGTTATGGACCGTAGCCGGGCTGATACCTGTAGTGCGTTGGCTGAAGTGCATCGTTGCGGGGCATCCAATGCTCGTCGAGCCACAGGTACCCGCCGTGAACGGTCCACGTCCCGTCGGCCCGCAATGTCAGCTCGAGGTCATGAACGATGGCGAGGACAGTGCGGATGCCGTCTTCCTGCGCAGCACGTACCTCGCCGGCGGTGACGAACACCGGGCCCCGCCCGCCGAGAGTGCCTTTGACCTCGACTCGGAACTTCGGAGCACGCTCTGGCCCAACCTCGTAGTCGTACGGGTGATACGCCGACGTGTTCCGGATACTGCGGCGGCTATGTCCTTGGCTAACGAGCCACTGATGGACCTTGCGCATGGCGGCGAGCTCGACTTTGCGGCGCAGCAGCGGATCTTCGAGCCGTCCTTGCCCGGCAGTGCCGTTGCCGCCGATACCAAGAGTGTCGGTAGCGCCCCAGCCGTGCCTGCCGATCCGGTGTTCGGGTGCGCGTGGCTCCATGATGAGCCGGACAGGCCGGTAGGTCCAGCCGAGGAGCCACCCGGAGTCGGGAGCGTTGGTGGTGTAGTCCTGGTTCAGAAAGGCAGTCCTGGAGATGTCGAGTTTCCGCATGAGTTGCGCGGCATGCTCGTGATCGTCGTAGCGGCCCTTCACGACGTCGATGACCTCGACCTCCCACGTCAGCAACCCTGCATTCGGCCCACCACCGCTGACGAGAACGACCCGAGTGCCGACATCGAGCTGCGCGAAGGGCGGCAGACGTCGCCGCCACATGTTCCACTCGACTTCACGTTCGCTGACGTCTAGCTTGCCGCCAATGTTCCATGGCTGGTGCCTGAGCAGGACTACCATCGAGTCACTGCCTTGCGCGCGTCCACAGCGCCACGTCTAAGATCCGCAGCGGCGGATCGTTGGCCGGCAGGTCGTCGAGAAGCCCACGTATCTGCTCGTCGCGCATGAGTTGTTGATAGATCTGCCAGTCACGCCGGTAGGAGTAGGGTTTCTGCATGCCCAGGTACTGGCGGACCAGTCCGTCGCGCACCGGTAGCAGCCACGGACGTTTACGGGCGGCCAGCTTCGCCGGAGCTACCCATGGATCCGATCGTGCGGCCCGTGGGTCTACAAACAGTTGTCGCAGCCTCTCGTAGAACCTTCCTGCGACGTCTAGCACGCCATCGTCCGCGTCCTCCAAGCGAACGTCGGTCGGTACCGCCTGCAGGTTTGCGACCAGGCGCTCATCAGCCAGAACGCGCCTCGCGGCGCGGGCTCCGATGTCGGCGTTGAGCAGCGCCACCGCGAACAGGTCCGCAGCCGTCACTTCGGTCGGCGTGTTCGGGCCGAATGCCAGAAAGGAACCGCCGGCGTAGTCGCCCTCCGGGTCGTAGTAGGCGGCGATACGCGAGGCCGCGTCACCAGTCAGAGCATCTAGCGTCGCCGCATAGGCCCGGGCGAACTCGTCCACGCCGGGCACCGTAACGGATCCGCGGCGGGAAAGCATTCGTTCATCCGCCTGCTTTCGTGCGGCCGTTCGGAAGGTCTGATGCCGGCGTGCTCCTGCAAGCCGCCGTGGCGTGTGCCGGGCCTGGGGAACCTCCTGGTAGGCCGAACCCTAGGAGGTCCAACAACGCCAAGTGCCGCGCGCTTTGTTCAAGTTGCGATTGTCGGTGACCCGACAAAACCTCGAGCGCGGGGATGCGGCACTGGTCAGCCGTCCGGGCTGGTGCTACGAGTGATCAGTTGACGGTGGTCGCGCAGGTCACCGGACGCCCTTGTCGAGCCGGATGTAACGGTGCGCACCCTTATGATCGCGTAGCGGCTCGTGTTCGGCCTGGGAAGCGCGTCTCGTGCCTGGCCCGAGCGCGAGCCCTGCGATGTGGTGTGGGAGGGGATGTGTGTGCGGCCGGACGGCGCAGAGCTCGACGACGATGAGGAACGGTCGGCTGACGGCCCGGATCTGTGGCAGCTGGCCGGGCTGCCCGGCGGGTTGTTGCAGGCCAGCTATCTGACGAGCCGGTTCTCGGCCCAGTACCGGCTGATCGTCGATGTGCTGCTCGCCGAGCAGGAGCACACCCTGACCGGGGTCGCGGCTACCGAACTGCCCGGGCTGCTGCGCCGCCGTCTGCAGGTGCTGGGTGTCGATCCGGGGCTCCTCGACGACCCGGCGTTCAAGCTGAAGGATCGGATGGGCCGTCTCGAACGATGGGGTGTCGTCTACCGGTTCCAGGACAAAGCGGTCCGAGACGCGGAGTTCGTTCTCGACCGGGACCGGTACCAGCTGACCGAGACCGTCGCCGAACTACACCGGGCGATCACGTCCCTCGGCGACGACACCGCCGCAGCCGCCGCTGCAACCCTTGCCCCCGGGATCCTGATGGCCAACCTGTCCCTGCTGTACGAAAGCGCAGAGGCGGATCCGGCGGGGGCGGCGGCTGCCTGGTCCGTGATCGCGACGACGCACCAGGCAATGGTGAAGGCCGCCGCAGGGTGGCAGGCGCGGCTCGCCGGTGCGCTCGCTGGCCCGCCGACACTGGAGAAGATCACCACGGTCCAGGAGACCCTGCGCCGTTATGTGGATATGTGGGGCGCCGGCGTCGACACGCACTCAGAAGCAATCACCAATCTCGCGGCGAAGCTCGCGTTGCTGCCGATACCGGCGTGGCGGCGCATCGCTGTGCACACCCTCGGCGCGAACGCGGACGAGCCAGCGATCGAAGCGCTCGTCAACGCCCACCTGCTTACCCTAGAGACGCTGCGCCGCTGGTTCGACGGACCGGACTGCCAGGCCCGCAAACTACGCCGACAGATGCGCGACACGATCGGGCCGCTGTTGCGCGGGCAGCGGACCCTGGCCGCCGTCGGGGGGCACGTCTCTCGCCGAGCGGAACTCATCGATCTGGCCACCCGCCTGGAATCGACCGCAGACGACGACGCCGCCTGGCGGCTGTGGTGCAGCTCGACCGGGCTATTCTCCGCCCGGCATCTGCCGGGCGCGGGGGACCCACCGGCGGGCAACCCCGGCGCGGTGTCGTTCTGGGATGCCGATCCGGTCCCCGTGGAGGCCCGTCTGCGCAAGCAGGGCCCGAAAGCAACGACCGGGACCGCAGCGCGGATTCCCGACCGGACCGGCGCGAAACGCGCTGCCCGGGAACGGGCCGCACGGGCTGCCGCGCAGGCCGCGATCACCGAATCGGCAATTCTCGCCCGCTCCGGGCAACGGCTGTCGCAGTGGCGGGATCTGACCGCCGCCGAGCTGCAAATGCTGCTGGTCCTGCTCGGCGCGGTTGCCGCCGTCCAACCGGACGGCACCGGCCGGCGATCTGCGACCACCGGCGACGCCCGGTGGCTCCTGCGCGCCGACCCGCCGGAGGACGGTGCGCCGGCCGCCGTCGTGCACACGCCGGATGGCCGGCTGGTACACCCCGACATCGTCCTGCACATCACCCCAGCCGGGAGCCGGCCGTGAACACATCTACCTCCGCGTCCGTGCGGGAGGCGCAGCAGGCGTTCCTCGGCCTGCTCGCCCAGCCGCTGGTTACTCCGGCCACGAACCGGGTCCTGCACCGACACGTCCTGCGTCACCAGCGGCAGATCACCGAGCATGCCCGTCGGGCCGGGTACCGGATCCAGCGGGTCGGCCGGGCCGTACGCCTGATCCGGGTTCCGATCGCCGGGACCGTTACGGCCCCACCCCGCCCTGCGGACGCACCTGGCCGACGGCTGCTCTCGCTCGTCTGCTGCCTAGCCGCATGCTGCGAGGAGATCTCCGGGACGGTGACGCTGCAGCGGCTGTCCGACATGGTCCGGGACTTGACCTCCGCACCCGGGGTCACCGTCACCGGCTACGACCCGGAGCAGAAACCGCAGCGTCGCCTGCTGCGTGACGCGGCTACCCTGCTCGCCAGGTGGGGCGTGCTGCGCCGCCGGACCAGCGACGAGAAGATGCTCTACGACTGGACCGAAGACGGGGCCGGGCCTGGTGCCGGCTACGAGGTTGACCGGGACGCGCTGCTGCTGTTGACCAGCCCTGATGTGCTCGCTGCGGCCGTGCAACCGCAGGACACCGACGCCGAGCAGATCGCCGCAACCCGTACAGTCCGGCAGTTGCGTGCCCTGCTGGAAACTCCAGCCGTCGTGTACGCGGATCTGGACGAGCAGGACGCGGACGCGTTGCGTAAGGCCCGCGGGCTGCGCACCGCCGACCTCGCGCAGATGACCGGCGGGACGGTCGAGGCCCGCGCCGAAGGTCTCGTCCTCGTGCTGCACGACGACCCGGATCGGTCGCCGACCGTGGCCGACTGGCCGCGCGCGCGAGCGGCTGATTGGGTGGCGCTGTTGATGGCTGACCTTGCTGGACGGCATGGCACCCGTACCGCGTCTGGCACCGTGGTACTCACCGACGGGCAGGTGGACGAGGTCGTCGAAGACCTGATCGGCTGGCGCGGCGAGTACATGTCCAAGGACCAGAAGACCGTGCCTGGCACGGTCCGCGCCGACGCGGAAACGATCCTGACCGAGCTCGGCCTGCTGCGCGTCGGCCCAGACCAGTCATGGACTTTGTCCCCGGCCGCGGGCCGGTATCGCGACCCCGACATCACCCTCATCGACCCATCGGAGACGACCCGATGACCACGACCGACCTGCCGACCCCAGGCCCGGCCGCCACCGACACGCAGCTGGCCGCGTGGCGCGACGCGGTCACCACCGCCGGCCTGCCCGACCCGGCCCGCCCCCGATGGCAGGTACTGCGCGCCGGGGTGGTCGGCCTATGGGAGTTCGACGTGGCCGAGTACTGGTTCGCCGACGGCCGCGCCCAGTTCGTCGGGCAGAACCAGTCCGGCAAGTCGACGCTGATGGCGCTGACGACCCTCCTCATGCTCGCCGGCAGCCTCGACCGCAAATACGTCGACACGTTCGGCCAGTCCGACAAGGAGTACCGGTACTACGTCGAACCGGTCGCCGACGACCGTGACCGGCGGGATGCCTCCGCCTCGACGAACCGCGGCTGGGCCTGGGTTGAATACGGCCGAATCGGCCCGCTCGGCACGCCGGAATTCTTCACCACCATGCTGTACACCCAGACCAAACGCGGCGTGGCGCAGATGACCCGCGCATGGGTCGTCTGCCACGGCACCGCCCGGGTCCGCGCCGGCCTAGACCTCGCCGCAGGCCAGGCGGTCACCGAACCCAAAGCCCTCGAAGCCGTCGACGGCGTCACTGTGTACCCAAAGGGCCAGACCTACGCCGAGCGGCTCGCCACTGACCTGTTCGGGTTCGACGACACCGACCGGTACGCGACCGTGATCGAGATGCTGAAGGTGCTGCGCACCCCACACCTGGGGCAGAAACTCGACCCTGATTGGTTCACCTCCCAGATCCGCTCGGCGCTGCCACCAGTTGCAAAGAGCGAGGTGACCGAACTCGCCCACGGCTGGCAGGAACTCGAACAGCTGGCCCGCGATCGGGACTCGGCCGAGGAGGCCCGCAAAGCAATCGCCGTCTACCTCACGAGGGCATGGCGACCGTGGGCCGACGCCGTCCTTCGTCTGCACGCCGACACCCTGATCGCCACCGACACCGGTGTTACAGAGGCACGTGCCCAGGTCGGCGCCGCGAAGGCCGACCTGGACGACGCCCGCAAACGCCTGGACGAGGAGGCGAGAAACACCCAGCACCTCGAAGAAGCTCGCGACCGTACGCGCACGGAACTGATGCAGTTGTTGCGCTCCGCGGCGTACACGAGCGCGGTAGAGCGGGCCAACGATGCCAAGCGGCTGCGCACGGAAGCGAACGCGGCGAAACGCCGCGCGGAGAAAGCCGCCGCTCGCCTTGAACGGACCCGCGCTGACCTCGAAGCGGCCAAGTCCGAGCGGGAGAAAGCCGACGAAGAACACGGAAACGCTGAGCAGGAGCTGAACCTTGCCCTCCGCCGTGCGGTCGAGACAGCGGCGGTTGCCAGGCTCGGCGACCAGGTTCCGCAGTGGGCAGCATCCGGCGACGTCGACCGGTTCGACGCAGCCATCGCCGCCCGCCGCGCCCAGGTCGGCACGCTGCGGAAACTGATCCGCGCCGCCGGCAAAGCGTCCTCGGCCTGGCAGGCCCTCGACGACGTGGCTCAGAAGGCGCAGGAGCAGCTCGACGAACGCACCGAGGCAGCGGAGGCCACCGAACACGCCCTGGCGCAGGCGTTGCAAATCCTGTCCGACGATCTGGAGCGGTGGGCAACAACACTGGGCGATGTGTGCCCGCCGGTCGAGGTCCGCGACGCGTGGATCACCGCCGTTACGGCCCAGACGGGAACGCTCCGGCCACGGGAGGTACTAACCGGCCTGCTGACCCGGGAGTGGCTCGACCCAGCAACCGGGCCCCTCACCACCCGCGTCGCTGAACTACGGGCCGCAGCGAAAACCGCAGCCGCCCGCGCCGCCGAAGCCGAACGCGACGCTGACGCACTCGAAAGCGCCGGCGACCCGACGCCCGATCCGCCAGTGCGGTGGATCCGTCGTGACCGGCCATCATTCCCGTCCGGTGCAGGCGCCCCGCTGTGGCGTCTGGTCGACCCGGTCGACGGTCTCGACCCAGTAGTCCTCGACCAGGTGGAGGCCAGCTTGTCGGCCGCGGGTTTGCTGGACGCCTGGGTGACTCCCGACGGTGTCTGGGCACCGGACCGCGACGGGGACGAGCTCATCATCGTCCCCGGCACCGTCCCGGCCGGCACGGGAAATCTTGCGCAGGTGCTGCAACCGGCCGAGGACGCCGGCAGCCTGTCCGCCGCGGTACTGCGGATCCTCGCCGGCATCGGATACACCACCCACGGGCCGTTGACCGCACCGACCTGCCTGGCCGCCGACGGACGCTGGCAGACCCCCGCCGCGGCGGGCCGGGCTGGAACCGCGACGCATGGTGCCGAGCTCATCGGCACCGCCGCTCGGGCTGCCGCCCGCCGCCGCAAGATCACCGCGTTGCGCGCGCAAGCGACAGAGTTCCGGGCCGAATTTGGGCAACTGGCCGGTGAAGCAGACCAGGTCAGTGAGCAGATCACGAGCCTGCGGGCGGCAGCGGACCAAGCGCCTACCGACGCGGATGTCGTTGCAGCCGCTGCTGCACACACTGCTGCGGCTGACGAGGCGGACAAGGCATCCAGCGCTTACCGTGACGCTCGCGGCCGCGAACAGGAAGGCCGACGTGTCTCGGACGCGGCGACCGGAGAGGTGACCAGGTACGCCGCCGAGCACCTGCTGACAACCGGCGAGGAGCAACTCGACAACCTCGCGGGGGCCCTCGATGCGGCTGCGACCGCCTCCGGCGGTCTCCGTCTCGCACTCTCTGCGCAGAAGGCGGCCATGTCGGCGGTCATGGCCGCAGCAGGACGGGTCGCGATTGAGGACAGCCGAGTCCATGAGGCCGCCAGCACCGCCGAGGACGAGGCGCAAACGGCGCAAACCGCAGACGTGAACGCGACGCTGGCCGAAAAGTCCGTGGACGCTGACGCCCAGCAACTGTTCGCTCAGGCTGAACGCCTGGAACGCCAGGTTGAGGAGTACGGGCCGTCGATCTCGGCGAGCAAAAGCGAAGGCCTCGCCCGCTCGGCGGCGGCCGGGGAGGCGAACTCCACCTGGCAGCAGCGCTGCAACGACCTCACTGCCGCTCTCGAACGCCGGGACATCGCAGCTGCGGCATGGTGGGTGCCGGTCGACGCCGGCCTGGCCGCAGCCCGCAACCTCACCGTTCCGGACAGCCGGGATCTGGATGCCGCGCTCGCGCATGCTCGCACGGCTGCCGACCAGCTACGACCTCAAATGTGGCCGGAGCTGCTCGACGAGAAGGCCAGGCGAGCCGAGGCGGCGTTGTCGCGCATGCTCGGCTCGTCGCTAGTCGACCTTCGCACAGTTCTGGAAACCTCTGGCGGCCGGTCGGTGATCACCACAGAGGCCGACGAACAGCATCCCCTGCCATCGGTCACTCTGATCGTGGACGCCTCCGGCGCCCAGCTCGATCCCGCTGATGCAATCCGGCATCTGCAGATTCTGGTCGAGGATCTGTCGCGCACCCACGACGAGAAGCTGCACCAGATGTACACCGAGCTGCTGTCATCGACTTTCATCGACCATCTCGCCGACCGAATGAAGAAAGTCATCAAGCTCCTCGACGTCGTCAACGACGTACTCGGAAAGCATCCGACCGGGGCGAACAAGACCACGCTGCGGCTGCGCCGCGTTCCAGCCGAAGGGCAGGAGCCCGGATTCAAGATCCTCAAGGCATTGCAGGAAGGATCGATCGAATCCGAAAGCGCACAGCAGCAAATCCAACTGTTCCTCGGCGCCCGGCTGCGCGAGGCGCAGGACGCCGGCCTGGTCGGCACCGAAGACTGGACCGACCGTCTCGCGGAACTCCTCGACTACCGGGCCTGGTTCGACATCGTCGCCCAATACAAGGTGGGTGACGGCGACGACGAGACCCGCTGGAAAGACCTGACGAGGAAGGTCCACGGCGTCGACTCCGGCGGCGGGAAGGTGGTCACTCTCCTCCAGCCGCTGCTGGCGACGCTGGTCGCCTTGTACTCCGAATCGGAGGACGCGCCGCGGCCGTTGTGGCTCGATGAGGCGTTCGAAGGCGTCGACCCGAGCAACCGGGCCACGATGATGCGAATGCTCACTGACTTCGACTTGGACTTCCTCCTCGCCGGACCAGCGCCGCTCGTCGCGGTCGCGCAGGTCCCGACAGCCGCGCTATGGATCATCACCCGCGCCCCAGCACCGGCCGCCGGCGTTGACCTGTCCCTGATGCTGTGGGCCGGGAAAACCCTGGAACAGGTTCCGGTCGGCGACTATGCAACCCGAATCCTCACGCCGCGTCGCCCAACCGACGACGCCGGTCCGGACTTGTTCACCACCGTTGCCGAAACAGGCGGCCCAGCCGGGCCGAACCACACCGGAAACGACGTGGGCGTTCCAGCGAGCATCGTCGCCGTGGGCACGGGCGGGCCGGCATGACCGCCGCAACGGATCGATGGGCGGCTCAGGCCGGCCCGCAGAAGGTACTCGCGGCAGTCCGCAAGCTGTTGGAAGAGCACCGCACAGGAACCGGGGTCACCGTCCGTGTAGCCCTGACCGAGCCCGAACGGGCGCAGGTCGGTCGGATCCTCGGCCTGGACTGGGAAACATCCGGCCGACCGATCACCCTCGGCAAGCTGCGGGCCGCGCTGACCCGCGCCGGTGACGACCTGCTCGACCTACTAACCCGCACCGGCGGCCCAATCGTCGACGTCCGCGGCCGCAGGGAGCAGGCCGCCGCGCTCGCGGCCGCCACCATCGAATCCGCCTATACCACCCTCGACAAAGCCGGGCTGCCCACGCACGCAGTGGAACTGGCCCGGACCCGGCGATGGCTTGAACGCCCTAACCCGGATCTGGCCACCAGCCGAGCCGCTGACCTCATACGGCTGTGGCAGACGCTACCCGGCACCGGCCGACCCCTGGCGGAGGTGGCGAACAGCCTCTTCGCCGACCCTCACCGGCTGGACCGCGACACCGACCTGGGCCGGATCGCCGCCCGCCTGCTCGCGGCCGCCACCGCCCTACCCGCCGACGCCGCAGCCGCCGCTGACACGGCGCTCGGCGCAGCCCGGTGGCGGCAGGTGTGGGCCGGACACGGGGTCAGCTGCGACGAAGTGTCCGCCACCGTCCTGGTCCTCAACCTCCCGCTCAACGGGACCGCGCCGGCAACGAGGATCGCGGCTGCGGCCGCCGGGTGCGGCGAGCCAGTGTGGCTGACCAGCCGGTCACTACGCGGCGAATGGGCTCCCTGCCCGGACGTGGACATGGTCCGGGTCTGCGAGAACCCGGCAGTAGCGGAAGCCGCTGCCGAGCGTCTCGGCCAGACCTGTCTGCCGCTGGTGTGCATCTACGGCCGGCCATCGTCGGCGGCCTGGACACTCCTGCGCGGCCTGGCCGGCGCCGGCGTGCGGCTGCTGGTAACTGCCGACAGGGACGACGCCGGCCGTCGGTTCCTCACGGAAATGCTCTCTCTCCCGGGCGCCACCGAATGGCTCAGGGACGTCGACGGTGTGTACGAGGAGGCCCGCCTGGACGCGCTGATCACCGACCTGACCCCGGCACTCAGCGTCGCTGCCACGCGTACGACAGACGATCCTGACCGCGTACCAGGCCCTGCTCGCTCGAATCGACTGATCTGACGTCGCCCGCCCAGCCCTACTCGCCGGGGATCGCCACTCGACCTGGATGGCGGGCACTGTCGCACCCCAACTCGGCCTATGCACGCTTACCGACACCGCCGTATACGAATAGTCCGATCCGGCGAGACGTCCTTGGTAGAGGAGTCCCTCTGGATTTGGGAGAGCCGCATGGCACCCGATGGGTATGGGTTACGCTCAGTCAGCAAGATCCAACGGATTCACAGCCGCTCGCTTGACAAGTGCGGGAAGCCCGCCGCGCCGGGCACCGGGTGCCGGTGGTGGCAGCGGGCGCGCACCCGGTAGGCCACCCGGTCTGCGTGCCACGCCGACGACGAGAACCTGTCCGTTCGGCTGGTCCATCTGCAGCGGTCAGGTTCTTGTCCGTGCCGTGCCGGTTGCGCCCGGGCCCGCCGGTCGCCGTGGGCGGGAGCGTCCCCGGCTCGGCGTACCGGCTGGGGCGGGCCGGGCCGACTGGACACGGTTGGGCAGCCCGCTGATCTCGACGCGGATCGTGTCCAGCGCGTTGATTACGTGGGTCTGCACGATCCACCAGGCCGCCGCATGGTCAGTGATGGGAAAGCCCAGACCTAGCGCCGGCAGAGCCACGGCCGCCTGGGTCTCGGCGCCGAAGTGCTGGCCGCCATTGCGGATGTGCGTGACCTGGAACAGGGTGTTGATGGCCGCCCGCACCGCCGGCAACGACTCGGCGGGCAGCTCCCGGGTCAGAAAAGAGCGCATCTTGTCGAACGGTCCAGCGTCCATGTCCGGCGCGGCATCCAGGCCCTTGAACATCTCGCCCAACGCGCTGAGCCGGTTGTCGAACTCTTCCGAAGTGGAGACCGGCAGGGCCAGCCGGGCGGCACGCTCGGCGCTGGGGACGTGCACCAGCTTGCGACCGAACTTGAGTTGCCAGACCACGTCTAGGTAGTCGAACGCGGCCACGACGCCCAGCGGGGACACCGGTTGGGGCGCGGGGACGAGCTCCGGCGGCATGATCCAGGCGCGCATCCGGGTGAGGTAGTCGTTGACGTCGCGGACGCTGCGGAAGCGGCGCAGGTGGCTGCTCGGCTGGTAGATCCAACCGGCGTCGCCGCGCTGCTGCGGCCCGTGCCAGGTGGCCGGCTCGCCCTGCAACAGCTCCGGCAGCAGCTCTACGAGAGGTTCGCCGTCCAGACCGAGATCGGTCACCAGCTCCGGCCAGGAGATCTCCACCGTTACCACGCGGCCCGGCTCGAACGGCGCGGCCGCGCGCCGGTCGGCCAGCTCGTTGACCACCTGCAGGAACATCTCGACTGTGGAGGCGAACTGGTCGAGGTGGGCCATGCCCGCAACCGTCAGTTTCACCGGCTCCTCCTCGCGGCCGTTGCGGTCGCGGCGGATGAGCGAGTAGGTCAGGTGCAGGTGCGAGAAGCTCGGCAGGCCGGCGAACACTTCCTCGCTGTCCAACCCGAGGTCGTCGAGCTTGGCCTGCACGTACTGGTACACCGGCCAGGCGCCAGTCTCCATTACCGTGTCACCGATGATGCCTAGCAGTTCCTTCTGCGGGCCGCCTAGCGGAAGCAGCAGACGATCAGTGTCGGCCGGAATCTGGTCAGTCATGATCATGCCTCACAGTGGTGCCGGTGGGAGCGATCCGTGGCCGGTAGCCCGTCTCGCTGCTGCCACGCGAGATGTGAGCAGCCGAACAGAATAGCGGTCCGTCGTACGTCGCGCACATGGCTGCTGGCCGGTGCCGAAGTCAAGGACATCGGCCACGGCCGTGGCCACCGGATGCTGATCCGGCCAGATGCCACCGTCGAGGGCGACCAGCACATGGTCGCGCGCTGCCCGCTCTCACCGAAAACGGCGGCACCCTGCGCTGGCAACCCATCCCCCCGGCCCTCGCCGTCCGCCTACAGAAGCACGCCCAGGCTCAGGGCGTGGGCCGATTTTGCCGGATGAGATCCTGTCGTTCGTGTGGCCGGTGGGGGAGCAGTCCTGGATCCTGCCGCACGAAGCGGCATGCCCGTTCGAAAGCCTCTGGGGATGAGCGACACCGATCCGGCTGGACCTGCGTCCCATCAGGAGGCTGAGGAGGTGTGAAACTATCGAGGGTGGCCAAAGCCTTGGACGCAGCGGATGGACGGCGCAGACGGCGAGTGGACTCGTGATGTTGCTGCCATGATTGGCAATCCTTCCTATGCCGTGAATATTGACCCTGATCTGGCTGTCGTGCACGATCCGATAATCTCGGAGGAGGAATTGGTCGCGGCGAACGCGAGATTGACCGACGACCTTGGCTCAGAGCCTTATCTGCGAAACCTGCTGGCTGTTCTCAAGGGCGCGCACCCGAGGGCCTGACAACTCCATCACCCCCTTGGAATTGTGCGCCTGCGCCGTCGCTGGTGCCTCAGGGCGCGAACTCCATTGCAGACTCTGCCTGCAGGAGGTGCCCTTCTCCGTGGCCGGATTGACGATTTCGCTGTCATCGGCGCAGGCAGACCGGCTTGTTTGCTTAAATTGCACCACGCGGGCGGCTCACGCCTGCAGTGTTACGCAACGTAAAATGCTAGGCTTAACGCATGAGCACCCGTTTGTATAACGGATGCTACGCGTGGGGGTTCAGCTCCCCCCTCGGACACAAGATCGAACACGCAGCAGCAAGGCCGTTGAGCTGGCAGAACACAGCTCAGCGGCCTACGTCGTATCCGGGGCAGTGTGCACTGATCTGCCACGATCCGCGCGCTACGCGGCGTCACGAAGTGCTGACTCAGCCGGCATGCGCACATGGCTCCCCGGCAAAGCTGGGCCAGCCGTGACAGGGCATTCCGTTGTACGGCTACGCCGGGCGGCTCCTACTACCGCGCACAGGCGGGCTGGCCGAGATCGTCGAGCCGGGCGTGACCGGGATGACCTTCGCCCCGCAGGACCCGGACGGGCCGAGCGAGGCGGTGTACGCCCTGCTGTCGGACCGGGCCCGCGCCGTGGCCCGGCGGGCCCGCGCCATGGTCCACGAGCAGTACGGCTGGTCGGCCATCGCGTCCCGCACCGCCGCCGCGTACGGCGCCGCCATCGCGGGCGACGCCGCGTTCACCGCCGAGCGGGCCGAAGAGCGGATGACCCTCGGTCGGGCGCTACCCGCCCTGCCGGAGGCAAGCTGCTCGCCGCCGCTGGCCTGCGCTGAGCCGTACCGGCCGCCGACCGCCCCACCGTCAGGGACTCACCACCGGTGGGGCGGTCAGGAACTCCAACTGCACATGCGGGCAGACCACCCGGAAGTCGCCGGACTCGAAGTCCGCGAACCCGCCACCGTCGTACCCGCCCCACCCGACCCGCACCCCGACCTCGAACACGGCCACCGCGCCGGCCGGCACCCGGAAGGTGTCGTACGCGAGGTGGGCGGCGCCGGACACCGGCACACTCTCGTGCCGCCCGGGCCGGCCGAGAAGCTGCCACCCACCGCTGACCGACAGCGACTCCACGTCGTTGACCTGGTCGGGCTGCGGCAGGGGCCGGGTCGGCGGCTGCTCCCACCACTGCAACAGCTCCAGCCGCGCCTGGACGTATCCGGTGCTGTCTCCGATGGTGGTCACGCCCCAGAACGGCGTCCAGAAAAACCCGGCGTCCGCCCAGGCGTGCAGGCTGCCGGTGAGCCGCAGCAGCGACTGGACGTCGACCACCACGTCGGTGCCCCCGTCGTTCTGCCACAGGAAGTAGAAATCGACCTCGTCATAGGTGAGGAAGGCGTCGTCGCCGTCGAAGTAGCTGGCCATGGTCGCCCAGCTGTTTCCGGCCTCGATGTGGCCGTCGTACCGCAGCCGGGAGCCTGGGCTGCCGGCGGCCAGCCCCCAGATCAGGAACGGCGTCTCCAGCAGCGTGGAGGTCGGCGCCAGCGGGGGTGGGGCGGTGGCGAGCACGTCCAACGCCGCCCGGCGATCCCGGACCCCGCGCCGGAAGGTCTCCTCGGCCTCGGCGAAGTACCGGGCCGCGTCCGGCATCTCGGTGCGGAACGCCCGCTCCAGCGCCCGCCGGTGGCGCGCCTCGAAGTCCGGTCCCGGCCGCACCCGCCGCAGCGCCCGGTTCACGGCCCGCAGCCGGCCGGCGTCGGCGTCGGCCCGGGTCTTCTCCGCCGACAGCACCCTCTTGAGCTGGTCCACGTCGATGTTCGCCATAGCGGCCCCCTGCCGCCCATGCTCGCCACCGGCGCGGCAGACGTCAAAGTCGCCGGCGTTTACCTCGCGCCGTACGCGAAAAGGCCGCCGACCCCTCGCGGGGGTCGGCGGCCTTCGTCCTCGGACCGGGGTCAGCGCTGCTCGGCGGGGACGAAGTCCCGCTCGGCGTAACCGGTGTACATCTGCCGCGGGCGACCGATCTTGGCCTCCGGGTCGTTGATCATCTCGCGCCACCCCGCGCCACCCCGCGCCGGATGTCGTCCCTCACCCGGCTCCAAGGCGCCGAGGTGATCAACCAGGTTCTGGACCGAGCGATGCCATTGCTGCTCGGCTGTATCGCGATATCGTAGGGATATCGGCCCATACCCGAACAAACTTGGACAGACATCGTTGTGAGCTCCTAGCGTGGGGAGTGTGATCGTGTCGAGGAGCGGCCCGAGCGAGGACTGGGACGCCGTCCTCGTCGGCGGCGGGATCATGAGCGCCACCCTGGGTGTGCTGCTGAGCGAGGTGCAGCCGGACTGGCGGATCACCGTCGTCGAGCGGCTCGACGAGGCTGGGCTCGAGAGCTCCCACGCCTGGAACAACGCCGGCACCGGCCACGCCGGGCTCTGCGAGTTCAACTACACCCCGGGGCGGCCAGACGGCACGGTGGACGCGTCGAGGGCCGTGCGGATCGGCGAACAGTTCGTCTCATCTCTGGTGTTCTGGGCCCGTCTCGTGGAGCGGGGGGTACTCGGGCCGCCCGAGGCGTTCATCCACTCGGTCCCGCACCTCGGCTTCGGTCCCGGTGCGGACGGCGTGGCGTACCTGCACGCCCGGTGGGAGGCCCTGCGGGGCCACCCGCTCTTCTCCGACCTGGAGTTCAGCGAGGACCCCGACGTCCTCGCCTCCTGGCTGCCGCTGATGTTCGAGGGCCGGAACGGGAACGAACCGGTGGCGGTCACCCGCTCGGCGCAGGGGACCGACGTCGACTTCGGCGCCCTCACCCGGCAACTGCTGTCGGCCCTGCAGCAGCGCGGCGGCGTCGTGCGGACGCGCCAAGAGGTCACAGCCCTGCGCCGGCATGGGCGGACCTGGGTGGTGCAGGTCCGCGACCGCAGGACGGGACAGCGCCGGCGA
Source organism: Micromonospora sp. NPDC048930 (assembly GCF_043197935.1). Taxonomy (NCBI): domain Bacteria; kingdom Bacillati; phylum Actinomycetota; class Actinomycetes; order Micromonosporales; family Micromonosporaceae; genus Micromonospora; species Micromonospora sp. NPDC048930. The sequence goes on from NZ_JBICUB010000023.1 coordinate 49,972, forward strand.
CTGCGGGCCCCATACGTCTTCGTCGGGGCCGGCGGCGGGACGCTGCCGCTGCTGCAGTCGGCCCGGGTCCCGGAGATCCGGCGGTACGGCGCCTTCCCGATCAGCGGGCAGTTCCTGCGCGCCGACCGGCCCGAGCTGGTGGCCGCCCACCGGGGAAAGGTGTACGGGCACGCGGCTCCGGGCGCCCCGCCCATCTCTGTCCCGCATCTCGACCTGCGGGTGGTGGACGGACAGGAGGCGCTGCTCTTCGGACCGTTCGCGGCCTTCTCGCCTCGCTTCCTCACCCGTGGCCGGCTTACCGACCTCGTGCGATCGGTCCGGCCCGGCAACCTCCCCGTCCTGGTGGCCGCAGCGCGGGACAACCGCCCGCTGGTCAACTACCTGATCCGGCAGGTGACCCAGTCCGCGGATGCCCGAACGGCCGCGCTACGCCGGTTCGTGCCGTCCGCGCGCGGGGACGACTGGACGCTGATGACCGCAGGGCAGCGAGTTCAGGTCCTCAAGAAGACCGCCGGCCGCAGCACGGTCGGATTCGGCACCGAGATCGTCACCTCCGCGGGTGGCTCCCTGGCCGCCCTGCTCGGCGCCTCGCCCGGCGCCTCGACCGCCGCGTCGACGATGCTCGACTTGCTCGCGGCGAGCTTTCCGCAGCGCATGCCGGAGTGGGCGCCACAACTGGACCGGCTCGCGCCGTCGACGCAGACGGTGCGGCAGCTCGGCCCCGACCGGCTCGGCGAGGAGGTGACGCGGGCCCGCCGGATGCTCGGGCTGCTGCCGGGGTGAGCACGACGGTCCACGGGAAGAGACGGCGGCCTCGTGACCGGCGACCTCATCGGCCGGCTGCGGCACGCGGTCGGGCCCTCCGGCGTGATCAGCGACCCGGACGAGATGGCCGGCTACCTCACCGACTGGCGCAACGTGTACGCGAGGCCGCGGCCGTCGTGTGGCCATCGACCAATTCGAGATCGAGACATGACCGCATCTGCCGCGATCCGCTCGCTTCCCAAGGTAAGGCGGCTACTCGGCAACCGGCGCGTCACTCAGCGCGGCGTCGGAGCGGAGCTGGAGTACGTCCATGGCCTGGGGTAGCAGGATCGGCGGATCCGCTTTCCGCATCGCGAGGAGGCCAGGTATCGCTCCACGAGTGATGGCGCATCGATCGCCAGCTGCGTCTCTGGTGGAGGCGACTCCCAGGTGGCCTTGGCCGCACAGAGGCAGCAGGGCTCATTGGCATGTTCTGGGAGATAGGTCGCATAGCGCTGGCCGCAGCCCGAGCAGCGGTAGTCGATCATGGGGTTTCCTGCGGTTCCTGCCGCTCGCTGGATTCAGGGCGTTCAAATCCCCACCGGCCCGCCAGCAGTGGGTGGTGCGGTCAGTCGGCCCAGTTCGGTGCCGGCGAGCTGGCGCACCACCGGGTCGGGGTCGCTGGCATACCGGTGGAGGATGTCCGGGGCAGCGTCAGGCGCGAGATGTCGCGCCGCAACCGCGACCCGCTGACGGACGTCGGGGGCCGGGTCGGTTGCGAGCTCAACCAGGAGTTTCTGCCAGTGTGTTGGGCTGCCACCGGCGCTGGCGAGTCCACGGATGGTGGCCGCGCGTACCACTGCCTGGTCGTCTCGCGCCAGCGCCGTGAGCTGCGGTGCAACGCGGGGATCGGAGTCGACCGCCTTCGCGAGCGCGTGGGCGGCGTCGATCCGCAGTTCCGGGTCTTCGTCGGCAGCGAGCGTGAGCAGGGCGTCGACTGCGGTCGGTCCGCCGACTGCGCCGAGGGCGTTGCGGGCGTTCTCGCGGACGTGCGAGTCGGGGTCGTTGAGTAGCCGCAGCAGGGCCGGGGTCGCCTCGCGGTTGCCGAGTTGCCCGAGTGCGTACGCGGTCATGGATCGTACCCGGGGCGCCAGGTCGGCGGCGAGGGCAACCAGCGGCATCACCGCGTCAGCCCTGCCGCTGTAGCCAAGTTGGCTGATCGCCGATACTCGTACCTGTTCGTCCAGGTCGCGCAGTGCGTCGATGAGAACTTTGAAGGCCCGGTCGTCGGCGGTTGAGTCAGGAATCGAGGCGATTGCCACGGATCTGATCTTCGGATCGGCGTCGGTCGTCGCAGCTGCCAGCAGTTCGACGTCCTGCGCTTCGGCCACGAACCCGAGTGCCCACAGCCCTTCGCGGCGCAACTCGAGCGCGTTACCGGTGACCAACTCGAGCACCGCGCGCCGGGCGGCTGGCCGATCCCCGTGCAGCAGGTCGATGATTTCGGCCTGCAAGCTGTCCTGGTCGTCCGCGAGGTCGCGGGCCGAGGCGCGCAGCAGCGCGGGAAGCGCCGCCACACCATGGATGCCGGCCAAGACGCCAGCGATCAGGTCGCGGCCGTAGAAGTTCCCTTCGTCGAGGAACCGGTCGAGTGCCTCGGTCAGGTGGGGCACCAACGTGATGTCCCCGCAGGCCTCCAACTCCCTGAGAGTCGGTGCGATGGCGTCGTAATCGTCCTCAAGCTCTACGGCGTGCCGGACCACGGCTTCCAAGGACCCACGGCTGTCGATCACGCGGTCACCATGCCACATCCGATGGTGGAACAGTGCACCGAACCGGCAAGATCAACCCGCTTGTCCGTCGCCGGCCAGGCGCGGATTCGCGCCGATGTGCGGAGGCAGGATCCTCATACTGGGCGCATGGCCCGGGATGTTTCGTCGGTTGACGCTGTTCTGCGCTTCGCCTCCGCCCTGCGCGAGTTGCGTGGTCGACTGCTCGCCGACTTGTTTCCCGTCGCGGACATCGCGGATCTTCTGGCTGCGGTCCGCTCGCGCGGAGAGTTGCCCCGGGAAGGTGTCACCCGTAGCGGGATCGAGTACACCGTCCACGGCGCGGGGTGCCGGTTTATCAGCTGCCGACGGCAGGGAGGCCGACGTCGACCTGGTCACCGATCCCTTGCTCGGGCGCGAGGTTGAAGCATTCGACGCCTGGCGAATCCGTTGGTTCCTCAACGAAGCCGCCGATGACGGCTACAGCCATGAGGACATCGTGGCGGCCTGCACCCATCTCGCCGGCGAGGGCCACCTACGCGAGGTGGTTGAAGGCCGTTGGTTCGCGTTGCCTGACGCTCCAGGCGGCCCGGCATGAGTCACCCACACGCAGCAACCCACCGCTGTCCGCCTTGAAGCAGCGCATCTTCAGGTACCCGGATCTTCCGCCGTGCGTGAGCTGGGCCGCCAGTGTTGCAAGGGGTTTTGCTTCGCTGGGCTCATGCCGGCAGGAGCCAGCGGGTGTGGATGTCCTGGTAGCGGAGCGGGTCGACGGTGGCGGGGTCGTCGAGGAGTTCGACGAGTAGGGCGCCGTTCGGGAGCCGGCGTGCCTGGGCCGCGATCTCGGGCAGCGGTGCCGGTGGCAGGTGGCGGTCGGGGCCCAGGTAGGTCCACCAGCCGAGTTCGGCCGGCCAACCACCGGCCGGGTGGGAGTGGTCGTGGATGCCGAGGTCCCACACCTGCTCGCTTGACCATTCGTCGAGGATTCGGCCGACGTCGGCCTGCAGGCGCTGGGCGACGTCGAGCCACAAGCCGGTCAGGCGAGCGTGCAACTCGCGGAAGGTGTCGGCCTCGGGCGTTGGGCGGCGGTAACAGAAGGCGGAATCCAACGCCCACATGAGAGTTCCGTCCTGCCAGGTCACGAAGATGTCGACGTTGCCGTTCGTCCAGAGCTGGCCATGCTCGTTGCCCGTCGCCATGGCGTCGAGCGCCGCCTGCGGGTCCTCGACCGTGCGCAGGTCGCCGTCCGGGTTGGTGAACAGGTTGATCAGCCCATCGGGGCGTTGCGGGCGCAGGCCCCGGTCGGCTGCCAGGGCGTACAGCTCGCGAAGAGCTGGCTCTGCCGCCGCCGGCACTCGCAGCTCCCAGATCCAGTCCGATCCCACGACGGCATGATGCCGATCTGCTTCAGGCTGCGGCAAGCCGGCTGCAGAACGCGTCGCGGCCGGGCTCCGTCGCACCGAGCACACGACCGTTCAGCACCCAACGGCATCGGTATCTGCCGCAGCCTCACCTTCATGCCTATCGATTAATGAGGGGCAGTTGCGGAGGCCTTCCGCGTGATGGACCGGCCTTGGGGAGGTGCCGGCGGACGTGCGGCGTACTCGGTGGCCAGTGCGGCCGTCGCGGTCCGGCGAGGTCGGGTACAGCGGCTGCCGCCGTGCTCCGGGCCGGCCGTGGCGCGTCGCCGCGGCACGCACTCTGTCGGACCGCCTTCCTAGAGTCAGCCGCATGTTTTTCGTATGCCGCTGGCGGGAGGAGTCGCCGTTCAGCAAGCGGGTGGTCACCCTGCCTGACGCGACTGTGCTCGACTGGTTCCGCCGCGGCTGGGTGCACGACGACCCGGAGGCATGGATTGACAGCGAGTTGGGCGGCCACGTCTATGGCTTGGAGTCGATCTTCGAGGAGGTCCGGAAGCGGAACCTGCCCCGGCCGGAGTCCGTTGACGAACTGCGCGAGCTGCTGAACGAGTACCTGTGGGTGGAGGGTGACGACGAGGGCGCCTTCATCCGGCTCGGCGAGCACGCCCTGAGAGTGCGTACCGATGACGACGAGGTGGACCTGGCCTACTACTTCCTCGACGACGTGGCAGCCGCCGCGTCGCCCGACCGGCTTGCGTTCCTGCTGCACGACACCTGGCCCCTGCCGGCCAGCTCGGCCGCGCCCGGCGCGGTTTTCGACCATGGTGTTCCGGTCCGTACCGTCCGGCTGGCCTCGCCCGGGCCGGAGTCCGTCTTCTCGGTCCGCCTGTGCTGGGAGTCGCCCGATGCCTATCGGAACCTGGATCTGGTCGGTGCCATCGTCTTTCCCGGCCTGACCCTGCCGGACCTCGCCGCTCAGCTGCGCGGCGTTGATGACCCTGGCGCCCACGGTTGGCCGCACGACGTCCGGCTGCTGCGGGCCCTCGTCGCCCCCGGAGAGAACGACGTCGGCCCGGCGCTGGAGCGCTACGCCCGGCTACCCGGATACGCCCCATCGCCCACCGGCCTCAACCCAGCGCCCGCGCACGCCCCGATCCACGGGGAGATGCTGGAACTGCTGCCCGCGGAGTGGCCCGCCGAGTCGCTGATCCGGCTCGACCCGCACATCGCGCAGGTCGCCCGGTACATCGACGGCTTCTTCGGGTTCGACCAGTGGTTCCTCTTCGACACCCGGTGGGCGGCGGCCCACCCAGACCTGGCCCGCTCGCTGCTGCGCTACGCCGCTCACTGGGACCCGTACGAGACATAGATTGAACTGGCGCAGCGATGCACCGCTTGGTGGGAGACTCCGAATCGTTCGGCGACGCCCATGACCGTGGATCCGGCAAGCACATCTTGGACGGCTCGATACCGCTGTTCCATCACGCTCGCAGCGGTTCGGGACCCCGCCAGCCGGCGCATTATCGCCGAATCATCCCCTTCTAGGCATTTCATGCGGCTAGCCTCGGCTCGTCCTGCGTCAGCCAACCTCGGGAGTCAGCCTCATGTCGCACCACCTCGACACCCCGCTCGCCGCCCAGACCGGCCAGCTCTACCTCGACGACCTGTACGTCTTCAACGGCGAACGCGGCACCGTGTTCGTCATGGACGTCAACAGCTCCGTGACGAAGGCGGACATCAAGCCCGGCTTCCACCACGAGGCCCGGTACGAGTTCAAGATCCACATCAACGGCTGGCTGTCATCTCGTCGGTCATAGCACTGGTGGTTGCCAGCCAACTGGTGTTGACCGAAACCGTGTGGAAGGGTGCTTCACTCACGGTGAAGGCCGTCGCGATGGCGGCGTTCGTCGCGTCCGTCTTCTGGGTTATCGCCATGATGTTTGCCCCCCGGCTCACTGTCCTGGATCTACGGGGGCAGCCGGTGCTGGCGACAGTCGTGGAGCACGACGCCAGCCGCTATTACGGACGCGGGGGCAAGCAGGAACAGCACTGCTACCGCCTGCAGCGCACCGACGGCAGCCCTATCTTCGGCGACATCTGCCGAGACTGGGATGAATTCGCCGTAGGCGAGACAATGACGGTGCTGTTCGACCCAAGCGGCCTCATCGCACCCGAAACCCAAGCGAAGTTGCCGACGCCCGCTTCTGGCAGATCCCCGGGCTCGTGAGTCTCGTCGCGACCCTCGTCCTGTACTGGGTCACAGGCGGACTCACACCCCGCGTGGCTAGCGGTCACCCCGTTCGGCGGCGGCTCCCTCGTCTACGACGATCCAGATATCGCAGCCCCGGTAGCCGTCGCCAGGTGTGGCGAGCTGCCTGGCTGTCGTTGATGGGAGACCTGTTCAGGGTCGGGTGATGGTCGGCTGTCCGGGGTCATGCTCTTCGAAGGCGGCGAAGGCGAGCAGGTCGGCTACCTCGTCGACGTGGTCGTGAAGCCGACTGGTCGCGACGCGTAGGAAGGGCTCGTGCGGGCCAAAGAAACAGCGCCCTCCCGGGACGACGGCGACGCCGTGTGCGGCGAGGGTGACCAGTGCGGACCGTTCGTCCTCGACGGGCATCCATAGGCTCAACCCTTCGGTGCCGCCGGTGCGTACGCCGCGGGCGGCCAGCGCCTCGGCGAGCGTCCGCCGTCGGGTTCGGTATGTCTCGCCGGCCTGGGCGACAAGTTCATGGGTGTGCGGGTCGGTGAGCAGGTGGGCTAGGCAGTTCTGCAAAATGCGGCTGGTCCACCCGCTGCCGAATGTCCGGTAGACGCGGGCGCGTTCGATCAGCGGCGCCGCGCCGCCCAGGACGGCGAGGCGCAGGTCGGGGCCGTGTGACTTCGAGTATGAGCGGACGAACACCACCCGGTCGGGAAGGGCCGTGCCGAGGGTGTGCACCGGCCCGGGGGCGAGGTTGGCCAAGCCGTCGTCCTCGATCACCAGGGTTTCCGAATCGCGCAGCTCGGCACCGAGTTCCGCGCTGCGCGTGGCGTCAACGCTGTGCCCGGCGGGGGAGTGGGCGTGCGGCTGGTAGATGAAGAGCACCGGCTTGCGGCGTACCGCGTCGGCCAGGGCGTCTGGCCGGGGGCCGCGCTCGTCGCAGCGGACCGGGATAACCTCGGCGCCGACCGCGTCGAGGATGTCGAGCAGTCGTGGCGCGGTGGGGTCTTCGACTGCCACCTTGTCGCCGGTGACGACCAGGGTTTGGCAGAGCAGCATCAGACCGTCGAAGCCGCCGTTGACGGCTAGTAGGTCCGCTGGCGAAAACGGCCATGTTGGACGGACCGCGTCGGCGAGCCGCTCGGTGATCGGTACGCGGGTGTATTCGTGCAGCTCTCCGGTGCGCAGTGCCGCGGCGAGCGCGGCGTCTAGCGGCGGTAGCAGCGCGGTGTCTGGTACGGCAAGGCGGAGGTCGTGCAAGAGCCGGCTGCCGTGCCGGCCGACCTCCTCGAAGCGGCGTGGGTGCGGTACGTCGGGTGGGCCGATGACGACGGTGCCGGCGCGGCCGCGGCCGGCGACCGAGCGGCGCCGGCGCAGCATGGACCAGGCTTCGGACACGGTGGCGGGGCTGACGCCCAACCGGAGCGCGAGGGCGCGCACGGTGGGCAGCCGGCTGCCAGGAGTGATCGTCCCGGCGCGGATCAGGGCCGCCACGGTCGCCGCGATGCCGCGGGCGCTGGGCTCGTCGATCTGGGCGGCCAGCCACTGCGCGTCCAGGTCGGCGCCGCGGGCATCCGGCTGCGTCGGGTTCATGCCTCGTAGTCCACCACATGCTGAGAAGAATGAACAGTAACAATAAGGTTATTGTCTGACGGGAGCCTGAACTTTATCGTTGCCGGCGATGGCTACCTCACCCACCACCCCGCTCCACCTCGGCGTCCGGCCCTGGTCACACCTGGTGCCGCTCGCCCTGGGCGAGGTCGGCGCGCCCCCGCTCGACCTACGCGTCGCGCGCCTCGCCGTGACCCCGCAGTTACTTGACGAGAGCGGCCTCGACGCCGGCGAGACCTCGTTCAGCCGCTACACCCTGGCCCGCGCGGCCGGCGACGACCGGCTCGTGGGCATCCCCGCCTTCGTCATGCGCGGTTTCCGCCACCGCTGCATCCTGGTCCGCAAGGACAGCCACGCCGCCGACGCCGCCGACCTTGCCGGTGCCCGGATCGGAGTGACCGGCTGGCCAGACTCCGGCAACACGTGGACGCGGGCGGTGCTGCGCCGGGCGGGCGTCGACCTCACCGGCGTCCGGTGGACGGTCGGGCCGCTCACCCCCGAGGCGGCGGGCGGTGACCGCATGGGCGGCATGACCCCACCGCCGTGGGTGCGGCTCGCCGAACCGGGGGAGTCCCTTGTCGGGGGGCTGCTTGACGGCACGCTCGACGCGATCATGACGCCGTTCATGCCGCCCGGATTCCACCGCGACGACACGCCGCTGCGCCCGCTCTACCGCGATTACCGCGCGGCCGAGGCCCGCTACGGGGCGGAGGTCGGGTTCATCCCCGGCATCCACCTCATCGCCGTCAAGCGCGAGCGCGTCGAGGCACGGCCGGAGATCCTCGCCGGCCTGATGACGGCGCTGCGGGCATCGCAGCGGGCATGGTGGGCCAGCTACCGCAAGCACGCCGACACGACGCCGTGGGCGCTCGCCGAAATCGACGACACCGAGCGGCGGTACGGCCCCGACTGGATGCCGTACGGCCTGGCGGCCAACCGGTCGATGATGGCCGCCTTCTGCACTGAACTGCACGCCCAGGGCATCGCGTCGTCGCCGGTCGACCTGGAGGCGCTGTTCCCTGAGTACGTCAAGATCGCCGCTGAGACGGGAGTGGAGTAGATGCGCCTCGCGTTGGGTCAGCTCGCCGCGAGCGAGGACTGGCAGGTCAATCTCACGCAGTGCGAACTGCTGGTGGAGCGAGCCGCCGCGGGTGGCGCCGATCTCCTGGTGCTGCCCGAGGGGGTGCTGGCCCGGTTCACCGACGACTTCACCCGGTTGCGCAGCGCCGCTCAGCCGCTCGACGGGCCGTTCGTCAGGGGTCTTGCTGCGGCCACCACGGGCACCGGGGTCATGGTCGTGGCGGGCGTGCACGAGCCGGGGCCGGACGGCAGGGCGTACAACACGCTGGTCGTGCTGCGGGACGGCGAGATCATCACCAGTTACCGCAAGCTGCACCTGTACGACGCCTTTGGCGCCAGGGAGTCCGACAACGTCATCCCGGCCGATGGGCCGCTGGTGACCTTCCCCTGCGCCGGGCACACCGTCGGCCTGATGACCTGCTACGACGTACGGTTCCCCGAGATGGCGCGGCTGCTCGTGACCGACGGCGGGGCCGACGTTCTCGTCCTGCCGGCGGCATGGGTGCGCGGGCCGCTCAAGGAGCGGCACTGGGAGCTGATGGTGGCGGCGCGCGCCCTGGAGAACACCGTCTACGTCGCGGCCTGCGGCGAATGCGGTCCCCGCAACATCGGACACTCGATGGTCGTCGACCCGCTCGGCGTCGTGGTCGGGCGCCTCGCCGAGGACCCCGACCTGCTGTGGGCCGAGGTGTCGGCGGACCGGCTGGCCCAGGCGCGGCAGCGACTCCCCGTACTTGTCAACCGGCGGTTCGCCGTCGACCCCACCCCGACCGAACCACTCGCCACCACGACGGCCTGACCAACAAGATTGATTGAGGAAACATAGCCATGCGCCGTACCACCATCGCGGTGACCGCCGTGTCCGCGCTGCTCTCGCTGTCGCTCGTCGGCTGTGCCAAGGACCCGATCGAGGCTCAGCAGGGCGGTGGGGGCGAGGTCACCGCCCAGCAGCAGAACGCCGCCTTGCACGACAAGCTGCCCGACAAGATCAAGCAGTCCGGCAAGCTGGTCTCGTTCAACAGCGGATCCTTCCCGCCCTATGAAATCGTCGGCAGCAACCGCGATCTCACCGGCGCCGCCGCTGATCTCTCCGAGGCGCTCGGCCAGGTCCTCGGAGTCAAGGTCGAGCACGTGACCGTCGAGGGTCTCTCCGGGGTGCTGACCGGCATCAAGGCCGGCCGTTACGACTTCGCCCTCGGCCCGATCGGCGACTTCCCGGAGCGGGAGGCCGACAACGACTTCGTCGACTGGGTGCAGGAGTTCGTGGTCTTCGCGGTGCCGAAGGGCAACCCGAAGCAGATCAAGGACCTCGACAGCGCCTGCGGGCTGCGCATCGCGGTGATGGCCGCCGGCTCGGCGGAAAAGGTGATCAAGAACCAGGCGCAGAAGTGCGCCGCCGAGGGCAAGCCGGCGCTCGAGGTGCAGTCGTACAAGGACCAGCCCTCGTCGGTCCTGTCGGTCAAGTCGGGCCGCGCGGACGCCTTCTTCTCCTCCCAGGCGCCGCTGACCTACTTCGCCAGCCAGTCAAAGGGTGAGCTGGAGCTGGCCGGGACCGGACAGAAGAACGGTTTCGACGACCTCTACCAGGGCGCGGTTGTTCCGAAGGACTCGGCGCTGCGTGACGTACTGCTGGCCGCGATGCAGGAGCTCTTCGAGAACGGCACCTACGCCAAGATCATGGCGAAGTGGGGGCTCGACGGCAACAAGATCGACAAGCCGGGCGTCAATCTGGCCGGCAGCAAGGGGTGAGCACCGTGGCCCCGAACGCCCCCGCCAGCCACGCCGTCAACGGCCGGGTCGCCGGCACCCCCGAGCCGGTCGACGTCGCGCACGCTGTGCCGGAGCGGCACCCGCTGCGGTGGGTGGCGACCGTCGTGGTCGCCGTCCTGGCCGCGCAGCTGATCCACATGCTGGTGACCAACCCCAACTTCGAATGGGATGTGGTCCTCCGATACTTCAACACGGAGTCCGTCGCCCGGGGTCTGTGGACCACGCTGAAGCTAACCGTCATCGCGATGGCCGTCGGCATCGTGCTCGGTGTGCTGCTCGCGGTCTGCCGGCTCTCCGGCAACCCGCTGCTGCGCTCGCTCGCGGCGCTCTACATCTGGTTCTTCCGCGGGGTGCCCGCGCTTGTTCAGCTCATCTTCTGGTTCAACCTGTCGGCGCTGATGCCGCGGGTGTCGATCGGCATCCCGTTCGGTCCCGAGTTCATGCAGTGGGAGACCAACGCACTCATCACCCCGCTGCTCGCCGCGATCCTCGGTCTCGGGCTCAATGAGGGCGCCTACATGGCCGAGATCGTCCGGGGCGGCCTGATGTCCGTCGACCACGGGCAGACCGAGGCAGCGCAGGCGTTGGGAATGAGCCGGATGCGGACACTCTTCCGTGTCGTGCTGCCGCAGGCGATGCGGTTCATCGTGCCGCCGACCGGCAGCCAGGTGATCAACATGCTCAAGGCGACGTCGCTGGTGAGCGTGATCGCGCTCAGCGACCTGCTCTACACCGTGCAGTCGATCTACAACCGCACCTTCCAGACGATCCCGCTCCTGCTCGTGGCCTGCGTCTGGTACCTGGTGATCACGTCGATCCTCTACGTCGGGCAGTCGTTCATCGAGCGGCACTATGCCCGGGGGAGCAACCGCCACACGCCGACCCGGTACCGCGACGTCCTCAAGATCCGCCGCAAGCCGGTTGTGCCGGGAGTGGAGGTGCCCTCATGACCGCAGCCGATCAGCCGTTGATGTCCGCTCGTGGCGTCCATAAGCATTTCGGGGCGCTGGAGGTGCTCAAGGGGATCGACCTCGACGTGCACCCCGGCGAGGTGGTGGTGATCCTGGGCCCCTCCGGATCCGGCAAGTCGACCTTCCTACGCTGCGTCAACCACCTCGAACGCATCGACGGCGGCTCTATCACGATCGATGGCGAACTCGTCGGGTACGAACAGCGTGGCGGCCGCATCCACCGCCTTCCGGAGCGTCGCATCGCTCGGACCCGGCGCCAGATCGGCATGGTGTTCCAGCATTTCAACCTCTTCCCGCACCTGACGGTGCTGGGCAACATCATCGAGGCGCCCGTCGGGGTATTACGCGAGCCCAGGGCAGAGGTGGTCAAGCGGGCGCGTGTCCTGCTCGACAAGGTCGGCCTCGCGGACAAGGCGGACGCGTTCCCCCGACAGCTCTCCGGCGGCCAGCAGCAGCGCGTCGCGATCGCCCGGGCACTGGCCATGCGCCCCAAGCTGATGCTTTTCGACGAGCCGACCAGCGCGCTCGACCCGGAACTGGTCGGCGAGGTGCTCGCCACGATGCGGGACCTCGCCGCGGACGGGCTGACGATGATCGTGGTGACCCACGAAATCTCGTTCGCCCGCGAGGTCGCCGACCGGGTCATCTTCATGGACGGCGGCACGGTCGTCGAGAGCGGCGCCCCCGCCGAGGTGCTCGATCGGCCGGCAAACCCGCGTACCCGGACCTTCCTCTCGCGGTTCCTCCCGGCCGGACAGCCGACCGCCTGAGCCGTAGCTCAGAGACCGCCGCTCACCGGGTCGGTGGGCGGCGGTCTCAACCTTCGGCGGCGAAAGTTATGCTTCCATCAGGACTTCAGGATCGCTCACCACATTCTCCCTCTGCTTGGTATAGGGATAGACCAAGCCAGCACTGGAACTCATCGCAAATCGCCGTGTGCGGTTCCATAACCCTGAGCCGGCGGTGGTCTCGGCTTCTACGCGTGGAAGCTGGCACTACCGCGGCCGGCCGGGTGAAGGGCTGTCGCGGTGTGAGTGGCGGCGCCACTCACAGCCGCTCACGTGCCCGGCCGCACGGCTGGGCGGTGGACGGCGGCCGGCTGGGCCGCGCGGTGAGCTGTCGGCGTAGGGGTCAACCACACAGACAGGTCCAGCCGCACCTGCACAGCGTCGTCCAGGTGGCGGCGTTGGTCAGCAACGACCAGCTCTGGGACCCGATGAACGGAAGCTGCGCGCTGGTCTTCAAGCAGACTGGATTACCGCACAACCGAGGTGCATGCCGCCGGCTCGCTGGTAACCGCCAGCATCTAGCCCGGGTTGTGCCCGCCGCGCTCCGGACAGGCACCCGGGCTCCCCACCGGCCCTTCCCGCCCAGCGCCGCGTAGGCGCCAGGTCACACTGACCCGGCGCCCAGCGTCAGCCCCTGACGTCAGGGCTTGCCGCGCAGGACTGCCCGGCGCTGCTGCAGTTCCTCCTCGCCGATCTCGCCTCGCGCGAATCGCTCGGCCAGGACCCGCTCAGCCGCGCTGCGCGCCGACCGGGTCGGCGACCTGCGATAGATCAGGTAAGCCAGCGACGACAGCACGACGAGCCAGAACAGGGCCGGGAAGATCAGCCACCAGCCCGGCCGGCCGTCCCACGGACCGGGGCCGCCTCCCCACCCGGGGTGGGCGTAGGCGTATGTCACCATCTCCGCCACCATCACGTGCTCCTCTCGACATCGGGCTCGCTTCCGCTCGCCCGCTGCCTCCGAGCGTGCCCGCCGGGGCGGCTGCCGTCGTCAGCCCCACGACGACACTCGCAGTACGTCGTACGTGGTACATGTCAGACGACCCCGGGTCACCGGGTGAGGAGGTCCCGCCGGGCGGCCTGTGCCCTTGCCCGTAGTCAGCGCCCGGGAGTCCGCGAACGCGGTGTAGAGAACCAATCCGATAGCCAACACCTTCAGCAGAAGGCGATGGCCGATCCGGTCGCAACGGACAGCTCCGCAGCCCGTAGGAGTTTCAGGCACACGTACGCTTCGACGCCGTAGCGCTGCCATCCCTCCGTGGCTGCCTCGTCGCCTCCAGCGGCTTCGAAAACCTCTTCGGAATCGGGGTCGAGGTCCTCGGGAAGGCTGAGCGCCTGGGCGATGCGGCGGGTCTCTTCCAGCAGCCGCACCGAGGAGCCGAGGTAGCCACCGGCGGCCTTCTCGTCCACGATGACGTGCTCGAAGGCGACGGGGACGTAGTAGCCCTCGCAGTCAGAATGGTAAATCAAGTGGTCGAACGGACCGGGAGGGTCCGACGGCGGGGTGGCGTACGCCTTGTTCAGCAGTGCATCGTCGCTCGCGCGGTGAGCATCCTCCAGCGGCTCGGGCAGGCGGCCGTTCGCCGCCAGATGCGCCGCGAGGCGGCGGACTGTGTGCAAGCCCCAGTACCCCCACATCTCGAACTCCTCGCTCTCGATCGCGGCTGGCTCGGCCCACCTTCCAGCTCCCGCGCGATCGAGCAGCTCACCGATCACCGCGAAGTCTGTCCGGACCATCTCGGCGTACTCGTCGTCGACATCGACAAGCACACCAACGACCATGTTCAATCCCACGGAGCGATCCTGCCAGAACTGACCGCACCGGCAGGTCTCGCCCGATACCCGTTGAATCTCGGCGAACGCCACCGGGCCGAGGAGGTCTGATCTGCACACCACTTCCAGCGGCTCGGGTTGGGCAGATTGGTCGTATGCCCACTTGAGCGACCGTGTGCGCAGGTGCGCGGGTTGTCAAGGGTGCTCGGGATCGGTGTCGCGGTGCGGGTTGGTAGCGGTGTGGCGGGGCCGTTACGCCTTGGCGCGACGGCGCGGAGGCGGAGTGCGCGATGGTGTCGCGAGCCGCAGGTCGAGTAGGGCGAGATGCCACCAACCCGGCGTGAGCCTGCGGTCTTGCGCGCGGGGTGCTCGCGTCGGCGACCCGCCGACCCGCCGACCCGAAGAGCGCGCGGAAGTGGACTACCGGTCTGGCAGGGCGTTCAGCTTGGCCCGGACGGACTCGCATTGGGATTGGTCGAGATCAGTGAGGATGGTCAGGGCCTGCTTCCATGCGGCGCGAGCGGCATCGAGGTCACCTGCGGCGAGGTGGGTGTCGCCCACATGCGTCAGCGTATCCGCTTCATAGGCGCGGTAGCCGAGAGCGCGGAATAGGCTGAGGGCCTGCTGGTAGCAGTGCGCGGCGTCGCCGTACCGCCCAAGGTGGTGGTGGGCGTGGCCGAGACTGTCCCAGGTGGTAGCGGCACCGTAGCGGTCCTGTAGCCCTTGAAGCAGGGCGAGGGCCTCCTCGCAGTGGACGAGCGCGCTCGTGTGGTCGCCGAGGAGGGTGTGGTACCAGCCGACCGCGTTGAGGGCGGTTGCCTGTCCGCGTTCGTGGCCGGCCGCCCGGTACAGCGCCAGAGCCTGCCGGGCGTGGTCGAGGGCAGCCTCGAAGCTGTCCTGGTGCTCGCACAGGTATGCGAGCAGGCCATGCACGAACGCCTGCCCGGCCAGGTCGTGGCCGCTGATATACAGGTCGAGCGCCTGCCGGAGATGGTCGTGCGCGCTGGTTGGCCGGTTGAGCCGCAGCTCATTGTGGGCGATGCCGACGTGTGCGCCTGCCCGCGCGGCCCGGGAGCCGAGGCGGTTCGCGGATTGGAGCGCGGTATGCCACGCTGCGGACCGGTCGTACCAGTACCCACGGCGCTCCAGGTACGTGTCGAGCGCCCAGGCGAGCTGCCATGCCTGCAGGTTGAAGCCGGCGTCGGCCGCGCGCCGTAGGGCCGCGAGAAGGACGTTGCGCTCGGTGGCCAACCAGGCTTGCGCCTCGTGCTGGTCCACGAGCTTTACCGGCGTGCTGTCAGGCGACGGGGTGCCGAGGGCGACAGGGATCGGATCCCGGTGCGGGTGAATGAGCCGGTTCGCCGTGTGGGCGGTGTGCACGTAGTGGGCGAGCAACCGCGACAGTGCGGCGCGGCGCTCGACGTGGCTGTGGGCGGCGGACAGCTGCTCGGTGGCGTAGACGCGAAGAAGGTCGTGCAGGGCGTACCGGCCGGGGGCAGACTCAGCCAGCAGGTTCGCGCGTACCAGCTCGACTATCAGCCGCCGGGTCTGCGTCGGCGGTCGACCGGCGAGGCTCGCGACGGCGCGGGCGCTGACATCCGGACCAGGCGGCAGGCCCAGCAAGCGGAACAGCCGGGCCGCGCCGGAGGTCAGGGCCGCGTAGGACCAGGAGAACACCGCGCGGACCTGGCTGGTCGGGTCGCCCGCGTCCAGAGCGTCCAGCCGACCGTGGACGTCGTCGAGCTCACCGGCAATCGCGGCGAGCGGGAACGCGGTCTGCTGTGCCCGGGCGGACACGATGGCCAGCGCGAGTGGCAGCCGCGCGCACGCGTCGATGATGTGATCGACCGCCTCGGGTTCCGCGGCGACACGGTCGGCGCCGAGCCGGTGAGCGAGCATCTGCCGCGCCTCCACCGGGGATAGCACCTCCATGGCGAATGGGCGGGCGCCGTGGAGGGTGACCAGCGGGCCGAGCTGGTTGCGGCTGGTCACCACAGTCAGCGAGGTGGATGTGCCGGGAAGCAGAGGACGGACCTGTTCAGCATCACGTGCGTTGTCCAGCACGACGAGCACCCGTTTGCCGGCCAGTAGGCTGCGGTACCGCGCCGCCTGCACGTCCAACTCGGCCGGTATCCGCTCAGCGGGCACCCCGAAGGCTTCGAGGAAGCCGCGTAGGGCGTCTGTCGGCCGCACTGGAACGCCGCCGGGATCAAAGCCACGCAGGTTGACGTACAGCTGGCCGTCGGGGAACCGGCTGGCTACTCGGTGTCCCCAGTGCACCGCCACGGTGGTCTTGCCGACGCCGGCGGTACCAGAAACGGTGGCGATGACCACGGCGGTAGGTGTCTGCGCTGACTCGCCGAGTAGAGCGTCGAGACCAGCCAGGGCTTCGGCGCGGCCCACGAAGCCGTGCACGTCCGCGGGAAGCTGGGCGGGCAGCGGGGTGATGACGGGCGGGGTCGCCGGGGGAGCCGCCATGGACGCTACCCCACTGGATGACGCCAGCGGCGGGAGTGGTTCGCCACGCAACAACGCCTGGTAGAGCGACTGGAGTTCCGGCTCGGGATCGACGCCCAGCGCTTCGGCTAGCCGTGTGCGCAGCACGGTGTACTCCTGCACCGCGTCAGCGGTACGCCCGAGAGCGTGCTGGGCCCGCATCAGGGCGGCGGTGACCGACTCTACGAGCGGGTGCTGGGCGGCCAGATCGGCCAGCGGCCCGATGGTAGCGGCCGCGTTGTGCACTGCAATCTCCGCGTGCGCCCACGCCACCACCGCATCCAGGCGCTCCTTCGTCCAGCTGTCACGCATCCGCGCGGCCCACTCGCCGGCAATGCCAGCCAACGGCGCACCCCGCCACAATCCGACCGCCGCGCGGAGAACGGCGAGCCGCTCCTGGTTGTCGTGGGTTTCTCCGGCGCGGAGTACCAGTCGACGGAACCGGTGCAGATCCACGTGTTCCTCGTCAACCTCCAGCGCGTACCCGCCAGATCGATGGACGAGCCGCGGCGGAGCGGCGGTGCCGGCCGCCTGCCGCAACACCTGGCGGATCCGGGTGACGTGAGCCCGGATGCTGCCCCGCGCATCGACCGGCGCATCCTCCCCCCACACCCGGTCGACCAGGGTGTCCCACTCCACGACCCGGCCGGCGTCCACCGTCAGCGCCGCCAGCACCGACCGCTGCCGCGGCGGGCCGGTATCGACCGGCTGCTCTCCGCCGATCACCTGTACCGGACCGAGCAGCCGGTACTCGACCGCCACACTCTCCGCGGGCAACCATCGCACAGCATCAGCCACCTTCCGGACCACAACGATTCCACAACGCGGCAACCCATCGTCGGCTGCGACTCTTGCCGCGACCACCAGCGACGGTGCTCGCAGCGGGGGCGTCGTAGAGCGGTCCCGGTCAGTCGTATCGAGCGAGGAAGGAGGCAGAGATGAAGATCATCGTCCGCGCGGTTGAATCGGTGAAGACCACCCAGTGGCCCGACTCCTGACAACGCCAGATGGGTGGCCGCCGACAGCCGACGGCGGCCACCCACTGTTCCAGCGCAACGGGACCAAGGGGGACTGCGATGCGTATCGGCCTGAAGGACTGCGAGTGGGAGCGCGCCGGCAACGATCTCATCCTGGTGTGCGATCCCAGCCGCTCAGTGAAACTGGACGACCCGGACGGCCAGGTGGAAACCCTGCTGACCGCCCTACGCAACCATCCTGGAACGCTCACCGAGCTGCGCGCGGCCCTCGCCGCCGACGGGCTTGAGGTGAGCGTCGACGAACTGACGGGCGCGCTGAACGCACTCGACCAGCTCCGGTTGGTGCGGGATCTGGAGCGGTTCGCCGACCGCGCACAGGCCGGCCGGGACTTCAGCAACCTCGCATTCTTCGAGCTGTATGCATCGCTGGAGAACAGCGAGAGCGACATGCAGCAGGGGGTGCGGAACGCACACGTCCTGCAACTCGGCACCGGTGGGCTCGGCTCCAACGTCCTGCAGAACCTGGCCGGACTCGGCGTCGGCCGACTCACTCTGGTGGACAACGACGAGGTGGAGCCAAGGAACCTCGCCAGGCAGTTCCTGTACCGGGAAGCAGACCTGGGCACCTCCAAGGTTCACCGCGCGGCCGAATGGGTGCGCGCCTTCCACTCCGACATCACGGTCGACGCGGTACGTCGCTGGATCGGCGGACCCGGCGATATCGTGGATCTGCTGCCCGGCGTCGACCTGGTGGTCTCCGGTGTCGACCAGGGCGAACGCATCGACAACTGGGTCAACGAGGTCTGCGTGCGCGCCGGTGTGCCGTGGGTGCGCGGAGGCATGATCGGCTCCCAGCTGATCTACTTCTCCGTCGATCCGGGCCGCAGCGCCTGCTACGAATGCCGCATCCACGCCTACGGAGACGGAAAGGGCGTTCAGGCGTCCGTACTGGCGCCTACCGCCGTGACCGCACAGCAGCTCAGTGCCCGCATCCCGCGCGTCAACCGGGCCAACGGACCGTCGGCCGCGTTGATCGGGTCGCTCGTGGCCTTCGAGGCGCTGCGCTACCTCACCGGCTACGAACCGCCGTACGCGGCCGGTGCCGAGGTGCTCGTGGACCTATCTGGCGGCTGCCACCAGCGCCGGGAACCGTGGCCCCGCAACGCCGACTGCGCTCTGTGCACTGGGGCCCGCGCCCGGACAGCCCTCACGCCGGCATGACCAAGCCGACGACCCCCCAAACCCTGCCGGCGGAGCCGCCCGCAACCGTCGTGCGGCTCCGTCCACTGTCGGTCATCGAGGAGGGTGATGATGTCCTCATCGGCGACCCGGAGCGGGGCAGCTACATCGCGGTGCCCGCCGTCGGTGGCGTCGTGGTCCGGGCATTGCTGGACGGTGCCACCGTCGAGGAGGCCGGGGCACGTGCCGCGACGCTCGCTGGCGAGCCGGTGGACATGGCCGACTTCATCGCCGTGCTCACCGAGCTGGGATTCGTCGACACCGACGACCCGGCGGTGCCGGCGCCAACCGCCGCAATGCAGCAACGCGCCTGGACCACCGGGCCACCGGCGGCAGTAGTCCGGCCACTGTTCTCCCCCGTGGCATGGTGTGTCTACACCGCCGCCGCCGTCTGGGTCATCGCTTGCCTCGTGCTGCGCCCGGACCTGTGGCCACGCCCGACCGATCTTCTGATCACCGGTGACATCGGCACCAGCCTGCTGATCATGCTGCCGGTCACGTACGTCCTGGTGGGCGTACACGAGATGTGGCACTGGCTCGCCGCGCGGGCGCTGGACCTGCGCACGCGGTTCGGTATCGACCGGCGGCTGTTCTTCCTCGTCTTCGAGACCGACCTGTCGCAGCTGTGGAGCGTCCCGCGCCGCAAGCGGTACGGACCTCAGCTCGCCGGGATCGCGATCGACATGGTCGTGCTCGCGGCGCTGCTGGCCGGCCAGATTGCCTTCGGGCCGGTACGCCCGCTCCCGGCGCTGGTGTTTGTGCTGGTCGCCAGCACGCTGTGGCAGTGCATGGTGTTCCTGCGCACCGACCTGTACGCCGTCCTGGTCACCGCGACCGGCTGCCGCGACCTGTGGCGGGTCAAGTCGCTGCTGCTGCGGCGGGCCTTCGGCCGCCTCAACGAGCGGCAGTGCGCCGAACTGGAGCAGGCCGATCCCCGTGATATTCATGTCGGCAACTGGTTCCGCTGGCTCTGGCTGACGGGGTGCCTGGTCGCCGCAGGTTACTTCGTCCTTTTCTACCTGCCACTGCTGTTGTACGTCGGCCGGCGGGCGAACGACGAGTTGGCGGCGGGGGCCGGCACCGCCCGGTTCTGGTGGGGCCTGCTCACCGCGGTCATGGTCTACACGCCGGTCCTTGCGACGCTGGTGATCGCGTTCAAGACGGTACGACAGCGCGCTCCCGGCGCCGGCGATGCGGCTGCCTCCGCACAGGAGCCCCGGCAACCGAGGGGCGCCGGGTCGGCGTCGCCGTAGCCGAGCAGGTTGAGCGGGGCTCGTCCGTCTGCGCCATCGGTAGGGCCTGAGTCGAAATCGACCCGTGCGCTCGACATCTCCTCCAGCGAGTTCCTGACAGGCGACCCCACTCAGACCACAGACTGGCATGGCTTCCAGAGGTACCGGGACCAGATTCTCCGCGGGAACTGACTCCGCGAGTCCCATGCGCGTTATCTTCCGCGAGCGGGTCCGACCGCCAGACCCGCCCGCTGGTCAGGCGGGGCGGGTGCCCGGGCGGGGCGAGCGTGACGGGAGCGCGTCACCGCCGGTGGGGCGGCAGCGTTGCGCGCGCTGATCGACGCGGGACTGAACCAGGGCGCCACCACGGTAGTGCTCGCCGACACCACCGGCTGCCTGACCCCCTGGCAGACTGATGACCTGGTTGCCCACGTCCGCGGGTGGATCCCGGGAGAGACAACGGTGGAACCAGTCAACCCGTCGCAAGGTTCAGGTACAGCAGGAACGGCGCGCGTAGTGGCCGTCTGCCGCGATCGCCGGCATCACCGTGATGAACGTCTTTTTCGCTGCCATCGTGGTCATGCTCGGCCGATGACGGGCAGCCGCAGGCGCGGGCCAGCCGGGACAGGTGGGGGAGGTTGATCAGCAACGCGACGCCGACGGCGGCGAACACCAGGGTGGCCAGCCACTGCTGGGCGACGCCGCCGAGCAGCCGGGAGCCCGGCGGTACGCGGCTCAGCAGTTGTCCGACGGCGGCTGCGTACGACAGCCAGACGCCCCGCAGTGGCTGGTGGGCGAGGCGGCGCAGCCGGTGAGGTGTCGGGGTGCCCGGCTCAGGTGTGAGCAGACTCGGGGGCCAGGTGCTCGGCGAGCACCGCGAGGTGCGTCCTGCGCGCCTCGGTGTGGACGTGCCGCCCGGCTTCGGTGACCGTGACGAAGACGCCGCGGCGGTCGGCCTCGCACAGCGCCCGCACGACCAAGCCGCTCTTCTCGAGGCGGGCGACCGTGCGGGACAGCGCGCTCTGGCTGAGGTACATATCGGCATCAAGATCTTGCATGCGGCGCTTGTCACAGTCGACCGAGATCAGCCGGTCGAGCGTCTCGAATTCGCTCATGGTGAGTCCGTGCCCGTCCTGCAGTGCGCGCTCCAGGTGGCAGGCGACCTCGTTGTAGCAGGTCAGCAGCGTACGCCACCGTTCAACGAGGCGGGTCTCGGACGTCATGCCGGGCATCCTACTCGGTAGGCGATCCTCATGCACCTGCATTAGATGCGTCAGAACTTAGTGCGTCGACATTTAATGCACACGCATCTAGTGTTCCCCGACGTGACTATCACCGAAACCTCCCCCGCAGTCGGCACGACTGCGGCGGTCCCCACGACCGCACCGGCCGCACAACGCTGGACCCCTCGGCTCTGGGGAGTTCTGGCGGTGTTGTGCACCGTGCTCTTCCTTGACGGGCTCGACGTCTCGATGGTCGGCGTGGCCCTGCCGTCCATCGGTACCGAGCTGGGCATGACGACCACCTCGCTGCAGTGGGTCGTCAACGGGTACATCCTCGGCTACGGCGGGCTGCTCCTGCTCGGTGGCCGTACCGCGGACCTGCTCGGGCGGCGCCGCGTGTTTCTGACCGCACTCGCCGTCTTCGCCGTCGCCTCGCTGGTCGGCGGACTCGTCGATGACGGCACGCTCCTGATCGGCACCCGGTTCGTCAAGGGCCTGGCGGCCGCGTTCACCGCACCGACCGCGATGTCGATCCTGACCACCACGTTCCAGGCGGGCCCCGCCCGGAACCGAGCACTGTCGATCTTCACCGTTTTCGGCGCCAGCGGGTACTCCTCCGGGCTTATCCTCGGCGGCCTGCTCACCGGTATCGGCTGGCGGTGGACGTTCCTGATCCCCGCGCCGCTCGCGGTCGCAGCCCTGCTCGCCGGCTTGGCGCTGATCCCGCGGGACAGGGCGGCCGCTGAGGGAGGCCATGACCTCATCGGCGCGGTGACCCTCACCGCCGGCATGCTGCTTGCCGTGTACACGGTGGTCTCGGCGCCCGACCGGGGCTGGCTCGACCCGGTCACCATCGGCTCGATCGTCGCCGCCGCCGCACTGCTCGCCGGCTTCGTCGTCACCGAGAACAAGGTGCGGCACCCGCTGATCCGGCTCGGCATCCTGAAGGTCGGCTCGATCGTCCGGGCCAACCTGAGCGTGATCGCGCTGTTCGGCTCATACCTGAGCTTCCAGTTCATGATGACGATCTACCTGCAGGACGTACTGGCGTGGTCGCCGCTGCGGATGGCCCTGGCCCTGCTACCCGCCGGGCTCCTGGTCGCGTTCAGCTCGCCGTTCATGGGCCGACTCATCGACCGGTACGGCACGCAGCGGCTCATCGTCACGGCCATGACCTCGCTGAGCGTCGGGTACGTCTGGTTCCTGGCGACTGCCGGCAACACGCCGCACTACCTGGTGACGGTCCTGCCCACCATGCTGCTGCTCGGCGGCG
Organism: Micromonospora sp. NPDC048930; assembly: GCF_043197935.1. NCBI lineage: Bacteria > Bacillati > Actinomycetota > Actinomycetes > Micromonosporales > Micromonosporaceae > Micromonospora > Micromonospora sp. NPDC048930. The sequence goes on from NZ_JBICUB010000023.1 coordinate 72,479, forward strand.
GGTTCGCGTTCGGGTTCAGCTCGATCATGGCGCAGGCCACCGACGGAATCGACGACTCCGAGCAAGGGCTAGCCTCCGGCCTGGTGCAGACCTCCGGCCAGGTCGGCGCCGCGCTGGTGCTCGCCGCGGTGACCGCGCTCTTGGCGGCGAACGCACCGGGTGCCGACCAGGAGGCCGACTTCGGCCAGTTCCACCCAGGCATCAACCTCGTCACCGGCGTCGCGCTCGTCGGGCTGCTGCTCAACCTGGCCCCGCTGCTCACCCGCAGCCGCGGCCGCCACGCCTGAGCGAGCGGTACGTTGGTGCCTCCGGCTCGCCGGAGGCACCAACGTACGCCAGGGGCGGCGGATGCACCCGCCAGCCCGATGCCCGAACCGGCGGCGACGTCCGGATGCTGATCGTCATGCCGGCCTTCGGTGCCGCACCGCCCGTCATGCCGCGAGGGTAGACCGAAGGTGCCGCCGGCGGCCGAAGGCGGCGATGCCACATCGAGCGATCGCTCAGCGGCGCGACAAGGTGGCGTTCGCGGCGCGGTCGGCGGCAGATGCGTGCGCTCGTCGTACAGGACGTCGCGCGGCGCGGGTGCCAGTTCAGGGAAGGTCGGGATCTGGGTGCTCGGCCACGAAACGCTCGCCCGTTTCGTCGTCGACCAGCGCGTTGTCGATCAGCCATGCAACAGCCCGCCGCTTTGCGCGCGCGTCGCGGAAGGCGTACCAGGCTGGCAGTAGGTGTGGATACTCCTCGTGCAACTCGTTCTTGAACCGCCGGAAGGCGCCCTTGCCCTGGATCGCTCGCGCGAGTCTGCGGCCGGCCGCCGCGTCACTGATCCTCTCGGCGAAGTCGGCCATGTCCTGGTACCAGACGTAGGACGGCAGCGGATCAATACCGACCAGGTCGAGGTCGTCAAGGTCGATGGGCGTGTGTCCGTCGATGCCGCCGTCCGTCGTCCAGAACACGATCTCGCCGGTCTGCGGGTTGATCAGCCAGCGGTGCTCGTAGTCGGTCTGGTCCTCGAGCGCGGTGGCGATCTCCTCCAGGTCTAGCCTGCCCAGGTCAAGCATCCGGCCACCATAAACCCGCTCCTGTCGGCGCTTCGACCCGCGGCCAGCGGCAGATGAGTGAGGCGCTGTTGTCACCTTGCCGGCAGCGGGTGGACGGGATCGGACATGTCCGCCGGGTATAGCTCTCTGTTGGACTTCATTTCTGGGGTTTGCAGGACGTGGAGTGTGCCGGCCGGGACTGGTGGGTGCCTGTCCCGGCCGGCCTTCGACTCAGGTCACATGCTCAGGAGTGGTTGCCAGCCGTCGCGGTAGCGCACGCCGCGAGGTTGCAGTCGGATCTGGTCGTGCGCTGTTCTGGGGACCGGCTCGGTTCGTATTGCTTGGGGCCGGTCCACCACGACGCAGACGTTCTCGCCGGGCCACCACCAGCCGCAGGAGCGGGCCAGGCTGGCCCAGACGTTGAGGTGTTCGGTGTCGTCTGGCCCGTAACGGGCAAGGCCGAGTTGATGCAGCATGTCGTAGTAGGTGATCCATGACGCGTCCTGCTGCCCGTACCAGCACACCGGCACCGGAGCGTTGCTGGCCAGCGCCGCGCGCACGGGTAGGTAATACCCGTGCGCGAGGCTCCGGTGCAGTGCCGTGCGTACGCCTTGGTGCAGCACTACAGCGAGCGGAACGCCGCTGTCGAGCGCGTGTAGCGGCGCCAGTTTGGGCCGCCGTCCTCGCCGGCGTCATCGCCGTGTCCACCGTGCCCGGCGCGCAGCCCGACGACCACCGGGCCGTTCCCACGGGTACGCCGAACGCCGGAGCCGCCATCGTCTACTCGCCCGTGGCGATGAAGGCCGCCGAGGAGAACCCGCGACTGCTCATCGACCAGCCTGGCTGGCGGGTGGACGGCGTCTTCGGGTTCGCCAAGCAGCAGGGGACCATCGCGTTCCGCAACGGCGGTCGGAAGTTGGACGTGAAGATGAGCTGGTACCCAGCCGGCTGGTACGACAGCTACCACGCCGACCGGCTCAAGGTCAGCGCCCCAAAGCCGGTGACAGTGGACGGCTGGCCGGGTGAGCTGTTCCGCTACAGCGACCACGACTTCGCGGTCATGCTCCGCCCCCGCGACGGTGTCTTCGTCGAACTCTATGCCGGAGGCGGCTGGACCCGCACTGAGTTCGATCGGTTTCTCACGCATGTCGTGCGCGTCGACGTGCGCACCTGGCTGGCCGCGCTCCCGCCGGAGATCGTCACGCCGGAGCGGGTGGACGCCCAGGCGGCCAAGGTGCTCGCCGACGTGCCGCTGCCGCCGAACTTCGACGTCGCCGCGCTGAACGACGTCGGCACCAACGATTCCTACCAGTTCGGCGCGCAGGTGACGTCCCGGGTGGGCTGCGCCTGGATCGCCGAGTGGCTGCGCGCGGAGCGGGCCGGCGACGACGCGGCACGCCGGCGGGCCGCCGGCGCGCTGCGCAGCAGCCACAACTGGCAGGTGCTGCACCAGATGAAGAGCAGAGGAGCGTGGCCGGAGGAGTTCTGGAGGGTCGCCGACAAGGTGGCCGCCGGACATCCACCGGCCGATTACGCCGGAGCGCTGGGCTGCGCCTGACGGTCGTGACATACCGCGGGCGGCATCCAGGCCGCCGCCCCTGCAGTGTTCGTCAGGCGACCGGAGTCCCGGTCACGGTGAAGAGACGGGTACGCCCGATGTTGTCGAACGATCCCCGAAGCCCACCCGGGTTCCAGCACACAGACACATCCACGTCTCGCCGGACGAGGCCATCGACTACAGCAGCTCGTAACGCATGGGGCTGACTGTCCGGGCGGGCCGGGTCTTCCGAAACCCCGGCCCGCCCCGACAGCAGCCATACCCGCGCCTTCGCCGCCGTGTGAGATCAGCCAGCGGCCGGTGCAGACCGTCACGCGCAGGTGGGGACCAGCCCGCCTCAGTGGGCGGCTGCCCCTACCGGCCTCGACCTGTCGCGCAATGCCGAGCGGAGGGTCTTCCAGGCCATCGCCACCCTGGACCGCATCACGGGTGACCTCCTTCAGCGCCCGTTGAAAAACCAGATCAGCCGGTGTTGGCAGTGGTGAGGCGGAGTCCGCCGGTGTGCTGGTAGCGGGCCAGGCGTCGGGTCATGACGATGACCATGGCCCACTGGAGCATCGCGGGCTGGTGCTCGGGATTACGTTCGTAGTCACGGGTGGTACGGCGGCAGCGGGTGATCCACGACAGTGTCCTCCCCACTACCCATCTGCGTGCAGGATCTGGAACCCGAGCCCTCGGGCCCGCGCGATTTGATGGAGATCTCTTGGGGGAGTGGGGTTGACGCGGTGGCGACTACGAAGCGTCGTCGACAGCTGTCACCGCCCACCCGCGGTGCGGCGCCGATCCCGCCGTGACGTGGGGGAGCCGTACGCCACCAGCGCGTCCGCCAGTTCCCGGGCCTGATCCTTGCCCGGTACGGCGAACTCGTCGTCGCCGGCCAGTCAGCCGCCTGCCCGTCTCCCTCGGATCGCCCGGCGAGCCTGCCAAACGGAGTGCCGGCCGGGGACAGGCGGGACCTCGGTGAGGCGGCGCGGGCCGCCACGATGACGCACCATGTGAGGGCCGGGTCGCGGAAACCAATCCCGTGGGCAACCTTCCGGTCTGTCGGTCGGGTAGTAACCGGCGACCCACAATGAAGGAGAGCCGGTGGCATCCAGCGACACGTTCGCGGAGTTTGTGACGGCACGTTCAGCTCGTCTTCTGCGTACCGCCTATCTGCTTACCCTTCGACAGCAAGATGATCACGGAAAGCGGGACCTCACATGACGTTTCCTCACTGGGCAACCAGGCGCACCAGCCGGGCCCCGCTAACTTCGTTGAGCGGAGATTGCCGGTGGCTCACCACTCAAGATTTCCTCAAGTAAATCGGTAGGGATGGTCCGCGTCTCCCGGTTGATCGAGGATGTAACCGCGCCAACCTGCCCGCGCATTTTCCACATCGGAGGGATTTTGCTGTGAAACTCTCGCGAATCTGGCCCGGCCCGGGCCGGGCCCTCCGGGCCAGCCTGATTGCCCTCGTAACCACGGTCACCGCCGTGTTCGCCGTGTCCTCGCCGAGCATGGCCGGCGGCGAGGACTTCTACTTCGACTGCTCCAATTCCTGGGCGTCCTGCCAGACCGGCGTTCTGGTCTCCGCGCCGGGCGGCCTGCCCTGCGGGACCGCATCAACGATCTACCACTCCACCGGCGTCTGCATCCGTTACGACGGCGACTACGTCTACGTCCGGGACGGCCAGGCGGACGGCTACGCGGCGATGGCGTTCATCAGTTCCTCAGGTAGCTCCATCACGTACCGAATTTGCCGCAACAACCAGGGATACGGCACCTGGGTCCGGTGCAATTTCGACTGGAGCGAGAGCGAGACGAAGTACGTCGACGGCGGCTACAAGAAAGACTACTACGACGGGTACGGCCAGTTCCTGTGGTCGTTCTCCGGCAACTGACGACGACGCTCCTCAGCCATAGATGATCGACTGGTCACCGCCCTGTGCGACGCGGCACAGGGCGGCGACCCTGCCGGGCGCCAGCTAACGTTGCCGGCCTCGGGGTCGCGGCCGCCGGTCGGACGCCGACGCGGTCGAGGGCATCGTCAGCCATGCCCCTGGCTCTTCCACTCTGATCAAGTTGCACCAGACAACAGGAATGATCAGGTCACTGAGAGCCACGGGGACCCCATCCCGGGGTCCACCGCGTGACAGCCGTAGGACTGGCTGACCCCGGCTAACCGGCGCCCGGCCGAAAAGATCGTGGTCCTGCCCGACGCCGCCCTCGAACACCCTCCACCAGCACATCAGTGATCCCGACCCGACGTGCAACGGATCGCCGATACGGAACTTGCCCGGCCGACCGATACCGCCGCAGGTTGATCCTCAGTGCAGATGGAGCGGACTATCATGTGCGGTGCGCCTACCGCATTGACGCCGGATACGTGCGGGCCCTCGCCGGGAACATCGTGCCGGAGGAAGACGTCGACCAGGTGGAGGCGATCCTGTAGGACGGGGAAACGCCTCGCGCGGAACACCGGCCGGCGGTACGAGATGGCAGCGGTCATGCGCTTCCAGGTGACGGCTCGGAAGCACCACCGGCGTCGCGAGGGTCATCTCGCCCGACGCCAGTCGCAGCAGCGTGAAACGGCATCATCGCGTCCCCCCGGTTCGGGGTCGCCCACGGCTATCCTGATCATTCCGTCGACATGATCAGGAGGCATCTCCGGAGTGGGCATCATTCAGCGAAGTGTGACCCTCGCGCTCAGCACGACGGCCGCCCTGGTGGCGTCGGCCGTCCTGAGCAGCCCCGCCATGGCGGCGTCCACGCCCTACGAGGCCTGCGGGGGAGGCAGTAACCGCGTCATCGACAGCCACTCCTACGGCTCCAGCGCGGTCACCTACCTGTTCTACGACGGCAGCACCAACTGCGTCGTGACCTGGAAGACCGGAGCGGCGGGCAACAGCGCGTGGGTACGAGCGGTCGTGCAGGCGTACGGCTCGCCCGGGAAGGTCGACTCTGGCTACTTTCACTACTACGCCGGCCCGGTCAAGGTCTATGCACCGGGTAAGTGCATCATGTGGGGCGGCTCCTACGACAGCCAGTGGTACGAGAGCCCGTTCGAGCACTGCGGCTGACCCTGGACGACGCGCAGAGGCCCGGGCGGAATGCCCGGGCCTCTGCCCGTGTCCGTCGTCGAGCGTCACCCGCTGAGGAACTCGCTCGGGAGAGCGGCGGTGGCCCGCCGGTGGGACCGGCGGGCCACTCCTCAGCTCCTACTGGGCGTCACTTGCAGTCACCGTTGAAACACCAGCTCTTCCAGCCCTGGGTCATGCTGATGCCCGCTCCCTTCACGTAGCCGTTCTCGGATCCCAGCGGTCCGCCGGCCGGGTTGGTGCCCACCGTGAAGTCCATGTCCTTCCAGTCCGGGTGGCCGTCGGGTTTGATGCCGACGCCGACGCCCCACCGGCCGAGCGAGCCGGACACTGATCTCTTCTGCCGGCCGCTCGACTTGAGCGCCACCCCGATGGTCGGGAAGCTGAACCCCTGCTTGGGCATGGTGAGGGAGGTCCCCGTGTTTAGGCTCAGCTTGCCGTTCTGCACCTTGGCCTTGAAGCACCATCTGCTGACGCAGAACGATTCGCTGATGAAGATGCGTTTCGCCAGCAGGCCTTGGATGGTCTGGCCGGTGCCCGGCATCGGGTCCTTGCCGCACTTGTCCATGTTGTAGCCTCGGGACTCGCCCAGGCAGTGGTTCCAGGCGTCCTTCTTCTTCTTGAGGGCGGCCAGCTTCGCCTTGGCGGCCTGCTCGGCGCGCCGCTTCGCCGCCGCGTACTCCCGGGCCTGCTTCCGGGCCTCGGCCGCCTCCCTGGCGAAGTTGCAGCCGTCGCAGTAGTGCTTCTCCGCCGCCTTCTGTTTGTACCGCTGGTAGTCGCAGCCGTCGCAGTAGTGGTGCGCCGCCGGGCTCGACGCCTTCTTGTGCTTCTTCTTCCCCCCGTGCGATTTCTTCTTCGACTTCGGCGGGTTGTCGTAGCCGCCGCAGCCGTCGCAGTAGTGACCCCCCGGCAGCTTCCGCCACTCGCCATCCGCGTCGTTCATCGTCACCGGCGTGTTGTTGGCGTACGCGTAGGCGTTCATCTGCTGCGGGTCGTTCGGGTCGATGATCGGGTCGACCGACAGGAACCGCCCGGTGTCCGGGTCGTACTCCCGGGCTCCCAACTGGGTGAGGCCGATAGACGAGTCCACGTTGCCGCCGACGTAGCCCTTGGCCGTCGGCCAGGCCGGGTTGCCGCCGCGCAGCTCACCGAAGGGCAGGTAGCGGCGCTGCGTGACGGCCAGGTCGTCGGCGTCGACGGACAACTGCGCCGTGCCCATCCGGTCGGCCGCCTCGAACGTCAGCCCGCCGGCGGACGTGCGCACCGCGGTGACCGTGCCCAGGGGGTAGTACCTCGTCGCAGCGAGGGCGCTGGTGGCCTTGATGAGCTTGACCTCCGCCTGCCCCAGATAGAGGGTCACCGCGTCGGGATCCCGCTGGATCAGCCGGTTACCGTCGGCGTCGTACAGGAACTCGGTGGTCTTGCCGCCCTCCACCACCTTGCTCAGGTTGCCCTCGGCGTCCCAGGTGAGGCCCTGCGTCGAGCCGGCCACGGTACGGCCGGTGGTGTTGCCGACGGCGTCGTAGCTGAAGCTGTTCGTGGCGCCGGCGGTGGTGACTGAGGAGAGCGCGTGCGGGCGGCTCGTCCCGGCCGCCGGGTAGGTCGAGGAACTGGTGGTGCCCGCCCCGGTGGTGGTGTCGTAGTTCGTCTCGGACAGCCGATTTCCGGTCTTGTCGTACGTCCACGACTGCCAGTACGGCGCGGCACCGCCCAGCACGGCCGCGCTCGGCGAGGTCGCGCAGCTGTCGGTGGCCGTCCACGCCGACGTGAGCCGGCGCAGGTAGTCGTAGGTGAAGCACTGGGTGTCCGGGGTGCCGCCGACGGGGGTGTCGGCGATCCGGGTGACGTTGCCCGCCGCGTCGTAGGTGTAGTTGACGTCTGACAGGTGCGTCGGCGACACGCTGCGGTCGACGACGGCGCGGGTGAGCCGCCGCGTCGAGTCCTCGTAGAAGAAGGTCTGCGCGAGCTGCTTGCCGCTCACCGACTGCAGCGTGTACTGCAACGGCTCGTCGTACACCGAGTAGGTGGCGGCGGTGAGCAGCGTGGACAGGCCGGTCTGCGCGGTGGTGAGCCGCCCGTCGGAGTCGTAGCCGTACCGCAGGGTCTCCGCGGTCATCCCGGCCACGGCCGGATAGCTCACCAGCTGGGTCCGGCCGGTGCTGGTGTAACCCGTGTTGAACCGGTAGCTGCCCGCGAGGCTGCCCTCGGCGGCCGGGATCGTCACCGTGGTTCCCAGCGGGCGGTACCGGGTGTCGTAGTTGGTGACCGCGGAGGTGTACGCGGCGCCGTCGACGTAGCGGGTCGACGAGGTCGGCTGCCCCTTCGCGAGGGTGTCGTACGTCCAGGCGGCCAGCTGGGTGCCGGACGTCGACCCGCTGTACTCGGCCGTCTTGCGGCCCAGCGCGTCATAGGTGTACGCGAGGGTCGTGCCGCGGGCATCCGTCGTGGTCAGAACCTGGTCGGCGTTGTCGTAGGTGTAGGTCGTGGTGCCCTTGTCCGGGTCCACGTCGGTGACCTGCCGGCCGCGCAGGTCGTAGCCGTACCTCCAGATGTTGCCCGCGGCGTCGGTCACGCTCGCCAGGGCGCCGTCGTGCGTGTACGTGTACTTCGTCGCGTCGTAGCTGCCGGTGGGCGTACCCGACGTGTACTGGCGCAGCTCGGTGGTGTCACCGTCGGCGTTGGTGATGGTGGTCGTGGCGGTGCCGCCGGCCGGGGGCGTGACGCTCGTGCGGTCCCCGCCGTAGCTGGTGGTGGTGCGCCACTTCTCGGTCCCGTAGGACAGGAAGATGCTGTTCGTCTCCCGCTCGTCCCCGTCGTAGACGGTGACCGTCTGGCCGGGGACGGTGTTGTCGGCAACCGTCAGCAGTGTGGTGCCCGCGGCGCCGCTGTTCCAGTACGCCCCGTTCTCCTTCACCACCAGTCCGCGGGAGTCGTAGAACCGGTCGGTGACGATCCGCCCGCCGCCCGGCGCCGGGCTCTGGGTCTGCCGCTGGCGCAACTGCCCGTCGAGGAACGTGTAGTCCGCGTCGTAGGCGCCGTCGTCGCGGATGGCCTCGGTCGTGACGACGTTCGGCGCGCTCGTCTGCACGAGGTAGGTGAACTTGAGGTTTGCCGTCTCCCCGCCGGCCTTCGAGCGGTCCGACAGCCACACCGCGGCCAGCCGCCCCAGCGGGTCGTAGGTGAGGTCGGTGCGCCGGTTGTTCGGGTCGACGACGGCGGTCTCGCTGCCCCAGGCCGGCTCGAAGGTCGTCGTGGTCACGTGTCCCATCGCGTTGGTGACCGTGCTGGCCGTGACCGGGCCGCCCGACGCCGGGGTGAAGGCGGTCGTCGTCTTGGCGTCGAGGGCATCGTACTTGGCCACCACGCGGCCGTAGCTGTCGTAGGTGGACCGGCTGGACTGGACGTACACCGGTGCGCCGCCGGAGTAGGACGCCAGCTCCTGCTCCAGGGTCTCGTCGCCCCGCGTCGGCGCCGTCGGGAAGGTGGTGGCGCCGTCGTAGAAGGTCCGCACGTCGGAGATCACGTCGGCCGGATAGCTCGGGGTGGCGCCGCACGCCACGGACAGCCGTTGCTGCCGGACCACGTAGTTGGTCAACCAGGACGCCGTGTTGCGGGCGTAGGTGATGCGGTTGCACTCCTCGTCGCCGCTGACCGCCGTGTCACCCAGATCGTTGACCTGCACCGGCAGCCCGTAGGCGTCGTAGTCGGTCTGCACCTCCGTCCGCCGCCAGCCGCCCGCCGCGAGCGCCAGCCGGCTGCGCTTGCCGGCCACCCCGACGAGGTACGCCTTCGTGCCGCCGTGGGTCGACGTCGGCGACGAGATCCACGGGTCGGAGATCTCCCCGTCCAGGACGCTACCGCCGACCCCGCTGTAGCTGATCTCCTCCCGGACGAACCCGGCCAGCGCCGGGTTGTCGGTGACCGCGGTGCCCTCCGAGTCGGTGACCGACGCGCTGCGCGTCCCGCTTGTCAGGCTGTCCCCGTTCATGCCCCTGAAGTACAGCGTCTCGGTCTGCGAGGGGGTCTGGTCGGCCGCGCCGTGCGTCACTCGCACCCGGCCGTACCCCCGCCAGTCGCTCCAGGTTCGGTACTTGGCCGGGGTCAGCTCGTTGTCGTCGTGGTGCCAGGCCGCCCCGCCGAGGTACTCGTAGTCGGTCTCCTCGGTCTCGGCCAGCCCGGACTGGTCGTTCTCCAGCACCTGGATCGGCACGTACTTGTGGAACCAGTCCAGCTGCGGGGTGATCGCCCCCTCCGGCACCCAGTACGCCGGGAAGCAGCGCCGGGTGTTCGAGTCCGGGGTCGGCGGGGCCGCCCGCGTGCAGTCCTTGGCCGAGTAGTTGACCCGGGTGTGCCCGCCGGCCTCGTCGTAGATGTCGGTGACCCGCCACTTGTACATCGGCGGGATGCCTTCCAACGCGTCCACCCGGTTCTCCAGCTGGGTGCCCTCGAACGTGACCGACGGCAGCGCCTTCGTGCCGCCGACCAGGCCGGTCCGGGTGATCGAGGCCAGCCACAGCGCCGGCGAGGTGCCGTCGCCGGGGTCGCGGAACTGGTAGCCCAGCGCCCAGCGGTCGACGTCCTTGTAGGTGGTGCCGGAGACCAGCACCCGGGTGGTGACGCTCGCCAGCCGCTTGCGTGACCAGAAGGTCGGCGCGTACAGGTTCGTGCAGGTCGCTCCGGAGGCGCACGCCTGGTCGTACGGGGTGTCCGGCCAGTTCTTCGCGGTGTCCTTGGTGATCGCCTCCGTGCCGCAGGTGGCGCCGGTCGCACACCGCTCCTCGACCGCGAGGTCCACCCGCATCGGTGCCGCCGCCGAGTACATCGTGGTCGCGCGCTGCCCGTAGTCGATCCGGCTCAGGTAGCCGCCGCGGATGTACGCGGTTCCGGCCGACGCGGTCAGGTTACGGCCGTAGTAGTTGGTCTCGGTGGTGTAGAAGTACGACATCGCGTTCCCGTCCGGGTCCACGACGTAGTCCAGGTTCCAGCGGTACGCCTGAGTGCAGTACGACGTCGCGAAGGTGGAGCCGTGGCAGGGCTCACCCGAGTCGTTGCCGAACACCGGTGCGGTCCACGTCGAGTTTGTCACCTCGTTGCCGCTCGCCCAGCCCGGAAGGTGGTGCAGGCCGTAGTAGTACTGCGTCCCGTCGGGCGCGGTGACCCGCCAGTACTCGCCGTCGTTGTCGCCGTTGGCGGCCCCGGTCAGGTGCTCGATGCGGGATCCGTCGTCCTGCTTCTTGCGCCAGATGCCGGTGCTGTCGTCCTTGACCAGCTCGACGGTGTCGCCCCCGGCGGTCAGGAAGGCGTTGTCCGTCTCCCAGCACATGTCGTACGGCTTCGGCGTGGTCGTCACGTCGTCGGAGCACGACTTGTACCGCCGCTCGATGGCGCCCTCGCCCAGATCCCAGCCCTCGCCGACCCAGGACGACTGGTTGTTGGTCGACGCGGTGCGTCCGTCCACGCTGCCGGAGGAGTAGCGCAGCTCCAGGTCCGGCTCGGGGCCGCCCAGCGACGGCGGCGCGTCCATCGGGTACGTCCAGGCGAAGTTGCCCGACGAGCCGCCCGCCTCCCACGACGACGAGGCGGACAGCGACGTCGCCTTGTAGTCGCCGGCGCTACCGGCGGGCGCCGCGGTCGCCGCCAACGTGGTCACCGCGCCGGCGGTGAGCGCGACGTCGGCGGTCAGGGTGCCCCGCGCCGGGGCATTGTCGGTCTCGACCGGCGTGCCGGCCTGGCACCGGGCCAGGGCCGGGGTGGTCAGCGCGCACCCAGGCAGCCGGACCAGCCGCAGCCGGGACCCCCAGTCGCCGCCGTACGCGTTGCGGAACGACGAGTAGTCGACGGAGAGCCTCGCCTGCCCGGTGGTGTCCCCGCGCACCTGGAAGAGCAGGCCGTCGACGCCGGCCCGGTCGGTGGCCGCCCGGTCGAGCACCTCGACCCGGACCGTCCCGACCGCCGCGTTCGCGGTGGCCGGCCTGCTCACCCAGACCGGCAGGGTGCCGGCCCGGGCGCGGGTCGCGCCGAGGGTGGCGTCCGCGGCGCCCGCGGCCGGCCAGGCCACCTTCGCCGGGGTACGCAGCACCGACTTGTCCAGGGCGGCGATGCGCGCCTTCGGCGTGAAGTTCCGGCCCGGCACGGACCGTTCGGTCTGGGCGGCGGTCTTCCAGGTCAGCGGTGCGGCCTGCGCCGGCCGGGCCGGCAGGTCCTGGCCGACGACCGCCACGGACACGGTCAGCAGTCCGGCCAGCAGGAGCCGGCCCACGGTTCGATCCTTGCGCATGATCGGTCCCCCGTTCATTCCGCGGTGGCGTTGTAGATGTCGAAGACGGCCTGGTCGCTGAGGGCGCCGGAGTAGACCCGGACGTCGTCGATGGCGCCGGTGAGGTACTGCGAGAACGTCACGTTCGACGCCTGGCCACGGCCGATTAGCAGAGCCCCGGCGGCGTTCCACGCGCTGGCATGGCTCGTCTGGTCGACCGCCTGCCCGTCCACGTACAGCCGCAGGCTGTGCTCCTGGGCGTCGTAGACCGCGGCGAGGTGGGTCCACACCCCGGCCGTCGGCACGTCGAACAGGTCGGTCGCCTCGCGTAGCGACGACCCGGACACATCCGTGGCCGAGGTACGCACGGACCAGAGGTATGCCGAGTAGTCGTCGCTCCACGCCCAGCCGAGGTTGAACGCGCCGACGGCGGTGCCGAGCTGGCTGACCGCGATGCCGTTCTTGGTCAACGCGGACGGCTGCACCCAGGCGCTCACCGAGAAGCTGCCGTCGGTGCGCACTGCCGGCCCGGACGTGGTGAGCACGCCGGTCGTGCCGTTCACCGCAACCGCGTTGCCGCTGACCCCGGCGACCCGGCTGACGCCCGTGGACGACCAGGTGGCCGGGTGGGCGCCGGTGGCGTCCGCGGCGACGGTACCCGAGGTCTCGTCCATCTTCCACCGGCCGGCCAGCCGCGGGACCTGCTGCAGCTCGCCGGGCAGCAGCACCCGGTCGTACGCCTGGACGGCGTCGATGCGGCCGGGCCAGTACTCGCCGAAGACGCTGGCCACCCGCGACCGCCCGATCTGGAAGACGCCGGTGGCCGCCCACGGGCTGGTGAAGGCGGTGGTCGCCTCCAGCACGCCGTTCACGTACAGCCGGATCTGCCCCGCCGGGGCGTCGTACACGCCGGCCAGGTGCACCCAGGTGTTGGTCACCGGCGTGGTGGTCGAGATGGCCCGCACGAACGTCGTCGTGTCCGCGTCCACCGTCGTCCGGTTGAAGATCCACTTCTTGTACGAGCTGGAGTAGTAGAGCGTGAGCCCGCTGGCGTGGTCGCCGATCTGGGTCAGCGCCACGGTGTTGTGCGAAAGGTCCGTCAGATACACCCAGGCGCTCACCGAGAACGACTTCATGGTGTCCAGCACCGGGCCGGCCGTGGCCGCGTACCCGCTGGTGCCGTCCAGGCTGAGGCCCCCGCCGTCGTAGCCGTCGTTCCAGGTCGCGCCGCCACCCAGCGCGGCGTCGCGGGCGTTGGTCGAGGAGTCCACGGCCGCGGCGTCCTCACCGGTCTCGTTCAGCTGCCAGTCGCCTACCGGGCCGGGCGGGGACCCGGCGTAGAACACCATCGTCGCCACCTCCGACCTGTTGCCGGCGGCGTCCACCGCGCGTACCTGAAGCCAGTTCACGAAGCGGTCCGGGGTGACGGCGAAGGTCACCGCTCCGCCGGCCGCCGCCGGGGTGGCCGTCTTGTTCAGCGCGGTCGCGGCGCCATTGAGCGCGTACTCGTACTTGGCGACGTCCGCTCCGCCGTTGGCGCCGACGGTCACCGACGAGGCCACGCCCATCACGGCATCACCCTCGACGTTGTCCGGGAACGCGCTGGAGGTGACGGTCGGGATCGGCGGCCGGGTGGTGTCGATCTGGAACTCGCACCAGGAGCTCCACCCGCTGACGTCCGTGCCGTCCTCGGACCGCACCCGCCACTTGCCGATCTGCCCGTTGGTGAACGCACCGGACGGGATCGTCTTCGCCACGACGGTCGGCTTCGAGCCGGCCACCGAGGAGGAGGTGTACTCGCCGACCGGCGCCGTGCCGGTCGACAGCCACCACTGGAAGTGCGCCATCACCGCGTTGTCGGCGTCGCTGACCGAGGCCCGCAGGGTCGGTGTGGGGGTGCCGATGACCAGCCGGCCGGTGCCGGTGGTGCAGGTGGTCGAGCCGTCGGTGCTGAGGTTGGTTGGCGCGCCCGGCACGGTGTTGTAGACGATGGTGATCGACGGGTTGTTCTTGAACCGCTTCCAGGACAGCGTGTCGTAGTTGGTCTCGGCGGTCGACGACGCCCGCAGGCCCTCGGTGATCGTGGTCGATCCCGCCGCGGCCGCCTTGACCACGTGCGGGGTCACGGTGAACTCCACGCCCCCGGCCGGGCAGCTCGACGAGTATCCCTTCGCGAAGCTCTTGGCGGTCAGCTTGGTGATCCAGCTCGGCTGCTTGCTCCACGTCGTGGACGAGGAGATGCCGCCGGTCTCCCAGACCTGGACCTCCCGCGCGGTGCACGACCGGGACCAGACCTCCTGCGTCTGCAGCGTGGCCTGCAGGATGTGCTTGCCCTTCACCCCTGAGGTGTCGAACCGGAAGAACGACCGGGTCTTCTTGCCGTCGGTCGCGTCGTAGCCGACGCGGGCCTCGTCCTCGGCGTCGTTCGCACCGTTCCAGAACGAGGTGGTGGACAGGTTGCTCCACACCTGCGTCCAGGCCAGCCGCGACCCGGACCAGGACGGGTCGATGTAGACCGGGTAGCGGGTCGCCGGGCTGGTCAGCAACTGGCGGTCGGGTTCGAGCGCGAGCGCCCCCGGCGTGACCCGTACGCCCATCCGCCGCACCGTGCCCCCCGGCACCGAGGAGGACCCTTGTCCGGTGGAGTCCCACATGTACGGCGCGGGCGCCTCGAACACCGCGTTGCCGGCGGAGTCGGCGGCGGCCAGGCTGCCGTCCCCGCGCATCGTCATCCTGACGCCCTTGACGGCGGTGGCCAGGCGCAGCGAGCCGAGGGCCGAGTTGGCCGCGGCGGCCGCCGACTTGACGACGAGCACCTCGGAGAAGCCCTCGGCGCTGGCCCGGACCATCAGGTCGACGCCCGGCAACACCTCGGCGTAGGTGGCGGTGTCGCCGGCGAGTGTCGGCGCCGGCAAGGTCCCGGGCCAGGTCAGCGACAGCTCGGCGCCGTGGCGGCGCATCCGGGCCAGCGGCGCCGTTCCGCCGCCGGAGAAGGACATGTCGAGCACGGCCGCGGCCGGAGCGACGCCGCCGTCGGAGGTGCGCCGCAGCGTGGTGTCCACCGGCACCCAGCCCGTCCCGCGGCGCACCCGCACCGCCTGGATGCTCTGGGTCAGCGTGAACGTGCCATCCGGGTTGGCGACCACCTGCTGGTGCTCGTCGCGCAGCGCGGTCGCCTCGACCGGCTTACCTGTGGTGACCGCCCTGGCCCGGGCCGCCTGTTCGCTCAGGGTCGCGGCCGGCGCCGCCCCCGCGATTTCGGGCGCCGCCAGGGGCGCGATCAGAGTGGCGGACAGCGCCGTCACCACGGCTAGGATCGAAGGGACAGCAGGCATCGTGCCTCCCCAAGCGGGTTTCCGGCACACGAGCCCTCGTGTGCACAGATCTGCTGAACTGGACGTCGGGATGATGCGGGCGATCAGCGCCCGTGTGGCGCCAATCATCAGCGCGCCGTCCGGGAATCCATCTAGCGGCAGCGATTTCTTGAGGGAATTTTGTGTACCGGCGGCCGTCGCCGTGGCGGATTCGCGCCGCGTCGCCACCGCCCGGGGCCGGCCCCACGCGGTGCCCGACCACAGCTGACGCTGGCGTGCCGATCCGGTCGACGGGGGCCGGGGGCATCGGCCGGTGGCGGTGCCGAGGTCGGTTCGCTCGGCAAGCCCGGCGGGGACGCCGGCTCGATCACCGCGCCGGCGTCGGTACCCGGCGGCGGCTTCAGGAGCGCCGTCGTCGCGCTGCGCGGCGACGTCGGACGACCGGCCGGGATCGCCCGTCCGGTGGACGCCGGCGTCACGCCAAAAGGGGAGCAGAGGTGTCCCGAAGGGCGGCGGCGATGTCGCCGAGGGCCATCACCAGGTCTCTGATTTCTGCTCGGCTCATCCGGGTGGGCTGTTGCACGCGTTCTCGTCAAGATCTGCTTCCGCGTGTGGGCGTTCGGCCCGGGTTTGAGCGATCCACCTGGTGACTACCGGAGGGTCGGCGTCGGCGTCGAGGGCCCCTCGTAGCGTTCTAGCGTGCGTCGCCGAGGCTACGGATCAGATGGCTGTTTGCCAGCCGACGTGCGGATGCATCTCGGGAAGCCAAGCGAGATTGATGCCCTTGCGCTCCGCTGCATTCCACGGTTGACGAGCATCGCGATCCAGCGCCCGGCGGCGCGCGTACGGCGCGCAGCCAACGACCACGGCGGCCCGTACGACCAAGCCGACCGTGCCGTGA
Source organism: Micromonospora sp. NPDC048930 (assembly GCF_043197935.1). Lineage (NCBI taxonomy): Bacteria > Bacillati > Actinomycetota > Actinomycetes > Micromonosporales > Micromonosporaceae > Micromonospora > Micromonospora sp. NPDC048930. Next base: position 88,628 of record NZ_JBICUB010000023.1, read on the forward strand.
GGCGTCGAGTACCAGATCAAGCCATCCGTGCCGGGCATGGTCTGATCAGCCATGTCTTAGAGGTCCTAACAAAATGATCTAGGGGCTTGTCCGGTGTAGACGATGATCTACAGTGTTCGGCCGTGAGGCGTGGTGAGCAGCCGCCGTGGATCCTGTCGGACGGGCTGTGGCAGCGCATCGAACCGTTGCTGCCCAAGCCTGAGCGCAATCCCCGGCACCCGGGACGGAAGCGGATCCCGGATCGGCAGGTGCTGTGCGGGATCTTGTTCGTGCTGCACACCGGCATCCAGTGGGAGTTCCTGCCCCAGGAACTGGGGTTCGGCTCCGGGATGACCTGCTGGCGACGTCTGGAGGAATGGAACCGAGCCGGGGTCTGGCAGCGGCTGCACGAGTTGCTGCTGGCAGAGCTCCAGGCGGCCGGGAAGCTGGACTGGTCCCGCGCCGTGATCGACTCCGCGCATGTACGGGCCGCCCGACGTGGCCCAAAAGTGGGCCGAGCCCGGTCGACCGCGCCCGCCCGGGCTCGAAGCACCACGTCCTAACCGAGGGCGCCGGCATCCCCCTGGCCGTGTCGCTGACCGGCGGCAACCGCCACGACGTCACCGAACTGCTCCCGCTGATCGACAAGATCCCGCCGGTCCGCGGGAGGCGCGGCCGGCCCCGCCGGCGCCCTGACCAGCTGTTCGCCGACCGCGCCTACGACCACGACAAGTACCGCAAGGCGGTAGGCGGCAAGAGCATCCGCCCGCGGATCGCCCGCCGCGGCCAGCCCCACGGCTCCGGTCTCGGTGTGTTCCGGTGGGTGGTCGAGTGGACGATCGCCTGGTACCACGGCATGCGACGGCTACGCATCCGGTGGGAACGCCGTGATGACATACACGAAGCCTTCCTCGGCCTCGCCACCTGCATCATCACGTACCGACACGTCGCCCGACTTTGTTAGGACCTCTTAGGACCGAGGTCGGCGAACGGACGTTAACCTCCGTGCATGGGGATCATCGCCGTGCCGCGCCGACGGTGGGGCCTAGCCGTCGCGGCCTGTCTGCTCCTACTGCCCGCCCTGTCGGGCTGCTTCGATCAGGAGCGAGATGGCCCCATGCGACCGGGCAGGTTTCCAGCAACGACCACGTCCCCGCACGCGGCGGAGGGCACATTCGCGGACACCCCCGCGCCGACACCGACCCGGGCGACCGTGGTGTCTCCTTCCACCTCGGCCACCCCCATCGGGACGGCGGCACAACGGGTACCCGGGATCCGGTCACTGGTCGCGACCCCAAGCCGAGTGGATCCACTCTCCTGTACACCGCCGGACCCGCCCGAGCGGCCCGAGGTGATCGTCCGACTGGACGAGCCGGGTCTAGACCTCGCCGCCATTGTGGTAATGCTCAGCTTCGGGGTCTCTGCAACGGATTACCAGGGCGAGGTCCGGATGCGGTACGACCCGGACCGGAAGGTGTTTACCCACCGGTTGCCGCCCGTGACCAGGACGGCGGTCGGCGAGAGAGCGGATGGCATCTGGCTGTCGGCTCAGGCCGAGAACCCGTCGATCGGGCCGAATTGGGCGCCGCCCCCGACGAGAGGTTGGATCCCCTTCGCCAGCCGGTGCACCGTCATCCGCTGACGTCCGGGACGGCCCGCTCCCGAGCTGGCGGCCGAAGTAGCCAAGCTCGCTCAGCGATCAGGGCAGGCATCCGCTCGGCTGTTGCTCCTAATATGATCAGCGGCCGGTTGCATGGCCGGCGGGGACATCGGCGGGGGTGTGGCGTGGGCCGGCGATCACGTATCGGGTTGCACGACAACGGCGCGCTCGTCTGGACCTGGGGGCTGACGCTGATCGTGGCGAGCGTCGGACTGCTGCTGCTAGGCGTCGCGGCGGTCCTTTGGGCGGCCCGTACCCCGGCCGAGGCCGCCGCCGGAGACGCCGGATTCATATTCCCGGCGATGTTCGGTGCCGTCGCGCTGTTTGTGGCGGTGTCTGGACGAATCACCACAGCCAACGCCCTGCGCCATGCGCACTTGCGCCTGCCGCAGGTTCCCCACCAGCTTGGGGTCGCAGCCCGCGTCGGGAGGAAGCGGCGCTCGCTACGACGTCGCAGCGGCATTGCCTACCTGTATGCGGCGGTCACCGCTGGCGGACTTGCCGGCGCCGCTCTGGTGAACTGGGGTGAGCAGCCCCGCATTGGCAGCCTGCTTGAACTGGCGTTCGCCGCCAGCGGCGGTGCCGGCTGCTACCTGGCCGGACCGGCCGCCCGGTTCGTCGTCACACCGGAATATCTCCGGATCGAGACGGCGCTGCGCCGCATATCGATACCCCGACACCTGCTCGGCGAGTTCACCCGGTGCGGCGTGGAGGTCCGTCTCGAGCTGACTAACGCCGATCATGTCCAGTTCCGGGTCGACTCACCCCTATTGGACCCGGGCGGAACCAGGTACCGAACTAACGGCCGGACCCAGGCGCGCACGGTCGAACGGATCGTGGCCATGCTGCGTGACGTGCCGGCCGCCGCCAGCACCGATGGCCAGGTAATCACCGCCCCGCGGCGTGCCATGATCACCCTCGCAATCGTCGCCGGGCTGTTGCCCGTCACCGCGCTCGTCGCGATGGCGACCTTGGCGCGCGGCTAGAGCCCTCGGGCTATCCGAGGACAGACGTTGAAGCGGAACTTAGGCGTGCACGCCGGTCACGCGGAGACGGACCACTGGCGCTGGTCAGGGCCGCTTCTCGATTGCCGTTGACCCACCAGGGCATCGACGAGGCCTTCCCCGCCGACGGCTTCCATCGCCCCGCTCCGACGCGGGATCGGTCAGCACCAGAGGATCTGCCGCTGCGCTTGCCGACCGGGCTGCTGCCCGCCGCACCACCGGCTCCGAGGAAGCCATCCGCCGTTGAGGTCGACTCCGGATCGGTGATGGTGCCCACCCGCCGTTCCGAGCCGGTGCAGCTGGTCCGGGTCGTGCCACCGTCGGGCAACCTGACCGTCGCCCAGCAGCAGGTGTGGCTCGGCCCCGCCCTCGCCGGCACCCCAGTCACGATCTGGGTCGACACCGACCGGCTGCACGTCCTGACCGCCGACGGCGGCCGGATCAAGTCCAGTCCCTCCCGGCTGTCCCAACGCGACCTGGCCAGCCTCCTGGCTGACGGTGGCAGCCTTGCCGGACCGCCTCCATTGCCGCAGCCCGAACCGCACACCGCGGCCGTCGAGGTCGACCGGGTCGTCAACGCTTGCGGCGGGATCAGCATCGGCGGCCGGCAGATCAGCGTCGGCATGCCCCTTGCCGGCCGGCGAATCCGGGTCCGCCTCGACGAGATCCTCGCGCACGTCGTCGACGACGCCGGGAAGCTGCGCCGCACCCTACGTTGCCCACTCCCGCCCACGGCGCTCGGCCGCATCCGCGACGCCCGCCCAGCGTCCGCAGTCCCGCCCCCAGCGGCCGCCCCGCAAGTGGAACGGGTCGTGTCCGTCAACGGCAGCATCCAGGTCGCGGGACAACGCATCCAGGTCGGCAAGGTCCACGCCCGCAAGTTGGTGTCCGTCGCCCTCGACGAGCACACCATCACCGTCTACGTCGCCGGCACCCGATCACAGCCGTCCCCCACGGCAGCACCACCGAGCTGATCCGCACGAAGGCCAAACACCAGATCACAGTCGCCGCTGGGTGAGCCCTCGCACCGGGAAGCAGGACCGTTTCTGCGCTGGTGGCTACCACGGCCAATGCGCGGCCAGGTGGGTCGGATCGTCGCCCGGCGACACCACGAACACGTGCTCGCCGCTGTCATCGAACACCAGCAGCGACCCCGCCTGCGATGCCAGCGCCACCACTGCGGCCAGCACCGCAGTGCCGGACGGCTTGCGGAACCCGATGTCAGTCACGGCCTGGTCCAACTCCACAGGCTCGTCACCGGCTGCGCGATCGACGACGCCCAGACTGACCTCGCCCAGGTCCAGGCCGCCCATCGATGCGCAGGTGGCCGGGTCCGGGCAGCCCGGAAGATCGGGGGTCAGATCATGACCGGCGACCCGGAACCACGGCACGCCGTGACAGCCGGCCTCCCGGAACGCGGACAGGACCTGCGCCACCGTCGGCAGCTCACGGGCCGCCGGTGGCTCCTCGGGCAGACCAAAGGACGACTCAGCGCCGGCTGCCCACTCAAGTCCACCGTCTGCGACAACGGCATGCAGGGGCGCCACCAGCAAGTGCCAACTCACAGCACGCATCGTGCCATCCGACGGCCGGAACCCTGGAACGGGAACCGGCCCCTCCGGGACGGCCTCGCCCTACCATTCGCCCAGGAACCGAAACCTATCGATCTCGTCCTGGCGTCAAGCGTCCTGCGACGCCGTTTCGTCAACCATCTGTGAGGCTCCCGGTGGTGGTCCTAGGTGGACTGTTGCCAGGACCGGTGCCGGTGATCAGGGCTGACTCATCAACCATCTGGCCGCTTCTGGCGTGCCTTGCGCTTGACCTGTCGTCTTGATCGCCGGCACCGGCCTGGCCCACCGTCTGGCCTGATCAGAAGCTTGCCCGCCCTTGCGGCGTGGCTCATCACAGATGTGCCGTAGGTGTCTCCACCCAGGCCGGTGCCAACGTCAACCACCGCCCCTGGGAAGGAGCAACGGTGTAATGCCCATGCTCGCAGAATCGGTCGATGCCGTCATCGGCGTGGACACTCACACCGACACGCACACCGCCTGCCTGCTCGATCACGCTGGGCGGAAGATTGCGACCATCACCATCGAGGCGAGCCCTGGCGGGTGCAGCGACCTTATCGCCTGGGCCGTGCAGCAGGCGCCAGGTCCGCGGTTGATCTGGGCGGTCGAAGGCCGCCGTTCGCACGGAGCCGGGCTGCTGCGCACGCTCCTGGCCGCGGGACAGCAGGTGATCGAGGCCGGGCGGCCGCAGCGCGTCGGTCGGCGGCCAGGCAAGTCTGACCCGTCCGATGCGCTTCTGGCCGCCCGCACCGCCCTGGCCGCAGGACATCACGCTCAGCCGCGTAGCGACGGCGACCGGGAAGCGTTACGCATCCTGCTCGTAGCCCGCGAACACGCCAATGCCACCCGCACCGCCGCGATCAACGTATTCAAGGCACTGCTGACCGCACCGGACCAGCTGCGCGAGCCGCTACGCCGACAGTCAACGCCGCGGCAGACCGCCGCGTGCGCCCTGCTACGCGTTCACCCCCGCCACACCCGCACCGAACGGGTCCTGCGGCAGACCCTGCGCAGCCTGGCCCAACGCATCCGTCTGCTGGATAAAGAGATCCGCGCCAACGAGCGTCAACTTCACGACCTGGTCGACGCGATCATGCCCGCGTTACTGGCCGAGCCCGGCGTCGGCCCGGTCAGCGCGGCACACCTGGTCATCGCCTGGTCCCACCCCGGCCGCTGCCGCTCGGAGGCCGCCTTTGCCGCCCTCGCCGGCGTCAGCCCGCTGCAGGCGTCCTCCGGCCGCATCACCCGTCACCGGCTCAACCGCTTCGGCGACCGCCAGCTCAACCGAGCTCTCCACACGATCGTGAACTGGCGCATGATCCACGGCCACGAACCCACCCAGCACTACCTCACCCGCCGACGCGCACAACAGAAATCCGACGCCGAAATCCGCCGCTGCCTCAAGCGCTACACCGCCCGGCACATGTTCCGGCTCATGGAAACCGCCGGAAGGACTTGACGAGCCATAGGAGCGTCTGGTGGGACGCCACTGTCAAGCATGTGCCGTGACAGGACACGCCCAAGACGCCACTGCCGAGACCCACCTGAGGCTTGACGTTTCCGTCCCAGGTGAGGGTTGACGGTTGGCCTAGGAGAGTTTCGGGTCATCGTAGTGGTGTGTTCGTGACCGTCGCCGCTGGCGGTTAGTCGCCGGCGATGATCAAGGATCCGTTGTTGGTTCGGGAGCACAGGTCTGCAAGTGTCCGGAGGCGTTGCAGGCCGCGGCGTTCCCGATCGTTGTGCGCGGCGGGCAGCAGTCGGTCGATCTCGGCGATTAGGCCGGGCATGGTGGCCGGGTCGAGGTCGAGGTCGTCGTGGGGGCCGACGCGACCGAGGATCGGGTATGCGGCGTCGCAGGTGGGTAGCAGCCGGTCGAAGTCACCGGCTGCGTCGAAGGTGCCCCCGGCCGGGTCTGCGATCCGGTCGATGTGGGTGGCTCCTTGGTATAGGAAGACCTGCACGCCCATTACTCGATCATGCCTGAGAGCCGGAGACGTGGTGGCACCAGTTCGTTTCAGGACGGTGCGAGGTCCCGGCTGATCTTGCGTGGTCGGTGGGTTTTGATGCTGCGGACGGGTTGGTCGTTGGTCCGCCGGAATGTGCGGGGGCCGTCGTCGCACTCAACGGTGAGGGTGGTGTCGGTGACGTCGATGGTGATGGTCTTGCCGGCGTGCACGCGGCCGAGGGCGACCTTCTGGCCGACGACCATGACGACTCCGCTGTTGGAGGCCCGCCGCTGCACCCGGGTGGGTCCGATGGCCGGTTGGGGCGGTGGATCTGCCGGGCGGGCACCGCGCAGCCGGATCACCTCCTCGGGGGTGAGCGGGTTGGGGCGGGTGCGTAGCAGTTGGCGGGTTTCCAGGTCGAAGAACGTCAGGGTGTGGGCGTCGACGCGGATGCCGACGCGGCGGCCGCCGAGGATCTCGGCGGCGAGGATGATGTGCTGGCCGAGGGAGACGCTGCCGCTGCGGCTGACGGTCCGTTCGACCTCCACCACGCCCGGACGGCCCGCCGTGTCCACCGGCAGCGGCGATGGCCCGGCCGGGCGGCCGCCGGTGCGGGCCAACATGGCCAGGTCGGTCACCGACAGGTGTGAGCGCACGGACTTGATCCGGGCGCCGGCGATGAGCAGGTGGATGACGTCGGTGTCGGCCCAGAACGTCACCGTCACGCCGGAGCGGGCTGGGCCGAGCCAGAACTGTTTCCCAGCGACCTGCAGGTTCCCCGAGGGCGGCACGACCCGGTCGAACTCCACCGGCCCACCGCGGTAGTCGACGACTGGCTGCGGCGGTTCGGCGTCGTCGACCGACGCCAACGCGGCCAGGTCGACCGGCGGGGCGATCGGTGCGGTCTCGCCGACTGCGTCGGCGAGGAAGCCGTGCAGCTTCACCGGCATCAGCCGCTGATCCGGGCCGTTTGCGGGGCGGAACCGGTCGGCCGGGAACGCCATGTCCAGGGATTGATGCGGCCGGTCGATGTTGTATTCGTGCCGGAACGCATCCACCGCCGCCTGCGCCGCCGCCAGGTCGGCGAACACGCCGGCGTCGTCCAGCAGCTCTCGGCGCAGCGTCTGGTGGAAGCGTTCGACCTTCCCCGTGGTGGTCGGGGAGGCGGGCTGGGTGAGCCGGTGCACGATGCCGTTCTCCCGGCAGATCCGGTCGAACAGTACCTCCCCGCCCTTGCCGAACCGGTCGGTGAACTGCTTGCCGTTGTCCGTCAACAGTTCCTCGGGCACCCCGAACCGGGCCAGCCCTTCGGCCAGGGCCAGACACACGGCACGGCCGGTCGCCCGACGGACCACCTTCGCGATCACCGCGAACCGAGAATGGTCGTCCACCCCCGTGACCACCTTGGCCTCGGTGCCGTCAGCGAGGATGATTCCGCCGACGATGTCCATCTGCCACAACTCCATCGGCCGGGCCCGTTCCCACCGCACATAGTCGCCCCGGCCACGGCGACGTTTGACCGCCACGTGCAGCCCGTGCCGGGCCAGGATCCGATAGACCGTCATCCGCGACGGCACCGGACCCGGGCAGCCGTTACGACCCAGCTCAAACGCGATCCGCCGCGCACCCCACCGCGGGTGTTCCCGCCGCAGCTCACACACCGCCGCCTCCACCTCCGGCGACGACTGATGCGGGCACGAATCCGGCCGGTGCGACCGGTCCTGCAACCCGGCCAGACCAGCCTCCTCATACCGACGCAACCATGCATGAACACTCTGCCGCGTCACCCCCAGCTGAGCGGCGAACTCGCCCACGCGATCTCCGGCCTTCACCGCGAGAACCGCGCGATACCGCTGCTCCACCACCGACATGTGCACCAGCGCCAATCCCGGCCCCCTGACCTCGCGATGCCCGCAGACATCACGCGATCAAGAAGCCGAACACGGCCACTGTCAAGCATCAGGTGGGACGCCGATGTAAAGCATCAGCCGGGACACGACATGTGTGTCTAGTCCCACCACATGCTTGATGAATCCGTCCCAGCACCTGCTTGACAGTGGGCCTAGGAAGCGTGGGCGTGGTCGGGGCCAGCGGGTGGGGACGTCAACGCATGCCAGAGCCGTTGGTATTCGGCTGGTTCGCCGATCTTGGCTCGGTGCTGTGGGTGGTCGACGTAGTGCCGGATCGTGTCTGCGATGAACCACGGATGGACGTTGTCGACGCGCAGCCGCCGGCCCAGGGGGAGGATGCCGCGGCGGCGGACCAACTCCGGTCGGGCGTAGGTAAGGGCCAGGGTGGCGGCGTTGACTGCGGGTCGGGAAGGGCGGCCAGCTGCCAGCGCCTCCCACGGCACCATCAAGGAGCCGGCGAAGTCGCGTTGACAGACACCGTCCGGTCGCAGCTCGACCAAAACGCCGCGCCAGCCGCCGGCAACCTGTAGACCGGCGCCGACGAGGAGCAGGAACGGCAACACATTGAACAGGCCCACGCCGTCCAGGTGGCCAGTGCCCAGGAACTGCGAGGCCAAGAAAGTGAACCCCACAGCCAGGTAGATCTGGGACGCGCTCGGTTCGGTGGCGAACGCCCGCACCTCGGGCTTGACCAGTAAGGCCGCCGGACGTAGTTGTCGGCGTACGAGTTCGTGGGTCCAGGTAGGTACGAATGAACGGGACCAGGTCAGGCGACGTTGGCTTGGCCGTCGATGGCGGTGAGGCGGTTC
>NZ_JBICUB010000024.1:0-81456 GCF_043197935.1 Micromonospora sp. NPDC048930
CGTGGCCTCGCCCACGGTCTGGACGAGGAGGTCGCCAACCGCATCATCGCCGACTTCACCCCCGAGTCGCCCGCCCTCTACCGAGACCGGACCGCTCACCGGTCGTGGAGCGGGTGGCGCGGTTACCTGCGCACCACCGACGACCACGAGCTGGCGATGGCGCTGCAACAACGATGCGCCCAGCGACTCGGTGCCGACTGGCAGAACGACCTGAACACGGGGCACCTACCGATGCTCGAAGACCACCTTGCCGTCGCTGCTGCAATCACCCGGTTCCTCGACGCACGGCCGTGACACCACAGATCCGCCGGCCGCAACAGGTGGGAAAGCCCCTCGCTATCCCGGAACGATGCCTGCCAGCATGTCCGGGTGAATTCACCCGTGGTCACCCTGCGCGCGATGCGTCCGGACGAGTACGAGAACTACACGACGCGACGGGACCTGGAGTACGTCCAGTCCCTCGCCGAGACAGTGCCGGTCGAGGCCGCGATGGAGAAGGCGCGACAGGATCGAGCCCGGTTTCTGCCTCAGGGACTGGCGACCGAACGCCATCGCCTTCTGGTAGCCGAGAACTCCGGAGGCCAGGTCGTCGGCTACGCGTGGGTCGGGCTGGAGGAGCCACGAACCAGGACGGCCGACACAGCGTGGCTCTACGACATCAGCGTGGAAGAGCCCTACCGGCGATCCGGCTATGGGAGAGCGATCCTCGCGGCGGTAGAGGCGGTGGCACGGGAAGCGGGCGCGACTCGGCTCGGGCTTAACGTGTTCGGCCACAACGCGCCCGCGATCTCGCTCTACCAGACGTGTGGCTACGACGTCACGGCCCAACAGATGTCGAAACGCCTGTAGTGGGTAGGGCGGCCGAACCAGGCCGCGCCGGGCCAGACCCTCGGCCGCGCGCTGGGTCCCCCACTGTGGGCATACGACGCAGGGGCCACCTGTTCGTGGCCCCTGGTCCGTACGTTCGTGTCGGCTAAACTTCAGGTCGGCAACTCAATCGTGCTCTGCTGGTGCGGGCGCGACCTCGGGAAGGTGTTCCAGCACCTTCTCGGGGGCCCGTCCGACAATCCGGACGGTTCCTACTCGCAAAAGACGCGGACCTTGGTGTCGGGCTGGTCGACCTCGACCGTCATGTCGTCCAGGTGCTCGACGAGCGCCTCGAGCTGCTCGGGCTTGAGCTGGGTCAGGTCGAACGGCACGCCCGACCTGGCGAGCCCCGCGTTGGCCTCGCCGAGCGCCTGCGGCGGAATCAACGCGGCGAGCCGCACACCGGCCCGGAGCAGTTGCAGCGGCACCCGGACGTTGACCCGGCTCGGAGTGCCGTCGTCGTTGGCGTCCACCACCACCCGCAGGTACTTCGGCCTTCCCTTGGGCCGGACGTCCGAGGCCGAGGCGACCGGTGCCGGCTGGTCGCGTTCGAGCGCGGCGATGAGCTGGTCCGCCTCTTCCGTGGTGATCTTCCCTTCGGCGAGCATCTGCAGGATCTCTTTGCGCTGTTCGTTCACTGTGCACCTCTCCTCTTTCCGTGTCGCTATCTGATGTTCACGAGTACGGCCGTGCGCCCGTGCTCGACGTCGAGCCGGGTGCCGGGGAGAGCGGACAGGATCCGCCACCCCGTGCCGAGTGCCCGCAGCAGACTGATCCGGTACACCAGGCACGCGACCGCTGCGACGACTACCGCCAGAACGACCACCGGCGACAAGACCAGCAGTACGGGGAGCACCGGCACCCAGATCCGGATGGGGCGACCGTCCGGGCGCTTCACCTGCACGGTCAACAGTTGCGGCATCATGTGCGGCCCTCCAACTCGCGCAATGCCTGCTGGGCGTTGATCTCGCCGCGGCGCAGCCGGTCGATGACGTCGGCCCGCGACGGCGCCGGATCGGTCTCGACGAAGTCGAGCATCTGGGCGATCCGGTTGAGTCGCGACTTGATCGTCGGGTAGCTCACCCCGAAGATCCGCTCCATCTCCTTGATGGAACCGTGGCACCGGACGAATGCCGTGACGAACACCTGGTCTTCCAGGCTGAGCTGACCCAGTTGCGGGGGCTCGAACTCCCCCTCGATCGCCACGCCGCTGGCCAGGCGCACCCGCTCGACGACGAACGGCTGGCCCCGGGTCAGGTTCGTAAGTTCTTGCCAGTCCATCGCCCGCTCTTTCATATCTCAAACTGTACCTTGAAAATCTTCATCTCAGAAGAGGTTGATCTTAATTTTCTTAAATCCGAGTCTCGCCTCGGTCCGGTTGGCCGCACCAGGCCCAGCGTGGACAGTCACCCGGGAGGAGTTGACCGCCATCGTGTCGGAGGCCGACCGGCGGTCGCGGGCCGCGCCAAGGCGTACGAAGGGATCCGTAACGGCCGTGGCAGTGGGCGAACCGCAGGGACCGGGCGTGTCCTGTGGACGTTCGACCGGCGGGGCATGGGAAGCCGCGGCGAGGTCGCGGCCGCCCCCGACGTTCTGCCTCAGTCGTCGAGCAGTCGTCGTGCGGTGAGGGCGAGCCTGGCCCGGGTCAGGCCGGCAGGCTCGGTGAGGTCGATGCCGAGGGTCTTTCCGATCTGTTCGAGTCGGCGGGCGACGCTGCTGTGGTGCAGGTGGAGCAGCTCAGCGGCCCGGCGTAGGGAGCCGGTCTCGCAGTAGGCGTCCAGCGTCTCCAGGTCTTCCGGGTTGCCGGCCAGTCGGTCGATCGCGGTCACGTCGGCGTTGTCTCGTGCGGCGTCCCGGGGTACCTCTGCGAGCAGTGCCAGCGCGCCGAGGCTGTCGTAGCGGACGACCGGCTGGCGGGGGGTGGTGAAGCGCAGGGCGGCGCGCGCTTCCCGCCACGAGCGGTCGGGGCTCTCGGCGGTGCCGATGCCCGCCTGTACACCTGCCGGAAACCGCGCCGCATCGACGGTGGTGGCCAGCAGGACGCCCACGCCGGCGAGCGGGGCTGCCTTCACCGTACGAGCCGGGCAGATCAGGTTGCCAACCTGGTCGAGCGGAAGCCGCGACCGCACGGCGACGACGCGGACCGGCAGACCGGCGGCGAACCCCAGCAGCCGCAGCGCCCGGGCTCTGGCGGCCTCGTCGCTGTCGGAACTGATCACCAGTTCGACGAGGGCGGGGTCGGCCATGGTGGTACGGGCCGGCCCGTACCGTTCGGCAACCGCCGCGGCGGCGATGGCGAACCGGTCCAGGAGCGCTTCGTCGAGCGGACCGGGCGGGCCGGGACGTTCCAGCCACACCATGCCGATCTCTTCCTCATCGAGCGTGATCGGCGCCGTGCCGGACGCCGGTGGCGGCGGGTCGGACGCCTGCCTGCCGTCGGGCGAGACACGGATCACCTGCCCGGTGCCGTGGAGCCGCAGCCCGACCACGCACTCGGCCAGGCCCGCCGAGGCCCGGGCGAGCGCCGGGAGATCCACCCGTCGGCGCATCAGCGTGTCGTAGAACATCACGACCTGGATCATGCCTTTGACGTGCGGATCCATGTTCGACAGACGTTCGGCGAGGGCCTCCATGGCATCAGGTTAGGGCGACGATCGGCGCATGATCCAGCCTGGATGCGCGACGGATGGCGGATGATCTCTGGGGCGGCGGCCGTGAGGATGGTCGACATGCATCCCGAACTGGAGCCCTTCATCCCCTTGGTCCCCCGAGTCGACCTGGCCGACCCGCTCACCGACCGCAGGAACTTCGCCGCGCGGGCCGCCGCGGCGCCGGCGCCGGACACGGCGAACATGGCGATCGAGGACCGCACGGTGCCCGCCGATCCGGATGTGCCGGTGCGGATCTATCGCCCGCACCAGGCGCAGGGCGCCATCGTCTGGCTGCACGGCGGCTCGTGGGTCATGGGTGACCTGGACACCGAACACCCGTGGGCCGCCCGGATCGCGGCCGCGTCCGGCGCGGTGGTGATCTCGGTGGGCTACCGTCTGGCCCCCGAACATCGGTTCCCGGCCGCGCTGGACGACGCGTACGCCGTGCTGACCTGGGCGGCCCAGCACGCGGCCGAGCTCGGCATCGACCCGGCGCGGATCGCGGTCGGAGGTCACAGTGCCGGCGGGTCCATCGCGGCTGCGGCGGCGTTGCGAGCGCGCGACCAGCAGGGGCCACCGATCCACTTCCAACTGCTCAACGAGCCGGGGCTGGATGACCGGCAGGAGATGTGGTCGGCGGGGGACGTCATCGACCTGCTCGGGGGGCGTGAGCACTGCGCCGCCGCGTGGCGGCACTACCTGGGCTCCACGCCCGCCACCTCGTACGCCGCCCCGGCCCGCGCCACCGATCTGTCCGGTCTGCCCCCCGCTTACATCGCCAGCGCCGAGTTCTGCCCGTACCGGGACGTCGACATCACCTACGGGCTGCGCCTGCTGCAGGCGGGCGTGTCGGTCGAGTTGCGCCAGTGGCCCGGCACCTTCCACGGGTCGCAGGCGATCCTGTCCGCCGAGGTGTCACAGCGGCAGTTCGCCGAGCTCGGCGCCGCTCTGCGCCGTGCCTTGGCCGAGTGAGGCGGTGACGGCGGACCCGGCTGTCGCGGCGGCGGGCCGTGCGTCCGCCGCCGTAGTGCAAGAGCGATAGGTGGAAGGCATACCGCTTGCCGTCGTTCGCCGCCCGTCGGTAGGGTCGGGGCCATGTCCTTCCCGCGTAAGTCCTAGCTGTCCAGCTCCGACACGCGGGTGGAGTCTGCCCTTTTCCGGCGGCTCCGGGTGATCACTTCCCGTCCTGCTGCGCTGCTGCGCATCGCTGGTGCCTGCGTGTCTGTCGAGCCCGTGACGGCGCGCCGGGTCGGCGCATTGAACGACAGGACTTCGCCATGCAACTTCTCACCTCGGCGCCGCCTCGTGACCTGTGGCGTCAGCACGACTTTCAACTGCTGCTCGGCGGGCGACTGATCTCGCAACTGGGTGACCAGCTTCAGTTCCTCGCGCTGCCACTCCTCGTCGTGGCCCTGACCGGATCGTCGACCCAGGCCGGCCTGGTGCTCGGCCTCCAGACCGTCGTCCACCTCGCCTTCGGGCTCGTGGCCGGCGCGCTGGTCGACCGGTGGGACCGCAAGACCACGATGATCTGGTGCGAGATCGGCCGGGCGTCCCTGACCGCCACCGTCCCGATCGCAGCCGGGTTCGGTGCGCTGGCCATGCCGCAGTTGTACGCCGTCGCGGTCCTGAACGGTGTGCTCAGCACCCTGTTCGGGGCGGCGAACAGCTCGGCGTTGCCGAACATCGTCACCAGGGCCGAGCTGCCCAGCGCGCTCGGCGCGATCGGGGCGATGTCCAACACGCTGCGGATCGTCGGCGCCTCCGTGGCCGGCGTCGCCTACGCCCTGGGCCGGATGGTCCCGTTCACGTTCAACGCCGTCTCGTTCCTGGCCTCGGCCGCGGCCCTGCGCGCGATCCATGCCGACTTCCAGCAGGAACGCGCCACGGCCAGGACGTCGCTGCGGGACCTCCTGGCCGACATCGGCCACGGCCTGTCGTGGCTGTGGCGCAAGCGGGTGATCCGTACGCTGGCCCTGCTCGATGCGGGAGACAGCCTGCGTTACGGCGCCGGCTACCTGCTGATCATCATGCTGGCCCAGCGCCTGCACGCGAGCCCCGCACAGGTCGGGATCGTCTTCACCGGTGCGGCGATCGGCGCGCTGCTCGGGAGCCTGCTGGCTCCGGCGCTCACCCGGCGATTTCCACTCGGGGCGCTCTCCATCACCATGTTGTGGGTCGAGGCCCTGGCCTTCCCGTTCTATGCGATCGTGCCAACGTGGTGGCTGCTCCTGGTCGTGGCGTTCGCCGAGTCGGTGGTCTCGCCGGTCTACAACGTCGCTCTCGACTCCTACCGGCTCGCGGTCACTCCCGACGCTCTCCGTGGCCGGGTGACCAGCGCGATCGACACCCTCACCGGCGGGGCCGCTGCCCTCGGCACCATGGCCAGCGGCGCCTTGATCGCCCTGCTCGGCGCGCCGACCCTGGCCGTCGTCCTGGCCGGATGGCTCGCGGTCCTGGCACTCGCGGCGACGGTGAGCAGGACGGTCCGCACGGCCACCGCGGCGGACTGACGCGACGCCCCTCCCGTGGCCCGGCACCGGGACCACGGGAGGGACATCCTCCGACGCGCGGGTCCGGGTGCGGGACCTGCCCTGCGTAACGGATCTTCCGATCGGCGCGCTGCCGTGATGAGGGTGCCACCCGGTCGTACGGGTGGTCGGTCTCCTGCCGCTGCCGTTCGGCGTCGTTTCCTGCCTTTCCTTGCGGGAAGGTTGACAGCGGGAGGATTTATGTTGTCGATCGGCAATCTGGCGGGAGTTTCGGGTGGGTTCACGCCTGTGGTGGTGGCGGGAGTTGCTGGTCGGGCTGCTGAAGCCCCGGCCACACGGGGCGGATCGGCGCGACGCCGACCATGATCCGTCCGCGCTGACCCCGCAGACCGTCCTGGTACCCGCGCCGGCGCGCCTGCCGACGGTGTGCGTGGACAACCTGGTCGTGGTGTTTCCCGAAGCGCAGGAAGCGGCCGCTGCCCGGGAGGCTGCCCGACTCCGGCTCGAGGGCCGGCGTGTGGTCGAGACCCGCATGTCGGCGACCGAGCTGGCGATGCTGGCGGCGGAGGATCCGTCGGTGACGGTGGAGTACCGGCACTAGGCGACCAGTGGCGCAGCGGGCCGGTGCGGGATTGGCTCTCTTCCCGGCCCCGGTCGATCGGTAGCGTCGCTTCCGATCGGGTTCCAGACGCTGTTGAAGTGAGGCACGATGTCCTACCCGCCACCACGGTACTTCGGCGACGCCGGGGCCGTGAGCGCCACGATCCGGCGCGCCGACGTGCCGCCGGACCTCGCCATCGGCGTCCGGACCCGGGTGTCGCATCTCGGGACCGGAGCGAGCACCGACGGGCTGTTCGGCCTCTACCGGTGGGACATGGCCGCCCTCCCGCCCCGCGCCGGCAAGCCCGACGGCCACTACCATCGCACCTTTGCCGAGTCGTTCTACATCCTCGACGGCACCGTCTCGCTCTACAACGGCGACACCTGGACCGACGCCACCGGCGGGGACTTCCTGTACGTGCCGCCGGGCGGCATTCACGCCTTCGCCAACGAATCCGGCCAGGCCGCCTCGATGCTGGTCCTGTTCACGCCGGGCGCGCCCCGCGAGGCGTTCTTCGAGGAGTTGGCCGAGATCGTCGCGTCCGGTCGCGAACTCACCGATCAGGAGTGGGACGAGGTGTACGCGCGCCACGACCAGTACATGGTCAGGGCCGCCGGCTGACCTCGGGCCACCTTTGCCGTCACCTGAGTACGAGGGCTCATCCACCCGGCCGGCGCGGTCGGAAGAATCAGGCCGTGACGATGACGAGGCCTACACACACTCTGCTCGGCGGCCTGATCCTGGCGGCGGCGACGGTCGCCACCTGGTTCGCCTGGCTGAGTTGGGACACCGGCTACACGGTCGACCCGGAGACCGGGGCGACCAGCGGCCCGTACGCGGTCTGGCAGGTGGCCGGTTGTGTGCTCACCCTTGCCGTGGTCGCCGCCGTCGGTGGTTGGTGGCTCAGTCCCTGGCTGGTGGTGCCGGTGATGACGGTCGCCTTCACGGTTCCCTGGGCGGCGCACGCCGCGTCCACCGACGGCAGCGGGTTGTGGGCGGTGGGCGCGGTGCTGGTGCTGGTCGGGACGGCGGCCGGCAGCGCGGTGGTCAGCCTGGGCGCCCACCTGCTCCGCCGACGACTGACCGGCTCGTGACAGGGCACCCACGCGGTTGCCGCTGAGCGACGCGTGACGAGGGGCCCCGCCGAACCGGCGGGGCCCCTCGTGGTCAGGGTGCTGCTCAGGAGAGCGTCGTCAGGTAGTCGGGGTTGGCCTTCAGCCACTCCTCGACGGCCTTCTCCTCGTCCCCCTTGTGCGTGTTGAACATCAGGTCCTCCAGGGACCCGAGCTGCTGGCCGTCCATCTTGAACTTCCGCAGCATCGAGGTGACCTCGGGGAAGTCCTTGCCGAAGCCCTTCCGGGCGAAGGTGTTGATCTGCTCGGCCTGGCCGAGCGTGCCCTTCGGGTCGGCGAGGTCCTTCAGTTCGTACTTGGCGTACGCCCAGTGCGGGTGCCACAGGGTGACCACGATCGGCTTCTTGTCGGCGATCGCGCCGTCGAGCGCGGCGAGCATCGCCGGCGTGGAGGAGGTCTTCAGCTTCAGCGCGCCGTCCAGGCCGTAGCCGGGGAGCACCTTCTCCTGGGTGGCCTTGGTGAGGCCGGCGCCCGGCTCGATGCCGATCAGTTGCCCGCCGAAGGTGCCGGCCTTCGCGGCCAGGTCGTCCAGCGAGTCGACGCCCTCGACGTACTTCGGCACGGCGATGCTCAGGCTGGCGTCGTCGTGCCAGACGCCGAGCTTCTCCAACTTGTCGCCGTACTTCTCCACGTAGGAGGCGTGCGTCTGGGGCAGCCAGCCGTCCAGGAACAGGTCGATGTCGCCGTTGGCCAGACCGCCGTAGACGAGGCCGGCCTCCAGGTTCTTCAGCTGGACCCGGTAGCCCTTCTCCGTCAGGATGTGCTGCCACAGGTGGGACGCGGCGACCGCCTCGTCCCAGGCCATGTAGCCGATGGTGATCTTCTTACCGTTGCCGGACGCACCGCCCGACTTCTCGCCGCAGGCGGCGGCGCCGCCCAGGGCCAGGGTGGCGGTCACCGCGAGCGCGAGGACCCGCTTCATGGTCGTGAACACAGGGTTTCCCTTCCTGTTGCAGGGCAGCCGGCGGACCCGCGTACGCGGGAACAGGGGTGCCGGCGGAGGGCGACGGTCAGGCGGCCTGCCGCGCGAGGCGCTGCGCCCGCGCGGACGGGAACCGGTCGCCCACGGAGTCGGTGAGCCGGTCGAGCACCACGGCGAGGACCACGACGGCGATGCCACCCTCGAAGCCGCTGCCCACCTCGACCTGGGAGAGCGCGAACATGATCACGTCACCGAGGCCGCCGGCGCCCACCATGCCGGCGATGACCACCATGGACAGGGCCAGCATGATGACCTGGTTGACCCCGGTCATGATCGTGGGCAGGGCCAGCGGCAGCTTGGTCCGCAGCAGCACCATCCACGGCGGCGCGCCGAACGACTCGGCGGCCTGGACGATCTCCTTGTCGACCTGGCGCAGCCCCAGCTCGGTCAGGCGTACGCCGGGCGGCATGCTGAACACCAGGGTGGCCAGCACGCCCGGCACGGTGCCGATGCCGAAGAAGAAGATCGCCGGGATGAGGTAGACGAACGCCGGCATGGTCTGCATCAGGTCCAGCACCGGCCGGGCCACCGCGGAGGCCCGCTTGTTCTCGGCGACGAAGACGCCCAGCGGGATCGCCAGCAGCAGGGCGAGCACGCTGGCCACGAGCACCTGGGCGAGGGTGCTCATGGTCTCCTCCCAGTACGGCATCCCGGCCACCAGGCCGAGGCCGACGGCGGTGCCGAGGCCGAACTTCCAGCCGCGCAGCCACCAGCCGAGCGCGGCCAGGACCAGCACGACCGCCACCGCCGGTACGCCGGTGAGCAGGTCGCTGAGCGGGCGGACCAGGGCGTCGACCACGGCGGCGACCGCGTCGAAGACCGGGCCGAGGGTGCCGGTGGCCCAGTCGACGGCGGACTCGGTCCACTCGCCCAGCGGCACCCGGGGCAGCCAGGCGTCGAGCGGTGATTCCAGGACGCTCATGCGGACACCTCCTCCGTGCCGACCAGTTCCACGTCGTGCTGCGGCGGGCGGTGCGCAGGCTCGTCGGGGGTGGCGGCGGCCAGCGCGCTGAGCAGGGTGATCCGGGGGATCACCCCGGTCAGCCGGCCGCGCTCGTCCAGCACCGCCACCGGGTGCTGGCTCTCCGCGCAGTCGGCGAAGAGGTCGGCCACCGCGGTGTCCCCGGTGACCGTTCGGACCCGCTCGGTCGAGACGTACCCGTCGAGGTTCGGTCGGCCCTCGCGGAGGGCGCGCAGCACCTCGTCCTCGGTGACCGTGCCGAGGAACTTCTTCATCGGCCCGGTCACGTAGACCACCGAGGTCTGGCTCTCCCGCAGCGCCTTGGCCGCCACCCGGGGACCGGCGTTGACGTCCAGGACGTGCTGGGGCTTCTCCATCACCGACGCGGCGGTGAGGATCCGGGTCCGGTCCACGTCCGCGACGAACTGCGCCACGTACCCGTTGGCCGGGTCGGTGAGGATCTCCTCGGCGGTGCCGATCTGGACGATCCGGCCGTCCCGCATCACCGCGATCCGGTCGCCGAGCCGCATGGCCTCGTTGAGGTCGTGGGTGATGAAGATGATGGTCTTGCCCAGCTCGGCCTGGAGTTCCAGGAGCTGGTCCTGGATTTCCCGGCGGATGAGCGGGTCCAGCGCCGAGAACGCCTCGTCCATCAGCAGGATGTCGGTGCCGGCAGCGAGCGCGCGGGCCAGCCCGACCCGCTGCCGCATGCCGCCGGAGAGGTCGTGCGGCAGCTTGTCCGCCCACTCCACCAGGCCCACCATGCGCAGCGCGTCCATCGCCCGCGCGCGCCGCTCGGCCTTGGGCAGGCCGGCGACCTCGAGCGCGTACCCGGCGTTCTCCAGCACCGTCCGGTGCGGCATGAGCGCGAAGTGCTGGAAGACCATGCTGATCTTCTCGCGGCGCAGCTTGCGCAGCGCCGCGGGCTTCAGCGTGGTCAGCTCGACCCCGTCGACCTGGACGCTGCCCCTGGTGGGGCGGAGCAGGCCGTTGAGCATCCGGATGAGGGTCGACTTGCCGGAGCCGGAGAGGCCCATCACGACGAAGATCTCGCCGGGGCGTACCTCGAAGTTCGCGTCGATCACGGCGGCCGTGGCCGGCAGCCCGGCCAGCGCCTCGGCGCGGGGCGCGCCGGTCGCCAGGCGCCTCACCGCTTCGTCAGCTCGACTGCCGAATATTTTGTAGAGCGACTTCACTGCGAGCGCGGACACGATCCCCTCTCCGACAGAAACCGTTGGCGGTTCGCGCCAGCGGTGACCGTCTTCGCGTCTCGTCCGTCATATCAACATCGGTCACATTCGCTAGGCCATGAGGGCCGGGCCAGAAACCTACCGACGTCATCGCGACAAATCCAGTCCGTGCTGCGGGGAATGTGGATCTGCACACAAAAACCCGTGGTCGAATTCGGTCGTCGGCACCCGTCCGGTACATGGCGCGACAGGGCCGTGAACAGGAACTATGTCCCCCTGCTGCACCAATGATCCGGTCTCGCCGGGCCGGCTTCGGCGGGTCCTGTCTGCCGTCGGTCGTTCCCGAATATGAAGCCGTTGATAGAGAACCGTCATGTGTTCGTCATACTTCCCCCGGCTTCGCCGCTGGATCCGGTCCGGCCGGGCGTTCGATTCGGGGTTCCGGTCGCGGGCCATAGCAGATTTGTCGTCATGGATTTTGAGGGCCCGGGCGTATTCATGACGGATCGGTGGCGTGCGGCCGGGGTATCGGCTCTGCCGCCCGGAACCGGCCGCCGCCCCGACCGGGCCGCCTGACGGCCCCGCCACCGGCCCGGCCGCCGTCACTCGGCCTGACGCAACCGGATCGAGGACAGTCCGGCCGACACATGGCCGACAGGACGGCGCAGAGCTTTCCAGCGCATTGTTTATGCAGGTGGAGAGGCTGCGGATGGCGGGCCACATCCCATCCCTCCGGCCCGGCGGCGACCTTCGTCGACGCCGTACGCCGTCATCGCCGAGCGGCCGCGACGCCGCCGGTGGGCCCGCCCCCGCCGCGCGACGCCCGGCCGGACCCGGCACGTCACCGTCGCTCCTGGACGGTGCCAGCCACGTCAGGACAAGGACGTCACCCACCTCCGGCCGACGCCGCCGCACCAACCGGGGCGGGTCGACCGGGCGTACCGGCGCATACGCCGGGCGCACGAGCAAGGAAGGAGGGGGCGGAGATGGCCGCTCCCACCGTCACCGCCAGCCTGAACGCCTCGACCTACGCCCCGGGCGACCAGATGACCCTCACGGTCAGCTACGGCGACCCGGACACCAGGACCCTCACCGTCACCGTCGTGGTGACGGACGCGCAGGGCAACAGCAGCGCCCCGGCCAAGGTCACCGCCGTGATCGATCCGCTCACCGTCACCGTCACCGACAACTCCGGCCGGACCTGGACGAAGGTCTCCGACACCGGCGCCGTGGCGGTGTACCGGGCGGTGGCGTGATGCCCCGGGTCACGGTCACCGTGCGGGACCGGGGCGGGCAGACCGCCACGGCGATCGCCGACTACACCGTCGCCCCGCCGGTCCTGGGCGGCTACTACCTCGCCGGCAACGCCGACCCGACGGCCGACCTGGCCGGCGGCAACTTCCGCTCCCTCACCCAGTACCGCAGCCTTGCCGACGGCTACGTCTTCCCCGGATACAACAACACCTGGCTGCCGGTCCTCGGCCGCAACGGGTTCGCGATCAACATGGTGCTGGAGCTGAAGCACTACGGCGCGCCCAGCACCGGGCCGCAGACCTTCACCGTGGACGGGGTCGGCTACACCGTCCCGGCCCCGGCGATGACCATCCAGCAGCGTCCGGGCACCACCTGGCCGAAGGCGTACGGGTACGGGCAGGTGCTCGCCGGCCTCTGCGACGGGCTCCTCGCCCGGGCGCTGTCCCAGTACCGCACCCTGGGCTTCCCGGTGAACATCCAGCTCGCCTCGGAACTCGACACCGACCACGAGTTCGGCACCACCGAGTCCGGGGTGGCGTACAACTGGGCCGACTCGGACGCCCGCGCGGTGCAGGCGGTCACCTACATCGTCAACTGGTTCAAGGCGCGAGGGCTGCCGGCCGGCACCACCTTCTCGGTCGGCTCGGGCGGCTTCGACCGGGCCGCGTGGCAGCGCACCCACCCGGAGGCGCTGATGGCCAAGCTCGACTTCCTCCAATGGAACGTCTACGCCACCGACCCGAGCCACACCGCGCTCGGCCGGTTCCGCCGCACCAAGGACTGGGCCGTGGCCGACCTCGGCCCGGTGGCGCTCTCCCGCCCGGTGCTCATCGCCGAGTGGGGGGTGCGGAAGGCGGAGTTCCCCGACCAGGGAGCCTGGATCGCGACCGTGCCGGCGGCCATCGCCCAGCTCAACGCCGAGCGGGGGCCCCGGATCGTGCGCACCAACTACTTCAACTCGGGCTGGGGCACGCTCACGCCGAAGGACACCGGGCTGGCCGCGCTGCGGGCCGCGTACGCCACCAGGCCGTACGTCTGACCGGCCCCCGGCGGGCGACCCGCCCCGGCCGCCCGCGCCGGGCCGGGCCGCCGTTACCCTCGGGCCTCGGCCCGGACCGTCCGGGTGGCGAGGAGGCGCAGGTGAGCGGGATCCGGTGGGGCGTGGTGCTGCCCCAGGGCTGGCGATCGGACCTGACCCACCTGGCCGACCCGGTGGCGCAGTTCGAGGCGATGGTCGGCGTGGCCCGGGAGGCCGACGAGCTGGGCTGCGACTCGGTCTGGCTCTACGACCACGTGCAGGCCGTCTCCGGCGCGCCGGAGACCACCTTCGAGTGCTGGACGAGCCTGGCCGCGATCGCCCGGGAGACCCGCCGGGTCCGGCTGGGCCAGATCGTCACCTGCAACAGCTTCCGCAACCCGGCGCTGCTGGCGAAGATGGCCGCCACCCTCGACGTGGCCAGCGCCGGCCGCGCCTTCCTCGGCCTCGGCGCCGGCTGGGACCAGCGCGAGTACGACGCGTACGGCTTTCCGCAGCCGTACCCGTCGACGGGGGAGCGGCTGGCCCGGCTGGACGAGGCGGCCGCGGTGGTCACTGCGATGCTGCGCGAGCCGGTCGCCACCGTCGAGGGCCGCCACCATTCGGTACGCGGGGCGCAGAACGTGCCGACCGGGGCGGGCCGGTCGCCCGTACCGTTGCTGATCGGCGGCAGCGGCGAGCGGCGCACCCTGCGGACGGTGGCCCGGTACGCGGACGCCTGCAACCTGACCGACCACACCGACCCGGCCTTCTACCGGCACAAGCTGGACGTGCTGGCCGGGCACTGCGCCGACCTCGGCCGCGACTACGACGCGATCCTGAAGACCGCCTCCTTCTCGGTGTTCACCGGCGCCACCGACGCCGAGGTGACCGCCCGGCTGGCCGGGCGGGACCGGGCCGAGGCCGCCGCGGGCAGCGCGGTCGGCACCCCCGCCGAGCTGGTGGAGGTCTTCGGTCGGCTGGTCGAGGCCGGCCTGGAGTACTTCATCCTCTACTTCCACGAGCCCACCGACCTCGACGCGCTGCGGCTCTTCGCCCGCGAGGTCGCGCCGCGGCTCGGCTGACCCGGGTACGGCGGCCCGGGCGATCGTCCGGGCCCGTGCGTCCGCTCCCGGTCAGCCCTGACCGAACTCCGTGGTGATGGCCCGCAACGCCCGGGTCAGCTCCTCCGCGGTCGGTGCCGTCTCCGGGTCGACCAGCCACTGGGCCGCCACGCCGCCGAGCAGCGACTGGTGGAAGGCGCCGAGCGCGAGCGCCGTGGCCTCGTCGGTGTCCGGGTCGAGCCGGTGGAAGACCTCGGCGAGGCCGAGCCGGGCCTGCCGGGTCACGCCGGCGAACGCCTCGCGCAGCTCGGGTGACCGGTCCATCTGGGCGATCAGCTCGAACTGGATGGACCAGAGCGGCCGCAGCCGGGCGAAGGACTCGATGATCCGGCCCCAGGCGGCCTCGAAGCGCTGCTCCGGCGTGGCGTCCGGGCCGGCGTCGTGGGCGAGCGCCCGGTCCAGCTCCGCGCCCCACTCCGCCATCGCCTCGAAGAGCGCCTCGTTGAGCAGCGCCTTCGTGGTGCGGAAGTGGTAGCCGATGGCGGCCAGGCTGGTGCCGGCGGCGGTGGCGACGTCGCGGGCCGTGGTGGCCGCGTACCCCTTCTCCATCAGGCAGCGCTTCGCGCCGGCGAGCAGGTCCTCCCGATTTCCCATGCCACGAGCCTAGCGGATTTCTTGAACAGACGTCTTGCACAACTGTCTAACACGCTTGTACCGTTGCTGGCATGACCGATGTGCTGATCTCCGGCGCCGGCGTCGCCGGCACTGCTCTCGCCTGGTGGTTGCGCCGCCACGGCTTCCGGCCGACCGTCGTCGAGCGCGCCGCCGCGCCACGCGACGGCGGCTACAAGGTGGACGTCCGGGGCGTGGCCCTGGACGTGCTGGACCGGATGGGCCTGAGCGACCAGGTGCGTGGGCGCGACACCGGGATGCGCCTGGCCCGCTTCGTCGACGCCGGCGGCCGGCAGTTGGCCACCATGGACGCCGCCCTCTTCGGCGGCCGAGAGGGGGACGACGTCGAGATCATGCGCGGCGACCTGACCCGGATCCTGATGACGGCGACCGACAGCGTGGAATACCTGTTCGACGACTCGATCGCGGCGCTGCGCGCCACCGCCGACGGCGTGGAGGTCACCTTCGCGGGCGGGACCAGCCGCCGCTTCGACCTGGTCATCGGCGCCGACGGGCTGCACTCGACGGTCCGGCGGCTGGCCTTCGGCCCCGGTTCGGCGTACCTGCGCCCGCTGGGGCACCACATCGCCATCTGCACCGTGCCGGCCGAGTTGGGCGAGGAGCGGGTCGAGCTGATGCACCCGGCGCCGGGCCGCACCGTCGGCGTCTACCGGACCGCCGGGGCGCCGGACGCGCGGGCGCTCTTCCTCTTCCCGTCGCCGGCCGACGCGCCCGACCATCGGGACGTGGCCGGCCAGCGGGCGGCGCTGGCCCGGGCGTTCGCCGGAGCCGGGTGGCGGGTGCCGGAGCTGCTCGCCGCGTTGCCGGGCGCGCCGGACCTCTACTTCGACGCGATGAGCCAGGTGCGGATGGACCGCTGGTCGACCGGCCGGATCGGCCTGGTCGGGGACGCGGCTTACGGCGCGTCGCCCGCCTCGGGGCAGGGCACCAGCCTCGGGCTGGTCGGGGCGTACGTGCTGGCGAACGCGCTGGCGGCGGCCGGCGGCGACCCGGCGGCCGGGTTCGCCGCGTACGAGCGCCGGATGCGGCCGTTCGTCGACGCGAACCAGCAGCTCGCCGAGCGGAACCTGAAGGGC
The DNA here is from genome assembly GCF_043197935.1 of Micromonospora sp. NPDC048930. Lineage (NCBI taxonomy): Bacteria > Bacillati > Actinomycetota > Actinomycetes > Micromonosporales > Micromonosporaceae > Micromonospora > Micromonospora sp. NPDC048930. Next base: position 15,980 of record NZ_JBICUB010000024.1, read on the forward strand.
ATGGTGCTCGGCTCCGCGGCACAGATCCGGTTCCAGACGCTGATGCTGCGGCTCATGCCGCACCTGCCCGGCCGCGAGCGGATGATCCGCCGGGTCACCGAGCCGATCCGGAAGGCGGCCACCGCCATCACCCTCCCAGACGCCCCGCCCCGCCCGGCCTGACCGCCGACGCCCGGCCCGGCGGGGCCTCTTTCGCGGAAAGAGTGGCCATCCGCCGCCCGATGGCCACTCTTTCCGTGAATCAGCGGGGACCTTGGCGGGCTCAGGACTTCGGGGAGTCCAGGCGCTCGGCGTACGCGGCGCGCAGCTCGTCCCAGCCGAACTCCTTGGCCTCGCCGCCGCGGATCGGGCCGACCGGGTCGCCGTCGAGCAGGTGCCCGGCGACGTCCAGGCAGAGGTGCCAGCCGGCGGCCATCTTCGGGGCCAGGTCGGGCTGGTCGATCCGGTGCCGCAGGGTCAGCCGGGTGCCGCTCTCCGTCGGGGTCAGCTCCCAGCGCAGCAGGCCCTCGCCCCAGGTGTACTCCAGCAGCGTCGGCCGGTCGGCCTGCCGCACGGTCGCCCGCTCGGGCCAGGTGCGGTCGCCGTCGACGGTGCTGAGCGTGGCGTCGCCGGGGGCGCCGAGGTCGCGGTCGGCCAGGAACGGGGCCCACTGGGCGAGCCGGTCAGGCTCGGTCAGCGCGGCCCACACCTTCTCCGGCGGGTGCCGCAGGTCCCGGACGAACACCAGGTCCCACCGGTCGCCGGCCGGTACCCGGGCGACCTCGTTGAGCGGGCCGGGTCGGAAGCTGTCGCGGTCCATCGTCACTCCTGACTGTCGAGATGGCGCTCCAGGGCGTCGAGGTGCGCCGCCCACATCCGCCGGTACGGCCCGAGCCAGTCGTCCACGGCCCGCAGCGGCCGGATGTCGATCCGGTAGATCCGCTGCTGGGCAGCGGTCCGACAGGTCACGAAGCCGGCCTCGCGGAGCACCTTGAGGTGCTTGGAGACGGCCGGTTGGCTCATTCCCAGCGCGTCCACGAGATCGCCGACGCTGCTCTCCGCCCGGCGCAGCCGGTCGAGGATGCGGCGCCGGTTGGGCTCGGCCAGGACGGCGAACACGTCGACGGACACCCCCGGAGTATGCCTCTCAGTTCATATGCCTGTCAAGGCATACGTGCTGTTCCTGGGCACCGAGCGGGCGTGCCTCGTCGTCCGCGCGCGGGGAGCCCGCTGCCTTCCTATGCTCGGATCATGGAACTGCGGATCTTCACCGAACCCCAGCAGGGCGCCAGCTACGACCAACTGCTCGCCGTCGCGCGCCGCGCCGAGGAGACGGGCTTCGGCGCGTTCTTCCGCTCCGACCACTACCTCAAGATGGGCTCGGTCAGCGGGGAGCCGGGCCCGACCGACGCCTGGACCACCCTCGCCGGCCTGGCCCGGGACACCACCCGGATCCGGCTCGGCACGCTGATGACCGCGGCCACCTTCCGGCTCCCCGGCCCGCTCGCCATCACCGTGGCGCAGGTCGACCAGATGAGCGGCGGCCGGGTCGAGCTGGGCCTCGGCGCCGGCTGGTACGCCGAGGAGCACACCGCGTACGGCATCCCGTTCCCGCCGGTGGGGGAGCGCTTCGACCGGCTGGAGGAGCAGCTCGCCGTCATCACCGGGCTCTGGGAGACCCCGGCCGGCCGCACCTTCGACTTTCCCGGGAAGTACTACCCGGTCAGCGACTCGCCGGCGCTGCCCAAGCCGGTGCAGCAGCCCCGCCCGCCGATCCTGCTCGGCGGCACCGGCCCGAAGCGGACGCCCCGCCTGGCCGCCCGGTACGCCGACGAGTTCAACATGCCGTTCGTCTCGCCCGAGGACTCGACCGCCCTGATCGACCGGGTGACGGCGGCCTGCACGGAGATCGGCCGCGACCCGTCCACCATGGTCTGGTCCCACGCGCTGGTGGTCTGCTGCGGGCGGGACGAGGCCGAGGTGGCCCGCCGGGCCGCGGCGATCGGCCGGGAGCCGGCCGAGCTGCGCGAGAACGGCCTCGCCGGCACGCCCGCCGAGATCGTCGACAAGCTCGGCCGGTACGCGGAGATCGGCAGCCGGCGGGTCTACCTCCAGGTGCTCGACCTGGCCGACCTGGACCACCTGGACCTGGTCGCCGCCGAGGTGATGCGCCAGCTCTGAGCCGCCCGACGGGCCGGTCCGCCCAGCGGGCCGGCCCGTCGAGGTCATACCCGTGGGCGCGGGCCGGGGTGGGAACGGCCATGGGCTTGACAGCTTGACGGATGATGCACCCGGACGACGGTGTCGACGACGGGGATGGGACGTGGAACTGCATCGGAACCGGGGAGCCTTGCCGCTGGCCGTCGTCTGCCTGGTGGCGGGGGTGATGGTCGTCGCCGCCGCGGGTGACGGGCTGCTGCGCCTGCTGGTCGCGCTCGGCGTCGTGCTGATCGCCGGCCGGGTGCTGGTCGGCGCGCTGCGGCCGTTCCGCTTCGTGATCGGGCCCGAAGGGCTGGAGGTGCGGCGCCCGGGGCTGCGTGGCACGTACCGCTGGGAGCACTTCGACGCGCTCGCCGTCGACGGCGCGTCCCGGCTGGTCGGGGTGCCCGGGGCTGGTCTCCCGCCGGGCCTGCCGGCCACGGCGCGGCACCCGGCCGACAGCCGTCCCGCCGTGGAACTGCTCGACCTCACCCAGGTGCGGGAGCACCCCGACGAGGTGGTGGCGGCGCTGATCCGCTGGTCCGGCGGACGCTTCACCGACGCGCGTACGCTGTCCGCCGCCGACCTGGGTGCGGCGGAGTTCGACTTCACCGTCGGCCTGCGCGGGTACGACATCCGGGAGGTGGACCGGCTGGTGCGCCGCGCCCAGGACGCGCTCGCCCAGGGCGGGCCGGCGGAGCGGCGGGCCGCCCGCGCCGAGATCGAACAGGCCCGGGCCGCCGGGCTGCTCGTCGCGCTGCGCGGGTACAACACCGGCCAGGTCGACGAGGCGCTGGACCTGCTCTGCGCCGCCCTGACCGACAGTGACACGCCGACCGATCGGACGACCCCCGCGTGACCGACGCCGCTCCCGTCCCCCGCCTCGACCCCGCCCCCGTCCCGGACCGCAACTGGGCGGGCAACGTCCGCTACCGCGCCGCCCGGCGCCACCGGCCGTCCACACTGGACGAGCTGCGGCGGCTGGTGGCCGGCGCCGAGCGGGTCCGCGCGGCGGGCAGCGGGCACTCGTTCAACCGGCTCGGCGACACCACCGGTGACCTGGTCTCCCTCGCCGGGCTGCCGCCCACCGTCACGCTGGACCGGGACCGGGGCAGCGTCACCGTCGCCGCCGGCCTGAGCTACGGCGACCTCGCCACCCGCCTGCACGCCGAGGGGTACGCGCTGGCCAACCTCGCCTCACTGCCGCACATCTCGGTGGCCGGCGCGGTCGCGACCGCCACCCACGGCTCGGGCCGGGCCAACGGCAACCTGGCCACCGCGGTGGCCGCGCTGGAGCTGGTCACCGCCGAGGGGGACCTGCACACCGTCGACCGCGCCGACCCCCGGTTCGCCGGGATGGTGGTCAACCTGGGGGCGCTCGGCGTGGTCACCCGGGTCACCCTGGACGTGGTGCCCACCTTCGACATCCGGCAGTACGTCCGGCTCGGCCTGCCCCGGGAGGCCCTGGACGCCGCGCTCGACGGGGCGTACAGCGCCAGCGTCTTCACCGACTGGCGGTCGTCCCGCCTCGATCAGGTGTGGCTCAAGCAGCGGGCCGATCAGCCGCCACCCCCGGCGGGCTGGCTGGACACCCGCCCCGCCGACGCGCCGGCCCATCCGGTGCCCGGCATGCCGGCGGAGAACTGCACCGCCCAGTTCGGTGAGCCCGGGCCGTGGCACGAGCGGCTGCCGCACTTCCGGCTCGGGTTCACCCCGAGCAGCGGCGACGAACTCCAGTCCGAGTGGCACGTGGGCCGCGCGGACGCCGGCGCGGCGCTCGCCGCGCTGGACCCGGCCGCCGAACGGATCGCCGCCGTCCTGCAGATCTGCGAGCTGCGGACGATCGCGGCGGACGGGCTCTGGCTCAGCCCCAACTACCAGCGGGACACCGTGGCGCTGCATTTCACCTGGATCGGCGACCCCGCGGCGGTGGCGCCGGTGGTGGCCGAGGTGGAGGAGCGGCTGGCGCCGCTGGCGCCCCGCCCGCACTGGGGCAAGCTCTTCGCCCGGGACCCGGCCGCCACCTACCCCCGGTACGACGACTTCCGTGCCCTGCTGGGCGAGTTCGACCCGGCCGGCAAGTTCCGCACCGAGGAACTGGACCGGTACTTCCCCCGCCGCTAGCGACCGGCCCCGGCCATCTGGTCGCGCAGGCTGCCGCGCTGCACCGCCCGGCTGATGTCGCTGGGCGAGACGATGCCGACCAGCCGCTGGTCGGTCACCACCAGTGCCCGGCCGTCGGCGCACTGGCTGAGCCGGGGCAGCAGCTCGTTGAGCGGCTCGTCCGGGGAGGCGAGCACCAGGTCGTCGGCGCGGCAGGCCACCTCGCCCAGCGTGGTCGAGGCGCGGCGGTCGGCCGGGATGCCGCGTACCCGGTCGAGGGTGACCAGGCCGACCGGCCGCCCCTCCTCGGTCAACGGCAACGCCGAGTGCCGGTACGCGAAGAGGTAGTGGTCGACGAAGTCGGCGACCGTCATGTCCCCGGAGGCGGTCTGCGGCTGCGGGGTCATCACGTCGGCCACGCGTACCCCGCGCAGGGCGCTGCCCATCTTGGCCTGGCGCTCCTCCATGCCGGCCGCGCCGATCAGGAACCAGCCGATCAGCGCCAGCCAGAGCCCGCCGATCCCCGCCCCCGCCAGGAACCGCCAGAGCCCGAGACCGATCAGCACGATGCCCAGCCCCCACCCGGCGCGGGCGGCCACCACCGACGCCCTGGTCCGGTCGCCGGTGGCCTTCCACACCGCGGCGCGCAGCAGCCGCCCGCCGTCCAGCGGCGCGGCGGGCAGCACGTTGAAGATCGCCAGCAGCACGTTGATGCCGGCCAGCCAGGACAGCGCGCCGAGCAGCAGCCCGCGCGCCCCGGCGAGGGCGAGCACCACGGCGACGGCGGCGAAGAAGAGCCCGAGCACCAGGCTCACCAGCGGCCCGACCCCGGCGATCCGCAGCTCGGCGCCCGGGTCCTTGGCCTCGCCCTTCAGTTCGGAGACCCCGCCGAAGAGCCACAGCGTGATCCCCTCGACGGCGATCCCGTTGCGCTTGGCGACCACCGCGTGGGCGACCTCGTGGGCGAGCAGGCCGAGGAAGAAGACCACCGCGGCGGACAACCCGGCGGCGACGTACGCCAGGCCCGAGTGACCGGGGTACGAGCGCGGGAACAGGCTGGCTGACAGCGCCCAGGCGATCAGCAGGAAGATGACCAGGACGCTCCAGTTGACCCCGACGGGTACGCCCGCGACCCGGCCAAGCCGGAAACTCGCCCTCATACCCCCGTCATACCCCCGGATCCGTCACCCATGCCAGGGCAGAACGGCCCCTCCGGCCGGCGCCGACACACATCTGCCACGCCACTGGGTCGGATGTCCGACTGGCTCGGGTCGACCTGTCCGGGACACTGGCGGGGATGATCGACAACGGTGATGATCCGTACCTCTGGCTGGAGGACCTTGAGGCGGCGGACGCCGCCGCCTGGGTCCGGGAGCGCAACGCGGAGACCCTGTCCGCGCTGACCGGGAGCGAGCGGTTCGCCGCGCTGCGGGCCGAGATCCGGGAGGTGCTCGACGCCGAGGACCGGATTCCCTATCCCGGGTGGCGTGGCGACCACCTCTGGTACGACTTCTGGACCGACGCCACGCATCCGCGCGGGATCTGGCGGCGCACCACGCTCGAGCAGTACCGCCGGGCCGAGCCCGAGTGGGACGTGCTGCTCGACGTCGACGCGCTGGCCGCGCAGGAGGGCGAGAACTGGGTCTGGCAGGAGGTGACGGTGCTCCGCCCCGGATACGACCGCTGCCTGATCAGCCTGTCCCGGGGCGGCGCCGACGCGGTGGTGGTGCGCGAGTTCGACCTGGTCCGCCGGGCGTTCGTCGCGGACGGCTTCACGCTCCCCGAGGCCAAGAGCTCGGTCTGCTGGATCGACGCCGACCACGTCTACGTGGCCACCGACTTCGGGCCGGGCACACTGACCACCTCCGGCTACCCCCGCGTGGTCAAGCGGTGGCGGCGCGGCACGCCCCTGGCGGCGGCCGAGGTCGTCCACGAGGCGCAGGTGGACGACCTCGCGGTGTACGCCACGCACGACCACACCCCCGGGTTCGAGCGCGACTTCGTGGGGCGCAGCCTGGACTTCTACCGCACGGAGGACTACCTGCTGACCGCAGCGGGGGAGCGGCGCCGGATCGAGGTGCCCGAGGACGCCCAGTGGGACGTGCACCGGGAGTGGCTGCTGATCCGGTTGCGCTCGCCGTGGACGGTCGGGGAGGTCACCCACCCGGCGGGAGCACTGCTGGTGACCCGGTTCGAGGCGTTCCTCGCCGGCGGGCGGGACCTCACCGTGCTCTTCCGGCCGGACCCGCGCGCCGCATTCAGTTACCACGTGTGGACCCGCAACCACCTCATCCTGGCGACCCTCGCCGACGTGCGGAGCCGACTGGAGGTGCTGACCCCCGGCCCGGCGGGGTGGCGGCGGCAACCGCTCGCCGGGGTGACGGAGTCCGACCACAGTTCGGTGGTGGAGACCGACCCGGACACCGGGGACGACTACCTGCTCGCGTCGGAGGGTTTCCTGCGACCGGCGACCCTGCGGCTCGGGCGGATCGGCGGGCCGGTCGAGACGCTGAAGCGGGAGCCGGCCTTCTTCGACGCGGCCGGCCTGACCGTACGCCAGTTCTTCGCCGCCTCGGCCGACGGGACGCGGGTGCCGTACTTCGTGGTGGGTGACCCGGAAGGGCCTGCCGGGCCAACCCTGCTCACCGGCTACGGCGGCTTCGAGGTCAGCCAGACCCCGCACTACAGCGGCGGGATCGGCCGGGGCTGGCTGGCCCGCGGCGGCAGCTACGTGGTGGCGAACATCCGGGGCGGCGGGGAGTACGGGCCCGCGTGGCACCGGGCCGCGCTGCGGGAGAACCGGCCCCGGGCGTACGAGGACTTCGCGGCCGTGGCCGCCGACCTGGTCACCCGCGGGATCACCACTCCGGCGCAGCTCGGCATCGAGGGCGGCAGCAACGGCGGGCTGCTGATGGGGGTGATGCTGACCCGCCACCCGGCGCTGTTCGGCGCGGTCGTCGCGCACGTGCCGTTGCTGGACATGCGCCGTTACCACCGGCTGCTGGCCGGCGCCTCCTGGACGGCCGAGTACGGCGACCCGGACCGGCCCGAGGACTGGGCCCGGCTGCGCCGGTACTCGCCCTACCACAACGTCGACGGCGACCGGCCGTACCCGCCGGTCCTGTTCGTCACCTCGACCCGGGACGACCGGGTGCACCCCGGGCACGCCCGCAAGATGGCGGCCCGGCTGCGCGCGTACGGCCACGAGGTGGCGTACTACGAGAACGTCGAGGGCGGGCACGGGGCGGCGGCGAACAACGAGCAGCACGCCTTCGTCTGGGCACTGACCCTGGAGTTCCTGTGGCGGAAGCTGACCGCGCCGCCGGCGCCACCGCGCCAGCGCTCGTCCGACGGCGCGGACGAGCGCGACCCGTCCGCGGTCTGACCATCCGTGCGCCGTCAGCCGCTCGGGGAGCCGACCCGATTCGTTGTTCGCTAGGCACGACGCCGCTCAGTGGCGGGCGCCTCGCTGACCACTGTGGGGGAGTACTCGTTCGCCGCCTCCACCGACCACTCCAGTGCGAAGTCGGCCTCCTCCTCCCAGCCCGGCTCGCCGCCGACGAAGTGCGACCGGCCGGGGAACAGCTGGTAGCTGGTGATCGCCGTCGAGCTCCGGTAGAGGTTGGCGTTGGCGGAGACCACCGACGGCGGCACCACGTGGTCGGCGCCGCCGGCCATGAGCAGCAGCGGCGCCCGGTCGCTACGCCTCTTGTCCACCGCGGTGGCCGCGTCCGGGTCCAGGTTGGCGAACGCCGCCTCGAACAGCACGTGGCCCGCGCCCGGTACGGCGTACCGCTCCCAGGCCGCGTCCGACTGCTCCTGGCTGATCGTGTTGCCGAAGGCGTACCGGAAGTCCTCCCTGGTGAACGGCACCGCGCGATGCCGGTTGGCCGGGTTGTGGAGGATCGAGAACGAGGAGCGCAACGTGCTGAGCGGCAGCTTCAGCACGCCCTTGATCTGGGCGGGGTGCACGCCGACCCCGGCGGCGCCCAGCCCCCGGTCGAGCAGCAGTTGGGTGATCAGGCCGCCGAACGAGTGGCCCATGATGATCGGCGGGCGGGGCAGTCCCCGGATGATCGCCGCGTAGTGGTCGACGATGGTGGCGATCCGCTGGCCGGCGATCGGGGTGGGGTCGGCCCGTAGCTCCTCGACCTCCCGGTCCATCCCGGGCCAGGCGGGGGTGAGCACCCGGAAGCCGCGGGCCTCGTACCGCTCGGCCCACTTCTCCCAGCTGCGCGAGGTCACCCAGAGTCCGTGGATCAGCACGATCGTGTCGACCCGTGCGGTAGGTGCGCCCATGTCTGACCTCCCGGTGCCGCGACGTCTGACGCGGGCGCTGGTTACCCGGCCCGGGCGGGGTCACTCCCGGCCGGGACGTGCGCGGCGACGCCCCGGATCAGCAGGTCGAGGCCGTACGCGAAGCGCTCGTCGCCGCCGCCCTCCATCAGCGCGTCCAGGTGCGCCCGGATCCGCGGGTAGGTCTCCGCCGGCAGGCTCTCGTAGTAGGTCCGCAGCTGCTGCAGCTGCTCCCCCCACCAGGTCTGCTGGTCCCGCCCCGAGGCGCGCACCTTCTCCCCGTACAGGGCGCCCTCGTAGGCGTCCCCGGCAACGTAGAGGAAGAGCCGGTCGAGGAACCAGGCGGCCTCGCGGGGCGGCACCCCGCCGGCGAGCAGGATGGCGAGCATCCCCTCGGTGACCCGCAGGGCGTTGGGGCCGGTGGGGATGGTGGCGAGCGAGGCGAGCGCCAGGTTGGTGTGCGTGGCGTAGACCCGGTACGCCTGCCAGGCCACCTCGCGGATCTGCTCGGTCCAGCGCGACGGCTCCGGGGCCGGCACCACGATCTCCGCGCTGGCCCGGTCGACCAGCAGTTCGAGCAGCTCCTCCTTGCCGGAGACGTGGGCGTAGAGCGACGCGGGGCCGGTGCCCAGCTCCTGGGCCACCCGCCGCATGCTCAGCGCGCCCAGCCCCTCCCGGGTGATCAGGGCGAGCGCGGCGTCGACCACGGCCTGCTGGCTCAGCGGTCGGCGGGGCGCGCGGGTGCGCGGCCGGGTGCGCCACGGGGGTGCGGGCGGTTCGCTCACGGGGACCTCCGGGATCGGGGACTCGAACATCGTACTTGCTACGAACGCCGTTCGTTGATAGAACACTGTTCGTCAACGAACAGTGTTCGCTACCCGATCGGGGGAATGCCATGACCACCGCCGTCACCGCCGCGCCGGACCGGACGGGACCACCGGCCACGGCCGGCCACCGCTGGCGCTGGGTCGCCCTCGCGGTGATCCTCGCCGCCGAGGTGATGGACCTGCTCGACGTGCTCGTCACCAACCTGGCCGGCCCGGCGATCCGGGCCGACCTCGGCGGCTCGTCCAGCGTCATCCAGTGGCTCGGCGCCGGCTACACGCTCGCCATGGCCGTCGGCCTGGTCACCGGTGGTCGCCTCGGCGACCTGTACGGCCGGCGCCGGATGTTCCTGGTCGGAGTGCTCGGCTTCACCGCCGCCTCGGCGGCCTGCGCGCTCGCCGGCGGCCCCGGCACGCTGATCGCCGCCCGGGTGGCGCAGGGCCTGTTCGGCGCCCTGCTCCTCCCGCAGGGCCTCGGCCTGATCAAGGAGATGTTCCCGCCGGAGCAGCTCGCCGCGGCCTTCGGCGCGTTCGGTCCGGTCATGGGCATCTCCGCCGTCGGCGGGCCGATCCTGGCCGGCTGGCTGGTCGACGCCGACCTCGCCGGCACCGGCTGGCGCGCCATCTTCCTCATCAACGTCCCGCTCGGCCTGCTCGCCGCCCTCGGCGCGGCCCGCTTCCTCCCGGCCTCCCGACCCGGCCACGCCACCCGGCTCGACCTCCCGGGCGTCGCGTTCCTCTCGCTCGCCGTGTTCCTGCTGGTCTACCCGCTGGTGCAGGGCCGGGAAGCCGGCTGGCCGGGGTGGAGCTTCGCGATGCTCGGCGGCGCGGTGGTGGTCCTGGCCGGGTTCGCCGGGTACGAGCAGCGCCGGCAGCGCGCCGGGCGGGACCCGCTGGTGATCCCCACCCTCTTCCGCCGCCGGGCCTTCACCGGCGGGCTGGTCGCGGGCCTGGCCTTCTTCACCGCGCTGGCCGGGTTCTCGCTGGTCTTCAGCCTCTACCTGCAGCTCGGGCTGGGCTGGTCGCCGCTGCGCGCCGGGCTGGCCGGCGTTCCCCAGGCGCTCGGCATGGTGGTCGCGTTCGTGCTCGCCGGCGCCGGCCTGGCCCAGCGGCTCGGCCGTCGGCTGATCCACCTCGGACTCGGCGTGGTGCTGGCCGGCGTCGTCGGCATGCTGGTCACGCTCGTCCTGGCCGGCGCCCACGTCAGCCCCTGGCGGATGGCCCCGGCCCTGCTGGCGGTCGGGTTCGGCATGGGGCTGGTGATGGCGCCCTTCTTCGACATCGTGCTCTCCGGCGTCGAGGAGGAGGAGACCGGCTCGGCGTCCGGCACGCTCACCGCCGTCCAGCAACTCGGCGGCGCGCTCGGCGTGGCCCTGCTCGGCACGGTCTTCTTCGACGCGATGGGCCGGTCGGTGTCGCACGCGGTGCGGGTCACCCTCGTCGCCGAGCTGGGCCTGCTCCTGGTCACGGTGGCGGGCGCCTTCCTGCTGCCCCGCCGGGCACGCGAAGGGGGCGGCGGCCACTGAGCACTGCCGTCCCGGGCGGGCTCCGGCCCGCCCGGGACGGGGGCCCTGACAAATGTCATGGTCGGAAGGTGACGCCCGCTCCGGGGAACCGGCCGCCGTGGGCCGGAGCATTCCTGTCATGACCGACACCGCACCCGCCGTCGAACTGTCCGGGCTCACCAAGACCTTCGGCCCGGTGACCGCCGTCGACGGACTCAGCCTCCGGATCTCCCCGGGCGAGGTGGTGGCCTTCCTCGGCCCCAACGGCGCCGGCAAGACCACCACCGTGGACATGCTGCTCGGCCTGGCCCGCCCGGACGCCGGCACCGTCCGGCTCTTCGGCGGCACGCCGGCCGAGGCCGTCCGGCTCGGCCGGGTTGCCGCCGTGATGCAGACCGGCGGACTGCTCAAGGACCTCACCGTCGCCGAGACGGTACGGATGACCGCCCACTTCTACGGGCACACCCGGCCGGTGGCCGAGGTCCTGGAGCGGGCCGGCATCGCCGACATCGCCGACCGGCCGGTGGGCAAGTGCTCCGGCGGCCAGCAGCAGCGGCTGCGCTTCGCCCTGGCCCTACTGCCGGACCCCGATCTGATGGTGCTGGACGAGCCGACCACCGGGATGGACGTGGAGGGCCGGCGGGACTTCTGGCAGGCGATCCGGGCCGACGCCCGCTCCGGCCGGACCGTCCTCTTCGCCACCCACTACCTCGACGAGGCCGACGCGTACGCGGACCGGATCGTGCTGGTCCGCGAGGGCCGGGTGGTCGCCGATGGCACCACCGCCGAGATCAAGAACCTGGCCTCCGGCCGGCTCGTCCGGGCCACCCTGCCCGGCGCCGACCAGGCCGCGCTGGCCGCGCTCCCCGGCGTCCAGGCGGTCGAGGTACGCGGCGACGCGGTGCTGGTGCACACCGACGACTCGGACGTCGTCGCCCGGCACCTGCTGACCCGGACCGCCGCGCGGGACCTGGAGATCACCTCGCGCAACCTCGAGGACGCGTTCCTCGCCCTGACCACCGCCGCCTGACCGCCGCGCCCTGACACCGGAGTCCTGACATGACTGTCACCGCCTCGCCCACCACCGCCTCCACCACCCGGTCCGCCGACCGCCGGCCCCCCGCCCTGGGCGGGTTCTCTCCGTCCGTCCTCGGCATCGAGATCCGCCGGGTGTTGCGCAACCGCCGGACGCTGGTCTTCATCCTGGTCATGCCGGCGGTCTTCTTCCTCCTCTTCGGACTGCCGCAGCGTGGTCAGAACCTGGACAACGGCCTCCCGGTCACCGGTTGGATCATGATCAGCCTGGCCGTCTACGCGGCGATGGTCGCCACCACCAGCGCCGGGGCGGCGGTCGCCACCGAGCGGGCGCTGGGCTGGAGCCGGCAGCTGCGGCTCACCCCGCTGCGCCCGCCCGCGTACGTGGCGACGAAGGTGGCCACCGCGATGGTGCTCGGCCTGCTGGGTGTGCTGGTCGAGTTCGCCGTGGGCGCCGCCTCCGGGGTGAAGCTGCCGGCCCACGTCTGGGTGGAGTCCGGGCTGACCGCGTGGCTCGGCTCGCTGGTGTTCGCCGCCTTCGGCCTCTTCGTCGGCTACCTCGCCCCAGCCGAGAACGTCATGCAGTTCATGGGCCCGGTGCTGGCGATCCTGGCCATGCTGGGTGGCCTGTTCTTCCCGCTCGACATGCTGCCGCACGTGATGCAGCAGATCGCCAAGTTCACCCCGGTGTACGGCGTCGGCCAGTTGGCCCGCTCGCCGCTGACCGGGGAGGGGCTGGACTGGGTGGCGGTCGGCAACGTCGCCGCCTGGACCGCCTTCTTCGGCCTCGGCGCGGCCCGGCTGTTCCGCCGGGACACCACGCGGGTCTGACCCGGGCGGGCGGGACTAGCGTGTTCAGGATGCAGCTTCCGCCCGACGGCAACCGTCCGGTGAGCCGCCACTGGCGGTTCACCGGCTGGCTGCTGGCCGCGGTCTGGCTCTTCTTCCTCAACATCCCGCTGCTCGCGGCCCTGCACCAGGCGGAGGTCTGGCGGCGGGTGGTGGGGGCGACCACCCTGGTCGCGTTCGGCGTCTGCTACGTGTGGGTCTTCCAGTGGGCCCGGGCCCACCGGCTGCACCACCGGGCCATCCCGCTCGTGCCGGCCTGGGCGGCGCTGGCGCTGCTGGTCGGGCTCGGGCTCGCCGGCATCCCGGGCACCGGTGGTGACTGGCTGACCACCCTGGTCTTCGTCGCGGCGGCGGCGGTGTTCCTGCTGCCCAACCGGCAGGCGCTGGTCGTGGTGGCGCTGGCCGCGCTGACCCCGCCGGTGACGGCCGCGCTGGTGCCCGCCTGGGAGGCGGAGGGGACCGTGACGTTCGCGGTGCTGCTCGCCTCGTTCGCCATGTACGGGGTGACCCGGCTGACCCAGCGCAACGCCGAACTCCAGGCCGCCCAGCAGGAGATCCGCCGGCTGGCGGTGGCCGAGGAGCGGGCCCGTACCGCCCGGGACCTGCACGACATCCTCGGGCACTCGCTGACCGTGGTGGCGGTCAAGGCCGAGCTGGCCGGGCGGCTGCTGGAGCTGGACCCGGCCCGGGCGGCCACCGAGATCGCCGACGTGGAGCGGCTGGCCCGACAGGCCCTCGCCGACGTGCGGGGCACCGTCGGGGCGTACCGGGGGGCGAGTCTGGCGACGGAGCTGGCCGGCGCCCGCTCGGCGCTGGCCGCCGCGGGCATCGCCGCGGAGCTGCCGGAGACGGTGCCGTCGCTGCCGCCGGAGCGGGACGAGCTGTTCGGCTGGACGGTCCGCGAGGGCGTGACCAACGTGGTCCGACACAGCGGCGCGCGGCACTGCGAGATCCGGGTCGACCCGGCGGCGGTGGAGGTCCGCGACGACGGCCGGGGACCGGCCGGCGAGCCGGACGCGGCCGGGCACGGCCTGGTCGGGCTGCGTGAGCGGGCCCGGCGGCTGGACGGCATCGTCACCGTCGGTCGCCGTCCGGGTGGCCGGGGTTTCCTGCTCCGGGTGGCCCTGCCCGCCGCGGCCGGCGACCGGGACGGAGGATGAGCCGATGACCGCACCGATCAGGCTGCTGCTCGCCGACGACCAGGCGCTGGTCCGGGGGGCCCTCGCCGCGCTGCTGTCGCTGGAGCCGGACCTGACCGTGGTCGCCGAGGTGGGCCGGGGTGACGAGGTGGTGCCCGAGGCCCGCCGCACCCGGCCGGACGTGGCCCTGCTCGACGTGGAGATGCCGGGCCTGGACGGGATCGCCGCCACCGGCGCGCTGCGGGCCGCGGTGCCCGACTGCCGGGTGCTGGTGGTGACCACCTTCGGCCGGCCGGGCTTCCTGCGCCGGGCGATGGAGGCCGGCGCGAACGGCTTCGTGGTCAAGGACACCCCGGCCCGGCAGCTCGCCGACGCGGTCCGCCGGGTGCACGCCGGGCTGCGGGTGGTCGACCCGACCCTGGCGGCGGAGACTCTGGCCACCGGGGCCAGCCCGCTGACCGAGCGGGAGACCGAGGTGCTGCGGACCGCCCGGGGCGGCGGGACCGTGGCCGAGCTGGCGGCCACGCTGCACCTGTCCGAGGGGACGGTACGCAACCACCTCTCCTCGGCCATCGGCAAGACGGGCGCCCGCAACCGGGCCGACGCGGTCCGGGTGGCCGAGGAGAACGGCTGGCTGCTCGGGTGAGCCCGGTCAGGCGGTTGCCGGCGGGGCGGCGAGCTGCTCGACCACCACGACGGCGGTCCCGGCGGGGACCTCGGCGAGGAGCTGGCGCTGTCCGCTGCGGGTCAGCCGGATGCAGCCGTTGGTGACGTTCCGGCCGAGCGTGTCGTCGTTGTGCCAACTGTGCAGTCCGATGTGCGCGCCGCGCAGCCCGGTCGGCACCGCGTCCGGGTCGTCGGGGATCGCGCCCAGGGCGAAGATGTCGACGCCGCCGTAGACCGCCTGCGGCGGGGGCGTCCGGCCGAGGATGAAGGTACGGCCGAGCGGGGTGGACTGGCCGGCCATGCCGAGGCTGACCTCCCAGGACCGGACCGCCCGGCCGTCCCGGTACCAGGTGAGCCGGTGCGTCCGGCGTTCCACCACGAGCTGGTGGTGCAGCGCGACGGTGTGCCAGCCGCCGGCCGGCAGCCAGGCGATCCGGCGGTTCGCCGACGGGAGCAGCACGGCGGTCCAGCCGACCCGCCGGTCGACGACCGGCATGGTCAGCGGGACGCCGCTGATGGTGGGGGCGAGGAAGGCCAGCGGCCGGCCGCCCGGGGCGTCGTACGCGGCGACGGTCCGGGTCGGCGAGAGTCCCTCGGTGAGCGGCCGGGTGTCGCCCACGCCCGGGTCGGCGGGGAAGCCGCCGGGCGCCGGGTCGTACGTGACCACCGGCAGGTCGTCCGGCGCGGGAGCGGCCGGCGGCACGGACTCCTCCGGCGTCGGGCTCGGCTCGGCCGTGTCCGGTGTGGTGGCCGGGGTCGTGGGCGCGGCGCCGACCGGCACGGGTGCCGGGCCGCCGGTGAGCGTCCGCCCGACCAGCAGCGCGGCCGCGAGCAGCAGCGGTACGCCGACCGCGGCGAGCAGCCAGCCCAGGGTCCACCGCGAGGTCAATCGGTCAAACAGCACAAAAAGACTGTAAACGACCGGAAGCCCCTCGTTCCGCCATACCCGCGGGGGAGGGGCTTCCGGCTGCGCGGATCGGCCGGATCGTGCCGGTCCACGCGGGCCGTCGGGGTTCGGCCCTGGTCAGGGCAGCTTCGCGCCGATGTGGATGGCGACCGCGTCGTGCGCGTTGATGTTCGCGGCGAACCAGCCGTTGCCGTCCACCGTGATCACCGGCCCGCTGCACGAGCCGTTGCTGTAGTCGCCGTGGATGACGTCGCAGTACCGGCCGGCGGGCAGCCCGGTGTAGTAGGAGCGGCCGGTGATCGCGAAGTCCTCGTCGTTGAGGGTCAGGTAGCCCTTGCCGGCCCGGCTGAAGGCGATGTGCTGCCAGCCGTTGTCGTACCAGTTGGCGACGCCGGCGCCCTGCGTCGCGTTGTTGAAGGCGACCATGTTGGCGATGACCCGCCAGCGGTGCTCGCACTCCCAGCCGGAGTAGCAGGTGGTGTTCAGCGTCTTGTTGTTGGCGTCCGAGGGCGGGCCCTGGTCCTTGTTGCTGAACGTGAAGCTCGACATCACCGCCGGGGTGCCGTACGGCCAGGCCAGCATGAAGGCGTTCGCCAGGGCGTACTCGCCGCGGTCCCGGTAGGTCAGCACGCCGCCGTCGCGCTGGGTGTCGTGGTTGTCGGTGAAGACCACCGCCTGGTTGCCCGGCAGGTAGCCCCAGGACTCGCCGAAGTTCCGCAGGTACGCCAGCCGCTCGCTGTTGAACATCCGGGCCAGGTCCTTGCCGTACCGGAACTCGTGCACGTCGCCGTTGCCGGTGTACTCGGTCGGCTGGATCGGCTCACCGGCGCCGTAGATGACCTCCTGCACCAGGTATGCCGACCGGGAGAGCTTGCCCTTGATGGCGGCGATGTCGGCGGCCGGCATGTGCTTGCTGGCGTCCAGCCGGAACCCGTCCACGCCCAGCGACAGCAGGTCGTTCATGTACGCGGCCAGGCGGGTGCGCACGTAGTCGGTCTCGGTGGCCAGGTCGGCGAGGTTGACCAGCTCGCAGTTCTGCACCTCGTACCGGTCGCCGTAGTTGGCGATGTCGTCGTTGCCGTTGCGGCCGCAGTGGTGGAAGTCCTGGTAGCCGTAGTTGCCCGGGTAGCTGTAGTGGCCGTACGTGGTGCCGGCCCAGCCGGTGCCGCCGTTGTCCTGGCCGGACATGTGGTTGACGACGGTGTCGACGAGGACCTTCACGCCGGCGTTGTGGCAGGTGTTCACCATCGCCTGGAACTGGGCGCGGGTGCCCTTGCGGGACTCGATCCGGTAGCTGACCGGCTGGTAGGCGACCCACCAGGGGTTGCCCGTGACGTGCTCCTGCGGCGGCGAGACCTGCACGAAGCCGTAGCCCTTGGGGCCGAGCGTGGAGGTGCACTCGCTGGCCACCGAGGTCCAGTTCCACTCGAAGAGCTGGACGATGACCTTCTTGCTGCCGGGCGTCGCGGCGGAGGCCGGGGGCGTCGCCACGGTGGTCGGGACGAGCAGGCTGGCGGCCAGGCCGAGGGCGAGGGCCGCCGAGCGGCGTCGACGTCGATGCATCGGGACTCCTGCGGGGTGCGGGGGGACGGGGTTCGGTGCTGGTTTCTTGCAGGGCCGGCCTGAAATTTTCGGCAAGGTTACAAGCGTGTTGCAAAGTCTGTCAACGGATAGAAATACGTCATTGCACTCCGCGCCAGATGCCGCTACACGCGCGCCGGGGCGGGACGGTTCGACGGACCGGCCGAGAAATTCGCCACCGGACTGATCCGATCGCGATGTCCGTCCGTACTGGAGGGGGAGCAGGCGCCGCGAGAGATCGAGGAGCAGATGGCCCGGGCACAGCAGAACGAGAAGGCCACGACCGTCCGGACCACCAGCACCAGCCGCGGTGCCCGGACCATGTCGAAGCCCGCGATGGTCGCGCTCGGCGCGTCCGCGCTCGCCGCCGGGTGGGCCGGCCTGGAGCTCGCCGGCGTGGGCAGCGTCATGTACGCGTACGGCTTCTTCTTCACCGAGTTCTTCGCCGGGGTGGTCGCCCTGGTCTCGCTCAGCCTCACCGTGATGCTGGGGCTGCTCGCCACCGACCGGCTGGTGCTGCTCATCCGACACCGGGTGCTGCTCCAGTCGGCGCACCGGGCCACCGGCGTCCTCGGCGTGGCCGGGCTGGTCTTCCATGTCATCACGAAGATCGCCACCGGCCGGGCCGCCCCGACCGACGCCGTCGTGCCCTTCGTCGGCGGCCGGGGCCTCTACGTCGGGCTGGGCACCGTCGCCGCCTTCCTCATGGTGAGCGTGCTCTGGACCGGGCTGATCCGGGTCCGCTTCGCCGGCGTCGGTCCCAGGTGGTTCTGGCGCGCGCTGCACTCCATGGCGTACGTCTCCTGGCCGTTCGCGCTGGTTCACGGGCTCAACACCGGCCGCCCGGCGAAGACCTGGGTGGTGCTCAGCTACCTCGCCTGCGTACTGCTGGTGGTGACGGCGCTGCTCGTCCGCTTCTCCGTCCACCTCGGCCGGCGCAGCCGGGAGCAGCAGCAGGCCGCCTCGCTGAACAAGGCGATGACCGGCCGGGCGGAGCAGGACCGGGGCCTGCTCGCCGGGCTGACCCGCCGGCGCGCCGCCGGCACCGAGGAGAAGGAGAGCCGTCCGGGCCGGGGCCGCGAGTCGAGCTGGGCGGAGACCACCGCCACCTGGACCGCGCCGGCCGGCACCGCCCGTCGCCGTGACCCGGAGCGGTTCGCCGTACCGGTGGTGCCGGAGCCCGGGTCGCTGCGCGAGCCGGTCCGGGCGGCGGCCGACCGCCGCCGGCGTGCGGCCGAGCCGGTCTCCGCCGGCCGCCGCCGCGAGGAGGAACCGGCCCGGCGGCGCGCGGAGCGCGAGCCGGCGAGCCGCCGCCGCGACGACGAGCGTCCCGCCCGCCGCTACCGGGACGAGGAGGAGCGGGTCGGTCGGCGGTCCCGGTCCGACGAGGACACCGCTGCCCGCTACTCGGCCGTGCCGGACTCCGGCGGCCGCCACTCGGCCCCGCCCGACACCGGTACGCGGTACTCCACCCCGCCGGACGCCGCCCGGTACCCGGCCCCGCCGCGCCGCACCGACGAGCCGGAGGAGCCGTGGGACAGCCCGCGCCGGTGGGCGACCCGGCCGGTCTCCGGGGAGCCGGTCTCGGCCGGCCCCGTCTCGGCCGGCCCGGTGTCCGGCAGCCCGATCTCGGCGGCGCCGCGCAGCGGCGGCCGGCACAGCGTCGAGGAGGACGTGCCGGAGGAGCCGGACTACTGGCGCCCGCCGGCCCGGTACGTCCCCGAGGAGGTCTTCGTGGACGACACCCCGACCCTGGTCGACCTGGCCTCCCGCCGGGCGCGGCGGGCCTCCGGGGAGAGCCGGTCGAGCCGGCGACGGCGGGCCAACGCGGACGCGGTGGACGGGGCGTACTGGGCCGGGCTGCGGGGTGAGGCCAGGTGATGCGGACGACCGTGCCCCCGGTCGCCTGTGTGGGCGAGCCCCGGCTCACCGCCGGCTTCGCCGAGTTCGGCCGGCTCGACCTGCTGGCCCACGAGGACGCGCACGGCCCGATCGGGCCGATGGAGCCCGCCGCGCTGCTCCGGCTCGCCGAGGCGATCGACCTCAAGGGCAAGGGCGGGGCCGGCTTCCCGTTCGCCCGCAAGCTGCGCGCCGTACTGGAGTCCTGCGAGCGGCAGGACCTCACCGCCGTGGTGGTGGTCAACGCCACCGAGGGAGAGCCGGCGAGCTGGAAGGACAAGGTCCTGCTCACCCGGGCCCCGCACCTCATCCTCGACGGCGCGGCGCTGGCCGCGTACGCGCTGGACGCCGAGGAGATCGTGATCGGGGTGGCCGACGACGATGTCGGCCGGCCGTCGCTCACCGAGGCGTTGCAGGAACGGCGGATGCCGGTGCCGACCAGCATCGTCACGGTGCCGCACCGGTTCATCTCCGGCGAGGGCGGGGCGCTGGTCAACGGGATCAACGGGCTGCCGCACATCCCGCCCGGCACCAAGAAGCGCTCCAGCGACTCGGGCGTGGGCGGGCTGCCCACCCTGCTCTCCAACGCCGAGACGTACGCCCAGCTCGCCGTCGCCGCCCGGATCGGCCCGTACGAGTACGCCGCGCTCGGCACCGACGACGAGCCGGGCACGGTGCTGCTCACGGTCACCGGGGCGGCGCAGCGGCCGGCGGTGGTGGAGTGCGCCGCCGGCACCCCGCTGCGGGAGATCTTCGAGCTGTGCGAGGTGCCGGACGGGCCGGGCATCCTGATGGGCGGCTACCACGGCAAGTGGATCACCCCGGAGGCGGCGGCCCGGGCCGAGGTCTCCCGCAAGGGGCTCGCCGCCGTCGGGGGCACCCTCGGCGCCGGCATCATCGTCCCGCTGGGCCGGGACACCTGCCCGCTCGGCGAGGCCGCCCAGGTGGTCCGCTACCTGGCCGGCGAGTCCGCCGGCCAGTGCGGGCCGTGCAAGATGGGCCTGCCCGACCTGGCCCGCGCCGTCGACCTGGCGGTCGCCGGCAGCGCCCCGATCGAGGTGGTCCGGGCCGCGGCCGGCGACGTGAAGGGGCGCGGCGCGTGCAGCCACCCGGACGGCACCGCCCGCTTCGCCCTTTCCGCCATGGAGGTCTTCGCCGAGGACCTGCGGCTGCACGCCACCGGCGAGGGCTGCGGCAAGCGGGTGAAGGGCGTGATGGGCCTGCCCGGCGCGCCCGACGCCAACCCGCAGAAGCTCACCCTGGACTGGTCCCGCTGCGACGGGCACGGGCTCTGCGCCCACGTGGTGCCGGACTTCATCCGGCTCGACGGCAACGGTTACCCCGCCTTCCCGCCCACCCCGGTGCCCACCTGGTTGCGCCAGGGCGCGCTCAAGGCGGTCAAGGTCTGTCCCGAACTCGCGCTCCGGCTGGTCAAGGCCGAGTAGCCGACCGTAAGGAGACGCGGATGGCACGTCCTTCCCCCGCCCCGGGCCGCGCCGCGCGGCGCCTCGTCACCGCCGCCGTACTGGCCGCCGCGCTGCCGGCCGCGGCCTCCTGCGCGGTCGGCCCGGACCGGGCCACCCCGGTCGGCGCCGTCGCCGCCGCCTCGGCCGGCCCGGCCACCGGATCGCCGAGCGCCGGACCGCCGTCGGCGCCGCCGGTCCCGGCGAAGGTGCCGGAGACGCTGTCGTTCACCGCGAAGACCCTCGACGGTACGCCGTTCTCCGCCGCCGCCCTGGCCGGTCGGCCGGTGGTGCTCTGGTTCTGGGCGCCCTGGTGCGCCACCTGCGCCAGCCAGGCGTGGACGGTCGCCGAGATCGCCCCGAAGTACCGGGAGACGGTGCCCATCGTCGGGGTCGCCGGACTCGGCGAGCAGCGGGCGATGAAGGAGTTCGTCACCGAGTTCGGCCTGGCCGGCACCCCGCAACTCGACGATCGGGCCGGCACCCTGTGGCGGCGGTTCGAGGTGGTCGAGCAGAGCACCTTCCTGATCATCGACCGGGACGGCCGGGTGGTGCACCAGGGCTTCCTCGACGGGGAGTCGCTGACCCGGCAGGTGGAAGCGCTGGCTCGGGGATGACCGGCACGGACGACGGCGGGGGCCGGCTCAGCCGACCCCCGCCGTGATTGCCCGTCAGCCGGTCAGCGGACCGGGGTGAGCCGGTCGGCGCCCAGCTTGTCGCGGAGCACCTCCGGCACCAGCACCGACCCGTCGGGCTGCTGGAACTGCTCAAGGATGGCCGGGAAGAGCCGGCTGGTGGCCAGCGCCGAGCCGTTCAGGGTGTGCACGAACCGGGTCTGCTTGCCACCCGGCTCTCGGTAGCGGATGGCCGCCCGGCGGGCCTGGTAGTCGCCGCCCCAGGAGACCGACGACACCTCCTTGTACTTGCCGGTGCTCGGCATCCAGACCTCGACGTCGAAGGTCTTCCGCATGGCGGCGCTGGCGTCGCCGGCGGCGAGCAGGCTGGTCTGGTAGTGCAGCCCCAGCTTCCCGACCAGGCTCTCCACGTGGCCGACCATCGCCTCCAGCGCGGCGTCCGCCTGCTCGGGCAGGGTGAACTGGAAGATCTCCACCTTGTTGAACTGGTGGCCGCGCACCGTGCCGCGCTCGTCCGAGTGCGAGCCGGCCGCCTCCCGCCGGTAGCACGGGGTGTAGGCGAACGCCTTCAGCGGCAGCTTCGCGGTCTCCAGGATCTCGTCCTGGAACGCCCCGAGGATCGCCGTCTCCGCCGTGGGCAGCAGGAACTGGCCGCGCGGGGCGGACTGCTTGTCCAGGTGGTAGACGTCGTCGTAGAACTTCGGGAACTGCCCGGCGGCGAAGCCGGCGCTGTCCAGCAGCAGGTGCGGCGGGAGCAGGAACTCGTACCCGGCCGTGATGTTCTGCTCGATCAGCCAGTTGACCAGCGCCCACTCCAGCCGGGCGCCCATGCCGGTGTACATCCAGAAGCCGGAGCCGCCCAGCTTGACCCCGCGCTCGTGGTCGACCAGGCCGAGCGCGCGGCTCAGCTCCACGTGGTCGCGGATCTTCTCGATGGCCGGCGGCTCACCGAAGGTCCGGACGACCCGGTTCGCCTCCTTGCCACCGGCGACCACGTCGTCGGCGGGCAGGTTGGGCAGCTCGCTCATGGTGCTGCGCAGCCGGGACTGCACCTCGTCCAGCTGGGACTCCAGCTCGGCGAGCTGCTTGCGCTCGGCCTCCGGCGCGACCGGCTCGGGCGTGACGCCGGACCGCTTCGCCTCCGCGTACGCCCGCGCCTCCGCCTTGCGGCGCTGCCGCTCGGCGTCGATCTCCGTGATCAGGGCGCGACGTTCCTGGTCGAGCCGCTGGATCTCGTCCAGCGCCCGGTTGACCTCGGCGGGATCCAGACGCTTCGCCAGCGCGGTCGCCACCGCCTCGCGATCCTTCCGGATCAACTCCATGTCGAGCATGCTGCTCCGTACGCCTCCGTCCAGGCAGTCAGGTGGGACCCCCAGATGCTACCGTCGCGGCCCGTTCCGCCCGCCCCGGGCCGCGACGGCGGTCGTCGGATCGGGTGCTGGCGCGCCACCCTCGGTAACCGTCCGTGACAATCTGCCTCCTGGTCATCCGATGTCACTGCGCGTGACGGGCGCTGGTCGACCGAGGTCGGCCCTCCCTGTCTCTCCTTCGGCCGAAGCCCGTTGAGCTGCCGATTCCTCCACGCGCTCCGCCGGCGCCGGCATGACCCGTCCGCGCCTTTGCTCTGCAGCCACGGACGCATCGGTCTACGGTGCGTGCCCGCTGCGTGGATGGCTGCAGAGCAAAGGCGGGTCGGGGTGGGGGGTGGGGAGGGGGGAGGGATGACTCAGGGTGACGGTGGACCGTCCGGGTAGGGGACGTCCCGCGGGTCAGAGACGGACCGGCATGAGGATGGAGAACGCGTCCGCGTCGTCCGGGCGGCGCAGCGCCAGCGGGCCGATCGGCCCGTCCAGCTCCAGCACGAGCTGCCCTCGATCCCCGGCGTCCAGGGCGTCGAGCAGGTACTCCCGGTTCACTCCCACCCGCACCGCCTCCGGGTCCGCCGCCTCGTCCGGGCCGACCAGGCGCAGCCCGCCCCGGTCGTCCAGGCCCAGCACGGTCACCTCGTGGCTGACCCCCTGGTGTTCCCGCGTCAGCATCGGAGCGCCGTCGGCGGTGAGCGCGCTGCGCAACGCGACCACGTCGACCGGGATCCGGTACGTGGGCGCGTCGCTGACCTGCCCGTGCAGCAGTCGGCGGTAGTCCGGGAAGTCGTACGGCAGCGCGGCGGCGGCCACCGGCCGGCCGGCGACGGAGACCTCTACCCGGTCGGCGGCGACGCTGAGGTGGGCCTCCGGGGTGATGCCCCCGCCCGTGTCGAGCAGGGCGCGCAGCTCGTCGACCGCGTCCACCGGCAGCAGCGCCCGTACCGCCGGGCCGTCCACCTTCCCGCCGGCCCGGGCCACCGCCAGCCGGTGTCGGTCGGTGGCGACCAGCCGTACGCCGTCCGGCTCCACCTCCAGCAGCACGCCGGCCAGCACCGGCAGGTCGGGGTCGGTGCCGACGGCGAACCGGACGGCGTCCACGGCGGCGGCCAGGTCGGCGCGGGACAGCACGAGTCGGGTGGTCACAGGGATCTCCTCCGGGTCGAGCAGGGTGCGGATCCGGGAGAGTTCACGGCGCGCGTCGGCCAGGCCGTCCTCCAGCCGGCGCAGGTGCGCGTCGAGCAGCCGGTGGACCACCGCCGGCTCGTGCCGGTGCCGCAGCGCCTCGGCGATCCCGGCCAGCGGCATCCCGACCCGGCGCAACCCGGCGACGAGCCGGGCCGGGGCGACCTGGTCGTCGGTGTACCAGCGGTAGCCGGTGACCGGGTCGACGAGGGCCGGGACCAGCACGCCGGACCGGTCGTAGAACCGCAGCGCGCTGACCGTCAGCCCGCTGGCCCGGGCCAGCTCGCCGATGCTGCGCAGTTCGCTCTCCACGGCACCGGATGCTGGGCCCTCAACCGGGTCGAGGGTCAAGCGACCGCACCCCCGTCGAGCACCCGGAAGGTGATGCCGGCCCGCACCAGCCGGTCCAGCAGGGCGTCTCCCATCGCGGTCACCGTGGTCACCTGCCCGGCGGTCTTCGGCAGGTCGTCGAAGGCCAGGCAGAGGGCCGACTCGGCGAGCATCTTGGCGGTCTCGTCGTACCCGGGGTCGCCGCCGGCCACCTCCGTGCGTACCGTCCGGCCGCCGCCGGTGCCGAGGAACCGGACCCGGAACCAGGACTTCGCCCGCTGCTCGGCGCTCGGCCCCTGCCCCGAGGAGAGCCGGCCGAGCAGCCAGCGCCGGGTGGGCGGCAGCTTCACCAGCCCGACCAGCGCGCCCATGCCCACCCCGGCGGCCACGATGGTGGGCAGCCGCTTCACCGCGGCGAAGTGGCGGTAGCGGAAGTCCGGACCGTACTCCGGGCGGGCGGCCGCCGAGCGGCGGACCACCTGCGGGTCGATGGTGGGCAGCGGCACCGCCCACAGGCCGAACTCCCGCACCCGCCCCACCTTTCCCGGCACGGCGCGGATCCGCCGGCCCTCCGGCCGCGGCTCGACCGCCTTGCGCGCCTTCGCCGCCCGGCGCATCTCCCCGGTACGGGAGAACGCGGTGAGCGCCGAGTGGTACGTGCCGGCGGAGAACCGCCCGCCGGCCCGGACGTAGCCGTCCACGGTGACCGGCCCGTCGGTGGGGAGCTGCTTCACGGTGAACCAGGCGCCCAGGTCGTGCGGGATCGAGTCGAAGCCGCAGGCGTGCACCAGCCGGGCCCCGGTGCGCACCGCCTCGGCGTGGTGCCGCACGTACATCAGGTCGACGAACTCCGGCTCGCCGGTGATGTCGAGGTAGTCGGTGCCGGCGGCGGCGCAGGCCGCGACCAGCGGCTCCCCGTGGTGGATGTACGGGCCGACGGTGCTGGCGACCACCCGGGCGCTCTCCGCGACGGCCCGCAGCGACGCCGGGTCGGTCACGTCGGCGGTCAGCAGCGGCAGCTCGGCCAGGCCGGCGTCGATCGCGGCGAGCCGGTCGCGCACCCCGGCCAGCTTGCCCGGGTTGCGTCCGGCGAGCGCCCAGCGCAGCCCGTCCGGGGCGTGCCGGGCCAGGTACTCGGCGGTGAGGCCGCCGGTGAATCCGGTGGCGCCGAAGAGGACGAGATCGTACGGGCGGTCGTCGCGCATCCGCCGAGTGTGCCACCCGCGCCCGCGCGAATCACGGGGAGAAGACCGCCCGGACGCACCCGTCGGCCCGCTCGCGGAACAACGCGTACCCGTCGGCGCCCCGCTCCAGCGGCAGCCGGTGGGTGGCCAGGTGCTCGGTGCGCAGCTCGTCGCGGGCCATCCGGTCCAGCAGGGTCGGGATCCAGCGCTGCCCGTGCTGCTTGGCGCTGCGGACGGTCAGCCCCTTGCTCATCACCGCGCCGAGCGGGAACGCGTCGACGAAGCCGGTCCAGGTGCCGAGCACCACCACCGTGCCGCCCTTGCGGCAGGCGTGCACCGCCTCGCGCAGCGCCAACGGCCGTTCCGCCCCGCCACCCAGCCGGCCGAGCAGCCCCGGCGGGTCGGCCGGCATGCCGACCGCCTCCACGCACACGTCCGGTCCCCGGCCGCCGCTGCGTTCCCGCAGCTCGGCGGCAACGTCCACGGACCGGTAGTTCAGCGGTTCCGCGCCGACGTGCCGCTCGACCATCCGCAGCCGCTCGTGGTGGTCGTCGACGACCACCACCCGGTGCGCCCCGCGGGCCAGGGCCGCCCCGGCGGTGAGCTGGCCGACCGCCCCGGCGCCCCAGACCGCCACCACGTCGCCCGGCGTCACCTCGCCCAGCTCGGCGCCGAGCCACCCGGTCGGCGCGGCGTCCGAGGCGAACACCGCCCGGTCGTCGCTGACCGCCTCCGGCACGGTGAACGCGCCGACGTCGGCGTACGGCACCCGGACGTACTCGGCGTGGCTGCCGGCGAAGCCGCCCAGCCGGGCGGGATGGCCGTAGCAGCCGCCGGTGGGCTGGTCCCAGGCCGACCCGGCCTCCGGCCCACCCGCGGTGGCGTTGTCGCAGCAGGCGAAGAGGCCCTGCCGGCAGAACCAGCAGGCGCCGCAGGCCACCGTCGCGCAGACCACCACCCGGTCGGCGATCCGGTGCCGGCGGACCTCCGACCCCACCTCCACCACCTCGCCGAGGAATTCGTGCCCGAGCACCTCCCCAGCGGCCAGGTACGGAATCCGCCCGGTCAGCAGCGGCAGGTCCGCCCCGCAGGTGACGCTCCGCCGGACCCGGACGATCATGTCCTGCGCGTTGCGCAGCTCCGGGTCGGGGACCTGGCGGACGGCCAGCTCGCCGGCGCCCTCCCAGCAGAGCGCCCTCATCCGGACACCTCGGGCCGGTCGAACCGGGACCGGTCCGCCCGGAGCACCTCGCCGGTCTCGGCGAGCTGCTTGGCCTCCCGCAGCGCCTGCCGGATGAGCCGGCCGGGATCGTCCCCGACCAGGTGGGCGGCCATCCCGGGGAACCCCCGGTCCCCGCCGAGCGGCCGGGCGGCCAGCTCCGTGCCGCGCCCGCCGGGCGCGGGGCGGGCGTACAGCTCGATCGCGCCGTCCAGCCGGCGCAGCGGCTCCGGCCACCGGCCGGGCGGGAGCACCTCCTCGGGCCGGCCGGCCACCGTCACCACCTGCCAGCGCCCGGGCCGCGGGTCGGTCCCGGCCGCGCGGGGCCGGCGCTCCCGCCGGCGTACGAGGCGGCGTGCGGCTGACGCCGCGAGGCGCGTCCCGGCGCCGGCCAACCGTCCCATCCGTCCCACCTGCCCCTCCCGTCGGCACCGGACGGCCGTTCTGCCGCACACCGAGTCGATCACGGCCAGCGGCGTCCCGCCCCGTGCCTTCAGCGTCCGCCGAAGCAGGGTGAAGCGGGTTCGCCCCGAAGGGGTGAACTCGCCCGCGCCGGGTAACCGCTCCCCGCACCTGGGGAGCGGACGCGACGGGGGAGGGCCCGCATGCCGGAACAGGCGGACCGCGTCGAGGTCGCCGAGACGTCGACCGACCTCACGGCGCCGGTGGGCGACGAAGCACCGGCCGGCGTCACGGGGCCGGCGGTCGGCAGCGGGCTGACGGGCACGACCGGGACGGGCACGACCGCGACGGACGCGACCGCGAGGGGCGCGACCGGTCCGGCCGGGGCCGCCGTCGGATCCGCCGGGGGAACCACGCCCGTGAACCCACCGTTGCTGGCGTCGCGGCTGGCCGCACCCGCGCCGCCCGAGCCGCTGCTGGTCCGGCCGCGGCTGCTGGACCGGTTGGATCAGGGGGTGGCCGGGCCGGTCACGCTCGTCTCCGGGCCGGCCGGCTGGGGGAAGAGCACCCTGCTGGCCTCCTGGGCCCGGGCCTCCCGGGCCGAGCCACCGCCGGCCTGGGTGTCGGTGGAGGACGGGGACACCGGGGAGCGGCTCTGGTCGTACCTGGCAGCGGCGCTGCGGGCCGCCGTCGCTGGCGAGTCGGACGAGCAGCCGCCGGTGCCGGACGTCCCGCCCCGACCGGACCAGCTCGAACTGCTCGCCGCGGCGCTCGCCGCACGGGAGCGCCCGGTGCTGCTGGTCCTGGACGACCTGCACCGGATCACCGACCCGGCCGCGCTGACCGGGCTGGAGTTCCTGCTCCGGCACGCCGAGGGGCGGCTGCGGCTGGTGGTCGGGGCGCGGACCGAACCGGCGCTGGCCCTGCACCGGTGGCGGTTGGCCGGGGAGCTGACCGAGCTGGGCCCGGACGAGTTGGCGTTCACCGACGACGAGGTGGCCGACCTGCTGGTGGCGCACGCGGTGCCGCTGCCCGCGGCGGCGGTGCCCCGGTTGCGGGAGCGCACCGCCGGCTGGCCGGCCGGGCTGCGCTTCGCCGCGCTGGCCCTGCGCGCCCAGGCCGACCCGGCGCGGGCGGTGGAGCGGTTCGGCGGCGAGCAGCCGGACGTCGCCGGCTACCTGCGCGACGAGGTGCTCGCTCCGCTGGACCCGGACGCCCGGGACGTGCTGCGGCACAGCGCCGTGGCGGCGGCCGTCTGTGCCGACCTGGCGGACGCGGTGACCGGGCGGTCCGACGCCGGCCAACTCCTCGCCGACCTGGCCCGGGCGGGCGGTTTCCTCGAGCAGGACGGCGGGAGCCCGCCCTGGTACCGGTGCCACCCGCTGCTGGCCGACCTGCTCCGGGACGAGCTGGGCCGGCTGCCCGCCGACGAGCTGCGCGACCTGCACCTGCGGGCCGCCGGCTGGTACGCGGGCAACGGCCGGCCGGCGGAGGCGCTGCGGCACGCGCTGGCCGGGGGCGAGTGGAACCGGGCCACGGAGCTGCTGATCGCCCGGTGGCCGGAGCTGGTGCCGTACGACCCGGACGCGCCGGCCGGGCCGCCCCCGGCCGAGCCGCCCGCCGAGGCGGTCCGCCGGGACCCCGAACTGGCGCTGGCCTGTGCCGCCGAGCGGGCGTACGCCGGTGACGTCGAGTCCGCGGCCGGGCACCTGCGCCGCGCCGCCGGGTACGCCCGCGACCTGCCCGCCCCGCACCGGGACCGGTTCCGCCGGCTGGCCGCCGCGCTGGACCTCACCCTGGCCCGGCTCACCGGCGACCACGAGGAGGTACGCCGGGCCGCCGCACGGCTGCTCGCCACCGGCCCCGCCCCGGCCGGACCAGGCGACGATCCGCGGGCCGGGGTGGGGGAGGACGCCGACGCCCGGGCGGTCGCCGGCACCGCCCTCGGCCTGGTCGCGCTGGCCGAGGGGGAGCTGTCCACCGCCGGGGAGCGGTTCGCCGAGGCGCTCGCCGCCGCCCGGCAGGCGGGCCGGCCGCGTACCGAACTGGTCTGCGCCAGCCGGTCGGCGGTGCTGGACGCGGCCCGGGGCGACCTGCGGGCGGCCGAGCGGACCGCCCGGGAGAGCCTGGCGATGCCCGTCTGCCAGGGTTGGTCCTCCCGGCTGGACTGCGGGTACGCGTACCTGGCGCTGGCCCTGGTGGCGTGGCACCGGGACGAGCCGACGGAGGCGGCGGCGAACCTGACCCTCGCCGGCCCGGCGACGGCGGAGCCCGGCGCGGCGGCGCTGGCCGTGCTCTGCCGGGCCGAGCTGCTGGCCGCGGACGGCGAGCCGGCCGCCGCCCTGCGGGCCCTGGCCGCGGCCCGGGAGACCGCGCCCGGCCCGGAGCTGGCGGTCTGGCTCACCGCGAGCGAGGCGCAGCTGCGTGCCCTGGTCGGCGACGTGGACAGCGCTCGCGCCCTGCTCACCGACGCGCTCGGCCGGCTGACCGACGCCGGCCCGGCCGGACCGGTCGCCGACGGCCCGCCGGGCGACCCGACCGGCGGCGACGGCGCGCCGCGCGCCGTCGGCTCCGCTCCGACGACGGGTGGGGACGCCGCGGCGACCGCACTCCAGGGCGGTCAGGTGACCGGCGGGGGCACCCCCGCCGGCGGCGCGGCCGACCGGCGCGCGGCGGCGCTCGGGGTGGCGTTGGCCCAGGCGGAGCTGCGGGGTGGCGATCCCCGGGCCGCGGGCCGGACGCTGCCGGACTGGGCCGGCCCCGCCGCCGGGTCCTGGCCGCTGCCGCTGCGGCTGGCGGCCGGCCTCCTGGACGCGGTCGTCGCCCACGACGGGGGCGACGACCGGCGGGCCGGGCGGGTCCTGGAGCAGGTGCTCGACCTGGCCGGGCCGGAGGGCTACCGGCGGGTCTTCACCCGCGCCGGGCCGGGGGTACGCGACCTGCTCGCCGTCCATCTGGACTCCGGCACGGCGCACTGGGCGACGGTGAGCGACCTGGTCCGCGGGGCGGACGAGCGGCGGGCCGACGCGCCGGCCGAGCGGTCGGGCGGGCCGGCGCGGACGCTGGACGAGCCGCTCACCGAACGGGAGCTGACCATCCTCCGCTACCTGCAGAGCATCCTGTCCAACGTGGAGATCGCCAGCGAGTTGTCCCTGTCGGTCAACACGGTGAAGACCCACGTCCGCAACATCTACCGCAAGCTCGACGCGACCCGCCGGCGCGAAGCGGTCCGGCGGGCGCGCGAACTACGGCTCATCTGACGGCGTAGCCGTCCGCCAGGCTCATCTGACGCGTAGCCGTCCGTCAGGGCTCGGCCGAGTCAGGCGGTGGCGGCGGCGTCCACGGCGGCCAGCAGGTCCGCCAGGTCGTAGCCGCCGTCGTGGCGGACCTCGTTGACGAAGAGCGTCGGGGTGGCGTTCACCCCGCTGCGGATGCCGCCGACGAAGTCCCGGCGGACCCGGTCGGCGTGGGCCTGCCGCCCCACCTCCGCGCCGACCTCCTCGGGCGGCAGCCCGAGCTGCTCGACCCCGAGCGACAGGTGCACCGGGTCCAGCTGGTCCTGGTGCTCGTAGAGCCAGTCGTGCATCTCCCAGAACCGTTCCCGCCGGCCGGCGGCCTCGGCCGCCTCGGCGGCGTTCTCCGCGTACGGGTGCACGTTGGCGATGGGGAAGTGCCGGTAGACCAGCCGCACGGTGTCGGCGCGCTGGCGCAGCACCTCGGCCAGGTTCCGGTACGCGGCCCCGCAGAACCGGCACTGGAAGTCGCCGTACTCGACGATGGTGACCGGTGCGTCGGCCGGCCCGCGGGCGTGGTCCGTCTCGGTCACCGGGATCCGCAGCCTGGCGGTGGTGACCTGCAGTGGCGTCGTCATCCGGCCGTCACCCGCCGATCTTTCGGATCAGTCATGGTTCCCAGCCTCGTCCGCGGCGGGGTGAGCGGGGATCACCCGCCCGGGGTGGTTCGCCTCAGCGCCCCACCGTGACGTGGTTGTGCACCTCGCGGATGCCGGGGGCGGACCAGACCACCCGTTCGATCTCCTCGCGTTCGGGGATCGAGTGCACCAGGCCCGCCAGCACGGCCGTGTCGCCGTGCACGCGCACGCTGATCCCCTCCGCCTCGGTGGCGCGGTTGCGGGCCAGCGCGTCCACGATCCGCTCGGCCAGGTCGTGCCCGTCGGCCCGCACGGCCGGCCGGACGATGATCCCGTTGCTCACCCCGCGTACGCCGGTGAGCCGGCCGACCGCCCGCTCGGCGGCCCGCCGCTGGTACTCCCACTCGACCTCGCCGTGCAGGGTGACCCAGCCGTCGGCGACGGTCACGTCCAGCGCCTCGATCGGCACGAACGCGTCCCACTCCAGGGCCCGGCTGGCGGCGGTGGCGATCTCCGGGTCGCTCTTCTCCGCGGAGGTGGCGATCCGGACGGCGAGGTCGTTGGCGACCGCCCGGACCCGGGCCACCCGGTGCGCGGCCCGCTCGGCGGCCCACTTCTTGGCGTAGCTGTCCACCGAGCCGGTCAGCGTCACCACCCCTTCGGTGACGGTCACCCCGATCTCGTTGGGGCGTACCCGGGGTTCCCAGGTCAGCTCGTCGAGGACGTCGGACTGGATGTCCTGGTCGGTACGGGTGATCGTCGCGGTGGCCATGCGGTGGCTCCCTCCCGGATCGGTTCGCGGCGCGGGCCCTCGGGCGGCGGTGCCGGCACGGAGGTCCGCACCACGATCCTGTCCGTACCCCGGGTGACCTGCCTTCACCCACTCCGGGTGAGCGGAGTTAGTTGGGAGCGCTTCCAAATTCGGGGCGGCAGCGGTTAGGGTGAATGTCCCTCGGCCTGCGGGAGCCGGAGCACGCCGACGGGGAGCCCGGGCAGCTCCCCACGACCCCCTGCGGCCGTCCGGCCTCGGCGCGTGTCACGCCCGCCGCGACCCGGCCCCGTCGCTCCCGTCCCCGCCACCCGGGCAACCGAGAGGAACCCGCCCATGCGCAGAAGTCTCGCCGGCGCGGCCGCCGCCGCGCTGGCCGCCGCCGCGGCGGCCGTCGTCGTGCAGTTCGCCGCCACCCCCGCCACGCCGGCCGCCGCCGCCTCGGCCGAGCCGTACACCTGGAAGAACGTCCGGATCGACGGCGGCGGCTTCGTGCCCGGCATCGTCTTCAACCCGACCGAGAAGAACCTGATCTACGCGCGCACCGACATCGGCGGGGCGTACCGCTGGGAACAGTCCACCCAGTCGTGGACGCCGCTGCTGGACTGGGTCGGCGCGGACCGGTGGGGCTGGAACGGGGTGGTCAGCCTCGCCACCGACCCCGTGCAGACCAACCGGGTGTACGCGGCGGTCGGCATGTACACCAACGACTGGGACCCGAACAACGGGGCGATCCTGCGCTCCACCGACAAGGGCGCCACCTGGCAGGCCACCGAGCTGCCGTTCAAGAACGGCGGGAACATGCCCGGCCGCGGCATGGGCGAGCGGCTCGCGGTCGACCCGAACAAGAACAGCATCCTCTACTACGGCGCCGAGGGCGGCAACGGCCTGTGGCGCAGCACCGACTACGGGGCGACCTGGGCCAGGGTCACCAACTTCCCGAACGTCGGCAACTACCGGGCCGACCCGAACGACAGCAGCGGCTACCAGAGCCAGAACCAGGGCCTGACCTGGGTCGCCTTCGACAAGAGCACCGGCACGGCCGGCACCGCCACGCAGACCGTCTACGTCGGCGTGGCGGACAAGCAGAACCCGGTCTACCGGACCACGAACGGCGGCGCCACCTGGGAGCGGATCGCCGGCCAACCCACCGGCTACCTGGCCCACAAGGGCGTGGTCGACCCGGTCGGCGGCTACCTCTACATCGCCACCAGCGACACCGGCGGCCCGTACGACGGCGGCAAGGGTGACGTGTGGAAGTTCAACCGGGCCACCGGGGCCTGGACGCAGATCAGCCCGGTCCCGTCGGCCAGCAGCGACGCCTACTTCGGCTACTCCGGGCTCACCATCGACCGGCAACACCCGAACACCATCATGGTCGCCACCCAGATCTCCTGGTGGCCGGACGCGATCTTCTGGCGCAGCACCGACGGCGGCGCGACCTGGACCCGGATCTGGGACTGGTCCAGCTACCCGAACCGCAGCAAGAAGTACACGATGGACATCAGCTCGGTGCCTTGGCTGACCTTCGGCACCAACCCGTCCCCGCCCGAGGAGACCCCGAAGCTGGGCTGGATGAACGAGTCGGTGGAGATCGACCCGTTCGACAGCAACCGGATGATGTACGGCACCGGCGCGACCATCTACGGCACCACCGATCTGACGAAGTGGGACACCGGCGACACGGTCACCATCAAGCCGATGGTCAAGGGGCTGGAGGAGACCGCCGTGCTCGACCTGGTCAGCCCGCCGTCGGGCGCCCCGCTGGTCAGCGCGCTCGGCGACATCGGCGGCTTCCGCCACACCGATCTGGCCGCCGTGCCGCCGATGATGTTCACCCAGCCGACCTTCACGAGCACCACCAGCCTCGACTACGCCGAGACCAAACCGGCGGTGCTGGTCCGGGCCGGCAACTTCACCGACGCCGACCGGCCCAACGACAGCCACGTGGCCTTCTCCACCGACGGCGGCACCAACTGGTTCCAGGGCACCGAACCCGCCGGCATCAACAGCGGCGGCACGGTGGCCGCGTCCGCCGACGGCAGCCAGTTCGTCTGGGCCCCCGGCGACGCCGGCCAGCAGGTCGTCCGCTCGGTCGGCTTCGGCAACTCGTGGACGGCCGCCACCGGCATCCCGGCCAACGCCACGGTCGAGTCCGACCGGGTCAACCCGAACAAGTTCTACGGCGTCAGCAACGGCAGGTTCTACGTCAGCACCAACGGCGGGGCGGCCTTCACCGCCACCGCGGCGACCGGCCTGCCCACCACCGGGGTCAAGTTCAAGGCGCTACCGGGCGTCGAGGGCGACCTCTGGCTGGCCGGCGAGGGCGGCCTGTGGCACTCCACCAACTCGGGCGCGAGCTTCACCAAGGTGACCGGCGTGTCCGCGTCGGTGAACGTCGGCTTCGGCAAGGCCGCGCCCGGGAGGACGTACCCGGCGCTGTTCGTGATCGGCACCGTGGACGGCCGGCACGGCGTCTACCGCTCCGACGACACCGGCGCGAGCTGGGTGCGGATCGACGACGACCAGCACCAGTACGGCAACGCCGGTGAGGCGCTGACCGGTGACCCCCGCGTCTACGGCCGGGTCTACCTCGGCACCAACGGCCGGGGCATCCTGGTGGCGGACCGGCTCGGCGGCACGCCCAGCCCGACACCCACCTCGGCCAGCCCGTCCCCGACGTCGCCGAGCCCGTCGCCCACCTCGCCCAGCCCGTCACCGACGTCCCCGAGTCCGTCGCCCACCTCGCCCAGCCCGTCGCCGACCGGCAGCGGCTGCGCGGCGACGTACGCGGTGACCAACTCCTGGCCGGGCGGCTTCCAGGCCGAACTCACGGTCCGCAACTCCGGCACCGCCCCGATCGCCGGGTGGACCCTGTCCTGGACCTTCGCGGACGGGCAGCGGATCACCCAGCTCTGGAACGGGTCGTACACCCAGTCCGGAGCGGCGGTGACCGTCCGGGACGCCGGCTGGAACGGCAGCCTGGGCGTCGGCGGGAGCACGACCGCCGGCTTCACCGGCAGCTGGACCGGCGCGAACCGGGTGCCCGCGGTGTCCTGCACCGCCCGTTGAACCACCCGAAGCGCGGTGGCCGTCCCGTCCGCGGGGCGGCCGCCGCCGCGTCCGGGCCCGCCGCGGTCGATCTTGGTGGGTAGGCTCGGCCTCCCGGACCCGTGACGAGAGGGGTACGTCCGATGCATCCGATCAGGAGCGCCTACCTGACCGCCGCCCGCTCGGCGGTGGCGCTGCTCGCCGACCCGGCGGTGACCGGGCAGTGGGACGCGCCGAGCGCCCTCGCGGAGTTCCGGGTCGGCGGGCTCGCCGGCCACCTCGCCTTCCAGATCCTCGCCGTGCCCGCAGTGCTCGCCGAGCCGGTCCCGGCGGGCGAGCCGGTCGGCCTGCTCGACCACTACGCCCGGGGCACCTGGATCGGCGCGCCGGTCGACGACGAGGTGAACGTGGGCATCCGCGCCTCGGGGGAGCGGGTCGCCGCCGACGGCCCGGAGGCGTTGCTGGCGGCGGCCCGGGCCGCGGTCGACGAGCTGGCCGCCGTGCTGCCGGCCGAACCGGCGGGGCGGGTCGTGCACCTGGCCCGGGGGCCGTGGTCACTGACCCTGGACGACTACCTCACCACCCGGTTGATGGAGCTGGCCGTGCACTCCGACGACCTGGCGGTGAGCGTCGGCGTACCGACCCCGGAGCTGCCCGCCGAGACGCTGGACCCGGTGCTGGCGCTGCTCGCCCGCCTCGCCGTACGCCGGCACGGTCAGCCCGCCGTGCTCCGCGCGCTCAGCCGCGCCGAGCGGGCGCCGGCGAACGTCACCGCCTTCTGAGGCACGAGCGGCGGCGTCCCCCCGGGCCCGGGGGGACGCCGCCGCGTCGTCGGGGCCGGTCAGCCGTCCAGGCCGACGGGGGAGTCCGGGCGGTCGACGTCCACGAACTCGATGTCGTCCAGCTCACGGGCCCGGCTGCCGGCGGCCCGGGCGGCGGTGCCGGCGGCCCAGCCGAGCGCCGCGCCGGCCAGGGCCGCGGCGATCAGCAGCGTCCAGGGCAGCGCCGGCCGGCGGCCGGCGAGCGCGTCGAAGGCGAGGCTGGCCCGGCGGCGGGCCTCCTCGGCGGCCGAGCCGACCACATCGGTGGCGTCGTCGGCCAGCCCGGAGCCGTTGCGGCGGGCGGAGCGGGCGGCGTCCTTGACGGTGTCCCCGGCGGAGTCGAGGGCGGAGATCAGGTGCTGCCACGCCTGGTCGGCGATCCGCTCGGGCTTGCTCCGGCGGTCCAGCAGGGTGCTTCCGAACATCGTGCTACCTCCTCGGGGTGCCGGAGGTCCGGCGGGGCCGGACTCCGGTGCTCATCCGGCGCGTGACGGTATGCTCACGGGCCCTGTGCCCGGCCCGGATCGGGCGCAAACCACCCCGGAGGGCCGGGAGCCGCCGGATCGCGCAGTTCGGGAGGAAGCCGCCGAACGCGCCGGGGTCGGCTACCAGCCGGACGGGCGAGGGACCGCTACCCTGGGTCGGCGGATCGGCCGGGCAGGGTCGATCGTTGAAGATTCCGAAGACTTGTCGCAGGGAAAATAGGAACTGGAAGGTCCGGATTGGGAATGCCCAGCTGTGCCCAGTCCGCGAATTGCTCATCCCGAGGGGTGGCGACCGAGGCCATCGGAGGAATACTCTCGGTCGCGGCCCGCGTACTGATGAGGCGCCCGTACGGGCGAGTGGAGGTGCTCGCGTGAGCCTGTCGATCGTGAAGTCGGTTCTGCCGGGTGGTGTCATCCAGATCGCCCCGCGGGGCGAGATCGACGTCGATACCGCGTACGAGGTACGGGAGGCGATCGCCGAGGTGCTCGCGAAGGGCCGCCCCGCCCGGATCGAGCTGAACATGCGGCTGGTCACCTTCATCGACTCGGTCGGCATCAGCGCCATGGTGGCCGGTTTCCAGACCGCCGAGGTCAGCGGCGTCAAGCTGGTGGTCACCGAGCCGAGCCGCTTCGTGCACCGGCAGCTCTGGGTCACCGGCCTGCTCGGCCTCTTCGGCGCCCCCGAGCCCTACTTCGCCGACAGCGGCTCCGAGGTGCTTCCCGGCGCCTGATCCCGCACCCGTCGGGCGGGGGCGCGCCCCGCTCAGCCATCGAGGCCGGACAGGTCCACGTCCGCGGCCTCGGTGACCGCCCGGACGGCGGTGACCGTGGCGTACCCGGCGGCGAGCAGGGCCAGGTCCGTGCCCGGCGGGACGGACTGCCCGGGCTCCTCCAGCGAGGTGCGGACGAACCCGTGGCCCGTCTCGGCGACGGTCATCTGCACCTGACCGAAGCCGGCCAGCGAGCCCCGGCGCACCCCGAGCAGCCGCCCGTACGGCAGGTCCGGGGCGTTGACGTTGAGGACGCTCTCCGCCGGCCCGGCCAGCAGCCGGGGCAGCAGGTCCAGGGCGACCCGGGCGGCGGTGGACCAGTGCCGTTTCGGGTCCCGGACCCGGGCGGCGGCGGCCACCGCGGCCCCGCCGCTGGCCGCGGTGGCCTCCCCGGCGGAGAGCACGTCCAGCGACACCGCCATCGCCCGGCAGCCGTTCGCGGCGGCGGTGAACGCGGCCCCCACGGTGCCCGAGTGCAGCACGGCCCGGCCGGCGTTGGCGCCCCGGTTGATGCCGGAGAGCACCACCGACGGCGGCGGCCCGAACGCGCCGTGCACCGCGATCAGCGCGATGAAGCCGGGCGACCCGCCCACCCCGTACGCGGGCACCCCGGGCAGTCCGGGCAACGGGTGGTCGCGTACCACGACGTGCCCCTCCCGCTCCACCGCGGTCAGCGCGGCGCTGGTGCCGCTCGCCTCCTCCAGCGGCGCGGCCACCACCACCTCCAGCCCCCGGTCCACGGCAGCCCTGGCCAGCGCGCCGATGCCGGCCGCGGCGATGCCGTCGTCGTTGGTCACCAGGATCCGCGGCGTCATCGCTCGGCCGCCTCCCGCTCCGGCATGCCCCACCTCGCAGACCTCCCGGTCGGCCGGTGCCCGGGCCGGCCGGTCGGCGGGCCGGATTCCCCACCCGCCCCGCGTCATGCCGGCGTGGTGCGGGACCTTCGACCGTTGCCAGGCCGGCCCCGGTACGGGACGATCGTGCGGACCGTCGACGGCGAGGGGGAAGGGTTGCTCAGCAGCGACAGCTTCAGCTACACCGTGCAGGCCCGCTGCACCCGGGCGGAGGCTTCCGCCCTGCTCGGCGACCTGACTCGGCAGGGTGAGCTGCATCCGCTGATCGTCCGCGTGCGGGAGTTGCCGCCCCGGCCCGGCGCCCTGGCCAGTTACGCGATCACCGACCGGCTGGAGCTGGGCCCGCTGCACTTCCCCGTCACCTACCAGGCGGACGTGCTGATCGCGAACGAGGACGAGGTGGTGACCGTGGCCCGGCAGCAGCCGGCCACCACGGTGCGCAACCACACCCGGCTGCGGGACGAGCCCGACGGCGTGGTGCGGATCGACGTGGAGATCACCCTCTCCGCCCCGGCGCCCCTGTTCGGGTACGCCTTCCGGCAGGCCCGCGCGGCCCACCTCGGCCTGGCCAGCCGGCTCGGCGCCACCCTGGAGCAGGGGCGCCGGGCCTGACTCACGCGCCCCGGCCGGCCGGCACCGCGCGCCGGGCCGCCGGCACGGTCGCCCGGCGCAGCCGCCCCCACGGCTTGTACGTGGAGAGCACGGTGGCGATAAGCAGCAGGGTGGTGGAGACGCCCGGCGCGACGACCAGGTCGACCCGCAGGTGGGCGTCGGCCGCGGCGCCGAGGTCGCCGAGGTGCCGGACCCGGGGGGTCAGCAGCAGGAGCACCAGCCCGAGCATGACGGTGGTCAGGCCGAACTTGACCAGCACCCAGCGCCAGCGCAGCAGGCCCCAGGGGGTGAGCAGCGCGCTCGCCACCCCGACCAGCCAGACGGCCACGCTGAGCGGCGCGAACAGCCAGGTGACCAGCAGCCCGGCGGTCGGGTAGACCACCTCGGGGTCGGCCCCGCGCAGCCCGGCGATGCCCAGGGTGAGCAGTACCAGGTCCGCGCCGAGCCAGCCCAGCGAGGTGACCAGGTGCAGGGTGAGCAGGGCCTTGCGCCCAGCGGGGGAGAGTCGGCTCATGCTGCCGATCCTGCTTGGCCGGATTCGTCGCGTCGTGGGGCCGGTGTCGACATCCGGCGTACGTCACCGGACGTAGGGTGGCCCGCCAGGGGCGGGCCACCCCGGGTCAGTAGACCGACAGGTGCACGTGGTTGGTGTGGTCGCTGGACGGGTCGCCGTTGCCGCCGCTGTACGCCTTCCACCCGCTGCTCGGCAGCCAGATCTGCTTGTACCAGATCACGTAGAGCACGGCGAGCGCGTCGGAGTTGCGGATGAAGTAGGCCGCCAGGTTGTTGCCGTACGTCTTGTCGCCGCCGGTGGCCACCCCGCCGAAGCCGTCCTGCTGCGCGGCGAAATCGCACGCCCGGCCCTTCGGGTGCTCACCCGAGCCGCTGGGCCGGTAGCAGGAGACGTACCGGGTGAACCCGGCGGCCTTGGCCTGCTGGAGCGCGTGCAGCGTACGCGGGGTGATGCAGCCGTCGGCGGGCGTCGGGTCGTTGACGCTGCACGACTCCGGCGGCCACGAGCCGTCGGCGTTGCGCGGCGCGGGGGTCGCGTTCGCGGTCGACGTGCCGCGGGTGCCGCTGCCGTCCGCGGTCGCCGCCCGCCTGTTGGCCACCTCCAGCGCGTGCTCGGCCTGCTGCTTGCGCTTGGCCATCACCGCGACCTGCTTGCGCTGCTCCTGGATCTCGCCGTTCAGCGCGGCCTGGGTGCGGGTGGCCCGGTCCCGGGTGTCGATCAGGTCGCGCAGTGCCCGGTCCTCGTGGGCGGCGACCTGCTCCAGCGCGGCGGCCCGGTCCAGGAAGCCCTCCGGGCTGCCGGCGCCGAGCAGCGCCGAGGCGGTGCCGAGCCGCCCGCTCCGGTACGCCACCGCGGCGATCTCGCCGACCTTGGCGTCACGGGTGCCCAGCTCGGTGTTGATGGTGGCGAGCTGGGTGTTGAGCTGCTTCTGCCGGGCCACCGAGCGGTTCAACGCGGTCCGCGCCTCCAGCCAGCCCTTGCTGGCCGCGTCGAGCTGGGCGCGCAGGGCCGGGGTGCCGCCCTCGTCGTCGCCGGGCGCGGCGGCGAGCAGGCCGGTCGGGGAAGCCGCCGAGGCGGGGGAGACCGGCAGGGCCGCGACGCCGAGGGCGAGCGCCGCGACGAGCAGGGCCGCCAACCGGGCGACCGTCCGTCGTACAGGTGCCACTGATGGCATTCAGGTGTCCTTCCGTCAACCGCCGACCGGGTTAGCTGACGGGTTCGGGACGGAAGATCCCTACCGCTGACGCGGATGCACCCCAGGTACGTGGTTCCCCGGCTCGCCGTGCTCCGGCGATTAGGCGACGGCCACCTCCGGGCGCCGGTGGGCGCCGCCCGGCGGAGGCCGCGACCGAGCCTACCGGCGGGTCGCCGGGCCGGCCCCGGTCGCGGGGCGGTCAGCGGCGGTCAAAACCGGCATAAGTGCACAATAGCCACTTGGATTTAAGATTGCCCTAATTACCACTCGACTTGCCCGCAGGCCCCGGCGGACGCTCCGGGTTCGATCTGCAACGTGGCGTGCTCGATGCGGAAGTCCTCGTGCAGGGCGGCCCGGGCCGCCGCCAGCACGTCGCCCACCTCCGCGCCGGGAGCCATGGTGAGGTGTGCCGAGGCCACCTCCATGCCGGAGGTGAGCGTCCAGACGTGCAGGTCGTGCACCTCCGCGACGCCGGGCACGGCGGCCAGCCGGTCGTGCACCGCGGTCACCTGGAGGTGTTCCGGGGCGGCCTGCACCAGGATGCGCACCGCGGCCCGGCCGAGCCGCCAGGTGCGCGGCAGGATGAACAGCCCGATCGCGACCGCGACCAGCGGGTCGGCCCACCACCAGTCGGTGAGCGCGATGAGCAGGGCGGCGCCGATCACGCCGAGCGAACCGAGCAGGTCGCCGAGCACCTCCAGGTACGCCCCGCGCAGGTTGATGCTCTCCTCCGCGCCGGAGCGCAGCAGCGCGAAGGCGGCGAGGTTGGCGAGCAGGCCGAGCAGCGCCACGGCGAGCATCGGCCCGGCGAGGACCTCCGGCGGCTCGCCGAACCGGCGGACCGCCTCGACGAGGACGTAGACGGCGACCGCGCCGAGCAGCACCGCGTTGGCCAGGGCGGCCAGCACCTCCAGCCGGTAGAGCCCGAAGGTGCGCTGCGGGTCGGTGTCGGCGCGGCGGGTGGCGGTGATCGCCGCCAGGGCCATCCCGATGCCCAGCACGTCGGTGAACATGTGCCCGGCGTCGGAGAGCAGGGCCAGCGAGCCGGTGGCGAACGCCGCCACCGCCTCGACCAGCATCAGCGCGGAGAGCAGCCCGAACGCGGCCCAGAGCCGACCCCGGTGGCGCTGCGCGGCGTTGGCCACCGCGCCGCTGTGGTCATGACCTGCGCCCACGCCCACACCCTCTCGTCTCTCGCCCCGCCCGGGCTCAATCTATGCTCACATCGCTATGTATGCAAGTGACGGTCGGCTGTCGGCGCCCGTGAGCGGGAGCCGTCGTCAGCCGACCGGGTCGAGCGTGGTGAGGCGCTGGGTGGCCCGGGAGAGCGCCACGTAGAGCGTCCGCACCCCGGAGGGGTCGGCCCGGATCTCGCTCGGGGCGATCAGCGCCACCCCGTCGTACTCCATGCCCTTGGCCTCGAGGCTGGTCACCACCTGGAGCCGGGTGTCGCCGAGGTCGCCCAGCCAGCCGGCCACCTCGTCCCGGCGCGGCACCGGCGTGATCACGCCGACCGTGCCCTCGACCTCGGCCAGCAGCGCGCGGACCGCCGCCACGGTGGCTGGCCGCAGCTCGGCGGGGGACACCGCCAGCTCGACCGGCGCCACCCCGGTGGAGCGCACCGCGGTGGGCAGCGGCAGGTCCGGGTAGAGCCGGCGGATCTCCGCCGCCGCCACCGCGAAGATCTCCGCCGAGTTCCGGTAGTTGGTGGTCAGCTCGTACCGGTACCGGCGGCGGCGGCCCAGCGCCTGGTCGCGGGCCCGGGTCAGCTCCTGCGGGTCGCCCGTCCAGGCGGTCTGCGCCGGGTCGCCGACCACGGTCCAGGAGGCCAGCCGGCCGCGCCGGCCGATCATCCGCCACTGCATCGGCGAGACGTCCTGGGACTCGTCGACCACCACGTGGGCGTAGTCGCGGTAGTCCTCGGGGCGCTCCCGGGCGGCGGCCCGGGCCGCGCGCTGCCGGTCGGCGTACGTGCTCAGCTCGCGGACGCCCCCGGCGAGCTGGAACGGGTCACGCTTCGGCTTCCGCCGCTGGACCGGCTTGCCGAGCAGCGCGTCCAGCTCGTCCAGGAGCGCGATGTCGGCGATGGTCAGCCCCTCGGTGTCCAGGCTCCGGTACGCCTCGGTCAGCAGCCGGATCTCCGTCCCGGACAGCACGCCGCCGGCGTACCGGCGCAGCCGCTCCGGGCGGGCCAGCCAGCCGAGCACGTGCCGGGGGTGCAGCCGGGGCCACCACGCCTTCAGGAACTCGCGGAACTCCGGCCGGTCGATGATCTCGTCCTCGAACGCGGGCTGCTCCGGCAGCCGGCCGATCCGCAGCGTGCGGGCCTGCGCGTACAGGGCGGCCAGCACGGCGTCGAAGGCCGCCCGGCGCACCTCGTTGCGGCGCGCCCCGCGAGGCAGCGCCCGGTCCCGGATGGTGTCCAGCTCGGCCCGCTCCAGCCGGAGCAGCTCACCCCGGTAGAGCAGGCGCAGCTCGGTGGGGGAGTCCGGCACCGCGTCCCGGACCGCGCGCTCCAGCACCCGGCGCATCCGCAGCGAGCCCTTCACCGCCGCCACCTCGGGCGGGTCGGTGCGGGTCGCCGACATGCCGGGGAAGAGCGAGCCGAGCGAGTGCAGGGTGGCGGTCTCCTCGCCGAGCGAGGGGAGCACCGAGGCGATGTACTCGACGAACACCCCGGACGGGCCGACCACCAGGATGCCGCCACCGGCGTACCGGGCCCGGTCGGAGTAGAGCAGGTACGCGGCCCGGTGCAGGGCCACCGCCGTCTTGCCGGTGCCCGGCCCGCCCGAGACGATCGTGACGCCGCTGCCGGGCGAGCGGATCGCCTCGTCCTGCTCCCGCTGGATGGTGGCGACGATGTCCCGCATGCCCCGCCCGGTGGCCCGGGACAGGGTGGCCAGCAGCGCCCCGTCGCCGACCACCGCCAGGTCCGGCGGCGCCGACTCCGGGTCCAACAGGTCGTCCTCGATCCGGGTGACCTTCTCCCCGGACGACTGGATGGTGCGCCGGCGTACCACGCCCATCGGCTCTGCGGGGGTGGCCTGGTAGAACGCCGCGGCGGCGGGCGCCCGCCAGTCCACCACCAGCGTCTCGGCCTGCTCGCCGCGCACCCCGAGCCGCCCCACGTGCAGCACCTGCCCGGTGCGCAGGTCCAGGCGGCCGAAGACCAGCCCCTCGTGCTCGGCGTCCAGCACGTACCGGCGCTGGGCCGCGTGGAAGACCATCGCGTCCCGTTCCACCAGCGCGCCGAAGTTGCCGACCCGGGCCAGCCGGTAGCCCTCCCGCTCGGCCTCGGCGGCCGCGCGGCGCAGCTCCGCGAGCCGGGCGTACACCCGGTCGAGATGCCGCTGCTCGACGGCGATCTCCCGGTCCAGGGTGGTCTGGTCGCTCAACGCGGGGGCTCCTGATGGTCACGTGGCGGGCACGGCGGGCTGAATGAGGGTACGGGCCGGCGTCGCGGCCCCTGTCGGGGCCATGCCGTCGCCGGGTGTTCCGCCCGTGCCGGTTGCCCGTTATCCGGCCGTTCCCACCCGTGGTCCGGCCGGTCCCGCCGACCGGTCGCCCCGCGCGGCCGACGCCGGGCAGGTCGCCGGGGTCCGCCCCGGGCGGGCCGGGCCGGCCGGCCGGGTCAGGGCGCGGTCGAGCACCGCGGCGAGGGCCGCGTTGACCTCGTCGGGGCGTTCCATCATGAGCATGTGCCCGGCACCGGAGCAGACGGTCAGCTCGGTGGTGAGCAGCGCCGCGGCGATCGACTCGGCGCACGGCGGCGGGGTGAGCCGGTCCCGGTCGCCGACCAGCGCGGCGGCCGGCAGGTCGCCGAGCGCGGCCAGGGTGTCCAGCCGGTGCTGGGCGCCGATCGAGGCGCGGAACCCGCCGATCGAGCGGAGCGAGGCGTGCGCCACCGCCGAGGTGACCAGCCGGATGTCGGCCGGGTCGCAGCGGTCGCCGAAGAGCATCCAGCGGATGCTCGGCCGCAGCGCGCGCAGCAGCGCGTGCGGGGGACGCCAGGCGCCGCACCGGGCCAGCACTCCGGCGCCGGTGGTCTCGGCGAGCCGGATCAGCCGGGCGACCCGGGGCGACAGCCCGTACGCGGTGTGGGTGTGCCCCTCGGCGGTCGTGGAGACGAAGACCAGCCCGGCGGTCCGGGCGGCGAAGTGCCCGGGGTGGCGGTGCGCGTACTCCATCACCGTCATCCCGCCCATCGAGTGCCCGACCAGCACGATTCGCCCGGCCGGGGCGACCTCGTCCAGCACCGCGGCCAGGTCGTCGCCGAGCTGGGCCAGGGTGGCCGTGCGCAGCGCCATGCAGCTGGACCGGCCGTGGCCCCGGGCGTCGTAGGTCACCACCCGCACGCGCTCGCCGTAGCGGGCCCGCAGGCCGGCGAGCTGGCGGTGCCAGCTGCGCCCGTCCAGCGTCCAGCCGTGCAGCAGGACCGCGGTGACCTCGGCGTCGGCCGGGCCGGTGGCCTCGACGTGCAGGCGTACGCCGTCGGGAAGCCGTACCTCCAGATGCTCCGGCATGGTCAACCTCCCCCGGGCGGCCGGTGTCGTTCGCACCGGCGTAACCCGGCGGTAACAACCGGCTACCCGCCATGACAACACGCCAACCGTGCCGGGGAGAAGATTCCGAACCAGGCTCCACGCCGTCGGATCGGTGACCACGCTGGAGGGCATGCCGCCGCCGAGCCCCACCCCGGCCGCCCGGACCCCGCGTGCCGCCCTGGCCGAGCTGCTCGCCGGCAACCGCCGCTTCGTCAGCGGCCAGCCGGTGCACGGCCACGACGTCACCGCCGCCGCGGCCGTCGCGTCC
This sequence comes from Micromonospora sp. NPDC048930, assembly GCF_043197935.1. Classification (NCBI taxonomy): domain Bacteria; kingdom Bacillati; phylum Actinomycetota; class Actinomycetes; order Micromonosporales; family Micromonosporaceae; genus Micromonospora; species Micromonospora sp. NPDC048930. The sequence continues at coordinate 60,498 of NZ_JBICUB010000024.1, forward strand.
GGTGACCAGCAGCCGTACGCCGTCGTGCTGGGCTGCATCGACTCGCGGGTCCCGCTGGAGGCGATCTTCGACCAGACCTTCGGCTCGATCTGCGTGATCCGCACCGCCGCCCACGTCCTCGACCGGGCGGTGCTCGGCTCGATCGAGTTCGTGGTCGGCCAGCTCGACGTGCCGCTGGTGATGGTGCTCGGGCACGAGCGCTGCGGGGCGGTCGGCGCGGCGGTGGAGGCGCTGCGCGCCGGGGAGCGGCCGGGCGGCTCGCTGGCGTACGTGGTGGCGCAGATCGCCCCGGCGGTCGCCGAGGTCGGCGCGGACGACCCGGAGGCCGGTCCGCTCACGGTCCGCCGGCACGTCCGGCGGACGGTGGCCGCGCTGCGCGCCGACGACCTGCTCGCCGGCCCGGTCGCCGCGGGGGAGGTGGCGGTGGTAGGCGCCCGCTACGACCTGGCCACCGGCGAGGTCGCCCTGCTGGAGGAGTAAGGAAGGGCCGCGTGCCCGCAGACGCAGAACCGCCCGCCGGGTGACCCCGGCGGGCGGTTCGTGGTGTCGCGGTGCGGGACTCAGCCCTCGAAGACGCCGGCCTCGACGAGGCGCTTCTCGGTCTTGTCCCAGCCGTGCTCCGGGTGCGCGGCGGCCAGGCCGTTGATCTCGGCACGGATCTTGGCGGCGTGGCCGGCGGCGGCCAGCGCCCGGATCTCCTCGACGAAGGCCTCGGAGTCGGTGCGCAGGTGCGCGGTCTTGCCGTTGGTCAGGTTGCGCACGTAGGCGTGCTTGCCGCCGTTCAGCGGGATGAGGTACTTGAACTCGCCCAGAACGCTGAGGGCGCCACCCTGGCCAGCCTGGCCGGCCCGGACGGACGCGCGCGCGGTCTTAGAGGTGTTGCTCGCCACGGAGGTACTCCTTGCAGACGTACGGGAGGACTGAAACGTCCGGGGGCTGTTGCGGGTGACGCCCGGATGAGCCTCGGCCCGCGAAGATGTGCGGCGGCACAGAACCGCCCAGAGAACTGTACACGACCTCGACGCCTGGCTGGTCGTCGCGCCGTCACGGTGGTCAACGGGGTCAGCCGCCCGGGTATTTCCCGGTTGCTGGCGGCGGCGAATTTTCCGATTCGCTGGCGCACCATCCGTCACACCAGTCATCATGTGTTCCACGGGCACCACTCGGACGGACGAGGTCGTAGGGGAAGACGCACCTCGCTCACCGGGAGGTCACCGTGCCAACGCGTGGCGTCGTTTACGTCCACTCGACCCCGCTCGCCGTGTGCTCGCACGTCGAGTGGGCGATCGCGCGCGTCCTCGCCGCGCCGGTCAACCTGCAGTGGACGGCCCAGCCCGTCGATCCCGGCGCCCGGCGCGCCGAGTGCGGGTGGACCGGCAGCCCGGGGACGGGCGCCGAGCTGGCTGCTGCCCTCCGGCAGTGGCCCATGATCCGTTTCGAGGTGACCGAGGAGCCGAGTCCGGGCGTCGACGGCGAGCGGTTCATGTACGTCCCGGGCCGTGGCCTGTTCCGGGCCACCGTCGGCGCGGCCGGCGACATCCAGCTCGGCGAGGACCGGCTGCGGGCCATCATGGCCGGCGCGCGGGCCCCGGAGGCGCTGGCGCACGCGCTGGACAAGGCCCTCGGCACCGCCTGGGACGCCGAACTGGAGCCCTACCGGTACGCCGGGGACGGCGCGCCGGTGACCCTGCTCACCCGGGTGGGCTGACGATCAACCGAGTTGCCCCGATACGGTGGGTCGCGTGTCGATTTCCCCGCGACGTGCCGGCGTCGCGCTCGCCGCACTGACCGCGCTGCTCGTCTCCGGGTGCTCGCGCGGGCCGGAGGGCCCCCGCCCCGCCCCGTCACCGAGCCAGTCCTCCGCCGCTGCCCCGTCGCCCACCCCCGCCGACCCGGCCGCCCGGGCCGCGGTGCTGGTGCGGACGCTCGCCGACGAGGACCTCGTGGGCCAGGTGCTGATGCCGTACGCGTACGGCGACTCGGCCACCAAGGTCTCGCCGGGCTCCGCCGCCGGCAACCGCGCCCTCGCCGGCGTCGACACCCCGGCCGAGATGGTGGCCCGGTACCGGCTCGGCGGGGTGATCCTGGTCGGCTTCAGCGCCGACGACCCCACCTCCGGCAACCAGGAGACCACCAACGTCGACAACCCCAAGCAGGTCCGTGCGCTGACCACCGGCCTGCGCGCGGCCGCCGGCAAGCTCCCCACCGGCTCCGCCCCCTTCCTGATCGGCACCGACCAGGAGTACGGCGTGGTCACCCGGATCACCGACGGGGTGACCCTGCTGCCCAGCCCGCTCGCCGCCGGCGCGGCCGGCGACCCGAAGCTGACCGAGGCCGCCTGGCGGGCCGCCGGCGCCGAGCTGGCCGCCATGGGCATCAACATGGACTTCGCGCCGGTCGCCGACGTGCTGGCCACCCGGAGCACGGTGATCGGCTCCCGCTCCTTCGGCGCCGACCCGGAGAACGCCTCCGCCCAGGTGGCCGGCGCGGTCCGCGGGCTCCAGGCCGAGGGGGTGGCGGCCAGCGTCAAGCACTTCCCCGGGCACGGCCTGACCGCCGCCGACTCGCACAAGGACCTGCCGGTCGTCAGCCAGTCCCGGGCCGTGCTGGACCGCACCGCGTTCCCGCCGTTCCGCGCCGGAATCGACGCCGGGGCGATGGCCGTGATGTCCGCCCACCTCGACGTCAAGGCCGTCGACCCGGGCACCCCGGCGACCTTCTCCCACAAGCTCCTCACCGACGTGCTCCGCGGCCAGCTCGGCTTCCAGGGCGTGGTGATCACCGACGGGATGAACATGGCGCCGGCCAAGCGCTGGTCGCCGGGGGAGGCCGCGGTCCGGGCGCTGAACGCCGGCAACGACCTCATCCTGATGACCCCGAACGTGGGCCAGGCGTACGACGGCCTGCTCGCCGCGCTCAAGGACGGCTCGCTGCCCCGAGCCCGGCTGGTCGACGCGGTGACCCGGGTGCTGACCATGAAGTTCAAGCTGGCCGACCGGCCCACCCCGGACCTGTCCACGTTGGGCAGCGCCGAGCACCGCAAGGCCGCCGACGAGCTGGCCGCCGCGGCGGTCACCGTGCTGCGCGGCCGGTGCGGCGGCCCGGTGGCCGGCCCGGTCACCGTCACCTCCTCCGCCGGCCGTGACCGGACCCGCGCGCTGCTGACCCAGGCGCTCACCGCCGCCGGGGTGAAGGTGGTGCCCAGCGGCGGGACCGTGGTGCACCTCGTCGGGTACGGCGACGGCGCCAGGGACCTGCGCGCCGACGCGGCGGTGACGGTGGCCATGGACACCCCGTACGTGTTGGCCGGCGCGAAGTCGCCGATGCTGCTGGCGACGTACTCGTCCAGCCGGGCGTCGATGACCGGGCTGGCGCAGGTGCTCGCCGGCAGGGCCCGGCCGACCGGCCGGTCCCCGGTGAAGGTGGCGGGGCTGCCCGCCACCACCTGCGACACCTGACCAGGGACGCTGCCCGGCGACCGCCCCGAGCGGGACCGCTCCGCTGGTAGCGTCGGCCCCGTCCGCCGCCGCAGCGAATCGGGGGGTCGAGCGCGTGACCACACCGCAGCCGGCACTCTCCGTGGTGGTGCCGATGTTCAACGAGGTGGCCGTCCTGCCGCTGCTCGTCGAGCGGCTGCGCGGCGTGCTCGACCGGCTCGGTGAGGCGTACGAGGTGGTGGCCGTCGACGACGGCAGCACCGACGGGACCGGTCCCGCGCTGGCCGCGCTCCGGGCCGGCTGGCCCGAGCTGCGGGTGCTGCGGTTGCGCCGCAACAGCGGCCACCAGGCGGCCCTGCACGCCGGGCTGCTCCGGGCCCGGGGCGGATACGTGGTCAGCATCGACGCCGACCTCCAGGACCCGCCCGAGGTGATCGTCGAGATGCTCCGCCGGGCGCGCGCCGACGGGCTGGACGTGGTCTACGGCGTCCGGGCCGACCGGAGCCGGGACAGCCGGTTCAAGCGGTGGACCGCGGCCGGCTACTACCGCCTCGTCCGGCGGCTGGTCGGCGAGCAGGTGCCCGGGCAGGCCGGAGACTTCCGGCTGCTCAGCCGGGCCGTGGTGGAGGCGCTGCGGGAGTTGCCCGAGCCCAATCCGGTGCTCCGGCTGGTGGTGCCCTGGCTCGGCTTCCCCAGCGGCGAGGTCGCCTACGAGCGGCAGGAGCGGGCCGCCGGCCGGACCAAGTATCCGCTGTCCCGGATGGCCGGGCTGGCCGCCGAGAGCGTCACCAGCTTCTCCGCGGCCCCGCTGCGGTTGGCCACCTGGCTGGGCCTGGCCGGGGTGGTGGTCTGCGGGGTGCTGGTGGTGGTCGCCGTGCTGGCCTGGCTCGCCGGCGCCACGGTCTCCGGCTGGCCGTCCCTCTACGTGGCGATCCTCTTCCTGGGCGCGGTGCAGCTGCTCTGCCTCGGCCTGCTCGGCGAGTACGTGGCGCGGATCTACACCGCCGTGCAGGGCCGCCCGGCGTACCTGGTGGCCGGTGACAGCGTCGGTGAACCGCACCGCCCCGACCCCGCCGAGCTGGCCGACAGCCTGCGGTGACCGCCCTCGCCACCGGGGACGCCACCCCGTCCACCGCCGACCCGCGCCGCCGCCCGACCCTGGGCCGCTACGCCCCGGCCGTCGCCGGGTACGCCGTCGCCGCCGCCGTGCTGCTGGTCGCCGGCACCCCGGTCGCCGCCCTCGCCCGCTGGACCGGGTACGCGCTGCTGGCCGTGCTGCTCCCCGGCACCCTGGTGTTCCGCGCGCTGCGCCGCCGGCCGTACACCCTGGTCGAGGACCTGGCCCTGGGCGCGGCCGTCGGCCTGGTGCTGGAGCTCGCCGCCTGGGCCGGGTTCACCGCCCTCGGCGTGCCCGGCTGGCTGCGGCTCTGGCCGCTCGCCGTGCTGGTGCCGTTCGCCGCACTGCCCCGGCTGCGCCGGCACTGGCGGGTGCGGTACGCCACCACCGTCCCCGCCGGCTGGGCCTGGGCCCTGGCCGGGGTGGTCGCCGGCTTCACCCTCTACCTGTACCGGTCGTTCCTCGCGGTCAACCCGGTGCTCCCGACCGGCGAGGGGCAGGCCCAGTACATCGACCTGGCGTTCCAGCTCTCCCTGGCCGGGGCGGCCACCCACCAGGTGCCGCCGGACGTGCCGCAGGCGGCGGGAGAGCCGCTGCACTACCACTGGTTCGGCTTCGCCCACCTGGCCGCCACCAGCCTGGTCAGCGGCGTCGACCTGCCGACCGTGTTCTTCCGGCTCGGCGTGCCGGCGCTCTGCGCCCTCGCCGCCGTGCTGGTCGCGGTGGTGGGCTGGCGGATCACCGGCCGGCCGTACGCCGGGGTGGTGGCCGCCGCGCTGATGTTCACCGTCGGCGAGTTCGGCTTCGAGAACGGCTGGCGGCAGCTCTTCGGCACCCAGGCCACCTTCATCGTCTGGGGCAGCCCGTCGATGACGTACAGCTGGGTGCTGCTGCTGCCGCTGATCGCCGCGCTCGGCGAGGTCGTCGGCCGGGCCCGCGGGGTGACCGTGCCGGCGCTCGGCCGGGGTGCCTGGGTGCTGGTGGTGCTCTTCCTGGCCGCCTCGACCGGCGCGAAGGCCAGCTCCCTGCCGGTGGTGCTGGCCGCGCTCGGGGGCACCGCCGCGGTGACCCTGGCGGTCCGCCGCCGGCTGCCCCGGGCCGTGCTGGTCGCCGCCGGGCTGGCCCTGGCCGCGCAGCTCTTCGCCACCGCCGTGCTCTTCGCCTTCGAGAGCCACGGGGTGACCGTCGAGCCGTTCTCCGGGCTGCGCCCGTACCTGCCGACCGGCCGCTCCGCCGGGTTCACCGCGCTGGTCTGGACGGGCCTGTTCCTGGCGTTCCTGCTCAGCCTCCAGCTCCGGCTGGCCGGCGTGCCGGCGCTGCTGTGGCTGCGCCGCGGGCGGCTGGCGCCGGTGCAGGTGTTCCTGCTCGCCGGCGCGCTCGCCGGGCCGGCCGGCTACCTGCTCCTCGGGCACCCCGGCAGCAGCAACCAGTACTTCACCCGGACCGGCTTCGCCTTCGGGGTGCTGCTGTCGGCCTGGGGCTGGGCCGAGGTCGCCGACCGGGCGGGGCTCTCCGCCCGGGGTCGCCGGCTGCTCGGCGCCGGGACGGCCGGGTTCGCGGTGCTGCTCACCGCGGTCCAGCTCGGCGCCGCGACCAGCACGCCGGCCACCCCGGCGTACGCCCCGGTGCTGCCGCTGCTCGGGTGGGCCGGCGCGCTGGCCGCGGTGGCGCTGGCGGTGGCCCTGTACTGGCCGATGCTGGCCGGGCGCTGGCCCGGGCTGGCCGGCCGGGGCGGGCTGCTGCTGCTCACCGCCGTGCTGGCTGCGGGCACCCCGGGCCTGGTGCTGGACGCGGCGGCGGCCCGGCACCATCCGAACGGCGGCGCGTACCCGGTGGTGGCGATGCCGGCCTCCCGGGTCGAGGCGGCCCGCTGGGTGTCCGCGCACAGCGACCCGGCGGACGTGCTCGCCACCAACGTGCACTGCCGGGAGGTGGTGGACGGCTGGTGCGACGCCCGCTCGTTCTGGCTGAGCGGCTACGCCCAGCGGTCGGTGCTGGTGGAGGGGTGGGCGTTCGCGCCCCGGATGGTGGGCCGGCCCGAGGGCCCGTACGCGCCGTTCTGGGACCCGGCCCGGCTGCGGGCCAACGACACCGCCTTCACCGCGCCCACCGCAGCCGGGCTGGCCGCCCTGCGCGACCGGTACGGGGTGCGCTGGCTGGTGGTGGACCGCGAGGTCGGCCGGGAGTCAGCGGCGCTGCGCACCCTGGCCGACCTGCGCCACGACAACGGCCGGGTGGCCGTCTACCGGCTCCGCTGAAAGGAAGGGCCCCTTGTCAACACACGTCTGTTAACAGGAGGCCCTTCCTTTCGCGTCAGGGGAGGTGAGCTGGCGTGCCAGCGCCGCGCCGTCCGCCTCGAACGCGGCCAGCACCGACGTCGGCGTACCCGAGGTCACCGGCACCACCACGGTCACCGGCGAGCCGCCGGACAGCGGCACGGTGCGGCTGCCGGTGGCCTGGTCACCGTCCCAGCCGTACAGGTACGCGGTGCCGGCCCGGTCCGCCACCAGGGTGACCGAGACGCCGTCCGCGACCGTACGGGCGTCGGTGAGCCGCAGCGCGCCGGCCGGCAGCCGGGGCACGGCGGCCGGGGCGACCCCGTCCATGCTCGACTGCGCGATGGTCTGCGGGCTGTGCACGCTGCGCGCGGCGGTGTCCGGGAAGACCGGCGCGCTGGGCTGGCGGGTCGCCGGGGTGTACCCGGGCAGGGTCACCAGGCCGTACCGGTACGGGTCGGCCCGGACGCCGGTGAACGTCGACCAGCCGAGCCGCGACTGCGAGGTCAGGTCCTGGGTGTCCGAGTCGTAGACCAGCACGTTGAAGCCCATCCGGGCCGGGTCGACCGCGTCCGGCAGCACCGCGAACGGGATGCTCGCCTCGATGGTGTAGCCCGTGTACGGCGTGCTGACCTTGCTGACCACGGTCATGCCCGGCGCGGTCGTCGCGCCCGGCCCCTGCCGGTTGTCGGCGTCCCGCTGCCAGCACGGCGGGTCGCCGTTGGCCGGGTCGTCGGTGACCGGGAAGATGCCGGCCTTGAACACGGTCGAGGTGTCCGCCGAGTTCCCCGTCGGGTCGACGATGATTTCGACGCTGTCGGTACGGCGCTGCCGCTTGCAGTCCTGCGGCACCACCTTCCGGCCGAGCACGTCGTCGGTGACCTGGACGTAGACCTTCAGGGCGTCCTCGGTCCACGCGATCCGGCCGATCGCCGAGGCGTCCTGCGGCGTGGTCGGCTCGCCCTCCCAGATCCGGGAGAGGTCCAGCTCCGGGCCGGGGTACTCGCCGGGGGCGGCCACCCCGTCGACCGCGTGGGCGGTCCCGGCGTGCGGCACCTCGCTGGTCGGCACGATCTCCAGGGCGCCGGTCTCGACCGTGCTGCCGGCGGCGCTGGTGGTGGTGATGGTGATCCCGTAGTCGCCGTCCGTGCCGCCCTCGTTCGCCGTGGGCAGGCCGGCGTCGGTGTTGGTGACGGTGAAGCTCACCGCGCCGGTCTCGCCGGGGGCCAGCTCGGCGTAGCTCTTCGTGGCCGCGTCGGCGGTGAACCCGGTCGGCAGACCGAGGGTGACCTGTCCGCGCTGTGCGGCCTCGCCGTGGTTGCGCAGATCCACCCGGACCGACCGGCGCTGCCCGGAACCGATGGTGAGCACCGGCTTGATCAGCGTGTCCAACTGCGGGTAGCCGCTGTCGCCGACCCAGTCCCGGAAGATGCCCACCTCGGGCAGCGGCTCCAGGCTGCCCCGCACGTCAGCGACCACCCGTACCGCCCGGTCCGTACGGCCGGTGCCCTGCCCGGTGGCCAGAGTCGCCCCGACGAACCGCTGCTGGTTGGTGCCGGCGGTGCCCGGGACGGTGACGGTGAAGGTGGCGGTCCGCTCCTGGCCTGCGGGCACCGCGTCGAGGAGCGTGCCGGAGCCGGTGGCGGTCCAGCCCTCGGGCAGCCGGAGGGCGATCCGCGGCCGGGTCAGCGCCTGGTTGCCGGGCGCCCGGAGGTGCGCGGTCACCTCGACGGTCTCGCCGGGGGCGAGGTCGAAGCGGTCCGTGGTCAGGTAGAGCTCGGTGCCCTGGGGTAGGCCGCCGGGCGCGGCGGGCAGCACCGAGCCGCGCAGAATCGCCTCAGGGGAGGTGTCCGCCGGGTCGTACGGGACCCGGCTGTCCACCAGGGTGTAGAAGTCACAGCGGATCTTGGCCGGGTCGGTCGGGGCGGCGGCGGTGCCCGCCCAGCCCTGGGTGGCGTAGTCGCGGCGGGCGTCCACCTCGATCTCCGCCCAGGTCTTCCCGGTGCTGCTCGGGGTGCCCTCCCAGACGCCGAAGACCTGGTCGGTCGGCACCGTCGGGACGAAGCTCGACGCGCACGCCGGTCCGGCGGACGAGCTGCCGGTGCCGCCCGTACGCAGGAACTTCGCCGGCCGGAAGGGCTTCAGGCCCTCCTTCGAGAGCTGCTCGGGGAAGGCGTTCGGGTCGGCGGCGGCGTGAAACGCCTCCGCGGCGAACCGGGCGGCCTGCTGGTGGTTGCCGTGGTTGCCCGGGGTCGGCGACGGGTTCATCGTCAGCACGATCTCCGGACGGGTCTGCCGGATCACCCGCACGATCTGCCCGAGAGTGTCGTCGTGTCCCCAGATCCGCTCGGAGAGCGGGGCCGAGGCGGTGTACCAGAAGTCGACCCGGTCCAGGTTGTACAGGTTCTCCACCCCGGCCCGGCCGATCGCGGTGCGCTCCTCGCGCTCCCGGATGATGCCGAGCGGTGGGCCCTCCTCGAGGCCGACCGCGTTGCCGCCACCCTCGCCCCGGGTGATGGTCACGACGCCGGCCTTGGCACCGTACCTCTCCTTCCACTGGCCGAGGGTCGCGAGGCTGCCGGCCTCGTCGTCGGGGTGGGCGCTGACGAAGAGCACGTCGAGGTCGACGCTCCCGGCGGGCGGGGTGGGCGCGGGTGCGGCGAGGGCCACGCCCGGGACCCCGGAGAGGGCCAGGGCGAGTGCCGTGGGCAGGAGGAACGCCTTGAGTCGCATGCGGATCCTTCCGTCTGGGCGGGTCCGGGCAGCGGCCATCGACATCGGACGCAGGAGGGCGCCGACGTGCTGGTCGCGTTCGGACGGTGGGTGATGGGCGGCGGGACGGCGGACGCCGGGCGGCGCCCGGGCCGCCGGGTACGCAGCGGTGCGGGACTCCGTACACACTGGAAGGCCTTCGCTCGGTGACGCTAGGGACCGACGCGACGGGCCGTCAATGCTGTGCAAGATCTTTCTTAATTTGCGGAAGAAACGAAGTCGGCCGTCATGGTGCCTCCCGATCTTGCTGGTCTCGGCGGAGCGTTGTCCGGTCGCGGCCGGATTCGTCGACATTTCCGCTGCTTATCGCCGGTCGCCTGGTCGGCTGAGATCGTTTCGTTACTTGACTCAATAATTCGTTCGCCGTAGGAAGGAAGTGTGACTGACGTGGTGACACCACCGACGAGCCCGGTGAGCCGGGAGCGGTCGAAGGAGATCAAGCGGCTCTCCGTGATCTCCGCCGCCCGACAGGTACGGGTGCTCTCCCGTGCCGAGCTCACCGAGCTCACCGGGTTGAGCCCGGCCACGCTCACCCCGCTGGTCCGCGACCTGATCGCCGAGGGATACCTGATCGAGCGCGGGCCCGGTGCGTCCCGGGCCGGACGGCCGCGGGCCATGCTGGAGTTCAACCCGCGCGCCGAACTGGTCGCCGCCGTCTCGCTCGAGCCGTCCCGGATCAGCTGCGAGATCGCCGACAGCGACGGCGCGGTGGTCGCGCACCGGACGGTCCGGCTGACCGGAGACATCGTCGACCTGATCTGCAAGGCGGTGCCCGAGCTGGCCGGCGACGGCCTGCCCGCGCTGCGCGGGGTCGCCATCGCCGCCCCGGGCGTCTCCTCGGGGGGCGCGGTCCGGCTCGCGCCCTCGGTCGGCCTGGTCGAGGCCAGGCCGGTAGGGGAGTCGGTGCAGCGGCGGCTCGGCGTACCCGTGGTGGTGGACAACGACGTGAACCTGATGGCCGCCGGTGAGCACGCGGCCGGGGCGGGCACGGACGTCGCCGATCTGCTCCTGCTGCACGTGGCCGACGGCGTCGGCGCCGGCCTGGTGCTGGACGGGCAGGTCCGCCGGGGATCCGGCGGGGCGGCCGGCGAGGTCGGCTTCCTGCCCCTCGACCCGGCCGACCGCGGGCACGACGGGATCGGCCCGTTCGAGGCCCGCTGGTCGGAGAGCGCGATCGCCGAGAAGGTGGTGTCCCTGGCCCCGGGCCGCCGTCCCGAGTCGCCGGTCCGGGCGTTGGTCGAGCTGGCCGCCGCCGACGACCGGGCCGCCGCGTACCTCGACGAGGTGCTGGTCGCCTGGTCCCGGCTCATCGTCTCCTGCGCCTGTGTCGTCGACCCCGGCCGGGTCCTGCTCAGCGGGGCCGCCGCCGAGCTGGACGACGCTGCGGTCGACCGGCTCCAGAACCTGGTGTCGGCCGCCGCGCCCAGCCCGACCGAGGTCCGCCGGGCGGTCCTCGGCGACCGGGCCGTGCTGCACGGCGCGGTCAGCTACGCCCTCTCCGCCGCCGCCGCGGGACTGTCCACCCTGCTGCCGACCCCCTGACCTTTCCCGCCGAACAACGCAGTTCCCCCACACCCCTCGGAGGTACCCCATGAGACGTCGACTTCTTCTCGCCGGAGCGCTCGCCGCCGTCCTCGCCGCCGGCACCGCCTGCGGCGGCGGCGCGAACGACGCGGCCACCGGCAGCACCGAGAAGCTGACGATCTATACGGCCCGCGACAAGAAGGTCGCCGACTTCGTCGTCGACAAGTTCACCGCCAAGTACCCCGAGTACAAGGGCAAGGTCGAGGTCCTCAACCTCGGCGCTCAGGAGATCCTGGAGCGGGTTCGGGCCGAGAAGGCCAACCCGCAGGCCGACGTCTGGTGGGGTGGCACCCAGCAGGGGCTGGCCGCCGGCGCCTCGGAGGACCTGCTCGCCGCCTGGCAGCCGTCGTTCGCGGGCAAGATGGACGCCAAGTACAAGGATCCCGAGGGCCGCTGGTTCGGCGAGATCCTGCTGCCCGAGGTCATCATGTACAACAACAAGGCCCTCACCCCGGAGCAGGCCCCGAAGGACTGGGACGACCTGCTGAAGCCGGAGTGGAAGGACAAGATCATCATCCGTGACGTGGCGGCCTCCGGCACGATGCGGTCGATCTACGCCTCGATGATCCAGCGGCAGTCGCCGGACGGCAGCAACCCGCAGCCCGGCTACGACTGGCTGAAGAAGCTCGACGCCAACACCGGCGCCTACGCGGCCAACCCGACCGACCTCTACCTGAAGATGTCCCGCCAGCAGGGCGTCCTCAGCGCCTGGAACCTGCAGGACATCCTGCTTCAGGCCAACCAGTCCAACATGCCCTTCGGGTACGTGATGCCGGCCTCCGGCGCCCCGGTCCTGGTCGACGGTCTGGCTACGGTCAAGGGCGGCAACACCGCCGGCGCCCAGAAGTTCATCGAGTTCCTCTTCGACGACTCGCTCCGGGCCGACCTGGCCAAGGACTACTACCAGATCCCGGCCGTGGACATCGCCCAGAAGCCGGAGTGGCTGACCCAGCTCAACCTCAAGCCGCTGGACGTCAACTGGGACGTGGTCGGCAAGCACGAGACCGAGTGGATCAACCACTGGAACAGCCAGATCAAGAACAAGGGCTGATCCTTCCGGGGTGCCGGGTGCGTGACCGTGCCCGGCACCCCGCCTCTCGTACGCACCGCCAGACCGGGTCTGGCCCCACCCACCACCGGTCGGACCCGGTACCGGACGCAAGGAGAGACATCATGATCGATGTCACGCTGGAGTCGGTGAGCAAGCGCTTCGCGCGCGCCGGCGACACCGCGGCCGTCGACGACGTCGACCTCAGGATCGCCGCGGGGGAGTTCTTCACCCTGCTCGGACCGAGCGGCTGCGGCAAGACCACCACCCTGCGCATGGTGGCCGGCTTCTACTTCCCCACCTCGGGGCGGATCCGGTTCGGCGAGGAGGACGTCACCCACCGGCCACCGAACAAGCGCGACACCGGCATGGTGTTCCAGAACTACGCGCTCTTCCCGCACATGACCGTCGCGCAGAACGTCGCGTACGGCCTGAAGATCCGCAGGGTCGGCCGGGCCGAGTCCCGGCGGCGGGTCGAGGAGGCGCTGGGCCAGGTACACCTCGCCGGGTACGGCGACCGCCGCATCGACCAGCTCTCCGGCGGCCAGCAGCAGCGGGTCGCGCTGGCCCGGGCCCTGGTCATCCGGCCCCGCACCCTGCTGCTCGACGAACCGCTGTCCAACCTGGACGCCAAGCTGCGCGAGGAGACCCGGGTCGAGATCCGCCGGATCCAGCGGGAGGCCGGCACCACCTCCATCTACGTCACGCACGACCAGGCCGAGGCGATGGCGATGTCCGACCGGATCGCCGTGATGGAGTCCGGCCGGGTCCAGCAGATCGGCGCGCCGCAGGAGATCTACCACCGGCCGGCCAACGCGTTCGTGGCCCGGTTCATCGGCCGCAGCAACGTGCTCAGCCTGCCCGTGGCCGCAGCCGGCCCGGAGACCGTCACCGTGGCGCTGCCCGGCGGTGACCAGGTGGCCGTGGCCGCGCCTGCCGGGCACGGGCTGCGCGAGGGCGGCGTCGCGCTGGTCTCCGTGCGGCCCGAGCACATCGGGCTCACCTCGGCCACCCAGACCGGCGCCGTCAGTGGGCGGGTGGCCGAGCTGGAGTTCACCGGCATGGCCACCAACCTGGTGGTCGACGTGGCCGGCGAGCCGGTGCAGGTCGCGGCGATCGACGTCCCCGCCGGACTCGCCGTCGGCGACCAGGTCGGGCTGCGGCTGCCTGGTGAGCGGATGTGGGTGGTGCGCCCATGAGCACCATCCCGGCCACCCCCGGCGCGGCCACCATCCCGCCGGCCACCGGGGAACCGGCGCCGCCGCGGCCCCGCCGGTCCCGGCGGCTCACCGCCGGCGCCAACTCGCCCTGGTTCCCGTACGTCCTGGTCTTCCCGCTGGCGCTGATCCTCTTCGGGTACGTCGTCCAGCCGATGTTCGCCACCTTCGCCGAGAGCGTCGGAGTGGACGGCCCGGCGAACTACACGACCTTCCTCACCGGCGACGGGGTCGCCCGGTCCGCGCTGGTCACCTCGTTGGTGATCTCGGCGGCCAGCGTGCTGCTCTGCGGCATCGTCGGGGTGGCGATGGCGTTCCTGCTCAAGCGCTTCTCGTTCCCGGGCCGCCGGCTGATCGAGGCCATCATCCTGGTGCCGGCGGCACTGCCGCCACTGATCGGGGCGATCTCGTTCCAGCTGCTCTACAGCGAGACCGGCATCCTGCCGCGCGGGCTTCAGCACCTGTTCGGCACGGAGAGCCCGGTGCTGCCGTTCAGCGGCATCGCGTGGGTGCTGGTGGTGCACACCTTCACCATGTACCCGTTCTTCTACCTGGCCACCTCGGCCGCGCTGGTCGGCATGGACCCGTCGGTGGAGGAGGCCGCGTACAACCTGGGCGCCGGCCGGGTCCGGGTCTGGCGCACGGTGCTGCTGCCGATGCTCACCCCGGCGCTGGTCTCCGCCTCGCTGCTGGTCTTCATGACGTCGCTGGCGTCGTACACCGCTCCGTTGCTGTTCGGGGTGGACCAGACGATGACCATGCAGATCTACATCAACCGCACCAACGGCGACCTGCCGATGGCCTCCACGTACGCCTCGGTGCTCGGCGTGGTGTCGGTGCTGTTCCTGCTCGGCATGCGCTGGTACGAGGGGCGGCGCAGCTACCGGTCCCAGTCCAAGGGCATCGCGGCGCACCGCCGCGAGATCACCAACCCGTTCGGCCGCTGGCTGGCCCTGCTCGCCTCGGTGCTCGCCACCGTGGTGCTGCTCGCCCCGGTGGGGACGATCGCACTGGTGGCCTTCTCGCAGGACGGTTCCTGGACCACCGAGGTGATCCCCTCGGCGTACACCACGCAGAACTTCGTCACGATCTTCTCCGACCCGGAGGCGTACCGGCCGATCGTCAACTCGCTGCAGATGAGCCTGATCGCCACCGTCGGCTGCGTCGTGGTCGGCGTGCTCATCGCGTACGCGGTGCGCCGGCTGAACTTCCGCGGCCGTGGCCTGCTCGACGTGGCGGTCATGCTGGCCTGGGCGCTGCCCGGCACGGTGGTGGCGATCAACCTGATCTCGGCGTTCAGCACCGGCAACGCGTTCAGCTTCGGGCAGGTCCTGATCGGCACCTTCTGGATCATGCCGCTGGCGTACTTCGTGCGGTTCCTGCCGCTCGTTTTCCGGTCCAGTTCGGCGACGCTGGCCCAGCTCGACCCGTCGCTGGAGGAGGCGGCCCGCAACCTCGGCGCCTCCTGGTGGCGGGCGTTCGGGACGGTCACCCTGCGGTTGATGCTGCCGGGGGTGCTGGCCGGGGCGCTGCTCGCCTTCGTGCACGGGGTCGGCGAGTTCGTCGCCTCGGTGCTCATCTACACCTCGGAGACCGCGCCCATCTCGGTGGAGATCAACAACCGGATGTACTCGTTCGAGGTCGGCACCGCCGCCGCGTACGGCATGCTCCAGGTCGTCCTGATCTTCGTGGTCATGGTGATCTCCGGGCGGCTGGAGAACGGTGGCCGGGCCAACCGGGAGGCGGCGCAGTGGACGGCGTGACCGACCGGTGGCCGGCGGGCGGCGGACTGCTCCCCGCCGCCCGGATCCCCGGCGGCGAGCTGGCAGCCGTCGCCGCGGCGGCGGACTTCGCGGTGCTCCCGGTCGGCGCGGTCGAGTGGCACGGCCCGCACCTGCCGCTCGGCACCGACCTGATCCTCGCCGAGGGCTTCGCCGGGGAGAGCGCCGCCGAGGGTCCCGGGCCGCGCGGCGTGCTCTTCCCCGCGGTCGCCTACGCCGCCTGCCCGGGGCAGACCCGACCCTGGCCCGGCACGGTCGCGATCCGACCGGAGATCGCGGTCGGCTACCTCGCCGACGTGATCGACGGGATCGTCGCGGCCGGATTCCCCCGGCTGCTGGTCGTCAACGGCCACGACGCCAACATGTCCACCGTCCGGGCCGCCATGGAGTGGGTCTCCGGGCGGAGGACCGCCAGCCTGCTGCTGGTCAACTGGTTCCAGCTGGTCACCCCGGCGGAGACCGCCGACATCTTCGGCGAGCCGCCCGCCCGGGGGCACGGCGGCGCGTACGAGACCTCCGGCGTGCTCGGCTTCGACCCCGGCGCGGTACGTCTGGCCGCCGCCGCCGACCTGCCGCCGCGACCCAAGCTGCCGGTGAGCCATCCGTACGTGCTGGTCGAGTCCCGCCCCGACCCCTGGCAGGGCTGGTCGGGGCACGTCTCGCTGGCCAGCGAGGAGGCCGGCCGGAGGGTACGCGCGCTCGCCGTGGAGCGGCTGCGGGAGATCGTGGCCGCCTGGGTGGCCGCCCCGGCGCCGTCCCCGCCCACCGCCGACCCGCTGCCGACCGGGGGAGAGTCATGACCGTCGACCGAGGACTGGACGTCGTCGACTTCCACCTGCACTTCCGGATCGGTGCCGACGAGACGATCCACGCCTGCGAGCAGGCCGCCGGCATGCACCCGGGCGGCGAGCACGAGCGGGCGGTACGGGCCGCGGGCTCGGCTCCGTACGCCCGGCAGTGGCGCCAGGCGTGGGGCTTCCCCGCCCCGGAACCGCCCGCCGAGCGCTGGCAGGACGAGGCGGACCGCTGGGCCGAGGAGCTGCGCGCGGTGAACGTCCGCCGGGCCGTCTTCGTCACCGGCGGCGGCAACGACACCCTCGCCGACGTGGTGGACCGCCACCCGGATCTGCTGCTCGGCTTCGCCCACCACGATCCGTACGGCCCGGACGCCGCGGGCGAGCTGGAGCGCGCGGTGACCGAGCGCGGCCTGCGCGGGCTGAAGCTGTTCGCCCCGCTGCTGCGCGGCCCGCTGGACCACGAGGACCTGGATCCGCTCTGGGGCACCGCCCAGCGCCTCGGCGTGCCCGTCCTGATCCACATCGGCCACTACGGCAGCGCCGGCGGCCTCAGCATCGGCCGGTACGGCGGCCCGGACGAGCTGGCCCGGATGGCCCGCCGCTTCCCGGAGCTGGCCGTGGTGGTGCCGCACTTCGGCGTGCAGTACGTGCAGGAGCTCTTCTTCGCCGCCTGGGGCTGCCCCAACATCCACGTCGACACGTCCGGCTCGAACCAGTGGGTGCGCTGGATGCCGTACAAGCTGACGCTGGAGGACCTCTTCCGCCGCTGCTACGAGACGATCGGCCCGCACCGGATCGTCTTCGGCAGTGACTCGTCCTGGTTCCCGCGTGGCTACGTCACCCGCTACCTCGACGACCAACTGCGGGTCTGCCGGGAGCTGGGCCTGCCCGACGACCACCTCCGCGCGATCTTCGCCGGCAACGCCGAACGACTGCTCGGCCTGACCGACTGACCGGCCGCAACCCGGGGCGACGGGCGCCGCGTCCGAGCCCCGGCCTGGAAGGAAGTAAGGAACCGCGATGCTGACCACCTACCAGCGGCACCACCTGGCGCCCACGTACGACCACCACGTCGGCCACCTCTACCCGGCGATGGTGCGCGCCAGCCAGGCGCACGTCGTGATGCTGACCGAGCAGGGGCTGATCCCCGCCGAGCGGGGCGCCCGGTTGCTGCGCGGGCTGGCCGAGCTGCGCGCCGACACGACTCCGGCGCCGGCGTACGACGGCAGCTTCGAGGACACCTACTACCTGCTGGAGAAGCGGCTCGCCGCGGCGTGCGGCATCCCGACGTCCGAGCTGGACGTGCAGATGGCCCGTAGTCGCAACGATCTGGACGCCGGGGTGTTCCGGATGCTGCTGCGCGACCAGCTGCTCGGCGTGCTGGACCGGGTGCTCGCCACCGGGCGGACCGCGCTCGACCGGGCCGATCGGTACGCGGACGTGGTCATCACCGGCTACACCCACCGCCGGCCGGCCCAGCCCACCACCATCGGACACGCCCTCGCGGGGTACGCCGAGGCGCTCGCCGGCGAGGCGGCCGCCTACGCCGACCTGATCGACCAGCTCAACATCTCGCCGCTGGGCTCCTGCGCGTTCGCCGGCACCGACCTGGAGATCGCCCCGGCCCGGGTGGCGGAGCTGCTCGGCTTCGCCGGCCTGGTGACCAACTCCTACGAGGCCGTCGCCGGCGCCGACCACCTGGTCCGGGTCGGCACGCTCAACGCCCAGGCCCTGGCGACCGGGGCGCGGCTGGCCCGCACCCTGATGGACTGGCTGAGCTGGAACTGGGTCACCACCCCGGCCGACTTCACCCAGGGCAGCAGCATCATGCCGCAGAAGCGCAACCCGGTGGTGCTGGAGCATCTGGTCTCGTACGCCGGCGCGGCCGCAGCGGACGCCGCCTCGGTCCTGAACAACGTGGGTGCCGCCTGGTGGGAGGACTCCAACAACGCCACCACCGACGTCCAGGTCCGGCTCTGGGAGAGCAACGATCGGGCAGCGCGCTTCTTCGCCCTGGTCGGCGGCTTCCTCGCCGAGATCGCGCCGCTGTCCCCGCCCAGCCGGGAGGAGATCGTCGCCTCCGGCGCCACCACCACCGCGGCGGCCGACGCGCTGACCCGGCACGGCGTCCCGTTCCGGGCCGCCCACTCGGTGGTCGGCCGGCTGGTCCGGGCCGGCGCGCCGGACACCTGGACCGCCGAGGGCGTCCGGGCCGCCGCCGACGGGCTCGCCGGTCCGCTCGACGACGCTGCGGTCGGGGACCTGATCGCCGCCGCCGTCCGTCCCGACCTGGTCCTGAACCGGGTTCAGGCGGACGGCCCCGGCGCCGCCGCGGTGCGCGCCCAGGTGGGTACGCTGCGCGTCGCGTTCGACGCGACCGCCGACCGGCTGGCGGCGGTGCGCGACCGCCTCCACCGGGCCGACGAGGCGCTCGACGCGGTCGCCGCCGAGCTGGTGGCCCGGTGAGCGTGCGGCTCTCGGGGCCTCCGGTCGCCGGCACCCGTACCGACGGACTGCTGCTCGGCATCGACTTCGGCGGCACCAAGATGGCCGTCGGGGTGGCCGACGCGCAGGGACGGCTGCTGGTCCAGCGGCGGGTCCCCACGTACGCCGACCGGGGCGCGCCGCAGGCGCTGGAACGGGCGTTGGACCTCGCCGGGGAGCTGGTTGCCGGCGTCGGTGGCCGGCTGGTCGCCGCCGGGGTCGCCTCGCCCGGCGTGGTCCGCCCGGACGGCATCGACCTGGCCCCCAACGTGCCCGGCTGGGAACGGCTGCGGCTGGCCGACGCGGTCCGGGAGGCGCTCGACGTGACCCGGGTGGCGGTGGACAACGACCTGAACGCCGCCGCCCTGGCCGAGCTGCGGCTGGGCGCGCTGCGCGACACCGACCCCGGGCTCGTGGTGGGGATCGGCACCGGCGTGGCGGCGGCCGTGACGATCGGGGGCGGGGTCCTGCCCGGTCACCGCGGCGCGGCCGGCGAGATCGGGTACGCCGTGGCCGGCGGCCCCTGGCCGGGGACCATGCTGGAGCTGGACTTCTCCGGCCGGGCCCTGGACCGGCTCGCCGAGGATCTGGGGGTGCCGGGCGGGGCCGCCGGGCTCGCCACCGCGGCGGAGCAGCCCGGGCCGGCGCGCGACGCGCTGGCCGCCCGGGTCGACGAGGTGGCCCGGCACCTGGTCACCTGCTGCCTGCTGCTGGACCCGCAGCGGGTCGTGCTGGTCGGCGGGGTGACCCGCAGCGCGTTGATCCGCCGGATGCTGGTCGGCCGGCTCACCGAGGTGCTGCCGCACCGGCCCGACGTGGTGCTCTCCCGGTTCGCCGACGACGCCGCGCTGCTCGGCGCGCTCACATTGGCCCGGGAGGCGGTGCCCTCGCCCCGCTGACCTGGTCCGTCCGGCCCGCCCCCGGCGGGCCGGACGCACCCGCGACGCCCGCTCGTGCGGGCTGGTCCACCGGCTCAGCCGGCGCGGGTCACTCCCAGTTCCGGTTGTTCTTCGCGGTCTGCTTGGCCAGCTGGTACGCCGGCAGCATGGCCTGGTGCTCCGCGTCGTCCGCCCCGCCCAGGGTCAGCAGGAACCGCCCCCAGATGGTCGACACCAGGATCGCCCGCTCGTGGGTGCCGGTGGGCCCGACGAATGTCGCCTCGAAGGAGTCGAGCGGTCCGGCCTTCGTCCGGCGGTACTGCCGGCCGGTGGCCTCGCCGTACACGTCGAGGAACTTGTCCATGACCTCCTGCTGGCTGCCGCGCCCGTCAGCCTTCCAGACCCGGAGGAAGCCGAGGTGACCGGCGGGCTTGGCGTCGATCTCGCAGACCGGCACCGCGCGGCCGATGGCGGCGTCCCGGCCGTTCTTCACCGCCTTCGCCCGCCACTTCGCCGGCACCGAGAAGATGAGCTCCATCGGGCACGGGCTCGCCTTGTCGCCGATCTCCCCGGCCGCGGCGGCCGGGGCGACCTCGTCGTACCAGGGCGGGCCGGCGACCACCGGCGAGGCGGTCGGGCTCGGCGACGCCGACGGGCTCGCGGTGGCCCGCGGCTGCTCGTCGCCGCAGCCGGCGGTCCCGGCAAGGATCAGTGCGGCCAGCACGGCCGTCGCGGTACGTCGCAGCATCCCCGTTCCTCCTGCTTCCGTGCCGTCCTGTTCGACGGTGGTCCAGGGATGCTAGTAGATCTTGGTGGTCGGCGCGGACCCGTTTACCGGCCGGTCAGGCCGGGCGGTGGGCGCGCAGCATCAGCGAGACGCCGGGCAGGCTCCGCACCGGCAGGTACCGCTCGGCCGTCACGACCGTGCGCAGGCCGAGGTTCACCACGGGGTGCGGGGCGTCCAGGTCGCTGCCGGTCGACCGCCGGCGCCGCCAGGCGGCCACCGGCCGCAGCAGGACGTTCCAGCTCCACAGCTCGTCGACGACCAGGCCGGCCTTCTCCACCACGGCGCGCAGCCCGGCACGGTCGTAGCGGCGGACGTGCCTGACCGCGACGTCGTGCGCCGACCAGAGCCGCATGTCGGCCGGCACCGCGATGAGCGCCGTGCCGCCCGGCTGCAGGACCCGACGGATCTCGGCGGCGGCGAGGTGGTCCTCGTCGAAGTGCTCCAGGATGTCGAAGGCGACCACCAGGCCCAGGCTGGCCGAGGGGACCGGCAGGTGCCGGGCGTCGGCCCGGATCACCGCCAGACCGCGCTCCCGGGCCACCCCGGCGCCCTCCGCGCTGTACTCCAGGGCGAGCGGCCGCCAGCCGTGCGCCCGCAGCACCCGGGTGTTGCCGCCGCCGGCCGCGCCGACGTCCAGCGCCCGCCCCGGGCGCACCCCGGCCGCCGCCAGCCGGCGCAGCGCCCGGCTTAGAGCGACCGGCAGTAGGCATCCAAGATACGGACAGGCGGGTACTCCGATGTAGCGAGCAGGCACGGGAATCGATCATCAGAGTTGTCTACG